>JAETSQ010000005.1 GCA_021769525.1 Oscillospiraceae bacterium
GGCGAAGGAAATGATGAACTACACCAAGATGAACGTGCTGGTGCAGTCCGCCCAGGCCATGCTGGCCCAGGCCAACCAGCAGCCCCAGTCCGTCCTGCAGCTCCTGCAGTAAGCGGCGTAGTTTGTCCCAAGTTCTTACAAAACGCGCCCCGCAGGGGGTGCAGGCAAGGGGGCCCCGCCTTATGGCGGGGCCCCTTTTGTGCCTGTGGAACAAGATGCTTGCAATTTGGGAAAAGACCTGCTATAATATAGGCATAAGGAGGCACTGCCGGTAGACGGTCAGCCCCCTAATGTTGCTAAAGAAATAGCCGCACTAGTTTGGGCCAGGGCGGTTATTTCTTTTTGCCAGCAAATGTGAGACATATGCTGATAACGCCGATGATGACCAGGCAAAACTGAAACAGTTCACCATATGTAACCATTGCGCTCCCCCCTTTCCGGGTTTCCGGAGGGGGACAAAAAGTTTATATCCCTCCGGGAATTTGCCATAGGGAAAATTTCCGGGGGGCCAACCGCCTATCGTTACTGGCAGTGCCATCTATAATTTTACCATATCCGCCGTGGTTCGGCAAGATTTCCTGCAAAGAAAGAGGGGGGCCCCGCCTTTTGGCGGGGCCCCCTTGCGTCTCTTCCCGGCAGGGTCCTCAGACCACCTCCTTTTCCTCCGAGTCCAGCATGAGCAGGAAGAACCCCCGCACCGTGCGGACCATCATATCGTTGGGGAGCATCGCCAGGAAAAAGATCAGAGTGACGGCGGAAAAGCCGCTCTTTCCCCGTTCCAGGTCGCCATAGGAGCGCGGGGAAAGGCGGAGAAACGCGACCATCTGTTCCTGAGAAATTTTCGCCTCCTTCCGGGAATCGTACAGGATCTTGCGAAGATAGGGCTTGAGCAGGGATTTGAACTTTCGCATAGGTATGCCTCCTTAAATAGGTTCTTAGGAAAATTTTACCAATGTAGGAGGTTTACACCCAGGAGGCATACCGCCGGTTTTGGCGAAAAAATGAGAAAGAGGCGGAACTATATGCTCCACACTCGTAAAAGCAAATATTTTGACGTTCGGAGGCCCTGTCTGACTTTTTCTTGACACTTAATTGGGCGCGGTGATATAATATAGCATCCGATTTTATGCAATTTCGTTTCTCTTTTGAACCGAAGGCCATGAAGGAGATACAGCAGCATGGAAAACTTAGGGTTAAAAGATAAGTCCCGAAGAGGCGAGAAGAACAGGGGGCTTCCGCTGCTTTTTTCAATCATATTGGTTTTTTGTGTTCTTGGAGTCGTAGTCTTCATGGTCTCCCAAAGGATCTCCCAGGAAATGTCCAACTCCGCTATCCAGAATCTGAGCGAGAGCCTGGACCTGATCCGCTCTACCATTGAGGCGATCCTGAAAAACGAGGCGGAGTTCCAGTCCCTGGTGGCCCAGGAGGTCGCCAAGGCGGAAGACCCGGAGGAATACATCTATGCCTACGAAAAGAACCGGACGATGGTAAAAATATCCCTCATCATGGAAGGGAAGACCGAGGGCGTTTCCAATACCGGGGAGGCATTTTCCGAGGCGGGGCTGGATTTTTCCGCCGGCGGAACGGTGGCGGGCCTGCCGGTCTCCCAGTCCTATGTGAATTATATGGGGGACTGGGCCTACACCATCAAGTCCCCGGTGACACAGGACGGCCGGGAGATCGCCTCCCTCTACGTGGAGTATGTCTATGATTCCCTGGACCGCTCCCTTCCCGACGGGTTCTATAATAAGCAGGCCACTCTGTACATTATGGACGCGGAGAGCGAACGGTTCGTCCTCAAGCCCAAGGGGATGGGGATGCGCAGCGCGGGGCATCTGAACCTGGATGACTTCTACCGCGCCAACGATATTAAAGAGCCGGCGCTGCGGCAGGAGATCGACATCTGCCTGGAGGAGAGCCGGAACATCCTCTTTGAGCACAACATCCGCGGCGAAAAAGCCCTCAGTTATATGTGGGCCGTAAATGACGGGACCATCTTCCTGGTGGGGTATGTGCCCATTGAGGCGATCCAGCAGGAAGGGCGCACGGTGAACCAGAATATCTTCTTCGTCATCGTGGTGATGCTGGTGGCCTTCTTCCTGTGCTGCACCCTGTACTACTTCAGCCAGCGGCAGCAGAACAGGCTCCGCCGGGAGCGGGAGGCGGAACGGGAGGTCCACAACCGGCAGCTGGCGGAGGCCCTGCAGGCCGCCCAGGTGGCAAGCGAATCCAAGACCA
The DNA here is from genome assembly GCA_021769525.1 of Oscillospiraceae bacterium. Classification (GTDB taxonomy): domain Bacteria; phylum Bacillota; class Clostridia; order Oscillospirales; family Ruminococcaceae; genus Angelakisella. The sequence goes on from JAETSQ010000005.1 coordinate 2,239, forward strand.
CCTTCCTCTCCAATATGTCCCACGACATCCGCACCCCCATGAACGCCGTGCTGGGCTTTACCACCCTGCTGGCCAGGGACGCGGAAAACCCGGCCAAGGTGCGGGAATATACCAAAAAGATCACGGCCTCCGGGCGGCATCTTCTCAGCCTTATCAACGATATTCTGGATGTTTCCAAGATCGAAAGCGGCAAGGTGGTGCTGAGCTACGAAAAATTCACCCTCAGCGGGCTGATCGCCTCGGTGGATGCCATCATCCAGCCTATGGCCAAGGCCAAGGGCCAGAGCTTCCACGTGGATGTCACCGGCATCCGCCACGAGTACCTGATCGGGGACGAGACACGGGTGAACCAGATCCTCATCAACCTCCTTTCCAACGCCGTCAAGTACACTCCGGAAGGGGGGAGCATCTGGTTCCGCATCATCGGCCAGAAGCAGCGCTCCAGCCAGTATGAGCGCATCCGCATCGAGGTGGAGGACAACGGGTACGGCATGACGCCGGAGTACCTCACCACCATCTTTGACGCCTTTACGCGGGCAGAAAACAGCACCACCAACAAGGTGCAGGGCACCGGCCTGGGCATGGCCATCACCAAGAGCATCGTGGAACTGATGGGCGGGACCATCGATGTTTCCAGCCAGGTGGACAAAGGCAGCCTCTTCCGGGTGGAGCTGGAGTTCCGTGTCCCGGAGGAGCAGATCTACCGCGCCTTCTGGGAAAAGAACGGCATCACGGAAACGCTGGTGGTGGAACCCTCCCAGGAGGCCGGGGAAAATATCCGGGCGCTGATGGACGAATCGGGGGTGCGGACCGTGACGGTCCCCGGCACAGAGGAAGCCCTCCGGCTGCTGGAGGGCGGGGCGGCCTGCCAGCTGGCCCTTTTGGACTGGGATCAGCCGGGGGACAGCCTTTCCGAAGCCAAAGCGCTGCGCCGGGCCCTTCCCCAGGGGAGCCCCCTCATCCTGCTGGCGGAGGAGGACCCCCAGGGGGCGGAGGAAGTTCTGCGGATGGGGAACACAGGCATCCTTCTAAAGCCCTTTTTCGTTTCCGCCCTCCAGGAAAAGGTGCGGGAGCTGAAAGCCGGCCCGGAGGAGGCCCTCCCGGAGCCGGCGGAGCAGAACAGCATCGCGGGGATGCGCTTCCTGGCGGCGGAGGACAACGAGATCAACGCGGAGATCTTGGAGGAGATCCTGGGGATCGAGGGAGCCGGCTGCGTGATCGCGGAAAACGGCCAGCAGGCTCTGGAGCGGTTCCGGGAGGCCGGCCCCGGCACCTTCGATGCCATCCTGATGGATGTGCAGATGCCGGTGATGAACGGCCACGACGCCGCGCGGGCCATCCGGAAGATGGACCGGGAGGACGCCGGGAAGATCCCCATCATCGCCATGACGGCCAACGCCTTCGCGGAGGACGAGCGGGCCGCCCTGGAGGCGGGGATGGACGCCCATGTGGCGAAGCCCATCGATATTGAGCTGCTGAAAAAAGTGATCCGGCAATGTGTGAAGGGGAAGGAGACAATATGAATCCGGTAAAACGACTGGCGGCGGCCTGCCTCGCGGCGGCCATGGCCCTTGGGATGGCCTCCTGCGGAGGCGATCAGGGGGGGAGCAAGAACCTTGTCCGGCAGGAGCAAAAGCCGGAGCGGGTGGTGAACCTTTTCAGCCCCATGGAAAAGACGAACCCCAATGTGGAGAATGTGGCCCGGAGCGCCTTTGACAGGACCATTGCCATGGCGGAGGAAGAGCTGGGGGTCTCGGTGGCCTACCGGACCTACACGGCGGAAAACTACCAGGATAAGACCTACGATGACGTATCCCTGAGCCGGGCGCGCAGCGATATGGACGACATCTACCTGCTGAACCCGGATGTCATCCAGACGCTGGGGGAAGAAGGGCGGCTCATGGACCTCTCCGGTCTGGAATGCGCAAAGAACCTGCGGGACATCGTGCGGGTGGCCAACACGGTGGACGGCAAGCTGGTGGCCATCCCCCAGGAGATGGTGGCCTACGGCCTCTTCGTCAACAAGGATATGTTTGACCGGTACGGCCTGGAGCTGCCCAACACCCCGGAGGAGTTTTTGAACTGCTGCGAGGTGTTCCAACAAAACGGCATCGAAACACCGGTGGGGGCCAACCGCTGGTGGCTGGAGATCTTCGTGCTGGCCCAGGCCTATGCCGACCTGTACAACGGCGGGAACACCGCGGAGGAGATCGCGGCCCTGAACAGCGGCGAAAAGAAATACAGCGACTATATGCGCCCTGGGTTCGAGTTCCTTCAGGAGATGATCGACAAAGGGTATATCGACGCGGAAAAAGCCCTGGTCAGCGAAGCCATCGAAGGGGAGGGGCCGGATTTCCTGGCCCAAAAGACCCCCATCGTCATGGCCTACTGGGGGGCCGCCAATACCGAGACCGCCTATGGCGCCACGGATTTTGAGATGCAGGTGATCGGCCTGCCCAGCAGCCGGGGCCAGATGCCGGTGATGCCCACAACGGGCCTGGCGGTGGGCGTGAACAGCGAGCACGCGGAGGATGCCATGGCTACGCTGGATGTCATCCTCTCGGATGAGGCTCTCCAGCTCTACACCGAGGTGAACCGGGTCATTTCCTCCTCCAAGAATGTAAAGGCGGACTGTGTCCCCGCCCTGAAGCCGCTGAATGCCCGGATCGAGGAAAATGTCTATGTCCTGGGCTCCAACGCCGGGATGAAGGTGGAGCAGTGGGGGAACACCTGCCTTATCGTCCGGGAGCTGCTGGGAGGCGCCACGGTGGATGAGTGCATGGCCGCCTTTGATAAGCTCCAGGAGGAGTCCCTGAGCCGGTAGGACCGGTCCTCCGGCGGCAGGGGAAAGCCTCCTTCCGCAAAAATCCTCGGTTTCCCTCTTTACACCCCGGTAAAACTGTGCTATAATACATTCGCTGTCCGCCCCGGCTTTTGGGGAGGGGCAGCCCAAGCGACCGCTCCCCGGCTTGGGGGATCAGGGCCCGTTCAGCGGGCGCCGCCTTGCGCCCCTTGCTGAGAAGCAGGTGAATTTCTATAATGAGGTGAAGAAACTATGCTGCTCAAGGAAGAGAAAAATGCCATCATGAAGGAGTACGCCACCCACGAGGGGGACACCGGTTCCCCGGAGGTGCAGATCGCCGTACTCACCCGCCGCATCAACGAGCTCACCGAGCACCTGAAGGTCCACAAGAAGGATCATCACTCCCGCCGCGGCCTTCTGAAGATGGTCGGCCACCGGAGAAACCTCCTGGCCTACCTCCAGAAGAAGGACATCGAGCGGTACCGCGCCATCATCGCCCGGCTGGGCCTGCGCAAATAAGAGCTGCCGGAAGGCAGGTGGCCTGGGGCTGCCTGCCTTCCTTCGGTGTATCGGAGCCCTCTCAGGGACCGCCCGGATCGGGCAAAACCGTACGTTCTTTGGCGAAAGGTGGTGGTTTAGCAGTTGCTCGATGGGACGAAAGCGCTTCGCCCCATGGAGCCATTGCTATACCGGACCGGCCGCCAAAGAGGGACGCGCCTTCTCCTCCCGCTGGGGAGGGGGCCAAAATGCTTTGGAGGAACGCTATGTTTGAAAATTACCGTGTATTTGAGACCGAGTTTGCCGGCAGGAAGATCACCTTCGAGACCGGCAAGATGTGCTGCCTGGCCGGGGGCTCCGTGCTGGTGCGGTACGGCGAGACCACCGTGCTGGTGAATGCCACCGCCTCCAAGAAGCCCCGCGACGGCATCGACTTTCTGCCCCTCTCGGTGGACTTTGAGGAAAAGCTCTACTCGGTGGGCAAGATCCCCGGCTCCTTCCTCAAGCGGGAGGGCCGCCCCTCGGATAAGGCCATCCTCTCCTCCCGCGTGGTGGACCGGCCCATCCGCCCCCTCTTCCCCAAGGATATGCGCAACGATGTCACCGTGGTGATGACCGTCCTTTCCGTCGATCCCGACTGCCAGCCGGAGATCGCCGGCATGATCGGTGCCTCCTTTGCCCTCTCCATCTCGGACATCCCCTGGAACGGCCCCATCGCCGGCATCAACGTGGGCCTGGTGGACGGGGAGATCGTCCTGACCCCCACCGCCGAGCAGCGGGCCCAGAGCGACCTGACCCTCACCGTGGCCGGTACCGATAAGAAGGTCTGCATGATCGAGGCGGGAGCCAAAGAGGTGGCCGACGACGTGATGCTGGAGGCCATCATGAAGGGCTTTGCCGAGGTCCAGAAGATGGTGGAGTTCATCAAGGGGGTCCAGGCGGAGATCGGCAAGCCCAAATTCACCTTTGAATCCCAGGAGGTGGACCACGAGCTCTTTGAGGCGGTGAAGGAATTCGCCGAGGAGCGGGTGATGGCCGCCCTGGATACCGATGACAAGAACCTCCGGGACCAGAACCTCCAGCCCATCGCGGAGGACATCCACCAGAAGTTCGACCCGGAAAACGAGCGCCCCGCGGTCATCGAGGAGTGCCTGTATAAGCTCCAGAAGTTCATCGTCCGCCGGTGGCTGCTGGAGGAGGGCAAGCGGGTGGACGGCCGCAAGATGGACGAGATCCGTCCCCTGGCCGCCGAAGTGGGCATCATCCCCCGCGTCCACGGCTCCGGTATGTTCACCCGCGGCCAGACCCAGGTACTCACCATCGCCACCCTGGGCACCATCAAGGAATCCCAGCTGCTGGACGGCATCGACGGCGAGACCACCAAGCGGTATATGCACCAGTACAACTTCCCCTCCTACTCGGTGGGGGAGACCCGCCCCAGCCGCGGCCCCGGCCGCCGGGAGATCGGCCACGGCGCCCTGGCGGAGCGGGCCCTGGAGCCGGTGCTCCCCTCGGTGGAGGAGTTCCCCTACTCCCTGCGCCTGGTCTCCGAGGTGCTGTCCAGTAACGGCTCCACCTCCCAGGGCTCCATCTGCGGCTCCACCCTGGCGCTGATGGATGCCGGCGTCCCCATCAAGGCCCCGGTGGCCGGCATCTCCTGCGGCCTCATCACCGCCGAGGACGGCTCCTGGAAGACCATGGTGGACATCCAGGGCCTGGAGGACTTCTTCGGGGATATGGACTTCAAGGTGGGCGGCACCCACAAGGGCATCACCGCCATCCAGATGGATCTGAAGATCGACGGTCTGACCCCGGAGATCATCGCCGAGGCCTTCAAAAAGACCCACGCCGCCCGCGACTATATCCTGGATGAGATCATCCTGAAGGCCATCCCCGCCCCCCGTCCGGAGCTCTCCAAGTACGCCCCCAAGATGCTCACCCTGAAGATCGACCCGGACAAGATCCGGGAGGTCATCGGCTCCGGCGGCAAGGTCATCCAGAAGATCTGCGCCGAGTGCAACGTGAAGATCGACATCGAGGACGACGGCCACGTTTTCGTCTCCTCCATCGATATTGATGACGCCCGCCGCGCCGTTACCGTCATCGAGACCATCGTCAACGACCCGGAGATCGGCGCCATCTACAAGGGCGTGGTCACCCGGCTGATGAACTTCGGCGCCTTTGTGGAGATCGCCCCCGGCAAGGAGGGCCTGGTCCACATCTCCAAGCTGGACGAGCGCCGGGTGGAGAAGGTGGAGGACGTGGTGGCCCCCGGCGACGAGATCCTGGTGATGGTCACCGAGATCGACCAGCAGGGCCGTATCAACCTCTCCAGACGGGATGCCCTGGCCGCCATGGCCAAGCGCAACCGCTCCTGAGGAGAAAACACACCAAAAGTTTAGCGGTCATAGCGAGGGGCAGGGGGGCTTTCCTTCTGTCCCTCCTTTTGGAGCAAGAGAACATGACCGGAAATAGACTGTGGCGGCTCGCCGCCGGGAGGGAATGACGACCGATGAAACGAGAGATCACAAAATGGCTGGCCCTGGCCCTGGCGGTGACGGTTTTCCTCGCCGCCTGCGGCGGCCCCGCCCCGGAGCGGCCGGGCAGCGCCGCGCCGCCCTCCTCCGGCGGGGTGTCCCTGTCCTCCGCACCGGAGGCAGGCCCCGGCGGGGAAAGCGAGGCGCCGGAGGAAGAAGCGCCGGCTCCGGGATCGGGATCCGGCGGGGAGGAGGAGAGCCAAACAGCCCCACCGCCCGCTCCGGATGCCGAACCGGCAGAAGGGGAAAGCGAAGAGCCGGAGGACGAGGAACCGGAGCTCCCGGAGGACGGCTGGTACCACACCAAGGACGAGGTGGCGCTGTACATCCACCTGTATGACCACCTGCCGGAAAACTACGTCACCAAAAAGCAGGCCCAGAAGAAGGGCTGGCAGGGAGGCGGCGTGGAGCGGTACACCGGGGAGGGCACTGCCATCGGCGGGGACCGCTTCGGCAACCGGGAGGGGCTGCTGCCCAGCGCCCAGGGCCGCCAGTATACCGAGTGCGACATCGACACCGTGGGGAAGGATTCCCGCGGCGCGAAGCGGATCGTTTTCTCAAACGACGGCCTGGTGTATTACACCGGCGACCACTACAACACCTTTGAACTGCTGTACGGAGAGCCATGAAGATGCGTAATGTGATGCTGGACGGCGCGGTGTGCGCCGAGCGGGCCGCCGCCCTGGCGGCGCTGGAAACAAAGCTGAAGCTGCCGGAGTGGTGGGGCAGGAACCTGGACGCCCTCTGCGACTGCCTTTGGGAGTGTGGGGAGGTGCGCCTGGTGGTGAAGGACCGCCCGGCCCTGCTGAGCACCCCCTTCGGCAGGGCCCTCTGGCAGACACTGGCCGATGCGGCGGCGGAAAACCCCCGGTTCCGGGTGGCTGCGGCCCGGAGGGTCCGCCTGCGGGGGAGGCTGCGCCCGGCGGCGGAAAACTAGACTGCGCGCGGGCAGGGGAATAAGCCCTGCCTGCCCTTTCGTATCCCGGCGGCTGTAAACAGTTCCTGAACAAACGGCCAAATCCCTTGTGGTATCCCCTTTTTTTTGATAAAATAAAAATTGCACGCTCAAAGAAGCGTTCTGACATACAAATTAGGAGTTGGTTTTTTCTTGGACAGTCCAGGCCTTTTATATGGCTCTATGCTGCTTCTGCTGGCCCTTTCCGCCTTCTTCTCCGCCAGCGAGACCTCCTTTACCTCGGTGAACATGATCCGTATGCGGAACATGGCGGAGGAAGGGAACCGGAAGGCGGCTTCCGCGGTGCGGCTGGCGGAAAACTACGACCGCACCCTTTCCACCATCCTCATCGGCAACAACCTGGTGAACATCGCTCTGTCGTCCCTCACGACGGTGATGGCAACCGAGCTTTTCGGCAATGCCGGGGTGGCCATCGCCACCGGCGCGGCTACCCTGCTCATCCTCACCTTCGGGGAGATCCTCCCCAAGAGCTGGGCCAAGGAGAACAGCGAGCGGCTGGTGCTGGCCGTCGCCCAGCCCCTCAGCTTCTGCTCCTTCCTCTTTTACCCCCTGGGCACCTTCTTCATCTGGCTGCGGGGGGCCTTCGGCAAGCGGGAGGAGGGGGAAAAGGCCCCCAGCATCACCGAGCAGGAGCTGATGTATATGGTGGGGGCCATCCAGGAGGAAGGGGTCCTGGAGGAGCAGGAGAAGGACCTGGTGCAGTCCGCCCTGGAGTTTGACGAGACCACAGTCCAGGAGGTGCTGACCCCCCGCGTGAACCTCACCGCCCTGGATATTGAGGAGGAGCAGGAGGAGATCGTCCGGACCGTCACCGGCAAGAAGTTCTCCCGCATCCCGGTCTACGAGGGGACCATCGACAATATCGTGGGGGTGGTCCAGTCCAGGGAGATCCTGATGCGGATCATCCAGGGGCGCCCGGTGCGCCTTAGAAACTTGATGAGCAAGCCGGTGTTCATCCACCGCACCATGAAGATCTCCCGCCTGCTGGGGGAATTCCAGCGCAAGAAGAACCACATCGCCGTGGTCATCGATGACTACGGCGGCACCCTGGGCATCGTCACCATGGAGGACCTCCTGGAGGAGCTGGTGGGGGAGATCTGGGACGAGGACGAGGAGATCACCACCGACCTGCTGGAGGTGGGGGAGAACACCTGGGAAGTGAGCGGCGATATGAACATCGAGGAGTTCTTCGACCGCATAGGCTATACCCCCAGGGGATTTGAAAGCGACTTTAATACCATGAACGGATGGGCGCTGGAGATGCTGGAGCACATCCCGGAGGTGGATGAATCCTTTACCTACGGCCAGCTCACCGTCACCGTCCGGGAGATGGATGACCAAAAGGTGACAAAGCTCTTGGTGAAGAAAGAGACCTTGCCGGAAGCGGAAGCCGAACCGGAGAAATAGCGCCCCCAGGAAGAGGCGGAGGAGAAAAAGTGAGTACTGCGAGAGAAGCAAAGCGCATCATCATTAAGGTGGGGACCTCCACCCTCACCCATCCCAGCGGACATATCAACATCCGCCTGATGGAGAAGCTGGTGAAGGTCCTTGCGGATATTAAGAACACCGACCGGGAGCTGGTGCTGGTGTCCTCCGGGGCCATCGGCGTGGGGATGGGGAAGCTGGGGCTGCGGGAGCGTCCGGAGACCATCCCCGGCAAACAGGCCGCCGCCGCGGTGGGCCAGTGCGAGCTGATGTACCTGTACGATAAGTATTTTTCCGAATACAACCACACCGTAGGCCAGGTGCTGCTGACCCGGTACAGCCTGGACGATCCGGAGAGCCGGCAGAATATCCGCAATACCTTTGAATCCCTCTTCGGCATGGGGGCCATCCCGGTGGTGAACGAAAACGACACCGTTGCCACCGATGAGATCCGGGTGGGGGACAACGATACCCTCTCCGCCATCGTGGCCCAGATCGTCCAGGCGGATGCCCTCATCATCCTCAGCGATATTGAAGGGCTTTACACCGCCGACCCGTCCAAAAACGCCGCCGCCGTCCTGGTGCCGGAGGTGCGGGCCATCGATGACGCCCTGATGCGCACCGCCAGCGGAGCGGGCTCCAGCCGGGGCACCGGGGGGATGCTCACCAAGCTCACCGCCGGACGCATCGCCATGGCCGCCGGGGCGGATATGTACATCATCAGCGGCAAGGATCCGGACATCCTCTACGACCTCCTGGAAGGAGAGGCAGTGGGGACCCACTTCATCGGAAGGGACGATGGCAATGAAAACTCTTGAGGAAATGGGGAGAGAGGCGAAGAAGGCTGCCGGGGACCTGGCGCTGGCCAGCTCCGAGGAAAAGGACCGGGGCCTTGCCGCCATCGCCGCCGCCCTGCGGGAGCAGGCCGGGAGGATCCTGGAAGCCAACCGCCGGGACCTTGCAAACGCGGTCCAAAGCGGGATGAGCAAGGCGATGCAGGACCGGCTGGCCCTTGACGAAACGCGCATCGAAGAGATCGCCAAAGGGGTAGAGGCGGTCATCGCCCTGCCGGACCCGGTGGGACAGGTGGATAAGGGCACGGTGCGGCCCAACGGCCTTTCCATCACCCGCGTCCGGGTCCCCCTGGGGGTGGTGGGCATCATCTACGAGGCCCGGCCCAACGTGACGGTGGACGCCGCCGCCCTCTGTGTAAAATCCGGCAACGCCTGCATCCTCCGGGGCGGCAAGGAGGCCATCGGGACCAACCTGGCCCTGGCGGAGGTGATGGGCCGGGCGCTGGAAAAAACGGGGCTCCCCGCCGGCGCTGTCCGGCTGGTGGAGGACACCGGCCGGGAGAGCGCCCAGGAGATGATGCGGGCCAACGGCCTCATCGACGTGCTGATCCCCAGGGGCGGGGCGGGCCTCATCCGGGCGGTGGTGGAGCAGTCCACCGTCCCCGTCATCCAGACCGGGGTGGGGAACTGCCATGTTTATGTGGACAGCCCCTGCGACCTGGAGATGGGGGTGCGCATCATCGAAAACGCCAAGTGCAGCCGCCCCTCGGTCTGCAACGCCGCCGAGACGCTGCTGGTCCACCGGGACGTGGCAAAAAAGTTCCTGCCCATGGCAAAGGCCGCCCTGGACCGGTACGGCGTCCGGCTGCGGGGCTGTCCGGAGACCCGGCGCATCCTGGGGGAGTGCATTGCTCCCGCCTCGGAGGAGGACTATGCCGCCGAGTTTAACGATTATATCCTGGCGGTGCGGGTGGTGGATTCCATCGGGGAGGCCATCGAGCATATCCGCAGGTACTCCACCGGCCACAGCGAGGCCATCGTCACCAGCGATTACGGCCACAGCCGGCTCTTTACCCGGCAGGTGGACGCGGCGGCGGTGTATGTCAACGCATCCACCCGCTTCACCGACGGGGGGCAGTTCGGCCTGGGGGCGGAGATGGGCATCTCTACCCAGAAGCTCCACGCCAGGGGCCCCCTGGGCCTCCTGGAGATGACCACCACAAAGTACATCGTCCTGGGCAGCGGCCAGATCCGATAAACAGGGAGGAGACACGTCTATGAATCGATCCGTCTTTCACTCCGGCAGGCGCAACCGTTACGCCGCGCCCATCGGCGGGGTATTCATCATCCTCTGCCTGGTGGGTTTCTTCACCGTGGCCAGCTTCTGCCTGAGCGCTACCAAGGACCTGCTGGACAATTCCAAGAGGAAGCAGGAGTTTGAGACCATGCTGCTTCCGGTGGTGATCTTTGACCCGGTGCCCTTTGAGAACCCGGTGAACATCGATAACGCCAGCCTTCTCCAGTACGCCATCTGGTCCACCGCCATGGGGGAAAAGCGGGACCAGTATGAATACGACGACAACAATATGCTGATCATTCCCGCCAGCGATGTGGAGGTGGCGGCCCAGCGCCTCTTCGGCCCGGATGTAAAGCTGGAGCACCGCTCCTTCGGCAACCTTCAGGACAGCTACCTCTATGAGGAGGAGATCCGCTCCTACCATGTGCCCATCATCACCATCACCGGCTTTGCCACCCCCAAGGTGGAGGAGATCAACAAGGTGAGCGGGGACATCCTGGAGCTGCGGATGGGCTATGTCCCCCCCAGCACCATCCTGGATCTGGACGCCGACGGCAACATCGGGGAGCCGGAGCCCCAGAAATATATGATCTACGAGATGCACAAGAATCGCAGCGGCTGGTACCTCTACGCGGTGAAGGACCTGCCGGGGGCTACGCTCCTTACAGGCAGCGACGCCATGCCCCCCATGGAGGTGCCCAGCGAGGGAGTCTCGGCCAGCGAGATGGTGCCGGAGATGGCGGGCAACGCGGGGGCCTCTCTGCCGGAGAACAGCGGCTCCTCCTCCGACGGCGGCTCCTCCCCGGAGGGAGAGGGCGAAAGCGGCGGGGAAAACAGCGGGAGCTCCTCCGAAGGGGAGAGCGGCAGCTCGGAGGATACCTCCTCCGAACCACCACCGGAGATGCAGGGATAAAGCAAATACAGCCCGGACCGCAATGGCCTGGGCTGTATTTTTGTCTGTATAGTCTGCACCCTACCAGAAGAGCTGGAGCACCAGCATGGAGACCACCCCAGGCATCCCCAGCATCAGGGTCACCAGGACGGTGAAGAGATTCAGGGGGAGGGCCACCCCGGTGGCAAGGCCGGTGAGGTTCACCGCCCCCAGGGCGGCAAAGCCCATGGCCGCAGACATGGCGGCAGTGCCCAAGGCCCGGCGCATCCGGATCAGCAGTACCAGAAGAAGAAAGCCCAGGACCAGAAGACCGGCCCATTCCGGGCTTGCGGCTACCCCATGGTCTCCACCACCTCTCCAAGCCGCTCCGGGCAGGGAACTGTCATCCCCGGCGGGTCAAGGGCGGGGATGCCCAGTTCCTCCTGCCGCAGCTGGCGCATGAGAAAGCTGTAGTAGACCTGGAGGGATTTCAGCTGATAAATGCTGGAATCAAGCACAGCCTCATCGGTGGCGCAGTTGAAGAGGTCCTCTGCGCAGGCCAGCTGCATCCGCACCTGGGCCAGTTTCCGGCGGATCCCGCCCCGCTCCACCGGGATGACGGCATCGGATAAGGGAACAGCTTTCACAGCAGAATAGTTCATATTCGATTCCTCCCTACCCTCTAATTTTATGCAAAGATTATGGCCGAATATGCCGGAATATATACCCAAGGAAAAATTTTGCAAAAAAATCGGGCCCATTTCGCCCTGTCCGGACCGGGGAATAGGGGTCTTGACAACCCTTTGCCGGATGTGCTATCATAATACAAAATTCCAAACATCACCCAAAGACAGTGATGAGGAGTAGTACCCCGGAGGGCCGGGGCACAGAGAGCGGTTGCTGCTGGGAACGCCGCGTCCGGTGCCGGGGGAAGTAGCCTCAGAGTCGCGGACCGAACATCGGGCATTCCCGTCAGTAGGCTCCGACGCAGACCCCCAGCGTTATCCGGGGGACGGAATCGAGAGACGGCGCCAAAAAAGGGCCCTCTCTGCTCCGGCAGAGTGCGCGCGGCGAAAAGCCGGGCGAAATCAGGTGGTACCGCGTGACCGGTTTACGGAAGCGTCCTGTTGCAGACAGGGCGCTGTTATTTTGCCCTTTGACGAAATAGAAGCAAGGGAGAATGGTAAAAATGCTGGAACGATTCCTTCCCCGGACCGAATTCGGATCCTACGAGGACTTTAAGAAAAACTACCGCCTCCACTGCCCGGCGGACTTCAACTTTGCCACCCATGTGGTGGATGCCTGGGCGGAGGAAGAGCCGGATAAGCGGGCCCTGGAGTGGTGTGACGACCACGACAACAGCCTGACCCTCACCTTCCGGGAGGTCTCGCTCCTCTCCCGCCGGGCCGCCCAGTGGCTGCTGGCCAGGGGGGTGAAGAAAGGGGACCGGGTGATGTGCCTCCTGAAGCGCCGGTGGGAGTACTGGATCACCGCCGTGGCCCTCCACCGCATCGGGGCGGTGGTCATCCCCGCCTCCTACCAGCTCACCGCCAAGGATATCGCCTACCGGGTGGACGCCGCCAAGGTGCGGTTCCTCATCGCCCTCCGGGATGACTGGATCGTTGCCCAGTGCGAGGCGGCCCTGGAAAAGTGCGGCAAAAGCCTCGTCGGAAAAGCCCTGGTGAACTGCCCGGAGGGCCGGCCCGGCTGGCTGGATTATTCCGCCGCCCTGGAGCGGGGCCCCGCCGACTTTGTGGCGGATCGGTCCATCACGGCCCAGGATATGATGCTCATCTACTTCACCTCCGGCACCTCCGGGATGCCGAAGATGGTCTGCCACGACTACTCCTACCCCCTGGGGCATATCGTCACCGCCTGCTACTGGCAGCAGGTGCAGAACAACGGCCTCCACCTCACCGGGGTGGATTCCGGCTGGGCCAAGTTCGGCTGGGGGTGCATCTACGGACAGTGGACCGGCGGCTCCGCCATCCTGGGGTACGAGGTGGACAATAAATTCGATCCCCGCCGGATGATCCGGGTGATCCGGGAGAAGCGCCCCACCACCCTCTGCGTCCCCGGCACCGTTTACCGCTTTATGATGCGGGAGGGTCTGACGGCGGAGGACTTTTCCTCCGTCACCCACTGCTGCACCGCCGGGGAGCCCCTCTCCCCGGAGATCACGCGGGAGTTTGCGGAGATCACCGGCCTCACCATCCACGAGGGGTACGGCCAGTCGGAGGGGAGCGTGCTGGTGGCGAATTTCGGCTGGTTCGACCCCCGCCCCGGCTCCATGGGCAAGCCCAGCCCCCTCTATGACATCGCCCTTGTCGGGGAGGACGGCAAGCCCGTCGCCCCCGGCGGCGAGGGGGAGCTGGTGGTGCAAAACCTGGATAAATACTACCCGGAGGGCCTGCTGCGGGGCTATTGGGTGGGGGACCGGCTGGTCCCGGCGGAGGACGAGCGCCACGTCTACCACACCGGGGACATGATGTGGATGGACGAGGACGGGTACTATTGGTTCATCGGCCGCAACGACGACATCATCAAATGCTCCGCCTACCGCATCGGCCCCTTCGAGATCGAATCGGTGCTGCTCACCCACCCGGCGGTCCACGAGTGCGCCATCACCGGTGCGCCGGACCCCATGCGGGGCCAGGTGGTGAAGGCCACCATCGTCCTGGAACCGGGATACGAGCCCTCCGACCGCCTCACCAAGGAGATCCAGAACTACGTCAAGCGGATGACCGCCCCCTATAAGTACCCCCGTGTGGTGGAGTATGTGGACCACCTGGAGAAGACCACCTCCGGCAAGATCATCCGCAACCACCTGCGAAAAGCCTCGGAGGATGCCTACAAGGCGGAGCAGGCCGCCGCCGGGGCTCCGGAAAAGCCGGTGATCCGCCCCGCGGCGGCAAAGGACGCGGTGGCCCTCCTCACCTTCTTAAACACCATCGGCGGGGAGAACAGCTTCCTTTCCTATGGGGCCCAGGCGGTGGGGGGGAGCGGCCACAGCGGGGAGGAGATCATCCGCGCCTGCACCAGGGGCAGCGACCGCCTGCTCATCGCGGAGCTGGAGGGCCGCATCGTGGGGGCCGCCGACCTGCGGGCGGGCCACCGGCCCCCCATCGCCCACACGGCGGAGATCGGCCTTTCGGTGCTGCGGCAGTACAGCAGCCGGGGCATCGGCCGGGCCCTGCTGGAGTACCTCATCGCGGATGCCCGCAGGGGCGGAAGGCTCCGGGTACTCAGCGTCACCGTCTCCGCCACCGATACCGCCGCCGCCAGCCTCTGCCGCCGCTTCGGCTTTACGCAGATCGGCTGCTACCCCAAGTTCTTCCATGTGGACGGCAGGTACCAGGACGGCCTTATCATGAACCTGTATCTGTAGCTTTCCCACACCGGATAAGCAAAAACGGCCGGGGAGAAACCTGGCTGTTTTTCTTTGCCATTTTCCGGGCAGAAGGGGGAATACTATCCCATCATAGAAGGGAGGGCGCCGTGATGGAAGTCAGTCTTTTTTACGCGATTTCCGCCGCCATCTCCTACGGCCTTTTGCAGGGGCTGGAGGGAGGGCGGTCCCGGACCGCCGCCGGAGAAGGACAGGACCCCCGGAGGGCCTTTTCCTCCGGGGCGATGACAGGCCTGCTGACGGCGGGGCTGGGGGTACTGGCGGCGGAGCTTTTGCGGCTTTTGTTCCCCGGCACCCCCTGGCCCCTTGCCGCCCTGGCCCTGGGGGTGTGCCTTGCCGCCCTGTTCTGCCGGGAGGACAGCTCCCTTGGCATGGCGGGGGGCCTGCTGGGGAGCCTCCTTTCCGCTGCGGCTTCGGCCCGCTGGCTGGGCGGGGAAGGGGAGGCGGCTCTTTACCTCCAGGGGCTCCTGGCGGCGGGGCTGCTGGCCTCTGCCGCCGGGGTGCTGACGGTAAAGCTGGTATGGGACCGGGAGTTCCGGTCCGCCCTGGATACCGGGGTCTATGCCGCCGCGGTGGTGCTGATCCTGGCCGCCTTTGTGCTGGGAGGGTTCCTGCCGGAGGGGGAAAACGCCCGCGCCTTCGCCGCGGTGGTCTGCGGGGTCACCGGGGGGCTGCTGGTGGAAAAGCTGGCCCGGCTGCGGGGTTCCGGCTTTTCCGCCTTCTGGCCGGTGCTGATCCCCCTGGGGGCTTCCCTGGCGGCCTTTGGGTTTTACGGATGGCTGGGGGTCGCCATAGGGGCGGTGGGGATGCTTTCCACCGGAGGGGCGCTCCTTTCGGCGGAGATCTGTGCCCGGATGGCGGAGGTGTCCCTCCATCGGCCGGAGGAAGAGCCTTTCCCCGGCGAGAAGGAGGAGACCTCCGATGTTGTGGGCGGAAACTGCCTTGCGGGGGCCCTTTCCTTCGGGGCGCTGGCCCTCCTGGCCGCCTGTGCCGGACTGCTGGATTTTTCAGGTTTGACCTTCCCGACGGGGATGGGGCTGCTGACCGGCGGAGCCTTTCCTTTCCTCCTGCTGGGGCTGGCCCTCCCGCCGGGCACCGGACGCCTGGGAAGGATCTTCCCCGCCGCTGCCGCTTTGGCTGCCCCGGCGGCGCTGCTCCTGTCCCTGGGGCAGGAGGCGGAAACGGCCTTCCTCCTGGGGGCGGTGCTGGCGGGCCTTCCCCTGGCGGGGGCGCTCTCCGCCGGGGAGGGAGATGCCGCCGGGCAGCCCCTCCTTCTGCTGCTGGAGATGACCGGGGCCGCCGGGCTGATCGGGCAGGCTTTCCTCCATTTGTGAAGAATCTGAAAACTGTTAGCACTCTATATTGACGAGTGCTAATTTTGGTGATACAATAAAAACTGTCCAAAGGGACATTCCCAAATTTCATGATTTAGATAGTAGGAGGTCAGAAGGATATGAACGCGCAAAAGTACACCCAAAAATCCCTGGAGGCCGTCCGGCTGGCCCAGGACCTTGCCCTGGAGCAGGGAAATATGCAGATCGAGCAGCCCCATCTTCTCTGTGCGCTGCTTACCCAGGAGGGAGGGCTCATCCCCCAGCTCCTCACCCGCATGGGGGTGGATGCCGAGAGCTTTGTCCGGGAGGCCAAGGCGCTGATGACCGCTCTCCCCGCCGTCAGCGGCAGCGGGCGGGAGCCGGGGAAGGTCTATGTCTCCCGGCAGGTGGACCAGGACCTGATCCAGGCGGAAAAGGAAGCCGACCGGATGAAGGACGATTTCGTCTCGGTGGAGCACCTCTTCCTGGCCCTGCTGGAGAACCCGGAATCGGGGACCAAGCGGCTCCTTTCCGGTCACGGCATCACCAAGGACCGGTTCCTCTCCGCCCTGGCGGAGGTGCGGGGGAACCAGCGGGTCACCACCGACAGTCCGGAGGATACCTATGATGTCCTGGCAAAGTACGGCCAGGACCTGGTGGAGCTTGCCAAAAACCACAAGCTGGACCCGGTCATCGGCCGGGACAATGAGATCCGCAACGTCATCCGCATCCTCAGCCGCAAGACCAAGAACAACCCCGTCCTCATCGGGGAGCCCGGCGTGGGCAAGACCGCCATCGCCGAGGGGCTGGCCCTGCGCATCGTGGCGGGGGATGTGCCCCAGAACCTCCGGGACCGGAAAATTTTCAGCCTGGATATGGGGGCCCTCATCGCCGGGGCCAAGTTCCGGGGGGAGTTTGAGGAGCGGTTAAAGGCCGTCCTCACCGAGATCAAGAAGAGCGAGGGGCGCATCATCCTCTTTATCGATGAGCTGCACACCATCGTGGGGGCGGGCAAGACCGAGGGGAGCATGGACGCCGGCAATCTTCTGAAGCCCCTGCTGGCCCGCGGGGAGCTCCACTGCATCGGGGCCACCACCCTCAACGAGTACCGCCAGTACATCGAAAAAGACGCCGCCCTGGAGCGGCGGTTCCAGCCGGTGCTGGTCTCCGAGCCCACGGTGGAGGACACCATCTCCATCCTCCGGGGCCTCAAGGAGCGGTACGAGGTCTACCACGGGGTGAAGATCACCGACCAGGCCCTCATCACCGCCGCCGTCCTCTCGGACCGGTACATCAGCGACCGCTTCCTGCCGGATAAGGCCATCGACCTCATCGACGAATCCTGCGCCATGGTCCGCACCGAGATGGACTCCATGCCCACCGAGCTGGACGAGATCAACCGCCGCATCATGCAGCACGAGATCGAAGAGACCGCCCTCAAAAAGGAAAACGACAAGCTCTCCCAGGAGCATCTCCTGGAGCTCCAGAAGGAGCTGGCGGATATGCGGGCCCAGTTCGCGGAGATGAAGGCTCGGTGGGAGAATGAAAAGACCGCCATCCAGAGCGTGCAGAAGCTGCGGGAGGAGCTGGAGGCGGTAAACGCCGAAATCGAAAAGGCCCAGCGGGAGTACGACCTCAACAAGGCCGCCGAGCTGAAATACGGCCGCCTGCCGGAGCTCCAGAAGCGCCTGGCGGCGGAGGAGGAGAAAGCGGAAGAGAGCCAGCGGGAAAACGGCGGGGCCCGCCTGCTGCGGGATAAGGTCACCGATGAGGAGATCGCCAAGATCGTGGGCCGCTGGACCCACATCCCGGTGAGCCGCCTGATGGAGGGGGAGCGGGAAAAGCTCCTGCGGATGGAGGACATCCTCCACCAGCGGGTCATCGGCCAGGACGAGGCGGTGAAGAAGGTCACCGAGGCCATCCTCCGCAGCCGGGCCGGCATCCAGGACCCCGGACGCCCCATCGGTTCCTTCCTCTTCCTGGGCCCCACCGGCGTGGGCAAGACCGAGCTGGCCAAAGCCCTGGCCCAGGCCCTCTTCGATGACGAGAAGAACATGGTCCGCATCGATATGTCCGAGTACATGGAGAAATACTCGGTGAGCCGCCTCATCGGGGCGCCTCCGGGATATGTGGGCTATGAGGAGGGCGGCCAGCTTACCGAGGCGGTGCGCCGCCATCCCTACAGCGTGGTCCTCTTCGACGAGATCGAAAAGGCCCATCCCGATGTCTTCAACGTCCTCCTCCAGGTGTTGGACGACGGCCGCATCACCGACAGCCAGGGGCGGACGGTGGACTTCAAGAACACCATCATCATCCTCACCTCCAACCTGGGGAGCCAGTTCATCCTGGAGGGCATCGGGGAGGACTGCCAGATCAGCCCTGCCGCCCGCGCCCAGGTGGAGCAGCTCCTGAAGCAGAGCTTCCGCCCGGAGTTTCTCAACCGCCTGGATGAGATCGTCTTTTATAAGCCCCTCACCAGGGGGGAGATCACCGGCGTGGTGGAGCTGCTGATGGAGGACCTCCGGAAGCGGCTGCGGGAGAAGCAGCTGGAGCTGAGGATGACCCCCGCCGCCAGGGACTACATCGTAGAGGCGGGCTACGACCCCATCTACGGCGCCCGGCCCCTGAAGCGGTTCCTGCAATCCCAGGTGGAGACCATGGTGGCCCGGAAGATGATCGCCGAGGACCTGGCCCCCGGCACCTGCCTGACGGTGGACTGCCAAAATGGGCAGCTGACCCTGACAGCAGCAAACCAGGGCTGATAAACAGCAAAGGTAAGGACCGGGGCAGAGACCCCGGTCCTTCTAGGGCGCGACTCCGGAAGCGCCCCGTCATTCTTCTTTTTGCCTCTTTTTCTTCTTTTGCAAGAAGAAAAAGAGGGCGGGTATGGGCGGCAGCCCATATTGGCATTAACAGCTCAGACCTTGGACGGCTCCGGCTTCAGCTCGTCGGGATGGATCTCCCCGGCGGCGGCCAGGGCGTTCTTGGTGAGGGTGGGGCCCACCATCTCGTAGACCAGCACCGAGAAGAGCACCACATTGCGCACCATCGCCCCGTCGGAAAGGCTGGCGGCAGTGAGGGCCATCCCCAGGGCCACCCCGGCCTGGGGCAGCAGGGTGATGCCCAGGTATTTCTGGATCTTCGTCTCACATCCCGTAAGGGCGCAGCTCTCCCGCGCCCCCAGGATCTTGCCTGCGGACCGGGCGGCGATGTACACCGCGCCGATGAGCAGCACCATGGGGTTCCCCAGGATCTGCAGATCCAGCTCTGCGCCGGAGAGGATGAAAAAGAGGATGGACAGGGGAGTGGTCCACCGGTCCAGCCGCTCCATCAGCGCGCCGGAGGTCTGGCAGATGTTGCAGAAGACGGTGCCGGTCATCATGCACACCAGCAGGAGAGAGAAGCCGCAGTGCACCGGCCCCAGCCGGAACTCCACCGAGGAGAGGCCCACCGTCAGCAGCACAAAGGCCACCGAGACGGAGATGCGGTTGCCGCGGGAGTGGAAGTACCGCTCGCTCCAATCCAGGATATAGCCGGCCACAGCCCCCAGCAGAAGGGAGAGGACGATCTCCAGCAGGGGCTCCACCACCACGGTGATGACGCTGATGCCTCCCTGCTCCAGGGCGTGGGCCACCCCGAAGGAGGCGGAGAAGAGCACCAGCCCCACCGCGTCGTCGATGGCCACCACCATCAGCAGCAGCCGGGTGAGGGGGCCTTCCGCCCGGTACTGGCGCACCACCATCAGGGTAGCGGCGGGAGCGGTGGCGGCGGCGATGGCCCCCAGGGTGATGGCGGAGGGGATGGAGATGGCCGCCGGGAAAAGAAGATGCAGGGCGATGAGGGCGGCGTCCACCACGATGGTGGTCACCACCGCCTGGAGGATGCCCACGGTGATGGCCTGCCGCCCCATGCTGCGCAGGTCGGAGAGGCGGAACTCATTGCCGATGGTAAAGGCGATAAAGCCCAGGGCTGCGTCCGGGATGATGCTGAGGCTGGCGACGTCCGCCATGGTGTGGAAGCCGATCCCCGCCAGGCCCAGCCGCCCCAGGCAGTAGGGGCCCAGCAGCAGCCCGGTGACCAGATAGGCGGTGACGGCGGGCAGACCCACCCGCTTGGCGGGGCGGGTCATCAGGAGCCCCGCGATGAGGGCCAGGGAAATGCAGAGAAGGGTGTTTTCCATGGTGACAGCGACCTTTCCGAATTCGTTTTTTCCTGCAAATAAAGATACCACTTTCCCGCCAAAAATCAAGGGGAATGTGGGACGGCGGCGCAGAACATCTCTGCACGGACGGAGGAAATATCGTGAAAAATCACAAGAGCGGTTTTGCGGCGGATCCGTCTTGACAAACCCTGCCCTATCTGATAAAATATGTACTGCCGCTTGTGCCGGGCTCTAAGTGCGCCCTTTTTTGGGTGCCGCCTTGCGACAGCGAGTCTAACAGAAAGAGGACAAACCATGTACGCGATTTTTGAGACGGGCGGCAAACAGTATACCGCCGTGGCCGGGGACATCCTGTTCGTTGAAAAGCTGGATGCCGAGCCCGGAACCGAGATCACCTTCGATAAGGTCCTCGCCATCGGCGGGGAAGGGGAGACCACCTTCGGCGCACCCTATCTGGAGGGCGCCGGCGTCACCGCCAAGGTGGTGAAGAACGGCAAGGGGAAGAAGATCACCATCCTCACCTACCGCCCCAAGAAGGACTCCCAGCGGAAGATGGGCCATCGCCAGCCCTACACCAAGGTGGAGATCCTGGCGGTAAACACCGCCGGCAAGAAGACCGCGAAGAAGACCGCCGCCAAGAAGGCGGAGGCCGAGACTGCTGAATAAAAGAGAGGTGTTTCGATTATGGCACATAAAAAAGGCGTAGGCTCCACCAAAAACGGCCGCGATTCCGAATCCAAACGCCTCGGCGTTAAGCGGGCGGACGGCCAGCACGTCCTGGCGGGCAACATCCTGGTCCGCCAGCGGGGCACCCATATCCACCCCGGCACCAACGTGGGCATCGGCAGCGACGATACCCTCTTTGCCCTGGTGGACGGGAAGGTAAAGTTCGAGCGCATGGGCAGAGACCGCAAGAAGTGCTCCGTCCATCCCGCCTGACCGAGGCCCGATCCCAATACGCAAGCAGCAGATCCCAGGGTGTCCCCCCCTGGGATTTTCCCTTTTTGGCGAGATATAATAGAGTTATGATAAGGAGTAAGGATGTTTGTAGATAAAGCGCGCATCACCATCAAGGCCGGGGACGGGGGCAACGGCAAGGTCTCCTTCCACCGGGAAAAATACGTGGCGGCCGGGGGACCGGACGGCGGCGACGGCGGCCGGGGCGGGGATGTCTACTTTGTGGCCGATACCAACCTCAGCAGCCTCATCGACTTTAAGTACCGCAAGCGGTACTTTGCCGGCCGGGGCCAGGACGGAGGCTCCAAGAAGTGCTCCGGCAAGACCGGGGAGGATCTGGTGATCCGGGTCCCCAAGGGCACCGTGGTGCGGGAAAGCGGCACCGGCCGGGTGCTGGCCGACCTTTCCGGGGCGGAGCCGGCCCTGGTGGCCCGCGGGGGCAAGGGGGGCTGGGGGAACAGCCACTTCGCCACCGCCACCCGCCAGATCCCCCGCTTCGCCAAGGGTGGTTACCCAGGGGAGAGCTACGACGTGGAGCTGGAGCTGAAGCTCCTGGCCGATGTGGGGCTGGTGGGCTTCCCCAACGTGGGCAAATCCACCCTCATCTCGGTGGTGAGCGCCGCTAGGCCGGAGATCGCCAACTACCATTTCACCACCCTGGTGCCGGTGCTGGGGGTGGTAAAGCTGGGGCCGGAAGAGAGCTTTGTGATGGCGGACATCCCCGGCCTCATCGAGGGGGCCAGCGACGGGGTGGGCCTGGGCCACGAGTTCCTGCGCCATGTGGACCGCTGCCGCCTCATCGTCCACATCGTGGATGTCTCCGGCTGCGAGGGCCGGGACCCCAAGGAGGACTTCCTGGCCATCAACCGGGAGCTGGAGCGGTTCGACCCGGAGCTTGCCCGGCGGCCCATGCTGGTGGCCGCCAACAAGTGCGACATCGCCACCGAGGAGCAGGTGGAGGAGCTGCGCCGCTTCGTCACCGAACAGGGCTATCCCTTTTTTGCCATCTCTGCCGCCGCCCGCCAGGGGACCGAGGAGCTGGTGAAGGCCATCGCCCGGCGGCTCCAGACCCTGCCCCCCATCCGGGAGTACCGGCCGGAGCCCCCGGACCGGGAAAAGCTCCTGGAGGAGGCAAAACCCAACCAGTTCGAGATCCGGGTGGAGGACGGGGTCTACCTTGTGGAGGCCGACTGGCTGATGCGGGTGCTGGGGATGGTGGATATGGACGATTACGAGTCCCTCCAGTACTTCCAGCGGGTGCTGCGCCTCAGCGGCATCATCGACCGGCTGGAGGAGATGGGCATCCACGAGGGGGACACCGTGAGCATCCTGAACTTTGAGTTTGAGTATCTGCGGTAGGGGGGATGTTTCTGTGACAGGTTTTGATCCCCAGGGGGAGGACCCCCGCCTGCTGAGTCCCCTGGCTCTGGCCTTCCTGGGGGACGGGGTATATGAACTGCTGGCGCGGGAGCATCTCCTCTCCCAGGGGAACGCCCCGGTGGGGCGGCTCCACAGCCGGACAGTGGAGCTGGTCTCCGCAGGCGCCCAGTCCGCCGCCTACGAGCGCATCGCCCCGCTCCTCACCCCGGAGGAGGCCGCCATCTACCGCCGGGGCCGCAACGCCAACTCCACCCGCTGCCCCAAGCACACCGACCCCGCGGTCTACCGCCGGGCCACCGGCATGGAGGCTCTGTTTGGCTGGCTCTACCTGTCCGGCCGGGTGGAGCGGATGAATCAGCTGTTTCGGTCCATCCTGGAGAGCCGGGAGGAAGAAAGGGAGGAAGCATGAAGGAAAAGGCCAAGAGGTTTGCGGTGGATGTCCTGTACGACACAGTGGGGGGGCTGATCTTCGCGGTGGGCATCGCCTGCTTTGTCAGCCCCGCCCAGATCGCCCCAGGGGGCGTCTCCGGCCTTTCCATCCTGGTAAACTACCTCACCGATCTGCCGGTGGGCACGGTAAACCTCGCCTTCAATATCCCCCTTCTGCTGCTGGCCTGGTTCTTTTTGGGCCGGAGTTTTACCCTGCGGACGCTGCGCTCTGTCTTCATCCAGTCGGTGATGATCGACCTGGTATCCCTCTGGCTGCCCCAATACACCGGGGAGCGGATCATGGCCGCCCTCTTTGGCGGGGTGGCGGTAGGGGCCGGGCTTTCCCTGGTGTTCATGCGGGGCTCCACCACCGGCGGCACCGACATCGTCTCCCGCCTGATCCAGCGGAAGTACCGCCATATCTCCATCGGCAAGCTGCTGTTCTTTGTGGATGTGGGGGTGCTGGCCCTTTCGGTGGCGGTGTTCCGCAACATCGAGACCGGCCTGTACGGCATGATCACCATTTATACCTCCGCCAAGGTGCTGGACGGCATCCTCTACGGCCTGAACACCGGCAAGGTGCTGCTGGTCATCAGCGGCAAGCACCGGGAGATCGCCGCCCGCGTGATGGAGCAGTTGGAGCGGGGCGTCACCTTCCTCCAGGGCTCCGGGGCCTGGTCCGGGGAGGAAAAGCAGATCCTCCTCTGCGCGGTGCGGACCAACCAGTGCTTCCGGGTGGAGGAGATCATCCGGGGCCTGGACCCGGACGCCTTTCTCATCATCCTGGAGGCCAACGAGATCGCCGGGGAGGGCTTCCGCCCCATCACCTCCGAGAAGGTGACCTGAAATATCAAATGCGTTTGAGAGCGGGCAGCCGCGGCTGCCGGGAGCGGTTTTTCACAGCGAGGTGCATACGATGGAACACAGTCTGACGCCCCAGAGGGGGAGGACGCTCCAGGTCTTTCTTCTGGGGCTGTTTGTGGCGGCGGCCGCCTTCCTCCCCTTTGTGATCTATGATAAGGGCTATTTCTTCTTCTACGGAGATTTTAACGTCCAGCAGATCCCCTTCTACCAGTTGGCCCACCAGGCGGTGCGGGAGGGGAATATCTGGTGGAGCTGGAAGACCGACCTGGGCGGGAGCTTCATCGGCTCCTACAGCTTTTACCTCATCTTTTCCCCTTTCTTCTGGCTCACCATCCCCTTTCCCACCTCCTTTGTCCCCTACCTGATGGCCCCGCTGCTGATCCTCAAATCCGCCTGCGCCGCCGTCACCGCCTACTGGTATCTGCGGCGGTTCGTCCGGGACGGGGACTGGGCGGTGTTCTGCTCCCTCCTCTACGCCTTTTCCGGATATTCGGTCTATAACATCTTCTTCAACCACTTCCACGAGGCCATCGTTTTCTTTCCCCTGCTGCTCATCGCCTTGGAAAAGGCCATGACCGAAAACAAGCACGGCCTCTTTGCCTTGGCGGTGGCCGTAAACGCCGTTGTGAACTACTGGTTCTTCATCGGGGAGGCGGTGTTTTTAGTCTTTTACTTCTGCTGCCGCCTCACCTCCCCCCAGTGGCGGCTGACGGTGAAGCGCTTCTTCGGCCTGGCGGCAGAGACGCTGCTGGGGATGGGGCTGGCCATGTTCGCCTTCCTCCCCTCGGTGCTGGCCATTATGGGCAATCCCCGCACCACCGACGAGAACCTCCTGCTGGGGGGCTACCTCTGGTACTACTCCAACCCCCAGCGGTATCTGGGCATCCTCCACAGCTTCTTCTTCGCCCCGGATATGCCCGCCCTCAATAACTTCTTCCCGGACCACGGGGCCCAGTGGGCCTCCCTGTCCGCCTACCTGCCCTTCATCGGGGCCATCGGGGTGCTGGCCTATTTCTTCGCGGCGCGGGGCGGCTGGCTCAAAAAACTGCTGGGCACCTGCGCCGTCCTGGCCTTGGTGCCCATGGGGAACCACCTCTTTGTGCTGGAAAACTACTCCTACTACGCCCGGTGGTACTATATGCCCGTCCTGATGATGGTGCTGGCCACCGCCATCGCCCTGGAGAACACGGAAAAGGCCAAGTTCTCCAAAGCCATCCGCGTCACCGGGGGGGCCATCGCCCTCATCCTGGTGATCTCCGGCCTGACCCCCCGGCGAAACGACGGGGTTTGGACCTTCGGGCTCTACAAATATGTGGATAAGTTCCTCACCACCGGCTCCCTGACCCTGGTGTTTTTCCTGGCCGCCGCCTTCCTGATCCGCCACTACCGGTACAGCCCCCGCTTCAAGGAGCGGGTCTGCTCCGCCATCCTGGTGGGCTGCTTCCTCTTTGCCTTTACCATGATGCTGGTGGGCAAGGCCACCTATTCGGATAATCGCTGGATCGTTCAGGAGGCCCTCCCCGGCCGCGGGGTGATGGATATGAACGAGGAAGGGGAGTTTGCCCGCAGCGATATTTACAAGGGGAACGACAACCTGGGGATGTACTGGGACCTGCCCAACATCCAGTGCTTCCACAGCGTGGTGCCCGCCTCCCTTATGACCTTCTACCCGGAGGTGGGGGTGAAGCGGGACGTCTCCTCCAAGCCGGAGGCCAAGTATGTCCACCTGCGCAGCCTCCTTTCGGTCAAGTGGCTCTACATCCCCGCCGACGAGAAGGAGCAGGCCCCCATGCGGGGCTTCACCCTGGCGGACAGCCGCCTGGGGTACAACATCTACCAAAACGAAAATTACCTGCCCATGGGCTTTTCCTACGACCGGTACATCAGCGAGAAGAACTGGAAGGCCCTGCCCACCGATTATAAATCCCGCGCCCTGCTCCACGCCGTCTACCTGGATGACGAGACGGCAGAGCGCCACAAGGACATCCTGCGCCCGGTGGAGAAGGACTGGCAGGGGGGACTTGCCATCGACGAGCTGGAGCTGGATGTGGCCGACCGGGCCAAAATGACCTGCG
The DNA here is from genome assembly GCA_021769525.1 of Oscillospiraceae bacterium. Taxonomy (GTDB): domain Bacteria; phylum Bacillota; class Clostridia; order Oscillospirales; family Ruminococcaceae; genus Angelakisella. Next base: position 28,029 of record JAETSQ010000005.1, read on the forward strand.
ACAGCTTTGCCGTGGACACCAAGGGCTTTACCGCCACGGCGGACTTTGACCGGGAGCGGCTGGTCTTCTTCTCGGTCCCCTACGATAAGGGCTGGAGCGCCGCCGTCAACGGTCAGCCTGCGGCGGTGGAGCAGGTGAACATCGGCTTTATGGCGGTGCGGGTGCCCGCCGGGCCGGTGACCATCCGCTTTGACTACACCCCCCCCGGCCTGATCCCAGGGGCTGTCTGCTCCGGCGTCTCCCTCCTGCTGCTGGGAGCGTTCCTGCTGGCTGTCCGGTGGGTGAGGCCCTGCCCCATCCCGCCCCAGGACTACGACCCGGACTTCCGGCTGGAGCGCCCCCATCGCCCCCGTTTTACGGAGCAGGAGTTTGACCGGCGCCTGGGGGAGGACGAGCCCCCCGAAGAGACGCCGGCAGAAAGGCCGGATGAGGAGAGTTCTCCCCCGGTTTGACACCTCTTTCCCCCAGGCGTATAATAAATGGGACGATCATCCCGTAGGAGGGAGAGCAGACTATGGAACCGGGTTTTCTGAAAGAATACGGGCTCAAGAACACCCCCAGCCGCCAGGCCGTGCTGGAGGTGCTGGCCCATGCCCAGGAGCCCCTCACCGCGGAGGAGGTGTACCGGCGCATCCTGGCGGGGGAGGGGGCGGAAAAGCCCCGGCGCACCTGCCTTTCCACCGTCTACCGCACTCTGGCCACCCTGGCGGAAAAGGGGCTGCTGCTCCGGGGCTCCGGGCAGGACGGCGCCCTCTTTTACCAGCTGCGGGACAGCCGCCACCGGCACTACCTCATCTGCACCCGGTGCGGCAGCTCGGTGCCCATCCCCGGATGCCCCCTGGAGGGGCTGGAGCGGAGCCTGGGGGCAAAGACCGGCTTTGCCATCACCGGGCACAATTTGGAGCTGTACGGCCTCTGCCCCCGGTGCGCCAGGGGCGGGGGGAAGAATACATAGGGAGAACGCTATGAACTGGAAAAATTTCCTGGACTTTATGAGCCTGGCGGAAAAGCTCAAGTGCAATACCCGCCACTGCACCAACTCCCAGGGGGACCCGGAGAGCGTGGCGGAGCACTGCTGGCGGGCCGCCCTCATGGCCCTGCTGCTGGAGCCGGAGTTCCCTGGGATGGATATGGACCGGGTGATGCGGATGTGCCTCATCCATGACCTGGGGGAGGCGGTGACCGGGGACATCCCCACCTTCCGGAAGACCGCGGCGGACGAGGCGGTGGAGGAGCAGGCGGTGGAAGAGCTGCTGGCCCCCCTGCCGGAAAGGACCCGCCGGGAGTTTGCCGCCCTCTTTGCAGAGATGGAGGAGCTGGAGACCCCGGAAGCCCGGCTCTTTAAGGTCATCGATAAGCTGGAGGCGGTGATCCAGCACAACGAGTCCCCCATCTCCACCTGGGAGGAGCTGGAATATGAGCTCCAGCGGCACTACGGGCAGCAGGAGGCGGGGTGGTTCCCCCAGACCGCCGCCCTGCGGGAAGAGATCCTGCGGCGGACGGAGGAAAAGATCGCCGCGGAGGGCAGAAGAGAACGCGGCCGTGCGGCCCTGGAGGTGTGAGAGGGATGGAAACGGAAAGACTCTATGAGCAGGACAGCCATCTGATCCGCTGGGAGGCCACCGTGCTGGCCTGCGAGGCGGTGATAGACGGATACCGGGTGGTGCTGGACCGCACCGCCTTTTTCCCGGAGGGGGGCGGCCAGCTTTCCGACGGGGGCGTGATGGGGAAGGTCCGGGTGCTGGAGACCCACGAGAAGGAGGGGCACATCTACCATTTCACCAAGGAGCCCGTGCCGGTGGGCGCCGCGGTGGAGTGCCGCCTGGACTGGCCCCGGAGGCTGGACCATATGCAGCAGCACACCGGGGAGCACATCCTTTCCTGGGCCTTCTGGAATCTCTACGGGGTGGAAAACGTGGGGTTCCATATGGGGCAGGAGCTTGTGACCATCGACCTGAGCCGCCCGGTGACCCAGGAGGAGATGGACGCCGCCGAGGAGCTGGCGAACCGGAACATCTGGGAAGATCATCCGGTCCGCTGCTACACCGCCAGCCCGGAGGAAGCGGCAAAGCTGACCCTGCGCAAGAAGACGGAGAAGGTGGCCGGCGACCTGCGGATCGTGGAGATCGAGGACGGGGACATCTGCACCTGCTGCGGCACCCACGCCAACCGCACCGGGGAGGTGGGGCTGGTGAAGATCCTGCGGCAGGAGCATACCAAGGGGGGCAGCCGGGTGGTGTTCCTCTGCGGAGGCCGGGCCCTGGGGGATTACCGCCAAAAGAACCGGGTGACCATGGAGGCGGGGGCCGCCCTCTCGGTCAAGGAGACGTACATACCGGACGGCATCCGCCGGCTGAAGGGGGAGCTGGCCGCACAGGGAGCCGCCCTGCGGGAAAAGGGGCGGATGCTCACCGATCTGATCGCCAGGGACCTGCTGGCGGCCGCCCCGGCTCCGGGCCGGATGGGCCGGGTGATCCTCACCTGCCAGCCGGACCTGGACGCCAAGGAGGCAAAGCTCCTCCTGAACCGCCTGGTGGAAACGCCGGGGATCGCCGCGGTCCTCCTCTACCGGGTGCCGGGGAAGGAGGGGGCGGAGGGCCGGGTCTGCTACCTGCTGGGGAAGGCCCCGGACAGCCCGGCGGACTGCAAGTACCTCTGCGAGATCTTAAACGGCCTCTACAACGGCAAGGGGGGCGGCAAGGCGAACTTTGCCCAGGGCTCCGGAAGGCTCCTCCCCAACTGGCAGGAGACCGCGGGAGCTCTCTATAAGCTCCTGTAAAGCCGCGCCCAAATTTGCCGGCAAGGTGGATACAGCTTTTTAGAACGGGTCCTTTGCGCAAGGCTCCTCTCTTTCTTTTTGCATCGCAGAAGAAAGAGGGGAGCCTTCTTGCAGGGAAAGGGGCTTGGATAAAAGGGCGGCGGGACGCCGGGGAGATCGGTTTTTGAAATTTATTTTCAGACAATTTGCCGGAATTTTCCAAAAAAAGAGGATCGGGAAAGCAGTGCGGATCGGTCAAAAGAGCGATGTATCCATGAGGCTGTGCATTCTGTCAAAAAATTATTCCGCCCACAAGTTCTGTTCGTACAAAAATGTCGAAACATTTTTGGCTGTTTTGTCAGTATACAGGTGTACACTTCTTACGTTATAATAAATACATGAAAAATTTTTTCAGAACGGCCGGCGGTTATGCTTTTTCCCCAAAGGGGCTTCGGCAAAACATACGGACCGGTTCTGCGGACCAAGACTCTCCGCGTGGAATTTCCGTGGGGGTCTTTGGCCGTCTCCCGCTCCGGGGCGCGCGGCTTTGGCGGCTTTTGCCGGATGCCGCCCGGACCGGATGCAAATATGGCTTTAGAAGGACCCGCGGGTCCTTTGAGCACCGGCAGGATGTCCTGCCGGTATCCCACCCGATGGGATGAGTACATATCGAACAAAGAAAAAGGAGAAGGTCATCTATGAAGAAAACAACGAATCGCCTGCTGGCACTGGCGCTGGCCCTGATCTTGGTGTGTATGGCTGGCTGCGGCGGCGGCAACAACGCAAACAGCGGCGCCGGGAGCTCTACCCCCGCCTCGACTCCCGCCTCCACCCCTGATGCACCCAGCGGCCCCGTTGAGCAGACCCTGAAGGTCGCCACCACCCTGGGCAGCGGCGGCAGCAGCGATGCCACCGGCGACAAGACCAAATACCCCTGGCACAATCCGGACGGCGTGACCACCGCCGCCATGTACCGCACCCTGCTGCTGGCGGACGCCAACCTCACCGACGTGTCCCCCAGCCTGGCCACCGAGTACACCGTTTCTGACGATGGGCTGACCTACACCTTCACCATGAAAGAGGGTGTGAAGTGGTCCGACGGTGAGCCCCTCACCGCCGCGGACGTGGCGTTCAGCATCAAGACCAACCTGAAGGTGGCCTCCGGCAACGCCATCTTCACCAACGCCTTTACCAACATCGTCGGCGCGGACGCCTGGCGCGATGGCAGCGCCAGCGACCTGGAGGGCGTGAAGGTGGATGGCAACGTGGTGACCATCAACCTGTCCTCCTCCTACGGCGCCTTTATCCCGGTTATCGCCCAGTTCTGCATCCTGCCGGAGCACGCCGTGAAGGACATCGATCCCCTGGAGCTCCACAACAGCGAATACTGGGCCAACCCCGTCACCTCCGGCGCCTTTAAGCTGGGCGAGCTGAGCGTGGGCAACTACTACACCCTGGTGCCCAACGAGTACTACGAGGGGACCCCCTGGAAGATCACCCAGATCATCAACTACTATGTGCCCGATCTGCTGGTGGCCGCCCAGGCCGGCAATACTTATATGCTCAACACCAACTCTCCTGAGATCATCAGCGAGCTGGGCAAGCTGGACTTCATGACCATGTATCCCGTGGACATCCTCTTCTACCGCTACTTCATCTGCAACATGAAGGGCGTGGACGGCAACCAGAACCCCGTTATGCAGGATAAGCGGGTGCGTGAGGCCATCCTTTACGCCATCGACCGGGAGACCATTGCCGAGCAGCTCTATCCGGGCCTGGCCCATGTGCTCCACTCCGGCGTGCCCAACGACTACGCCGAGTACAACGGCAAGGCCTACGAATACAACCCCGAAAAGGCCAAGCAGCTGCTGCAAGAGGCAAACTACGACTTCAACCATACCTTCCGCATCCTCTACTACTACTCGGACCAGAACTCCATCGACTTTATGGATACCATCGCCTACTACCTGCGCGAAGTGGGTATGAAGGTGGAGACCGTCCAGAGCCAGCAGGGCACCGTGGACCTGTTCCAGACCCGCAATTACGATGTGGGCTACAAGGGGCTGTCCGCCTTTAACATCGCCGAGTGGTACGGCGAGTATTCCTCCGGCAACTCCAACTTCCGGAATATCTTCGGCGGCGACACCCTGTTTGACGAAAAGGCGGAGGCCATCGCTGCCGAGTCCGATCCCGCCAAGCGCAGCCAGATCCTTAAGGACCTCCAGACCCTGGAGCAGGAGAATCTCTATAAGCTCCCCCTGTACACCATCGGCAACAACATCTTCGTCAACACCAAGTGTGTGAAGCTGCCGGATGGCGTCACCTTCGGCAACCCCTGGTACCTGTATGACATGGATCTGGCGAACTGGGAGATCATCGCCTGATCTGCAATAAGCAGCCCAACGCAATTGCCTCAGGGGAGGCGCAGCTCATTTGCGCCTCCCCTTTTTGTATTTCCCGCGCTGTCTCCGGCAGCCCCGCGGTCGAAGGATGCCCGCTCGGCGTCTCCGGAGACAAAAAACAGGTCCTGAGGGAAGGAGTGGAAGAATTTGCTGTCTTTTATCGGAAAAAAGCTGCTTCAAATGATCCCCATGCTGCTGCTGATCAGCTTCATCGTATTCGGCGGGCTGCAGCTGATGGATATAGACCCCATCAGCTACATGGTCACTCCGGATATGGCAGCCAGCGCCGAGAATCAGGAAGCTCTCCGGGAGCAGTTGGGACTGAACGATCCCTTTGTGGTCCGCTATTTCAACTGGGTAAAGGACCTGCTCACCGGCAACTTCGGCTACAGCATCATCAACGGCACCTCCATCGCCAACATCGTGCGCACACGGCTCCCGGCCACCTTTGAGCTGGCCATCATCGCCCTCATCCTGTCTTCCGTCATCGGCATCGGGATAGGCATCCTGTCCGCGATACGACAAAACGGGATCATCGACTATGTGGGCCGTGTCTTCGCGGTGCTGGGGCAGTCCATACCTCAGTTCTTCTTCGGCATCTGCATGGTCCAGATCTTTGCCATCAAGCTGGGGTGGCTCCCGGTCAACGGGCGCACCTCCCCCGGAGCCAGCGGCCTGGGGGATGCCATCGTCCATCTGGTGCTGCCGGTGCTGACCATGACGGTGGCCATGTGCGCCGTCCTGATGCGCTACTCCCGCAACACCATGCTGGACGTGCTCAACAGCGATTACATCAAGACCGCCCGCTCCAAGGGGATCCCGGAGTGGAAGGTCTACATCAAGCACGGCTTCCGCAACGCCATGCGGCCGGTGCTGGTGATCCTGTGCTTCCGCCTGCCGATGCTCATCGGCGGTTCGGTGGTCATCGAATCCGTGTTCGGCTGGCCGGGCATCGGCTCCATCATCACCCAGTCGGTGGTCTCCGGCGACTATCCGGTCATTATGGTGACGACGCTGATGGTGGCGGCGGCCATTCTGGTAGCCAGCTTCCTGGTGGACGTGCTGACAGCGGCACTGGATCCCAGGGTGCGGCTGGGCGAGTAGGAAAGGAGGGGCTAACATGAGTTCTCAGACATCGGTATTCGAACAAGCGAACAAAAAGCACGCCTCCAGCCTGCTGCGCAAAAATATCCGCAAATTTGTCAATAACCGCCTGGCGATGATCGGGCTGATCTGTGTGGTGGTCATCGTCTTTACGGCTGTCTTTGCACCGCTGCTCACCTCCTATGACCCCAATAAGATCAGCCTGGGGGAAAAGAACACCTCTCCCTGCATGGAGCACCTCCTGGGCACCGATAACCTGGGGCGGGATGTGTTCGCCAGGGTGCTGTACGGCGGGCGCGTGTCCGTCTTTGTCAGCGTGATGGGCGCCCTGATGGGTTCCCTGGTGGGCATGGTCCTGGGCTCCATGGCCGGCTATTTCGGCGGTAAGCTGGATATGCTGCTGGTGCGCCTGTCCGAGATCTTCCAGACCTTCCCGGAGATGATCCTCATCATGATCCTGGTGGCCATCCTGGGCCAGGGGGTGGGGAACCTGGTGCTGGTGTTCTGCATTACAGGCTGGATGACCACCTTCCGTATGGTGCGCAACGAGTTCCTGGCTCTGCGGGGGGAGACCTATGTCCAGGTCTGCGAGGCCTTCGGTATGCCCAAGGCTGCCATCATGTTCAAGCAGATCCTGCCCAATGTCCTTTCCCCGGTCATCGTGTCTGCTACCGTCAACGTAGCGGGATTTATCCTTTCGGAGGCAAGCCTGAGCTTCCTGGGGGTGGGCGTTCCTTCGTCGGTGCCCACCTGGGGCAACATCCTCAACGCTGCCAAAAGTGTGGAGGTCGTCTCCAACTACTGGTGGCTTTGGGCGGTGCCCGGCGGAGTGATCTCCATCTTTGTGCTGGCTATCAACTTCTTCGGCGACGGCTTGCGGGATGTCCTCGACCCGAAACAACAGTAAGGAGGGCGTCATGAATAATAATATGGATTATGTATTGGATGTTAAAAACCTCTCCACCAGCTTTATCTCTGACCGGAAGGAGATCCGCATCGTCAAGAATGTCTCCCTGCGCCTGCGCCGGGGCACTACCCTGGCGGTGGTGGGAGAGTCCGGCTGCGGCAAAAGCGTGACGGTCCACTCCATCGTCAAGCTGATGCCCAAAAACGCGAAGGTCAGCGCCGACCATGTGATCTACCGCTCCGCCAAGGACGGAAAGGAATACCGCCTGGACCAGATGGAGCCCTTTGGCACGGAGATGCGCAAACTGCGGGGCGCGGAGATCGGCATGGTGTTCCAGGACCCCATGAGCTCCCTGAACCCGGTCTATAAAGTGGGCGATCAGGTGGCCGAGGGCCTGATCCAGCACACCGGCATGAGCAAAGCGGAGGCCCAGAAGCAGGTGCTGGATATGTTCCGCAAGCTGGGCATCCCGGACCCGGAAAGCCGCATCAGCGACTTCCCCCACCAGTTCTCCGGCGGGATGAAGCAGCGGGTGGTCATCGCCATCGCCATGATCTGCAACCCGGATATTATCATTGCCGATGAGCCTACCACCGCCCTGGACGTGACCATCCAGGCCCAGATCATGGAGCTGATGAAGTCGCTGCAGGTCAACGACCACAAGTCCATCATCCTCATCACCCACAACATGGGCCTGGTGGCGGAGATGGCGGACGAGGTGTGCGTGATGTATATGGGCCGGGTCATGGAATTCGGCTCCCTTGAAGACATCTTTGAAAACCCCTCCCACCCCTACACCCAGGCGCTGTTGCGTTCGGTGCCGGTGCTGGGGCTGGCAGAGGGCCAGGAGCTGGGGACCATCCCAGGCATCACCCCGAATCCGGCGGATCTGGGTCCGGGATGCGAATTTGCCGACCGCTGCCCCTTCTGTCAGGATCGGTGCAGGCAGAAGGATATTCCCCGCTTTGAGGTGTCTCCGGGGCACTATGTCCGCTGTCTGAAATTTGATTCCTTCCAGGAGGTGGACTGATATGGCAGAAAAAGAATTGATTTTCCAGATCAAGAATTTGCAGATGTGGTTCCCCGTCCGGAAAGGCTTCCTGCGGAAAACCACAGGCCATGTCAAGGCGGTGGACGATGTCAGCCTCGATGTATACAAAGGGGAGACCCTGGGGATCGTGGGGGAGTCCGGCTGCGGCAAGTCCACCCTGGGCAAGACCATCATGATGCTCAATACCCCCACCGGCGGCCAGGTGCTCTTCAACTACGAGGGCCAGTTTAAGGACATCACAAAATTCACCAGCCAGGAGCTGTTCCAGTTCCGCAAAAAGGTCCAGATGGTGTTCCAGGACCCCTATTCCGCCCTGAACCCGCTGAAGAAGATCTACACCGCCTTTGAGGAGCCGCTGAAGGTCCACGGGGTGAACAGCAAGGAGGAGCGGGAAAAGATCATGGAGGACGTGCTGAAGATGGTAAACATCCAGCCCGACTACCTCCTGCGCTACCCCCACGAGTTCTCCGGCGGCCAGCGCCAGCGCCTGTGCATCGCCCGCGCCCTGGAGGTCCGGCCGGAAGTGCTCATCTGCGACGAGCCGGTCTCGGCCCTGGATGTCTCCATCCAGGCCCAGGTGCTCAACCTGATGAAGAAGATCCAAAAGGACCTGGGGCTCACATACCTCTTTATCGCCCATGATCTTTCGGTGGTGCAGTATATGTCCAACCGCATCGTGGTCATGTATCTGGGCAAGATCGTAGAGATCGCGGATTCCCGCGCCCTCTATGACGAACCCCTCCACCCCTATACCCGCGCCCTGCTTTCCGCCATCCCCGTGCCCCAGATCCACCAGGAGAAAAAGCGCATCGTCCTTCCGGGGGAGGTGCCCAGCCCCATCCGCAAGCCCGCCGGCTGCGCCCTCCATCCCCGCTGCCCCCACTGCATGGAAAAATGCAAGCAGGTGGATCCGGTCCTGACCCGTTACAAGGACGGGGAGCATATGGTGGCCTGCCACCTTTACGGAGCAGAGAGCTGAAGGCCCCCCGGAAAGAGATCCGGGTCTTCCGCCTCTCCCGCCTTGTCCGGAAAAGAAAACTAAAGAAATATAAAGGATAAAACATGAACAAATATCTTTTTTTAGACCGCAGCTGCCTCCAGCCCCAGGGAATGGATAACGTGCGCCTGGTGCTGGCCGCCGCGGAAAAGGACACCGTCAACAATCCCCTGTTCCACGAGGACTTTTTCAGCACCCCTTCGCTGCCCTGGGAGGCCCGCTATGACAACGCCTACCCCAATGTGATCTACGACCCCAAATACAGGAAGTACCGCTGCTACTACACCTTCTGTTCCAAAGATACGGAGTCCACCTCCACCCCCCGGCAGGAACGGGCCAAGCGGGACTATTGCCCCATGCCCACCCGCATCGCCTCCCTGGGCTACGCGGAGAGCGATGACGGCGTCCACTGGGTCAAGCCCAGCCTGGGGCTGGTGGACTTTGAGGGCAGCCGGGAGAACAATATGCTCTTCCGCTATGCCCACGGCACCGGTATTTTCCTGGATGAGGAAGAGACAAACCCGGCCAAACGCTATAAGCTGGTGACCAAGGTGGAGTATCCCGGCAGCCGGACCTACATGGCGGTGAACTTTTCCGAGGACGGCATCCACTGGGGAGAGATGATCCCCTGGCCCCGGTGGAATCCCCCGGCGGATTCCCACAACTTCCCCTTCCGCGATAAGGTGGACGGCCTGTTCAAGGTCATCACCCGCATCTGGCGGAACGGGGTGCGGGTCTCGGCGATTTGCTCCAGCCGGGATTTTATCAACTGGAGCGAGCCCATGGAGATCATGCGGGGGGACGGCTTTGAGTCCCAGGTCTATTCCATGCCCGTGTTTTGGTACGATGGCCTCTACCTGGGGCTGGCCTCCATGTTCCACGAGGGGGACCGCTCGGCGGAAAACTTTGACACGGTGGACCTGGAGCTGACCTATGCCTCCGCCTGCGATAGATTTGACCGGGTGGCCCCGTACCAATACCTGATCCACCGGGGCCGGGGCAGGTACCCGGACGGGGACTTTGACTGCGGCTGCATCTACGCTGCCGCGCCCATCGATATGGGCGACGGACGCCTCTGCATCTACTACATGGGGGGCAACGGACAGCACACCAACTTCCGGGAGACCTCCTTTGGGCGGGCCTTCCTGCCCAAGGACCGCTTTGCCTGGTATGAGCCCAGAGACACCGGAAGAGAATCCGTGATCCCCACCGGCCGCATGAACATCTACGGCGATGAGCTGAGCGTGCTTGCGGAGACGGAGGAGGGGGGCCGGTGGTCGGCGGCGGTGTGCCCCACCTGGAAGAGCGAGCCCTTTGAGGGCTTCGGCTTTGAGGACTGCACCCTTTCCCCCGGCGAGGACGGCTATACCCGGATACGGTGGAAACGCAACCTGATGGACCTGGAAAACGCCACCGTTTCCCTGGTGTTCCGCTTCCAAAAGACCAGGCTGTACGGCTTCCGGGGGGAGCTGATCCGCACAGCCGAGCGCTACTATGAAGGCGCTCCCACGGCGTGATACGGAACACCAATATTTATTGGTGTTCCGATGAGACGGGGCAGCGCGCAGCGATACCAGCACGCGAAGCGTGCGTATTATCGATTTTAATCGATAATGAGTATTAGAAAGAGGCAGAAGCGATGATATTTTGCAAATTGGAGCAGTTGGGCCGGTACCGGGGCCTGTCAAGGCACCTGGACACTGCCATCCGCTTTTTGGAGGAGGGCGGGGCGTCCCGCCTGGCTATGGGCCGCAACGAGGTGGACGGAGAGGCGGTGTATGTCAACCGCTTTGACTATGACACGGCAAAAGAGGCCATTACCGAAGGGCATATCCGCTATATTGATGTACACGTTGTCCTTTCGGGCCGGGAGCAGATCGGCGTGGCGGATGTATCCACCTTGCAGGAGGTGGAGCGGAAAGAGGAGGAGGACTACATCCTTTTTTCCGGCCCCTTCCAGTGTGTCTGTGAGATGGAACCGGGAGATGTTTTGATCACCTTCCCGGAGGATGCCCACAGCCCGAAGCGTCAAAGCGGCCCTCCCTGCCATGTGGAAAAGGCGGTCATCAAGGTCCTGAATGACTGAGCACACCGTCCTTCCCGGCAAACAAACTTTAAAGGTGCCTGAGATGATCCTCCGGCACCTTTTTGTATTGGGTAATTCGACAATATCCGCATAAATCAGTGTAAATTTTTGGAATAATACACAATTGAAACGCTTGCGCCATTTTGATATAATAAAAAATCCACCCTTTGAATATATTTTTTGGCACCCTTGACGGGTAGTTCGGAGTGGATGGAGAAGGGACGTGACCGTGTATGGACAGCGGCATCCGGGCAGTGATCTTTGATGTGGACGGGACCCTGTACGACTACAAGACGCATACGGTCCCGCTTTCCGCCCAGGAGGCGCTGTGCCGCCTGCGGGAGCATGGGATCCGGATCCTGATCGCCTCCGGGCGGTCCTATGCGCTGCTGGGGGAGTCCCTGATCCGGATCGCCCAGGCGGATCACTATGTTCTCTCCAACGGCCATGAGCTCCTGGATCGGGCGGGACAGCCCGTGTACCAGGAGCGTTTTACTCCGGAAGAAACCGAGGGGGTGCTGCGCGCTGCCCGCGCCCACAAGGTACACGTGATGCTGAAATACCACGGCTTCTGCTGCATCTACTCCGGCTGGGACGAGATGCGGTCGGTATTCCGGATGATGGAGCCGGACCGGGGCAGCTACCGTTTCTGTCCGGAGTGGGACTACCACAGCCGGGAGCTCCCTTTGGGCATCACGCTGAAGGGCGGGCCGGATCTGCGGGGGCAGCTGGCGGACTGGGAAACGGCTCTGCGCATCGAGTACTTCACCGATCCTTCAGAGTGCGACATCTTCCACCGCGGCGCAAACAAATGGACCGGCCTGCGGCGGATCCTGTCCGAAGCGGGGATCGCGCCGGAAAACTGCATCGCCTTCGGAGACAGCGGCAACGATGTGGATATGCTCCGCTCCGTGGGCTGCGGCATCGCCATGGGCAACGCCTCCCCGGAGGCCATGGCGGCGGCGGACCGGGTCTGCCGGCCCTCCTGGGAGGACGGTATCTACCACGCTCTCCGGGAGCTTGAGATTCTATAAAAAATTCTTCTTGCATTTCCCGCCTCCCTGTGGTATAGTATTATGGCATGAGAACTGCGGGGGTGTTTCCCTGCGGGTTTTGATGACGGAAATCCCCAAAGGGGGAGGACCGGAAATTCAAACCGGACAGTCCGCTGCCTGCGCCGAAGGTGCCGGTAAGAATGCCTGGATATTTTTAAGGAGGAACTTATGGACGCTTTGAAACTTATTTCCGACAGCTGCCTGAAGGCGGATGCCCCTAAGGTGGAGGTCGGCGACACCGTTCGGGTGCAGGTCCGCATCAAGGAGGGGGAGAAGTCCCGTCTCCAGGCTTTTGAGGGCACCGTCATCGCCAAGAAGCACGGCGGTATCAACGAGACCTTCACCGTCCGGCGTATGTCCCACGGCGTGGGCGTGGAGCGTGTATTCCCTGTGCATTCCCCCAACGTGGACAAGGTGGAGCTGATCCGCAAGGGCCGGGTGCGCCGCAGCAAGCTCTACTACCTGCGGGATCGGGTGGGCAAGGCCGCCAAGGTCAAGGAAGCCATCCGCTAAAACCAAACGAACCGAAAGAAAGGGGACAGTCTGCTGTCCCCTTTTGTCTTATGGTGTGGACCTGTGACGGCAAAGATCGGGGGAAGGAGGCGGTCCCGTGGGACCGGAGGATCTGGATATTGAGACGCTGATGGATACGAGTTCCGATACCCTGACCAGGGAACAGTCCTATTCCCTGGAAGGGTCCCTGCGGAGCCTTTTCCGGGTGCTGTTGGCTGCCGTTCTTTTGGCGGGGGTCTCCATGTTCTTTGTCCGGGCCTCGCTGGTGCGGGGCAGCTCCATGGAGCCAACCCTTTGGGACGGGGACTGTATCCTGGTACAGATGCTGGGGTATGGCGTCCCCCGGCCGGGGGATATTGTGGCCATCCGGGCCGGGGATCGGAAAGGGAAGCACCTGGTGAAGCGGATCATCGCCACCGGCGGCGACACGGTGCAGATCGACTTTGAAGCCGGGGCGGTGTTCGTCAACGGCCAGCGCCTGGAGGAGCCCTATATCAATGAGGCCACCCATCTCAGCGGGGACCTGGTCTTCCCGGTGACGGTGCCGGAGGGCTGCTGCTTTGTCCTGGGGGACAACCGCAACCATTCCCAGGACAGCCGCAGCAGCGCCCTGGGCTTCGTCCCGGAGGGGGACATCGAGGGGAAGGTGTTTTTTCGCTTTGCCCCCCTGGAGCGCTTCGGCGCCATTGGATGAAGTGGAGTATAAATAATGTATAGATAGAAAGGAGGGTGGTCCTATGGCGGAGATCCTGCCGGTGCAGTGGTTTCCCGGCCATATGGCAAAGACCCGCCGCCTGATGCAGGAGCACCTGCGCCTGGTGGACCTGGTGGTGGAGCTGGCGGACGCCCGCATCCCCCAGAGCAGCCGCAACCCGGAGCTGGGCCGCCTGCTGGGGGGAAAGCCCCGGCTGCTCCTCTTGAACAAAAGCGATTCCGCCAATGAGGAGGAGACCCGCCGCTGGTGCCAATGGTATAAGGAGCGGGGCATCCAGGCCCTGGCGGCCGACTGCCGCACCGGCCGGGGCCTGGGGCAGTTCCTGCCTGCGGTCCGCTCCGTTCTGGCGGAGAGGATCGCCCAGTGGGAAAAACAGGGGATGACCGGCCGCACCATCCGGGTGATGGTGGTGGGCATCCCCAACGTGGGCAAATCCTCCCTCATCAACCGCCTGGCCGGCAGCAAGCGGGCCAAGGTGGAGGACCGCCCCGGCGTCACCAGGGGGAAGCAGTGGGTCACCCTCCCCGGCGGGGTGGAGCTTTTGGATATGCCCGGCGTCCTCTGGCCCAAGTTCGAGGACCCGCTGGCGGGGGAGCGGCTGGCCTTTGTGGGCTCGGTGAAGGACGAGGTCATCGACATCGAGCACATGGCGGTCCGCCTGCTGGAGGTACTGGCCCCATCGGAAGGGGAGAAGATCGCCGCCCGCTACGGCATCCCCCCGGAGACAGTGGCGGAAAGCGAGCCCTTCGACCTGCTGGAAGCCATTGGGAGAAAGCGGGGGATGCTCCTCCCCGGCGGCCATGTGAACACCGAGCGGGCCGCCATTATGGTGGTGGATGAGTTCCGGGGGGGACAGTGGGGCCGCATCACCCTGGAGCCCTGCCCGGCCCCGGAAGAGAAGGGGGAGTGACGCGGTGGAAAAGCGGAACAACCGTTTCCTTTGGGAATTTGACCGGTCCTTTGGCCTCACCCTCTGCGGGGTGGACGAGGCGGGGCGGGGCCCCCTGGCGGGGCCGGTGTTTGCCGCCTGTGCCATCCTCCGGCCGGGGGTGAAGATCCCCGACCTGGATGATTCCAAAAAGCTCACGGAGAAACGCCGGGAAGCGGTTTTTGAGGAGATTTTGGGGGAGAGGAAGGCGTGGTTTGGCATCGGGACCGCCTCCCCGGAGGAGATCGACAGGCTGAACATCCTCCGGGCCACCTTCCTGGCTATGAACCGGGCCTACGAGCGGATGCTGGCAGGGGACGGGGTGCCGGAGGAATATCAGCCCCGGCTGGCCCTGGTGGACGGCAACCGGGATCCCGGACTGCCCCTTCCCACCCAAACGGTGGTAAAGGGGGACGGAAAATCCGCCGCCATCGCCGCCGCTTCGGTGCTGGCGAAGGTGAGCCGGGACCGGTATATGCTGGAGCTGGACCGGGAGTATCCCCAGTACCAGCTGGCAAAGCACAAGGGCTACCCCACCAAGCTCCATTATGAGCTGATCGAAAAATACGGCGTTTCCCCCATCCACCGCCGGTCCTTCCTCCGGAAGCTGGCAAAGGACGGGGAGGAATGACCGCCCGGAGGACCCCGGCCCAGCGCACCGGACAGGCGGGGGAGGACTACACCGCCCGCTGGCTCCGGGGGGAGGGCTATGAAATTTTGGCCCGGAATTGGCGCTGCCGCTGGGGGGAGGTGGACATCATCGCCCGAAAAGGGGAGACGGTCGCCTTTGTGGAGGTGAAGGCCCGCCGCCCTGGGGCCATGGTGGGCCCCCTGACGGCGGTGGACCGCCAGAAGCAGAAAAAGCTGCTGCGCACCGCCGAGCTCTGGATGATGAGGTCAAAATGCTCCCTCCAGCCCCGGATGGACGTGGCGGCGGTGACCATCGAAAATTGCCAGGGCCGGGAGTTCGTCAGCGGCTTTGACTATTACAAGTCGGCATTTGGTGCATAGAAGGGGTGGAAAGGATGCGAGATCGGGAGGACCGGAAGAAGCTCTGGGCCGTCATCGGCGTTTTTGCCGCAGGGACACTGGCTGTGCTGCTGGTGCCGGCGGCGTTCCATATCATTTTGTGAAAGGGGAGGACCGGAGATGAAAAAACTCCGCTTTCTGGATCTGCACTGCGATACCATCACGCGGGAGCGCGGCACCGATCCTTCGGCCAACAGCTACGACCTGGCGGAGGGCCGGGTGGAGGCGGTGAGCCTTGTGGACAACGGCTTCCACATCGACCTGCACCGGCTCCCGGAGGAATGGGACTGGTGCCAGACCTTCGCCCTCTTCATCCCGGACGAATACCGGGGCCAGGCGGCCATCGATTACTTTGACCGCTGCGCCGCCGCCTTCCGCCGCCAGATGGAGGTCCACGGAAAGTTGATCCGGCAGGTGCGCACCCCGGCGGAGCTGGAGACGGCCCTGGCGGAGGGAAAAAGAGCGGCCATCCTCGCGGTGGAGGGGGGCGCGGCCCTGGGGGGACGCCTGGAGATGCTGGAGCGCCTCCGGGAGGAGGGGGTGCGGATGATGACCCTCACCTGGAACGGCGTCAACGAGATCGGCAGCGGCAGCGACAGCCGGATGGGCCTTACACCCTTCGGCCGGGAGACGGTGGCCCGGATGGAGGAGCTGGGGATGATGGTGGATGTCTCCCACCTCAATGACCCCGGCTTCTGGGAGGTGGCTAAAATGGCCCGTCGCCCCTTCCTGGCCACCCATTCGGACAGCCGGGCGGTGCGGGACCACAGCCGCAACCTCACCGACGAGCAGTTCCGGGTGATCCGGGACATGGGGGGCATCGTTGGCATCAACTTCTGCACCATGTTCCTGGCCGATGTGGAGATGGGCCGCCGGGACGTGACACCGGAGCAGTTGATGGCCCATATCCTCCACTTCCTGGACCTGGGGGGCGAGGACTGCGTTGCCCTGGGGTCCGATTTCGACGGAGCCACCCTCCCCGCCTTCCTGGACGGGGCCCACAGCCTGGGCACCCTGCGGGACGTGATGCTGGCCGCCGGCCTGGGGGAGGACCTTACCGACAAGATCTGCTTCCGTAACGCCCTGGATTTCTGGAAGCGGTACGAAAAAACCGCTCTGTAAAGGAGAGGCAAGGAACGGAAGAAGGAGGGACCGCATGAAAAAGTGGCTGGACGAGGAATACGAGTTTGAGGTGGAGGTGGTGGGCTTCCTGCAAGGGGACACCACCGAGCACTACTGCCGCAACGGTGAGGAGGTGGGGGACACCTACCACTGCACCTACGGCAGCCCGGTGAACGGCCAGGGGTATGGCATCTGTCCCAAGGCGATGCTGACCCTCTTTCCCCTGATGGAAGCGGTGCGCTCCGGCGGCGACCTCACAAGGGTGGGGGGCGACAGCAGATACACCAAGACCATCGTCTGCCCCGATGGCTGTGTGATCTTCCGGCTGACGGCGAAGCCCCTGGGGGACGGGAATCCCTTCCTGGACAGGGCCTTCGGAGAGCTGCCGGAATGAATGAGACAACGTGAGGATAAGAGAGGTGTATTGCCATGAACTATACCAGCACAAGGGACAACAGCCGGCGGGTGACGGCCCAGGAGGCCATCGTGCAGGGCATCTCCCCGGAAGGGGGGCTCTTCGTCCCCACCGAGATGCCCTCTCTCACCGGAGAGGATCTCCTGGCCCTCTCCCGGATGGAGTACACCCAGCGGGCGGTGTGGGTCCTCTCCCGCTTTCTGACCGACTGGACGGCGGAGGAGCTGGCCGCGGCGGTGGAGGCCGCCTACGGCGGGGAGAACTTTGAAAGCGGGGACCCCGCCCCCCTTGCCCGCCTGGGGGAGGGGCAGTATCTTCTGGAGCTGTGGCACGGCCCCACCTGCGCCTTCAAGGATATGGCCCTCCAACTGCTGCCGGGGCTCCTGCCTGCGGCGGCAAAGAAGAGCGGCTGCCAAAAGGAGATCGCCATCCTGGTGGCTACCTCCGGGGATACCGGCAAGGCTGCCCTGGAGGGCTTCCGGGACGTTCCCGGCACCCGCATCCTGGTCTTTTACCCGGAGGATGGGGTCAGCCGGATGCAGAAGCGCCAGATGACCACCCAGCGGGGGGAGAATGTGGCGGTCCTGGGTATCCGGGGCAACTTCGACGATGCCCAGAACGGGGTGAAGGCCATCTTCGGGGACGAGAGGATGGCGGCGGAGCTTTCGGAGCGGGGGTTCGTCCTCTCCAGCGCCAACTCCATCAACTGGGGGCGGCTGGTGCCCCAGATCGTCTACTACATCAGCGCCTACTGCCAGCTGCTGGCGGACGGGGAGATCGCCCCAGGGGAGGAGATCAATTTCTGTGTTCCCACCGGCAACTTCGGCAACATCCTGGCGGGGTACTACGCAAAGGAGATGGGCCTGCCGGTAAAGATGCTCCTCTGCGCCAGCAACCGCAACAACGTCCTGACGGATTTCATCGCCACCGGGAAGTACGACCGCAACCGGAAGTTTTACACCACCACCTCCCCCTCCATGGATATTCTCATCTCCAGCAACCTGGAGCGGCTTTTGTATCTCCTCACCGGCAGGAGCGATGCCGAGACCAGGGAGAAGATGGCATCCCTCCGGGAAACGGGGGTCTACCAGCTGGATGAAAAGGAGCTGGACGCTCTCCGGCGGGAGTTCTGGGGCGGCTGCTGCGATGATGCCCAGGCGGCGGAGACCATCCGGGAGACCTTCCGGAAATATTCCTACCTCTGCGACCCCCACACCGCGGTGGCGGTGAACGTCTGGGAGCAGTACCGGAGGGAGACGGGGGACACCGCCAAGACGGTGATCCTTTCCACCGCCAGCCCCTACAAATTCGGGGATACCGTCCTCACCGCCCTGGGGGAGGACTGCCCGGAGGACGATTTTGCCCGCCTGGCCGCCCTGGAGAGGGTCTCCGGGCTGCCCGTCCCCGCCTCCCTGACCGCCCTAAAGGATGCCCCCTGCCGGTTCCCGGAGGTGTGCGAGCCGGAAGAGATGGGGGAGAAGGTGCTGGCGTTTTTGCGGTAAAGGAGAGCTGAAATGGGCATCTTCGGAAAGAAAAAGCAGCCCCTTGCACCCCAGCCGCCCCAGAGGACTTTGGCGGAGGATATCCCCATTGCCGCGGACTGGGTGGTGAAGGCGCTGAACAGCTCCGGCTACCGGGCGGACTACACCCTGGAGAGCATGAAGGAGCTGGACCGCTTCTTCGATGAGCAGGACCGCCCCGGCGGCATCCTGGAGGGCAGGCGGGGGCAGATCCTCTTCGGCATCGGCTCCTATGTGGGGCAGACCGCTATCCGCCTTTACGGCGGGCGTTGGCACACCGATGACAGCGACCCGCAGGGGGAGGTCAACATCCTGGTGGAGCTGGAGAACGGGACCAGGCTGTGGCCGGTGGTCCGCTGTATGAAGCGGTGCAGGCTGGGGCCGGAGGAGAGCCTCTACGCCTATCTTTTGGCCATGAGGTAGAAGCCAGCGGGAATGGGGAAGGGAGGTTATGCCATGTCCATCTACGCCATCGGGGACCTGCATCTTTCCCTGGCCTGCCCGGAAAAGACCATGGAGGTCTTCCGGGGGTGGCAGGATTACCAGCGGCGGCTGGAGGAAAACTGGAGAGCCCTCGTCCGCCCGGAGGATACGGTGGTGCTGGCGGGGGACAGCTCCTGGGCCATGCGCCTCTGTGACGCCGGGCCGGACTTCCGCTTCCTGGACAGCCTGCCGGGAAGGAAGCTCCTGATGAAGGGAAACCACGACTACTGGTGGACCACCCGCCAGAAGATGGAGCGTTTTTTTGCGGCGGAGGGATTAACCACCCTTTCGGTACTCCATAATAACTCGGTGGAGGCCCAGGGGGTGTGGCTCTGCGGCAGCCGGGGATGGCTCTTTGAGGGGAACCAGAAGTACGACCCGCTCATCGTGGCAAGGGAGGAGGGGCGCATCCGCCGCTCCCTGGAGGCGGCGCCTCCGGAGGGAGAGAAGCTGTTGTTCCTCCACTATCCGCCGGTGTACGGCACCCAGGAGCTGCCGGAGTTCTTCGGGGCCATGGCGGACTACGGGGTGCGGGAGTGCTTCTATGGCCATATCCACGGCAGCGGCGCGGCGCCGGCCCTCCAGGGGGAGCACCGGGGCGTCTCCCTGCGGCTGATTTCCGCCGATTTTCTCAAATTTATGCCCCTTCTCATCCGATAGTTTACAGTTTGCATATAGATTTCTTCGAAAAGCTGTGTTATAATAGCCGGGCAGGCCCTGTAGGCCGGGCCGGCACTGTGAAACAGATCATCAAAATTCAGTATAACATCTGGAGGAAGTAACATGAAACTGCTCAGGACTGACAAGACCGAGACCAACCTTTACGAGCTGGAGATCCGCGTGGAGGGTGACGAGTGGAAGGCGGGGATGGACCGCTCCTTCCGCAAGAATGTCTCGAAGCTCAATATCCCCGGCTTCCGCAAGGGCAAGGCCCCCCGCGCCAT
Organism: Oscillospiraceae bacterium; assembly: GCA_021769525.1. Classification (GTDB taxonomy): domain Bacteria; phylum Bacillota; class Clostridia; order Oscillospirales; family Ruminococcaceae; genus Angelakisella. The sequence continues at coordinate 48,058 of JAETSQ010000005.1, forward strand.
GGTGATGCGGATGGTGGGGGAGGACTACTTCTACGAGGACGCGGTGAACATGACTTACTCCGACGCCTACGAGAAGGCCCTGGAGGAATCCGGCCTGGAGCCGGTGGACCGGGCGGACGTGGAGCTGAAGGAAGTGAACGGCGAGGGCTACACCTTTGTGGCCAAGGTCACCACCCGTCCGGAGGTCACCCTGGGGGAATATAAGGGCCTTGCCGCGGTCCGGGAGGACAGCGCGGTGACTGATGAGGAGGTCCGGGGAGAGCTGGACCGGATGGCGGACCGCAACAGCCGCCTGGTGGACGTGGACGACCGCCCCGCCGAAAACGGCGACACCACCGAGATCGACTTTGAGGGCTTCCTGGACGGGGTGGCCTTCCCCGGCGGCAAGGGGGAAAAGTACACCCTGGTGCTGGGTTCCAACCAGTTCATCCCCGGCTTTGAGGACCAGATCGTGGGACACAGTGCCGGCGAGGAGTTTGAGATCGCCGTAAAGTTCCCGGAGGATTACCACGAGGAGACCCTGAAGGGGAAGGACACCACCTTTAAGGTGAAGCTCCATGCCATCCGCAAGAAGGAGATCCCCGCCCTGGACGACGAGTTCGCCAAGGATGTCAGCGAGTTCGACACCCTGGAGGAGCTGAAGGCGGACCTCCGGAAGAAGCTCCAGGAGCGCAAGACCGCCGCCGCCGAGGAGCGGCTGGAAAACACCCTGGTGGACGCCGCCGCGGCGAACGCCCAGATGGAGATCCCCCCTGTGATGGTGGAGAACAAGATCAACGAGATGGTGCAGGACTTTGATTACCGGCTCCAGAGCCAGGGCCTCAACCTCCCCACCTACCTCCAGTACGCAGGGATGGATATGTCCGCCTTCCGGGAGGGCTTTACCCCCCAGGCCCAGCAGCAGGTGCGGGTGGCCCTCACCCTGGAGGCCATCGCCAAGGCGGAAAACCTTGAGGCGGAAGAGGAAGCCATCGAGGCGGAGTACAAGAAGATGGCCGAGTCCTACGGCATCGAGGTGGAAAAGGTGAAGGGGGTCGTCTCCGCCGGGAGCATCGCCACCAACCTCCGCCTGAATAAGGCCATCGATCTCATCAAGTCCACGGCAAAGGTCACCGATGCCCCCGCCGGGGAGAAGGCGGAGGCGGCGGAAAAGCCCGCCAAGCCCAAGACCACCCGCAAGCGCAAGCCCAAAGCCGAAGAGAAGGCGGAGGAGCCCAAAGCGGAGGAATGAGCGAGATTTCTCCCGGTCCGTCCTTCCCGCCGGATCATCATAGCCCCGCCCCCTTGTGAGAGAGCGGGGGAACATGGAGGTTTCTAATTATGAGTTTAGTGCCAATGGTAGTGGAACAGACCAACCGGGGAGAGCGCTCCTACGACATCTTTTCCCGCCTGCTCAATGACCGCATCATCATCCTCTGCGAGGATGTGAACGATACCACCGCCGGCCTGGTGGTGGCCCAGATGCTCTACCTGGAGGGGCAGGACCCGGAAAAGGACATCAACTTCTACATCAACAGCCCTGGAGGCTCCATCTCCGCCGGGATGGCCATCTATGACACCATGCAGTTTGTAAAGTGCGACGTGGCTACCACCTGCATCGGGATGGCGGCCTCCATGGGGGCCTTCCTCCTTTCCTCCGGCGCCAAGGGGAAGCGCTTCGCCCTCCCCAACAGCGAGATCATGATCCACCAGCCCCTGATGAGCGGCCTCCAGGGCCAGGCCACGGACATCAAGATCCGGGCGGACTGGCTGCTGCGCACCAAGCAGAAGCTGAACCGGATGCTGGCGGAGCAGACCGGCAAATCCCTGGAGCAGGTCCAGCAGGACACCGAACGGGATAACTTTATGAACGCCGAGGAAGCCCTGGCCTATGGCCTGATCGATAAGATCATCACCCACCACGAGTGATGGGGGAAAACCGGGGAGCATTCCGGCCCCTGGGCCGGAAAGACAGGAGGAACTGGCTGTACTATGGCAAGTAATGACGATAAGAAGCAGCTTCGCTGCTCCTTCTGCGGCAAGCCCCAGGATAAGGTCCAGCGGATGATCGCCGGGCCGGGGGTCTGCATCTGCAACGAGTGCGTGGAACTGTGCCAGGCGGTGCTGGAGGATGAGCCCGTCTCCGTCCAGCGGCGGTCCGCTCCGGAAGAGGTGGAGCTGGCTATCCCGAAGCCTGGGGAGATCAAGCGCTTTCTGGATGAGTATGTGGTGGGCCAGGACGCGGCCAAAAAGGCCCTTTCGGTAGCGGTCTATAACCACTATAAGCGGATCTTCTTCGGCACCGGAGGGGATGTGGAGCTGCAAAAGAGCAACATCATGCTCCTGGGCCCCACCGGCGTGGGCAAGACCCTGCTGGCCCAGTCCCTGGCGCGGGTGCTGGGGGTGCCCTTCGCCATCGCCGACGCCACCACCCTCACCGAGGCGGGGTATGTGGGAGAGGACGTGGAGAACATCCTCCTGCGCCTCATCCAGGCGGCGGATTTTGACATCGGCCGGGCGGAGAAGGGCATCATCTACATCGACGAGCTGGATAAGATCTCCCGCAAATCGGAGAACCCCTCCATCACGCGGGATGTCAGCGGCGAGGGGGTGCAGCAGGCCCTGCTGAAGATCCTGGAGGGCACCGTCGCCAACGTCCCCCCCAACGGGGGCCGCAAGCATCCCCAGCAGGAATTCATCCAGATCGACACCACCAACATCCTCTTCATCTGCGGCGGCGCATTTGAGGGGCTGGAGAACATCATCGAAAAGCGCACCGATAATTCCTCCCTGGGCTTCAGCGGCCAGCTTCGGGAATCCAAGGAGGCGCGGACCCAGAAGCTCCTCAAGAAGGTGGAGCCCCATGACCTGGTGCGCTTCGGCCTGATCCCGGAGCTGGTGGGGCGCATCCCGGTCATCGCGACCCTGGACGCCCTGGACGAGGAAGCCCTGCTGAAGATCCTGCTGGAGCCGAAAAATTCCCTGGTGAAGCAGTACAAAAAGCTCTTTGAGCTGGACGGGGTGGAGATCGAGTTTGAAGAGGGGGCCCTGCGGACGGTGGCGAAGAAGGCCATCCAGCGCAAGGCCGGGGCCCGCGGCCTCCGGGGCATCATGGAGGGGATGCTGGGGGAGATCATGTTCCAGACCCCCTCGGACCCCACCGTGGACCGCATCCTCATCACCGAGGGCTGCGCCGCCGGCGAGGGGGAGCCGGAGTATCACCACAATCCCCTGAAGAAGCCCTCGCGCCTGATGCTGGGCCAGCAGAACCCGGCGCCGGCGCCCCGCCCCAAGCGCGGCTCGGCTTCCTAGTCCATTTTCTCCTGCCTCCGCAGCCTCCCTGCGGGGGTAGTTTTGTCTACCGACCGGAAAGGTGGTTTGTACCCATATGGATGAGAAGAAAAAAGTCCGCAGAAAAGTGACGCCCCGCCCCAAGGAGCCCCAGACGGAGGCCCCGGCGGAGCTGGTGCTGGCGGAGGAGATGCCGGTGCTGGCCCTCCGGGGGCTGGTGCTGTTCCCCAATATGATCCTCCACTTTGACGTGGGGCGGGAGAAGTCGGTCCTCGCCCTCAATGAGGCCATCAGCAGCAACCGCAAGATCTTCCTGGTGGCCCAGCGGGACCTCACCGCCGATGACCCCGGCCAGGCGGAGCTCTACCAGGTGGGGGTGGTGGCGGAGGCCCGCCAGATCATCCGCATCCAGGCGGAGACCCTGCGGGTGCTGGTGGAAGGGAAGTACCGCGCCCGGCTGCTCACCGTCACCAAGACGGAGCCCTTCCTCTCCGGGATCGTGGAGGACTACCCCACCAAGCTGCGGATCGCCAGCCGTCCCCACAGCGGGGCGCTGGTGCGGGCGGCCAAGGACCTGTTCAGCCGCTACTGCGACCTGATCCCCAAGATGCCGCGGGAGCTGGTGCTGGGGGTGATGGATTCGGAGGACCCCCTCTACCTTTCGGAGTATATCGCCAGCAACATCCAGCTGGACTATGAGGAGAAGCAGCGCATCCTGGAGGAGACCAGCGTGATGAAGCGGATGGAGCGCATCGTCCGCCTGCTGGAGGAAGAAAACGAGATCCTCAGCCTGGAGCAGAACATCCAGGAACGGGTGCGGGAGCAGGTGGACAAGAACCAGCGGGAGTACTACCTGCGGGAGCAGATGAAGATCATCTCCGAGGAGTTGGGGGAGGGGGAGAGCCCCTACGAGGAGCTGGACCTGTACCGGGAAAAGATCCTGGCCCTGCACCTCCCGGCGGAATCCGAGGGGAAGCTCCTCAAGGAGCTGGATAAGCTCATGAAGATGCCCGGCAGTTCCCAGGAGGGCTCGGTGATACGGACCTACCTGGATACGGTGCTGGACCTCCCCTGGAACATCTACACCAGGGATAAGATCGACATCCCCAGGGCCCGCCGCCTCCTGGACCAGGAGCACTACGGCCTTGCCAAGGTGAAGGAGCGGGTCCTGGAATCCCTGGCGGTGCGAAAGCTGGCGCCGGAGATCAAGGGCCAGATCCTCTGTCTGGTGGGCCCTCCCGGCGTTGGAAAAACCTCCATCGCCCGGTCCATCGCCAGCTCCATGGGGCGCAAGTACGTGCGGATGTCCCTGGGGGGCGTCCGGGACGAGTCGGACATCCGGGGCCACCGCAAGACCTACGTTGCCTCCATGCCCGGACGGATCATCGGGGCCATCCGGCAGGCGGGGAGCTCCAACCCCCTGCTGCTGCTGGACGAGATCGATAAATTGGGCCACGACTTCCGGGGGGACCCCTCCTCCGCCCTGCTGGAGGTGCTGGACGCGGAGCAGAACCACAGCTTCCGGGACCACTTCCTGGAGATCCCCTACGACCTTTCCCAGGTGTTCTTCATCGCCACCGCCAACGACCGGGGCGCCATCCCGGCCCCCCTCCTGGACCGGATGGAGATCATCGAACTTTCCAGCTACACCAGGGAGGAAAAGCTGCAGATCGCGAAGCGCCACCTGGTCCAGAAGCAGATCAAGCGCCACGGCCTTGCCAAAAAACAGCTGAAGATTTCCGATAAGGCCCTTCGGGAGATCATCGACTACTACACGCGGGAGGCCGGCGTGCGCACCCTGGAGCGGAACATCGCCTCCATCTGCCGCAAGGCGGCCATGGAGGTGGTCTCCAAGGGGGAGGAGGCCCGCATCGCCGTCACCCCGGAAAACCTGGAGGGATACCTGGGCCCCAAAAAGTACCGGGACGATGAGATGGTCCGGGGGGACCAGGTGGGGGTGGCCAACGGCCTGGCCTGGACCGCCGTGGGGGGCGAGATGCTCCAGGTGGAGGCGGCGGTGATGGAGGGCGCCGGCAAGGACCAGTTCACCGGCAGCCTGGGGGACGTGATGAAGGAATCGGTGGCCGCAGCCATCACCTACATCCGCACCGTGGCCCGGCAGTACGGCATCAGCGAGAGCTTCTATAAGGACCGGGACATCCACATCCACTTCCCGGAAGGCGCGGTGCCCAAGGACGGCCCCTCGGCGGGCATCACCACCTGCACCGCCCTGGTCTCCGCCCTTTCCGGCATCCCGGTGCGCCACGACGTGGCTATGACCGGGGAGATCACCCTCCGGGGCCGGGTGCTGCCCATCGGCGGCCTGAAGGAGAAGACCATGGCCGCCTACAAATACGGCATGAAGCAGGTGATCATCCCGGCGGCCAACCTCCCCGACCTGGCGGAGGTGGACCCGGTGGTGAAGGAGGCCATCCGCTTCGTTCCCGCCGAGACGATGGAGACGGTGCTGCGCACCGCCCTGCTGCGGTATCCCCAGGAGACGCACCCCGTTCCGGTCCAGGAGATGGACCTCGCCATCCCGCCGGTGGAAAGCGGCAAGGGCCAGCCGGTGCTGCGGCAGTAGGGGGGAGCCATGAACTATCACAAAGTGAAATTCCTCACCTCCTTTGGAAACGCGGGGCAGCTGCCCCCTTCGGAAAAGCCGGAGATCGTCTTTGCGGGGCGCTCCAACGTGGGGAAGTCCTCTCTCATCAACAGCCTTTTTAACCAGAAGTCCCTGGCGCGGGTAAGCGCCACCCCCGGCAAGACCGCCACCATCAACTTCTTCGAGACGGAGCACCTGATCTTTGCCGACCTCCCCGGCTACGGCTACGCCAAGGTGAGCCGGGGGGAGAAGCGCCGCTGGGCGGACCTCATCGAGGGGTACTTTGCCCAGGACCGGGATATTGTCCTGGTCCTCTCCCTGGTGGACAGCCGGCATCCCCCCTCGGCGGACGACCGGATGATGGTGGAGTTCCTCATCGAAAATGAGCTGCCCTTTGTGGTGATCCTCACCAAGACGGATAAGCTCTCGGCCCGGCAGCGGCAGGAGCGGCTGGAGGCCGTCCGCCGGGAGCTCCCCTGCGGGGACCGGCTGACCCTGCTGCCCTTCTCCTCCCAGACCGGGGAGGGGCGGGAGGAGCTGCGGGAGCTCCTGGACCGGCTGGAGGCAGATCTCCTTCTGGAGAGCTGCGGGGAGGAAGGAGAATGACCGCGATGTTTTTTTTGGACCATCTGGACACGAACCGCCAGGGGCATCTCACCATCGACGGGGTGGATACCTTGGCCCTGGCGGAGGAATACGGCACCCCCCTCTATGTGATGAGCGAGGCGGCCATCCGGGAGAACTGCCGCCGCTACCGGGACTCCATGGAGCGCTTCTACGGCGGCCGGGGGATGGTGGCCTACGCCTCCAAGGCCTTCTGCTGCAAAGCCATCTGCCGCCTGGTGATGGAGGAGGGGCTGGGGCTGGACGTGGTCTCCGCCGGGGAGCTGTACACCGCCCGCGCCGCGGACTTCCCCATGGAGCGGGTGGTCTTCCACGGCAACAACAAGACCCCCGATGAGCTGGTGATGGCCCTGGAATACGGGGTAGGGCGGATCGTGGTGGACAACCTCACCGAGCTGCGCCTGCTGGATACGCTGGCGGCGGCCAGGGGAACGGCGGCCCCGGTGATGCTCCGGGTGAAGCCGGGCATCGACGCCCACACCCACAGTTTTATCCGCACCGGCCAGATCGACAGCAAGTTTGGCTTTGCCCTGGAGACCGGGGAGGCCCTGTCCGCCGTCCAGGAGGCCCTGAAGGCGCCGCATCTGCGGCTGCTGGGCCTCCACTGCCACATCGGCTCCCAAATCTTTGACATCGAGCCCTTCTGCCACGCCGCCAAGGTGATGCTGGAGTTTATGGGGCTCATCTGCCGGGAGACCGGCGCCGCCCTCCCGGAGCTGAACCTGGGCGGAGGCTTCGGCATCCCGTACATACAGGAAAACGACCCGGTCCCCTACTGCCGGTATATGGAGAAGGTCTCCGGGGTGGTGAAGGAGACCTGCGGGAAGCTGGGCTTCCCCACCCCCTTTATCCTCATCGAGCCGGGGCGCTCCATTGTGGGGACGGCGGGGATCACCCTCTACCGGGTGGGGGCGGTCAAGACCATTCCGGGGGTGCGCACCTATGTCTCGGTGGATGGCAGCATGGCCGACGACCCCCGGTACGCCCTCTACCAGGCGGACTACACCTTCACCTCGGCGCTCCGGGCGGAGGAGCCCAAGACCCAGGTGGTGACGGTGGCGGGGCGGTGCTGCGAGAGCGGCGACCTCCTGGGGGAAAACGTCCTCTTGCAGGAGGTGGAGCCGGGGGAGCTGATCGGCGTCTTCTGCACCGGCGCCTACCACTACTCTATGGCCAGCAACTACAACCGCATCCCCCGCCCGCCGGTGGTGCTGGTAGGGGAGGACGGCCCGCGGGTCATCGTCCGCCGGGAGACGCTGGAGGACCTCATCCGCTGCGATCTGTAGGAGAGAAAGGCTAAGGCGCATCCCTACAGCTGTTTTCCGGACAGATCATCTTTGGCGTCAAGGACATTTGCCGTTCTTCTTTCGCAAGAAGAAAAAGAAGTGGGGGCCGGGGTGACCCCCCGGAATCGCTATCCTCAATAAAGGAGAAGATCGTTATGCGCAGGATCGGGATCATCGGGGCGGGACACGTGGGGAGCCACGTGGGCTCCGCCCTTATCGCGGCAGGGGCTTGTGAGGAGCTGTTCTACATCGACATCGAGGAGGGGAAGGCGCGGGCCCAGGCGGACGACCTCCAGGACATGGTCTCCCTCATCGGGCGCCAGGTCCGGGTGGAGGCGGGGACGTACAGCGATCTGACCGCCGCGGATGTGGTGGTGATCTGCGCCAGCGGCCCCATCTGCAAGGAGGACCGCCTGGAGGAGCTGGGAGAATCCGTCCGGGTGATGGATGAGATCATCCCCCATCTGAAAAAAAGCGGATTTGCCGGCATCCTGCTGGTCATCACCAACCCGGTGGACATTGTGACCCGCTACCTGGCCCAGGAGCTGGAGCTGCCCTGGAGACGGGTCATCGGCAGCGGCACCACCCTGGATACCGCCCGGCAGGTGCGGGAGCTTTCCCGCCGCACCGGGGTGGCCCAGGGCTCCATCCAGGGGATGGTGCTGGGGGAGCACGGGGAAAGCCAGGTCTCCTGCTGGAGCCAGGTGGCCGTGGGCGGAGTGCCCCTGGCCCGGCTGCGGGAGACCGACCCCGCCTGGAAGGCCCTGGACCTCCCGGCCGTCGGCGAGGCCGCCCGCGCGGCGGGGTGGGACATCCTCTGCCACAAGGGTGCCACCGAGTTCGGCATCGGCATGGCGGCGGCGCGGATCATCCGGGCCATCCTGGGGGATGAGGGCCGGGTCCTCCCCGTCTCGGTGCCGGTGGGGGAGCCGAAGGGCGTCTTTGCCAGCCTCCCCTGCGTCCTGGGGAGGGAAGGGGTGGAGAAGGTCCTCCGCCCCGCTCTGGACCCGGCGGAACAGGAGCGGTTTGACGCTTCCTGCGCCCGGATGGAGGAATATTGGCGGACCATCAAACGATAAAAGAGGTGTGCAGCAGTGAGAGAGCTTTTGAACCGGCGGTTTCTGGTCCCCCGGACCAGCGCCATCGCCGAGGCCGCGGAGACGGCCCGGCGGTATGACGACCTCATCAACCTTTCCATCGGGGATCCGGATGTCCCCACCCCCCGGCGGATCATCGACCGGGCCTTTGCCGACGCCCTGGAGGGCCACACCAAGTACACCGACCCCCGCGGCTACCGGGAGCTGCGGGAGGCCATCTGCGCCTTCTACCGGGAGGAATACGGGGACCGGGTGACGGATGAAGAGGTGTTTGTCTGCGCCGCCGGCGTGGTGGGGATGTACCTGGTCTTCCAGGTGCTGCTGGATCCGGGGGACGAGGTGATCATCCCGGACCCCTACTTCACCTGCTACCCGGACCAGGTGCGGGCCGCGGGGGGAAAGCCGGTCTTTCTCCCCACCTATGAGGAAGAGGGCTTTTCCATCTGTTTGGAGCGGCTGGAGGGCCTGCTGACCCCCCGGACCAAGGCTATCCTCATCAACACCCCCAATAACCCCACAGGGGTCTGCCTTTCCCGGCAGAACCTTACGGAGCTGGCCGGCTTCTGCCGGGAACACGACCTCCTGGTGGTGGCGGACGACATCTACACCAACTTCTGCTACGGGGAGCCCTTTTTCCCCATCCGGGCGCTGGAGGGGATGGGGGAGCGCACCGTCACCGTCAACAGCTTTTCCAAGAACTACATCATGACCGGCTTCCGCATCGGCAACATCGTTGCCCCGGCGCCGGTGATCCGGGCCATCCAGCAGCTCAATGAGTATGTGGTCTACTCCGCCCCCTCCGTCTCCCAGCGGGGGGCCCTGTGGGCCCTGGAGAGCCGCGGGGAGATCGAGCCCTCCCTTTGGGAGCTCTTCCGGGGGCGGATGGAGTACGCCGCCCGGCGGATCAATGAAGTCCCCTGGATGTCGGTGCCCATGCCCCAGGGGAGCATCTATCTCTTCCCCAGCATCCGGCGCACCGGCCTCACCTCCGCCCAGGCGGCGGAGCGCATCCTGGAGGAGGCCCACGTGCTGGTGCTGCCGGGGGATACCTTCGGAGCCTGCGGGGAGGGGTATCTGCGCATTGCCTGCACCGTGGAAAACGAGGTGATGGGCAGGGCCTTCGACCGAATCGCAAAAATGGAAATTCCCTTCCAGAAGTAAAACCGTTCTTCCGTCCCTCCGCCTGCCCTGCCGCGGGCGGAGGGATTTTGTGTTAAAATAAAGTTCAAATCGTGTACTTGATATGAAGAGAAGAAAAAATATTTTTGCAAGAGACAAATAACCCCTTGCTTTTTCGCCGGATATGCTGTACTATATGTACAGCATATTTTCGGGACAGGCAACTAGATGTTGTGTTTGGCCCCGTCTGTGAGGAGGCTTTTTTTATGTCCAGGGAAGCTGGAACTACCAGAAAAGCGGCGGTACAAGCCGCTCCCGCTAAAAAGGCGGGGCCAAGATCCATCCGGAAGCGCAACGGGGATACCGTCCCTTTTGACGCGACGAAGATCCGGGAGGCCATCCGCAAGGCCTGCGCGGCGGTGCCGGAGGAGAAGATCTCCAAAAAGGAGCTGGAGGACCTGACCGCCGCGGTGGTGGCCGCCATCCCCGGCCGCCGGATCCCCACCGTGGAGCAGGTGCAGGACCTGGTGGAGGAGACCCTCATCCGGGAGGGCTATGCCCGCACCGCCAAGGCCTACATCCTCTACCGGGCGGAGCACGCCAAGATCCGCCAGTCGGAAGGGGACCTGATGGAGATCTACAAGGAGCTCACCTTCGCCTACGCCAAGGACGCGGACATCAAGCGGGAGAACGCCAACATCGACGCGGACACCGCCATGGGCACCATGCTCAAGTACGGCTCCGAGGGCTCCAAGTACTTCATCGATAACTACATCCTGCCCAAGGACGTGGCCGCCGCCCACATCAACGGGGACATCCACATCCACGATAAGGATTTTTATATGCTCACCGAGACCTGCTGTCAGATCGACCTTTTGAAGCTCTTTCACAACGGCTTTTCCACCGGTCACGGCTACCTGCGGGAGCCCAACGGCATCGGGAGCTACTCCGCCCTGGGGTGCATCGCCATCCAGGCCAACCAGAACGAGATGCACGGCGGCCAGTCGGTGCCGAACTTCGATTACTCCATGGCCCCCGGCGTGAAGAAGACCTTCCGCAAGGAGTACTTCAAGGCGCTGGCCCATTACCTCGCCTTCTGCCATGAGATGACCCAGGGGGACGCCAAGGCCCTGGTGGACGCGGTGAAAGCCGCCCTGGGGACCGAAGACCTGACCATGTCCGGGGAGAAGGAGTACGGGATGCGCCTCTCCCGGTGGCTCCCCCGCCACCAGCAGGAGGGCGGCTACCAGCAGATCACCGACGCCCAGACCCTCAACGCCCACCACGCCGCGGTGGAGGTGGCCCTCATCGAGACCGACAAGGCCACCTACCAGGCCATGGAGGCCCTGGTGCACAACCTGAACACCATGAACTCCAGAGCGGGGGCCCAGGTGCCCTTCAGCTCCATCAACTACGGCACCGATACCTCCCCGGAGGGCCGGATGGTGATCCGAAACCTCCTGGATGCCACCAGCGCCGGCCTGGGCAATGGGGAGACCCCCATTTTCCCGGTGCAGATCTTCAAGGTGAAGGAGGGGGTCAGCTACGCCCCCGGCGACCCCAACTACGACCTGTTCCAGAAGGCGATCCGCACCTCCGCCAAGCGCCTCTTCCCCAACTTCAGCTTCCTGGACGCCCCCTTCAACCTCCAGTATTACCGTCCGGGGGATTACAACACCGAGGTGGCCTACATGGGCTGCCGCACCCGCGTGATGGGCAACCACTACGACCCAAGCCGGGAGGTGACCTGCGGCCGGGGGAACCTGAGCTTCACCTCCATCAACCTTCCCCGCATCGGCATCCAGGCCAAAGGGAATATCGACGAGTTCTACCGCATCCTGGATGAGCGGGTGGCGCTGGTGGTGCGCCAGCTTCTCCACCGCTTCAAGATCCAGGCGGCCAAGAAGTGCCGCAACTACCCCTTCCTCATGGGGCAGGGGGTTTGGATCGACTCCGACAGCCTCAGCATGGATGACACCATCGGGGAGATCATCAAGCACGGCACCCTCAGCGTGGGCTTCATCGGCCTGGCGGAGACCCTGGTGGCCCTCACCGGCAAGCACCACGGGGAGAGTGAGGAGAGCCAGAAGCTGGGCCTGGAGATCGTCGGGCATATGCGTAAGCTGATGGACGACGAATCGGAGAAGACCGGCCTCAACTTCACCCTGCTGGCAACCCCCGCCGAGGGGCTCTCCGGGCGGTTCGTCCGCATCGACCGGGAGATGTTCGGCCGGATCCCCGGCGTCACCGACCGGGATTACTACACCAACTCCTTCCATGTGCCGGTCTACTATCCGGTGAAGGCCTTCCGGAAGATCCAGCTGGAGGGGCCCTACCACGCCCTCACCAACGCCGGGCACATCAGCTATGTGGAGCTGGACGGCGACGCCTGCAAGAACCCGGAGGCCTTTGAGGCGGTGATTCGCTGCATGAAGGAAAACGGCGTGGGCTACGGCTCGGTGAACCACCCGGTGGACCGGGACCCCATCTGCGGCTATACCGGCGTCATCGACGATGTATGTCCCCGGTGCGGCCGCCGGGAAGGGGAGGCCGTCCCGGTGGAGAAGCTCCGGGAGCTGAGAAAGCAGTTCCCCGGAATGCCCCAGTTTGTGGGACTGGAATAAAGGAAGTATCCAATACGCCTTTTATGCCAATCTGGGGCTTCGCCCCAGCCCCCACTTCTTTTTCTTCTTGCGAAAGAAGAAAAAAGAAGAACGGCCAAAATATTTACAACGCAGCGGGCTGTTCCAAAATCTGCGCGAGTTGGAACTTCCGGAATAAAAGCATAGGACCTAAATTTGATTTTATAAAGAGAAGGAGAAAGCTATCATGACCATCAAGACTGTTGTATCCGCCGGAAAGATCGGGGAGGGTGTTAAGTTCGAGCGTATCCGCCGCATCACCGGGTATCTGGTAGGCACCACCGACCGCTTCAACAACGCCAAGCGGGCGGAGGAAAAGGACCGGGTAAAACATGGCATCTGATCTTTGGATCAGCGGGATCGAACCGGAGTCCATCGTTGATGGGCCCGGTTTCCGCTATGTCATCTTTACCCAGGGTTGCCCCCACCACTGCCCCGGCTGCCACAATCCTCAGACCCACCCCTTTACAGGGGGAAAAAAGGCGGACATTCCGGCCATCCTCCGGGAGATCGGGGAGGATCCCATCCTTCAGGGGGTGACCTTTTCCGGAGGGGAGCCCTTCTGCCAGCCGGAGCCCCTCTGCGAGATCGCCCGCGGGGTGAAGGCCATGGGGAAGGACGTCACCGCCTTTTCCGGCTACACCCTGGAGCAGCTGGTGGAAAAGGGCAAGGAGGAGCCCGCCGTCCTGGAGCTACTGCGCCTCTGCGACCTTCTCATCGATGGGCCCTACATCGAGGCGCAGCGGGACCTGACCCTCCGGTACCGGGGGAGCCGGAACCAGCGCCTCATCTACGATCCCGGCAAGGAGATCGGATAAAAAATCGCAAAGGAGCGGGTGCCCGTGGGATTTTTAGGCGACCTTTTCGGCAAGAAAAAGAACACCGCAAAGGACGGCAATACCACCGTTCCGGAGAACGCCTCCGGCAGCAGCGGGGAGGAAAAGGACCGGACCGGCGGCTTTGTGGGCTTCGTCCTCTTAAAGGAAGCGAAGTGGGACAAGGCGGAGATCTTCCGGACCCTGCGGGAGACCTGGGGCATCACCCCCGACCCGGTGGGGGAGGACCAGGAGAAGGAAGAGGACACCATGGCGGTGTTCTGGGTGGGCGGCATCATGTGCGCCCTCTCCCTGATGCCCGCCCCGGTGCCGAACGGGGAGGCGGAGCACTATGCCGCCGCCAACTTCTTCTGGAAGGAGGCGGTGGAGGTGACGAAGACCCACACCGCCCACATCCTGGTGAGCGTTCTGGGGAACAAGAAGGACCCGGTAGGGGCGGGGAAGCTCTTCACCGCCATCACCGCCAGCTGCCTGACCCAGCCGGAAGCCCTGGGCGTCTACACCTCCGGCACCGTCCTGGCTCCGGACTACTATCTGCGGGTGGCCGGGGACATGAAGAACGGGGATCTGCCGGTGATGGACTGGATCTACGTGGGCATCTACCGGGGGAAGAAGGGGATCTGCGGCTACACCTACGGCCTTGCCACCTTCGGCCGGGAGGAGATGGAGATCCTGGACAGCTCCCACCAGGCCGGCGACATCTTCGAGTTTCTGTACGACCTGTGCGTTTATATGCTGAAATCGGACGCCTATATCCGGGACGGGGAGACGGTGGGCCATTCGGAGGAGGAAAAGCTCCCGGTCACCCGCTCCAAGGGGGTCTCCCTGGAGGGCATGACCCTGAAGATCCAATATTGAGGAGGACATCGGCATGGGTTTTCTGAACGGACTTTTTGGTAAGAAAGAGCAGCCCGCCCCCCAGGAAGAGCGGACCGAGACCGCCGCCGGCGGGGAAGCCGCCGGAGAGAGGGAGCAGGTATTCCGGCAGGAGCGGGAGGGGGAAGCCCCGGATTTCCACAAGCTCTTTTGGATCAACCTCCTGTTCCGGGAGAAGCCGGAGCGTCCCGCCCCGGAGGCCTTTGCCGGGAAGCTGGGGGAGAAGCTGAGGTGCGCCATCGATACCGTCACCCAGAAGGAGGACGGCATCTACAGCTTTGCGGCCATGGGGCTGCCGGTGGAATATGAAGGCGGGAAGAAGGTCCCGGCCCAGGTGCTGATGGCCCCGCCGAACTCCTTTGAGCCGGAAAAGATCGACGCCTTCCAGCGCAGCCAGCTTTGGGATGTCCGGGACGGCGCGGCGCTTTTGGACAGTTGCAAATACACTGTGATGCTCAGCGATTTTATGGCCTCCGGCCTGCCCTACCCGGAGCGGGCGCGGCTCCTCACCGCCTGGCTGGAGACCGCCCTGGAGCTGTTCCCCGGCTGCACGGCGGTCTGGACCCCCTCCGCCGGCAAGCTCCTGGACCGGGAGCGGGCGGTGAACAATCCCCTCAGCGGGGAGAGCCGCTTTATGTGGTACGGGGTGAATGTGCGATTCTTCAACATCCAGGGCAGCGACGAAAAGGTGATGGACACCCTCGGCCTTTACGCCCTGGGCCTGCCGGATGTTCAGCTCCACTTCCGGGGCCTGGACCCCGATCCGGTGTCCAACTACCTCTACAATGTGGGCCAGTACCTCTACGACAACGACGTTCCCATCAAGCCGGGGGAGACGGTGGACGGGGTGAACGCCCAGGGGAAGATCGACCAGGGCATCCAGTGGGAATGCCGGTACGAGCAGGCGCTCATCCAGCCGATGCGCACCGTCATGGACATCTGCCCCGGATCCTTTGCCGCCGGAAGACGGCAGGGGAACGGCAACAAGGGGAACAAGAAGTAAAGGGGGCCGAAGGCAAAAGTCCGGCCCATCCGGCGGATGCCCGCAAAATGAAAAAGCAGCTGGTTTTTCTCCAGCTGCTTTTTGCTTTTCGGGTCAGGTGGTCAATTCGCTTTTCCTTTTGCTTCTTTTCCTTTTCCCGTGAAAAGGAAAAGAAGTGGGGGCCGGGGCAACGCCCCGGATCGGCGGCTCACCGGCTCAGCAGGTCGGAAAGGGCGGCGGAGAAGGCCACCGGGTCGTCCACCGGGATGCCCTCCAGCAGCTGGGCCTGGGCGTAGAGCAGCTGGGCGTAGGTGCCCACCAGCTCCTTCTCCCCGGCCTGGTACAGCCCCTGGAGCTTCTGGAAGACGGGATGCCCGCCGTTGAGCTCCAGCACCCGCTCCGCCTTCACCTTCTGGTCGCCGGGCACCTGCATCTGGGCAAAGACCTTCTCCATCTCCAGGGTGATGCCCCCATCGGTGGTGAGGCAGACGGGGCCGCTCTTGAGGCGGGCGGAGAGCCGGACCTCCTTCACCTTCTCCCCCAGGGCCTCCTTCATGCAGCCCAGGAGGTCCTTTTCCTTGTCGCTCTGCTCCTTCACCTGGTCCTTTTCCTCCTGGGTGGCCAGGTCCAGGTCCCCGTCCGAGACGGACTTGAAGTCGTGCTCGGCGTACTGGCCCAGGGCGCGGACACAGAACTCGTCCACATCGTCGGTGAGGTACAGGATCTCGTAGTCCTTCTCCTTCACCAGCTCGGTCTGGGGCAGGTGCTCCAACTGCTCCCGGCTCTGGCCGCAGGCGTAGTAGATGACCTTCTGATCCTCCTTCATCCGGGAGACGTACTCCGCCAGGGTCACTGGCTTTTCCTCCTTGGAGGAGGTGAAGAGCAGCAGGTCCTTCAGGAGATCGGCCTGGGCGCCGTAGGTGCTGTAGACGCCGAACTTCAGCTGAAGGCCGAAGGCTTTGAAGAACTCCTCGTACTTCTCCCGGTCGTTTTTCAGCATCAGGCCCAGCTCGCCGGCGATCTTCTTCTCCAGGCGCCCGGCGATGAGCTTTAGCTGCCGGTCGTGCTGGAGCATCTCACGGGAGATATTGAGGCTCAGGTCCTGGGAATCCACCAGGCCCTTTACAAAGCTGAAGCAGTCGGGGAGCAGGTCGGCGCACTTCTCCATGATGAGGACGCCGCTGGCGTAGAGCTGGAGGCCCTTTTCGTAGTCCCGGCTGTAGTAGTTGTAGGGGGCCCTGGCGGGGATGAAGAGCAGGGCGTTGTAGGTGGCGGCGCCCTCGGTGCTGCTGCGGATCACCCGCAGGGGGGCGGTGAAGTCCCCGAACTTGTCCTGATAGAACCGGTCCATCTCCTCGTCGGAGACCTCGCCCTTCGCCTTCTTCCAGATGGGCACCATGGAGTTGAGGGTCTCCACCTCCTGGTAGTCCTCGTACTGGTCCTCGGTGCCCTCCTTCTTGCGGGAGCGGGTCATCTCCATGCGGATGGGGTAGCGGATGTAATCGGAGTACCGCTTCACCAACCCCTGGAGGCGGTAGCTCTCCAGGAACTCGTCGTAGTTTTCCTCCTCCGTGTTGTCCTTGATGGTGAGGATGACGGTGGAGCCGGTCTCCTCCTTCTGGCAGGGGGTGACGGTGTAGCCATCGCTGCCATCGGATTCCCAGCAGAAGGCCTCCTCGCTGCCGGCGGCGCGGGAGAGGACCTTCACCTTTTTGGAGACCATAAAGGCGGAGTAGAAGCCCACCCCGAACTGACCGATGATGTCCACATCCTCCGCCTGGCCGTTCTCCTCCTTGAAGGCCAGGGAGCCGCTTTTGGCGATGGTCCCCAGGTTCTGCTCCAGCTCCTCCTTGGTCATGCCGCAGCCCCGGTCAGTGATGGTGAGGGTGCGGGCCTCCTTATCCGGGATGATCTGGATAAACAGCTCCTCCCTGGAAAGGCCGGTCTCCCCGCCGGAAAGGGAATGGTAGTACCGCTTGTCCATGGCATCGCTGGCGTTGGAGATGAGTTCCCGCAGGAAGATCTCCTTGTGGGTGTAGATGGAGTTGATCATCAGGTCCAGCAGCCGCTTGGACTCCGCTTTGAACTGTTTTTTGGGCATGGCGCCCCACCTCCGTATCCTGAATTTTGGCACTCGTGCGTATTGAGTGCTAATCATGCTACTATTATAACCCTTTTCGGGAAAAAATCAATGACTAATTTGTTAAGAAAGAGAAGGAGACCCGGCCAATAAAAAAATATTTCAAAAACTACTTTACGTGTCGTAGTAGTTGTGCTATAATCTAACTACTACGTCAGACATAGTAAATAATGGGAGAGAAAGGAGGGACGCCATGATCGGCAGCGATGTGATCCGGGGGTACTGCGACACCATCCTTCTCAGCCTGCTGGCCCAGGGGGATTCCTACGGATATGAGATCTCCCGCGCCATCCGGGAGCGCAGCGGCGGGGCCTATGTGATGAAGGAGACCACCTTGTATTCCGCCTTCGCCCGGCTGGAAAAGCGGGGCTTCATCGCCTCCTACCAGGGCCGGGAGAGCCGGGGGAGGCCCCGCACCTACTACACCATCACCGCGCCGGGCCGGGAATACCTCCGGGAGAAGTTGGAGGAATGGCGGGAGACCAGGGCGCTGATGGACCGCTTTACGAACACGGAGGAAATAAGCAAGGAGGAATCGTGAAGATGGAAAAGATCCGGAATTTTGTGGAGAATATGTTTTTGAGCCTGCCGGACACCCCGGAGGTCCGGGAGGCCAAGGCCCATATCCTGGAGGGGATGGCGGACCGGTACGAGGCGCTGCTGGCCCAGGGGAAGAGCGCAGACGAGGCCTTCGGCGTTGTGGCGGGGGAGTTTGGCAGCATGGAGGAGCTGCGCCAGGAGCTGGGACTTTCCGCCAGCGCTTCCGTACCGTCCGGCCCGGTCCCGGAGCCGGACAGCGCCCTCTGGGAGGAGTACCGGCTCTTCCGGAAAAAATTTACCGCAGGGACCACCCTGGGTGTGGTCCTCTGCATCCTGGGCCTGGTGGTGTCGATGATCCTGGCCCAGTTCCGGTGGGCAACGAAGCTAAACCTGCATCACATCGCCTTTTTGAGCGTCATCGCGGCCGCGGTGGGGCTGTTCGTCTACTTCGGCATCCAGGAGGAGAGCTACGGCCGCCGCCTGCGGCAGGAGGGAGTCCCGGCGGAGAAGACAGGAAGAGGAGAGGAGCCCCTCAATGGGTTCATCATGCTCACCGCCACGGCGGTCTATCTAATCTTGGGCTTCACCCGGAACCTGTGGCACCCCGGCTGGATCGTCTTTCTCATCGGCGCCGCCCTCTGCAAGGCGGTGGAGTTCTGGAAAAGAAGATAGTCTCCCGGACGCAAAAGCTCCCCCCATCCGCACGCGGATGGGGGGAGCTCAGCTTGTCGAAAAAGTCTTTTCGACAAGCTGAGACCCGCCGCGATCGGCGGGGTTATCCGCTCCCTACGGTCGCTCTACGCGAAAAGAGGGGCTCATCGCCCCCCTTTTCACACTTTTTCCCCCGTGGGTACGCAAGCTGCTGCTCCTGGGATAAGGTTTTCCGACAGCCTGAATTCCCTCATCGGGGAGCTGCTGTTTTATAGGGAGAGGATCAGCTGAGGGCCAGCCCCATGACCATCCCGGCAAAGAGGATGATGAAGATGGCGGCGGGGACCACGTATTTTACCAGCAGCCCCCAGGGCTTCGCAAAGGGGAAACGGACCCCCTCCCGCTCGATCTCCGCCACCCCCCGATGGGGACCCCAGACCCAGCCTACAAAGATGCAGTAGGCCAGCGCCCCCACCGGGATCAGGAGCCGGTCGGTGAGGAACTCCAGGAAGTCGCCGAAGACAGGGAAGGTGAGGCCGGAGGCGCCGTCCAGCCAGATGCCCCGGATGTTGTAGTGGGCCTGGGAAAGGGTGTAGACCACCCCGATGAGGAACATCCCTACAGCGGACAGGACGGTGGCGCGGGTGCGGGAGAGGCCCTTTTCCTCGGTGAGATAGGCCACCGTTCCCTCCAGCAGGGAGATGGCGGAGGTGAGGGCGGCAAAGAAGAGCAGCGTGTAGAACAGCACCCCGAAGAAGGCCCCCAGGGGCATCTGCTCAAAGACCCCCGCCAGGGAGACAAAGGCGAAGGAGGCCCCCTTGCCCGGCTCCACCCCGGTGGCAAAGACCGCCGGGATGATGATAAAGGCGGCAATAAGGGCCACCAGGGTATCCAGGGTGCAGATCATGGCGGTGTTTTTCCCCAGGTCCTCGGTCTTCTTCACGTAGGAGCCGTAGGTGCACATGATGCCCATCCCCAGGGAAAGGGAGTAGAAGGCCTGTCCCAGGGCCGCCAGCAGGGTACTGCCATTCAGGGCTTTCAGGTCGATGGTGAGGAGGTACCGCAGGCCCTCCCCGGCGCCGGGCAGGGTCACCGCCCGCCCCAGCAGCACCAGCAGCAGGAGGAACAGCGCGGGCATCGCCACCTTGTTGAACCGCTCGATGCCCCCCTCCACCCCTTTTGTGATCACCAGCACCACGCAGGCGATGAACAGGAAGGGGAAGAGGATGGCCCCGCCCAGGGGGAACCGGTCCGCCCCCAGCACATTGCCCAGAAAATACCCCTTGGGGTCGGCGAAGATGGTTCCGGGGCTGGTGAGGTAGCCCGCGATGTACTGGAGGACCCAGCCCCCCACCTGGGTATAATAGGTGAGGATGACATACCCGGTAAAGACCCCCAGGCCCCCCACCCACTTCCAGCGGGGAGCCAGCTGCCGGAAGGCTCCCACGGCGTTCTTCTGGGTGGCCCGGCCCACCGTCAGCTCGGCGATCATGGCGGTGGAGCCGATGAGGATGACAATGGCGATATAGATGAGGATAAAGAGGCCGCCGCCCCCCTCATAGGCCCGGCCGGGGAATTTCCAGATGTTCCCCAGGCCCACGGCGGACCCCGCCGCCGCCAGGATGAAGCCAAGGCTGCTGGCCCATTGGGCGCGGCTGCCGCCGGTATTTTTGTTTGACATATCCCGTTCCTCGTGCTTTCTTCTTTATCTTTGATTTTTGGATCTTCTGCGGCCGCTGTTCCTCAGCGGATTTGTCACAAGTATATCAAAAAACAGCGGATGCTGTCAACCGCCGGGGCGCCCCCGGTGTCACGTCCTGCCCGGAGCGGAGGCAAGCTCTGCCCCTTGAGCGAGGAGAAGGGCGTGAATGACTGCCTGGAGTTTTGGCTCTTGCGCTTTTGTGGCGGTGACTTTCCGTCACGGCTCCGGCATCCGCATCTTGCCGCCGAAGAAGGAATTGAGCATATGGATAAAGACCTGGGCGGCGTTGGAGATGTAGCTGTCCCGCGCCACCGCCACGCAGAGGTCCCAGTAGGGGGAGTAGGCCGGGTCGATGGCGAAATACTCCCCCGAATAGGGCCCCTGGAAGATCTCCTTGTACTGCAGGGGGAGGAAGGTGAGCCCCAGCCCCTGGCAGGCCAGGCGGTGGGCGGTCTCGTAGCTGGAGGTGGTGAGGACCACCTCCGGGGTGATGCCCGCCTGCCAGAGGATGTGGTCGCTGATCTGGCGGATGCGCCGCCCAGGGGTCACCAGCACAAAGGGCCAGTCCTTCACGGCAGCCAGGTCGATGACGGGCAGAGGGCTGTCCGGGTCCTTCCGGGCGTGCTCCCCCAGGGAGGTCCCCGGTGGGGCCGCCAAGATAAAGGGGCTGCGGCTGACCGGGTAAAAGCTGATGCTGCTCTTTTCCTGCTGGGAGCTGTTGGCAAAGCTGTGCATCACCGCAAAGTCCAGGTGCCGGGCGGCCAGCTCCGCCTCCAGCTCGGTGGAGCTCTTCTCCACCAGGACGATGGAGATATGGGGATACTTCCGGTGGAATTCCGGTAGCAGCTGGGGCAGCAGCCAGGTGGCCAGGAAGGAGGCCATGCCGATGGTGATCCGGCCGGAGCGGAGGTCGTTCATCTCCCCCACCTCCAGCTGGAAATCGCTGTAGATGTGCAGGATCTCGGTGGCAACGCTGTAGTACCGTTCCCCCACATAGGTGAGGGTGAGGCCGGTGGGGCTGCGGACAAAGAGCTTCGCCCCCAGGCTCTCCTCGATGCGCTGGACGCAGTGGCTCAGGGAGGGCTGGGAGATATAGAGCTTTTGGGCCGCCTTGGAGATGCTCCCCTCATCGGCGATGGTCTTTACGTAGATCAGTTCCCGTTCGGTCATGGCCTGCCCCTCCTGTGCCTAATCATTCCGGCAGCTTGCAGACATCGATCCAGCCCAGGGCCTCGCTGGCCCGCTCCAGCTCCGCGCAGGTGAGGCGGACGGCGCTGTTGGCGGTGCCGCAGGCGGGGTAAACGGTCTCGAACCGCCGCAGGGACACATCCAAATAAACACGCAGAGGATTTGCAAGGCCGAAGGGACAGATGCCCCCCACGGCATGGCCGGTAAAGCGCAGGGCGTCATCGGGGGAGAGCATCTTGGCCTTGAAGCCGAATTGATCCTTGAACTTGCGGTTATCGATCTTGGCGTCCCCGGCGGCGAGGATGACCATGGCGCTCTCCCCGTCGTACAGGGAGATGGTCTTGGCGATATGCCCCGGTTCCACCCCCAGGGCCTGGGCGGCCAGCTCCACAGTGGCGCTGCTCACCTCAAAGACGCGGATGCGGTCCTCAAATCCCCGCGCGGCAAGCCAGGCGCGGGCCGATTCCATGCTCATGCTTTTCGCTCCTTTTTTATCCGTTTCTACGTTCCATGATACTATAAAAAGGAGATTTTGGCAACGGCAGGAACAGGAGGAGAAGGGAAAATGAAATGCAGGCCGCCTTGACAGGATAGGCAAAAAATGATAGAATTTGTTTATCACAGAAGGAGGTGTCCGATATGGATAATATCCGCCCATCTTCGGAGCTGCGGAACCACTATAATGAGATCGCCTCCCTTTGCAGGGAGAGCAAAGAGCCTGTTTTTATCACCGTCCACGGAAGGGGCGATACGGCGATCCTGGACATCCACACCTACCAGAAAATGGAAAAGGAGCTGGCCCTTTACCGGATGCTGGCCCTCTCGGAGGAGCAGTTCCAACAGGGGGAAACAGCGCCGGCGGGGGAGGTCTTCGGGGATATACTGGGGGAACTGGAGAGCGAGGGATAAAGGATGGGGTTTCAGGTCATCTTTTCCCAGCAGGCCAGGGAGCAGCTGCGGGAGATCGCCTTTTACCTGCGCTGCAATGTGTCCGGTAAATGCGCCATTCGCACGGTGAGGGAGATCCAAACGATGGTGGAAAGCCTGGAAGAAATGCCGCTGCGGTATGCCCTCGCCCGGAATATCGTCCTCAAACGCCAGGGGTACCGTTCGGCTGTCTGCGGAAAATATCTCATTTTCTACAAGGTCCTGCAGGAGGAAAACCAGGTGCGGGTCTATGCCATCGTCAACGGGACCCAGGATTACCTTTCCCTGGTGCTCTGACCCCCGGAGATCTTCCCTCCGGAGGAGTTGACAGGACCGGTCCGGAAGAGTATAATACTCACGATACCGATCACCGGCGTTGAAGGGAAGAATCCACCGTGTCCGCGCCAGAGAGGGGGGCCTTGGCTGGGAGCCCCTTGCGGAAGAAAAGCGGGAGGAGAGCCGCCCCGGAGCCCTGGGCCGAAGCAAGGCCCGGCGGGTGAGGCCCGTTACAGCCTGGATCAAGGGGTGCCCGGCACCGGTGCCGGGCGCAATCTGGGTGGTACCGCGGAGGAATAAAACGGCCTTCGTCCCTGCAAAAACAGGGGCGAAGGCTTTTTTGTTTGGCCGGCATTCGGAAGGGACAGCGCGCCGCTACTTATCGAAGGACGGGTTGATGGCGTAGAAGTTCTTGCTGTCCAGGCAGGCGGTCACCCGGCGCAGGCACTCGCCGAAGCGCTGGAAGTGGACGATCTCCCGCTCCCGCAGGAACTTGATGGGGTCCCGGACCTCCGGGTCATCCACCAGGCGCAGGATGTTGTCGTAGGTGACACGGGCCTTCTGCTCCGCCGCCATGTCCTCGGTGAGGTCGGCGATGGGATCCCCCAGGCACTGGAAGGTGGCGGAGGAAAAGGGCATCCCGCTGGCCGCGGAGGGCCAGACGCCTACGGTGTGGTCCACAAAGTAGGCGGCGAAGGGGGATTTTTCGATCTGATCCATGGAGAGGTTCCGGGTCAGCTGGTGGACGATGGCCCCGATGATCTCCATATGGGCCAGCTCCTCGGTGCCGATGTCGGTGAGGGTACCGGCCACATTGCGGTCGGTCATGGTGTACCGTTGGTTCAGATACCGTAGGGAAGCCCCCAGCTCCCCGTTGGGCCCTCCCAGCTGGCTGATGATCGCCTGGGCCGCGTTCGGGTCCGGCTTGCAGATCTTCACCGGGTACTCCAGCCTTCTTTCATAAGTCCACATCGATCATACCTCCCCTTCCCAGGGCCATGGGTCACAGGTCCAGGTCCATTTTGTCGGGTTGGTGACATCAAATGGGGTCACCGGCCCATAACGGAGGTTCAGCGCCTCCAAGGCGTTCTGCCGCTGGACCCGGTACTGCTGGTACAGGGCCATGGCGGCGGGCTCCTCACAATGGGTATCCAGGTAGAGCCCCAGCTCCACCAGGGCAAAGCTGGCCACCCGCAGCTCGTTCCAGAGCTTCATTTCTTCACTGCACACAACTCAGCACCTTCTTCCTGCAAAGGGCATATCCAGAACAGGGAACAGGGTCCCCCGCTCCAGCGCCTTCTCCGCGCAGTAGGCCTCTCCCCACCGCTGCCAGGGGGTGTAGGTCATCCCCACGGCAAACTGGTCAAAGGCCCCTTCCTTGTCCAGCACCACTCTGGCCAGCTCCGCCGCGGCGCTGCGGGCCGGCCGCCGCTGGGGAGTGGGGGCAGCCCGGCGGACCGGCTGCTGCCGGTAATTCATTCTCTCAGACATTGGATTACTCCTTTCTCCCGCGGCGACCCAAAAGGAAGCGCGGGCAGGGCCTTTTGGCGGGGAGGGGATGCCTCCCGCGGCCCTGTACCATCCTATGGCGAAGTCCTTCCCTGCGCCACAAGCCAGTTTCCCCAGCCTTTCACGGCTTTTTTATACAGAAAAAATAAAGAATCGAAAGCGAGCGAGAAAACAATGGAATGGACAGGACTCAACGATCTCCGGGAGCATTTCCTCAGCTTCTTTGAGGGAAAGGCTCACACCCGGCTGGCTTCTTACCCCCTGGTGCCCCAGGACGATGCCAGCCTGCTGCTCATCAACTCCGGCATGGCCCCCATGAAGAAGTTCTTCCTGGGGCTGGCCACCCCTCCCAATAAGCGGGTGACCACCTGCCAGAAGTGCATCCGCACCCCGGACATCGAAAATGTCGGAAAAACCGCCCGCCACGGCACCTACTTTGAGATGCTGGGCAACTTCTCCTTCGGGGACTACTTCAAGCACGAGGCCACCGCCTGGGCCTGGGAGTTCCTGACGAAAGAGCTGAAAATTCCCGCCGAGAAGCTCTATATCTCCGTCTTTGAAAGCGACGACGAGGCCTGGGACATCTGGGTGAAGGAAGTGGGCATCGACCCCAGCCACATGGTCCGCTTCGGCCGGGAGGACAACTTCTGGGAGATCGGCTCCGGCCCCTGCGGCCCCTGCTCCGAGATATACTTTGACCGGGGCCCGGATAAGGGCTGCGGCAGCCCGGACTGCCACGTGGGCTGCGACTGCGACCGCTTCATGGAGGTCTGGAACCTGGTGTTCAGCCAGTTCGATTCCGACGGGGCGGGGAACTACACCCCCATGGCCCACCCCAACATCGATACCGGCATGGGTCTGGAGCGCCTGGCCTGCGTCATGCAGGGGGTGGACAACCTCTTTGAGGTGGATACCGTCCAGAACATCATGAAGCACATCAGCCGCATCGCCGGGGTGGAGTACCACCAGGACCACGAGAAGGACATCTCCCTGCGGGTCATCACCGACCATGTCCGCAGCACCACCATGATGATCGGGGACGGCGTGGTGCCCCAGAACGAGGGCCGGGGCTACGTCCTGCGCCGCCTGCTGCGCCGGGCCGCCCGCCACGGACGCCTCCTGGGCATCCGGGAGCCCTTCCTGTACCAGGTGGCGGATACCGTCATCGGGGAGAACAAGACCGCCTACCCGGAGCTTGTGCAGAACCGGGATTATATCGTCAAGGTCATCCGGATGGAGGAGGAGCGGTTCGCAAAGACCATCGACGCCGGCCTGGAGCAGGTGAACGACATCATCGCCGGGCTTACGGAGAAGGGGGAGAAGGTCTTCCCCGGCGCCGATGCCTTCCGCCTTTACGACACCTGCGGCTTCCCCATCGACCTCACCAAGGAGATCTGCGCCGAGCGGGGCCTCACCGTGGACGAGGAGGGCTACAAGGCCAACATGGAGGAGCAGCGCACCCGCGCCAGGGAGGCCCGGAAGGCCCTGGGGGACCTGGGCTGGACCGAGGACGCCCTGAAGGACATGGACATCACCACCCACTTTGTGGGGTATGACCGGATGGAGAGCCAGGGGACCATCCTGGCCATGATCGCCGGCGGGGAGCTGGCAGACAGCATCGGCGACGGCGAGGAGGCCACCATCGTCCTGGACGAGACACCCTTCTACGCCGAGATGGGCGGCCAGGTGGGGGATACCGGCGTCATCACCTGCGGTTCCGCCGTCTTTGAGGTGACCGACTGCCGCAAGAGCCCCACCGGGCACTTTGTCCACACCGGGAAGATGAAGTCCGGCGTCCTCACCAAGGGGGACCGGGTGGAGGCCAAGGTGGACCGGGACCGCCGGACCTCCATCATGCGCAACCACTCCTCCTGCCACCTCCTCCAGGCCGCCCTCCAGAAGGTGCTGGGGGCCCACGTCCACCAGGCCGGTTCCTATGTGGACGACAAAATTTGCCGCTTCGACTTCTCCCACTTCTCCGCCATGACGGATGAGGAGCTGAAGAAGACCGAGGAGCTGGTGAACGAGATGATCCTGGAGGCCAACCCCGTCACCGCCACCGAGATGCCCCTGGAGGAAGCCAAAAAGATAGGGGCCATGGCCCTCTTCGGCGAGAAGTACGGGGACACCGTCCGGGTGGTGGATATGAACAAGCGCTCCATCGAGTTCTGCGGCGGCACCCATGTGGACAACACCGCCAAGCTGGGGCTCTTCCGCATCCTCAAGGAATCCTCGGTGGCCGCCGGGGTCCGGCGCATCGAGGCCACCACCGGCTGGGGGGTGCTGCGCTATATGGACGAGACCGCGGGCATCCTGAATACCGCCGCCCAGACCCTGAAGCTGGGCAGCCCCAGCGAGCTGGTGGAAAAGGCGGCCCAGATGACCGCCGAGCTGCGGGCCAAGGACCGCAAGATCGCCGAGGAGGAGCAGAAGCTGGCCGCCATGCAGGTGGACGGCCTCCTGGCCGGCGCCAAGGCGGTGGGGAGCGTGAAGCTCCTCAAGGCCTCCTTCACCGGGAGTAAGCCCGATGCCCTGCGCACCATCTGCGACGCGGTGCGGGCCAAGGACCCCGCCGCCGTGGCGGTGCTCACCTCGGTCACCGACGGCAAGGGGACCATCTGCGTGGCCTGCGGCCCCGACGCCGTAGCCGCCGGGGTGGTGGCCGGCAAGCTGGTGAAGGCCCTCTGCGCCCTTACCGGGGGCAGCGGCGGCGGCCGTCCCGACAGCGCCATGGGCAGCGCCAAGGATGTGGCGAAGCTCCCGGAGGTGCTGGACAAGGCGGAGGAGACCATCCTGCCGCTGCTGAAATAACCCGCCAAGTCAAGCGCCGCCTCGCCCATTTTTCCGGGGTGGAGGCGGCGCGTTACCAAATCAAGGAGGCTTTTCGAATGTCTGACTGCATTTTCTGCAAGATCATCGCCGGGGAGATCCCCTCCGCCAAGGTCTACGAGGACGACCGCTGCCTGGCCTTTAAGGACCTGGACCCCAAGGCCCCCATCCATATTTTGGTGGTCCCCAAGGCCCATATCCAGAGCGTGGACGCCGTCACCCCGGAGAACAGCGGGGAAGCGGCCCACATCCTGGAGGTCATCCCCGGCATCATGAAGGAGCTGGGGGTAAAGACCGGCTACCGCGTCGTCACCAACATCGGCCCGGACGCCGGGCAGACGGTGCCCCACCTCCACTTCCACGTGCTGGCGGGGCAGGAGATGGGCTGGACCCCGGCCTGACCAGACTTCGTCTGGATTTCGCCCTACACCGGCCCTGCGGAGATAACAAAAAACAGCCGGAGCCAGCGCTTTGGCTGTTTTCTGTAAGGCTCTGAGACCTCATCGCCGGTGGTGCCGTTTCAGCAGATAGCACAGCCCGAAGATGGGGATGCAGAGCAAAAACCAGATGGTGCTGTACAAAAGGCAGATCTGCCCCCGGAAGTGGAGGGGGAGGTCGGAGTAGTCCCAGACATCCCACCCCAGCTTCAGGTTCACCAGCCACCCCACCGCCAGCTCATACCCGGTGATGATGGCGGAGCCCAGGGCGCACCGGGCCCCGGTCCGCCAGTGGCGCACCGCCTCGCTGACCCGGTAGAGGGTGGAGAGGCAGAGCCCCCCGGTGATGCCCATGGTCCAGTGGGTGTACCCCCGCCAGAGGATCTCCAGCAGGCTGTACCCCGCCGCCCCCAGGCAGAAAAGTCCGGCGTATTCCCGCAGCTTCTTTTTCCCTTTGATAAGCCCCCGCCTCCCGCAAGAATGGTGATAAAAGCATTCTTTGCAGGGGCGGGGCTTTTATGCGCTTTCTTTAGGGAAGCTCTGATGAAATCCGGCGGTCGGATTGGCGAGCAGATTTTCCGGCTGTCGAAGCCTTAAAATCGCCGAAATACTTGATGTATTTCAAGACTTTAAGGCAAGGACAGCGGGGAAATATGCCGTCAAGACGCGCCACAGGATTTATTCAGAGGTTCCTTAGAGAAGCGGGTGCGGTAGCCGCACCGGCGGCAGAGCTCCTGGGTGATCCGCCTTTCCTGGAATCCCCGCACCATCCCGCCGAAGAGGGGACGGGCCAGGATGTCCGCCAGCTCCTCCGCAAAGAGGTTCCCCAGGGGGCATTCCCCCTCCCCGTCCAGGCAGCAGGGCACAACGGTGCCGTCGCAGAGGACCCCCAGCATCCGCCGGGCGCCGTAGCAGGTGCCGGGGCCGGGGATGACCGGGGCGGAAAGGCTGGGCCAGGCAAATTCTTCCTCAAAGCTGAGGAAGATATGCTCCCCCAGGGCCAGGGACCGCTCCCCGGAGCGCCCCGCCAGCTCCCCCTCCTGGGGGAACTCCCGCCCCAGCAGCGCCAGCAGCTTCCGGGAGCTTTCGTCGGTCTCCCGGCCGCGGCCCAGGGTCCAGATGCGGAAGACGGTGAACTTCCCCAGGGCCGCTCCCCGCCGGGCGTAGTCCGCCGCCCCGGCGATGTAGCCCGCCGCCTCCCCGTGGACCTCCTGCCGGTAGCTGTGGAGGGAGAGGTTCAGCTGCCGCAGGGCGGGGGCCGCCAGCAGGGCCTCCGACTGCCGGGCCAGGAGCGCGCCGTTGGTGGTAAGGTTCACCCGGAACCCCCGTTCCCCGGCCAGGGCCAGATACTCCGGCAGCAGGGGGTGGAGGAGCGGCTCTCCCTTCACGTGGAAATAGAGGTAGCGCGTATAGGGGCGCAGCTGGTCCAGGGCCCGCAGGAATTTCTCCCGCTCCATAAAGGCAGGGGGACGCCTGCCAGGGGGGCAGAAGGGGCAGCGAAGGTTGCAGACGTTGGTGATCTCCAGGTAGACCTTTTTGAAGCGGACCGCTTCCACAGGGTACCCCCCTCCTTTTTCCGCCGGAATGTTCCGGGACGATCTCTCATACAGTATAGCACAGACCGGCGCAAAAGCCACAATTTTTTCCGCAGCTCTGGGAAAAACGGAAAAATCTGTCGGAAAGGCTGTAGATTGTCCTGATAAGCGGACAGGCTTTCTGCTATACTGGGTACAGACGGAAGGGGATCATCCCCCCGGAGACGAAAGAAAAAGGAGGAGCAGCGATGAAAGAGAAGTACCTGACCATTACCGAGATGACCTTTTTGCTGGAGGGGGAAGTGCTGGGCTACGGACAGATCATCGCCGCCGCTCCGGGACCGGAGCGTCCGGGGGAGTTCTCCCGCAGCCTTACCCAGGGGAGCATCCGGATGGGGACCTTCCTCCCCGCCGGGGAGGATGTTCCGGCGGGACGTTGGGAGGCCCGCCTGGAGGGGGAGGAGGGCTACGCCCTCACCTTCCGGGGGGAGAAGTTCCTCCTCTCCGCCGGCCGGCGGCCGGCCGCCCGCCCCGCGGCCCTGCGCCTTGCCGAATCGTGAGGTTGGTGCTACAATAGTTAGGAACATCACCGTATTGAAAGGGGAGGGAACACCATGCGCAGCAGCTTTTTCGCCATGCTGGGCCGGATGAAGCACATCGCCCGGTGGGGGCTGATGCACAGCACCCGGCAGGAGAACCTCAGCGAGCACACCCTGGAGGTGGCCTACATCGCCCACGGTCTGGCGGTGCTGGGGAACCGGCGCTTCGGCCGGGAGCTGGACCCAGGGAAGGCGGTGCTGTACGCCCTCTACCACGATTGCAGCGAGATCCTCACCGGGGACCTGCCCACCCCGGTGAAGTACCACAGCGAGGCCCTGCGGGCCGCCTACAAGGCGGTGGAGGCGGAGGCCGCGGGGCGGCTGCTGGAAAAGCTCCCGGCGGAGCTTTCGGAGGATTTTGCCCCCTGGTTCCGGATCCCCCCGGACTACCTCCCGGTCATCAAGGCGGCGGACAAGCTCTCCGCTCTCATCAAGTGCCAGGAGGAGAAGAACAGCGGCAACCGGGAGTTCGACCGGGCCATGGAGACCACCCTGGCCTCCCTGCGGGAGATGGCCCTCCCGGAGGCGGAGGCCTTCCTGGAGGAGTTCTTCCCGGCCTACAGCCTGACCCTGGATGACCAGACACTGTAGTAGCGGGCCTGCGGTTTTTTGAGAAAGGTGACGTTCGCTCTAGACAAATCTCTCCGTCTGTGCTATCCTGTATCAACGGCAGATAGTTGCCAATACGGCCGGCACAGATTTGCGGGAGGATATGGCCTTGGAACAGACGATCCGACAGGAGAACGGCATCACCGGCGGCGTGATCTGGAAGACGCTGCTCTCCTTTTTCTTCCCCATCCTTTTGGGGACCTTTTTTCAGCAGCTTTATAACACCGCCGACGCGGTGATCGTGGGGCAGTATGTGGGTAAGCAGGCTCTGGCCGCCGTGGGCGGGGCCACCAGCACCCTCATCAACCTCCTGGTGGGGCTCTTTGTGGGCATCGCCTCCGGCGCGGCGGTGGTCATCTCCCAGCTCTACGGGGCCAGGGACGGGGAGGGCTGCCAGCGGGCGGTGCACACCACCCTGGCCTTCGCTCTGGCGGGGGGCTTCGCCCTGATGATCTTCGGCTGGCTCGTTTCCCCCGCCGCCCTGCGGGCCATGAACACCCCGGAGGATGTGCTGCCCCACTCCGTCACCTACATCCGGGTCTACTTTTTGGGGATCATCGCCAACTTCATCTACAATATGGGCTCCGGCATCCTGCGGGCGGTGGGGGATTCCCGGCGCCCCCTCTACTTCCTCATGGTCTGCTGCCTGGTGAACATCGGCCTGGACATCCTCCTGGTGGTCTACATCCCCCTGGGGGTGCTGGGGGTGGCCCTGGGCACCTTCCTTTCCCAGCTCATCAGCGCGGGGCTGGTGCTCCTGTCCCTCACCAAGACCACCCAGATCTACCACCTGAACCTCCGGAAGATCGCCTTTGACCTCTCCATGCTCCGGCGCATCGTGGTCATCGGCATTCCGGCGGGGCTCCAGAGCGTCATGTACTCCATCTCCAATATCATCATCCAGTCCAGCATCAACACCTTCGGCACCGACGCGGCGGCGGCCTGGACCGCCTACGGCAAGATCGACGGCTTCTTCTGGATGATCATGAGCGCCTTCGGCGTGGCCATCACCACCTTCTCCGGGCAGAACTTCGGGGCGGGGCGGTACGACCGCATCCACAAGAGCGTCTGGACCTGTATGGGGATGTCCGCCGGGACGGCGGTCTTTATGAGCGTGGTCCTCTACTTCTGGGGCGGGGCGGTGTACCGGATGTTCACCCCGGATGCCGCCGTCATCGACCAGGGGATGGTGGTGATGCGGCTGCTGGTGCCCTTCTACATCACCTATGTGGCCATCGAGATCATCTCCGGCGCGGTGCGCGGCGCGGGGGATTCCATCATCCCCATGATCATCACCTGTGTGGGCATCTGCGTCCTGCGGGTGGCCTGGATCATGCTGGCGGTCCCCGTGTGGAGGGACATCCGCACCGTCTGCCTCAGCTACCCCATCACCTGGAGCATCACCTCCATCGCCTTCCTGGCCTACTACTTCCATGGCGGCTGGCTCCGAAAGCGTATCCAAAAGGCCCAGGAGCTGGCGGAGCAGTCCGAAAGGGAGAACGAGAGCTTCTAAAGGAACAGCGGACCTTTTCGGGGAGGCTTTTCCTTTTGCCTCTCCCTGCAAGAGCACCAATTTATGCGCATATCATATTGACATTTGCGCATATTGAGTGTATGCTTTTTACAAAGGAGTGATTTGTGTGGCAAAGGTTTCTGCCAATATTTCCCTTGACGCTGATTTGAAGGACAAGGCGATCCCGATTTTAAATGAACTTGGGCTTGATCTATCGACCGCAGTGGGGATATTTCTTCGTCAGACCGTAAGAGAGCAGAGACTTCCGTTTGAGGTGTCCTTAAATGTGCCGAACAGTGAGACAAAGGCGGCCCTCCGGGAGATCCAGGACATGAGGGCTCATCCGGAAAAGTATAAGCGCTATAGTTCTTTCTCCGAAGCGTTGAGGGAGGTCCTCTCGGATGCTTGATGTCGTGCTTTCCTCCCGTTTCAGGCGGGACTTAAAGACGGCGGCCAGACGTGGGTACAATTTTGAGATCCTCAACGATGTGGTGGACCAACTGGCGCGAAGAGAAATTCTTCCCGAAAAGAATCGGGACCATTCGCTGACCGGCGAGTATGAGGGATGCAGGGAATGCCACCTTGCCCCCGATTGGCTCCTTGTTTACCAAATCAATGACAGCGAACTGGTTTTGTACCTAATGCGGACAGGAACACACAGTGACCTCTTTTAGAGAGAAAATGAGCAAAAGCCGGCTTTCGGGCCGGCTTTGCTGTTTCCTTCTCACCAGTGAGAAAAAAGAAGTGGGGGTGCAGGGGGCGAAGCCCCCGTTAGTAATGCGTCACCTGCTCTTCCCCGGCGGCCCGGATGGCCCGCGCCACCTCCTGTCCCTCCGGGGAGAGGAAGAAGCGGTAGGTGCTTTCCGGCACCAGGGGGCGGATGCCCTCCAGGTCCCCGCCGTGGATGAGCCGCCGCACCGCCGAGGCGCTGACGGGGGCGCCCTGCTCCTCCTTCCGGGGGAGGATGACGCAGGAGAGGCCGTTCTTTTCCAGCTCTTCCTTCATGATGCCGTTGTAGATGGCGGTCACCTGGGAGAAGGGCTCTTCCCCCACGAACCGGGCGGAGATGCCCAGGGCGGCGGCGATGCGCAGGAAGATCTGGAGGTCCAGCCGGGCCTGGGCCTTGATGACGTCCCCATCATCCTTGATGAAGTAGGAGGGGAAGGTGGAGGAGGAGATCATGTAGCTCCCGGTTTGGTGGACCATCACGTTGGGCAGGTGGGCCACCCCCTCCTGCACCAGCCGGTAGCGGACGGGGAAGGGGACCAGGGAGGCGTCCTCGGTGACCACAAAGATATGGAGAAGGTCGCACCGGGCCGCCGCCTGCTCCGCCAGCCACCGGTGCCCCAGGGTGAAGGGGTTGGCGTTCATCACGATGGCGGCCTGTTTTTTCCCGGCCTGCTCCCCGATCTCCGCCGCCAGCCCTGCCAGGTACTGGGCAAAGCCGTCCCGGCGGTTCTCCAGGAAGGCGGCCAGCCCCTCCACACGGGCGATCTCCGCAAAGCCCAGGTCCCGGAAAAAGGGGACCTTATCGCATTTGGTGTAGAGGAAGAGGTGGAACACCCCCTCCTGGGCCTTGTGCTCCACCAGGCGGGAGACGATGTGGTTCAGGAGCCCCTCCCCCTGGTGGCCGGAATCCACCGCCAGGCACCGGAGGGTGTTTTTGTAGCAGGAGCCGGTGGCGATGAGGCGGTAATCCCCGTCGTAAAGGCCCAGGGTATACTCCAGGTTGCCGTCCCGGCGGATGCCCTCCTTTTCCAGCAGGGCCATGAGCTCCCGCTGGCCCCGTTTGTCCGTGGGGTAGATGCGGGCTTCTTCGTAGTTTTCAAACATAGGGGACCTCCTTTGAGTGGTCGGGGAAGCATTGCTCCTTGGTGATGCGGATAAAATCGGTCATGTACCGGGGGATGTAGCTGTCCCGGCGGTAGCAGTAGTAGATCTCCCGCCGGAACTGGTCCCCCAGGATGGGGTAGTAGATGCCGGCGGGGCGGGTCCAGTTGCTCAGGAGGGTCTCCGGAAAGAGGGTGACGGCGTTGCAGGCGAGGGCCAGGCGCCGGGCCACCTCCACGCTGTGGGTCTCAAAGAGGATGCGGGGGTTCATATCGTATTCGGCAAAGAGCTGGTCCTGGGTGGTGCGGGTGCCGTGGCCGGGGTGGACCGAGATGAAGCACTCGTCCCGCGCCTGGTCGATGGTGATGCCGGTGTAGGGGGGGATGCGCTTGACCAGACGGGTCTCCGGCCCGGCGAAGAGGAGCAGGCGCTCCAGCCCCAGGGAGATATAGACCAGCTCCTCCTCCACCTGGCTGCGGGAAAGGAGGAGGGCCATATCCACCTTCCCCCCCAGCACCAGGTGGTCCATGGAGCTGGAGCCGCTTTCGGTCACCTCCAGCTCCACCGAGGGGTACTGCTGGAGAAAGACCGGCAGCACGCGGGGTAGGATGGACATGGAGCGGAGGGTGGAGATGCCCACCCGCAGCCTGCCGCTGGTCTCCTGGCGGATCTCCTCGATCTCCCGGTAGAGGCCGGATTCCAGGGCGATGAGCTTGTGGGCGGCGGTGAGGTACTTTTCCCCTGCCGGCGTCAGGGAGATGGGGGAGGTGCCCCGGTTAAAGATGCGGGCGCCGATCTCCCGCTCCACCATCTGGATGGTCTGGCTCAAGGCGGGCTGGGTGATGTAGAGGCGCTTTGCCGCCCCGGAGATGCTGCCCTCCTCGTAGACGGCGATGAGGTACTGGGCTTGACGGATGTTCAGGACCGGAGCCCCCCTTTTTCGGATTTTTTCTCTTAGAGCCTATTCAGAATCTCCCCGCACAACGTCTGACGGATCTTTTCTCCCCATGCTTTGTCAAATTTTTTTGAAATACAGCAAGTATTTCTGCAAAAATTTGCCTGCGCCTGGAAAGAAAATCCCTCGCCAGCCGCCGCACTTGGAGATCCTAAATAGGCTCTTACATACTACACGATTTTTTCCCAAAAAACAAGCCTTGTGGGAAAGATCATAAGGGAGTAGTTATAAAAATCCAAAAAAAATTCTATTGGACGAATGCGTTAAAATGTACTACAATAGAGAAGCGATAGGAAAAATTTTTTGGGGAAAACTCACTGCCCCTTTTTCCTGGAGAGAAGGGAACGCCCTCTGCCCAGTAGTATGGCCGGGAGCGCCCATAAAGAAAGGTTGTGTCGAGATGAAGGTTACAAAACCGGCAGTGGCCGGGACACTGGAATCCAGCGACGCCCAGGTGACGGTAGAGCCCGGCGCCGGGGAGCTGACCCTGGAGATCCAGAGCAGTGTCCTCAACCAGTACGGCAAGCAGATCCGCGCCACCATCCTGGAGACCCTGGGGCGGCTGGAGGTCACCGACGCCAAGGTGACCGTGGTGGATAAGGGCGCTCTGGACTGTACCCTCAAGGCACGGGTGGAGTGCGCCGTCTTCCGCAGCTGCGGGCAGAGCGAAGCGAATATTCCGTGGGGAGGTGCTGTGAGATGATCCCTCGTCCAAAACCGGAGCGGTTCCGTCTGCGCCGCACCATGATGTTCATGAACGCCCAGAAGCCCGGCCTCATCAAGGACGCCTACATCTACGGCGTGGACAGCATCATGCTGGACCTGGAGGACGCCGTGGCGGAAAACCAGAAGGACGCCGCCCGCTTCTCCCTTTACCACGCCCTTAAGACCATCGACTACGGCGACACCGAGGTGATCGTCCGCATCAACGGCCTGGATACCCCCCACTGGCAGGAGGACATCCGGGTTTGCGTGGCCGGCGGCGCCGACGGCATCCGCATCGCCAAGTGCGAAAGCGCCCAGGATGTAAAGACGGTGGAGGCCGCCACCCTGGCCGCCGAGAAGGAATTCGGGGTGGAGGAGGGCCGCACCCTGCTGATGGCGGCTCTCGAAAGCCCCAAGGGCATCCTTAACGCCTACGAGATCTGCACCGCCTCGGACCGCCTCTTCGGCGTGGCCATCTCCGGCGGGGATTTCCGCAAGTGCATGCAGGTGGGCGTTGTTCCCGGCGGCATCGAGATGCTGGTGGCCAGAGGGCAGATGCTCCTGGCGGCCCGCGCCGCCGGAGTCCAGTGCTTTGATACCGTTTTCACCAACCTGGATGACATGGAGGGCTTTGAGGCCGAGGTCCGGCAGAACAAGGACATGGGCTTTGACGGCAAGAGCCTCATCAACCCCAAGCAGATCCCGGTGGTGCACCGCATCTTCACCCCCACCCAGAAGGAGATCGCCGCCGCGGAAAAGATCGTCCGGGCGGTGCGGGAGAACAAGGACAAGGGCATCGGCGTCTTTACGGTGGACGGCAAGATGATCGACATCGCCTTCCTGCCCGGCGCCGAGCGCACCATCAAGCTGGCCAAGGCCAGCGGTGTCTACGAGGGGGATCTGTAAGATGAAAAACGCAGTAGGCAGAGAGATCCCGGACTCGCTGCTCACCGGCGGCCGGGAGGTCTATCAGGGCAAGAACCATATGGACGGCAGGGAGTTCACCAAGGCGGCTCCCACCGTAAAGCGCTATGAAACACCCCGCGAGACAAAGGTGGTGGCCTCCATCCGGGAGGCTCTGGAGCAGTGCGGGGCCAAAAGCGGCATGACCTTCTCCTTCCACCATCACCTGCGGGACGGGGACTATGTGATGAACCAGGTGATGGAGGCGGCCGTGGCCATGGGCCTTCGGGACCTGACCATCGCCGCCAGCTCCACCGGCTCCGCCCACGACCCCATCGCCCAGTACATAAAGGACGGCATCGTTGTGGGGCTCCAGACCTCCGGCATCCGGGGCAAGATGGGGGAAGTGGTCTCCCAGGGCTATCTTAAAACTCCGGCCATCCTCCGCAGCCACGGGGGACGTCCTCGCGCCATCGAGGCCGGGGAGGTGCACATCGACATCGCCTTTGTGGCCGCCCCCACCGCCGATAAGATGGGCAACTGCAAGGGCTGGGGCGGAAAATCCGACTGCGGCTCCATGGGCTACGCCATGACCGACGCCAAGTACGCCGATAAAGTAGTGGTCATCACCGACTGCCTGGTGGACTACCCCAATATGCCCGCCAGCGTGGAGGCCATCGACGTGGACGCCGTGGTGGTGGTGGACGAGATCGGCAACCCCAAGAAGATCGCCTCCGCCGCCGCCCGCATGACCCAGAACCCCCGCGACCTGATGATGGCCGAGGACTGCGCCAAGGTGATGGAGGCCACCCCCTACTTTCGGGACGGCTTCTCCTTCCAGACCGGCGTGGGCGGTCCCTCCCTGGCGGTGAACCGCTTCCTGGAGGACCGGATGGTGGAAAAGGGCATCAAGATGGGCTTTGCCATCGGCGGCATCACCACCCCCATGGTGGAGCTCCTGAAGAAGGGCCTGGTGGGCAAGGTCATCGACGTCCAGGACTTTGACCTGGGGGCAGTGAACAGCATCGGCCGCACCCCCGGCCACTGCGAGATGAGCGCCAGCCAGTACGCCAACCCCGCCAACAAGGGGGCCTTCGTCAACCAGCTTGACTTTGTTATCCTGGCCGCCCTGGAGGTGGACACCAGCTTCAACGTCAACGTCCTCACCGGCTCGGACGGCGTGCTGCGGGGAGCCCCCGGCGGGCACCCGGACACCGCGGCGGGCGCGAAGTGCTGCATCATCGTCACCCCCCTCATCCGGGGCCGGATGGCGACCATCTGCGAAAACGTGGTCACCGTCACCACCCCCGGCGACTGTGTGGATGTGGTGGTCACCGATTACGGCATCGCCGTCAATCCCCTGCGCCAGGACATCATCGGCTGGCTGGATGAGGCGGGCATCAAGCACGTCACCATCGAGAGCCTGAAGGAAAAGGCCTACTCCATCGTGGGCCGCCCGGAGGAGCTCCAGTGGGAGGATAAGGTGGTGGCCATCATGGAGGCCCGCGACGGCACCATCCTGGACGTGGTGCGCCAGGTGAGGCCCTATTCCTTCGATTGATAGAATACGGATCAAGCAAGCGAAAAGCCCCGGTCCTTTGTTTTAGGACCGGGGCGGTTTTCAAAACCAAAGACCAAGCGGGAGCTCACTCTGACCGCTGGGAGGTCAGGGGGTATTTTTCCTGGAAGAACTGCCGGGCGGCGGAGATAAAATCCTGCATATACAGGGGGATATAGCTGTTCTTGTGGTAGCAGAGGAAGAAATCCCGCAGGTAGTGGCTGCCGCTGATGCGGTACCACACCCCTCCCTGCTCGGTGTCGGAAACATCGCTGGTCATCAGGGTCTCCGGAAAGAGGTTCACGGCGCTGCAAACGATGGCGAGGCGCCGGGCGACCTCCGGGCTGTTGGTCTCCATCAGGATGCGGGGGGACATCCGGTTCTCGTAGAACATCCGGTCCTGGAGGGCGCGGACATCGTTGCCCGGCCGCAGGGAGATGAAGCGCTCTCCCCGCGCCTCCTGGATGTTGATGGTGGAGTAGGGCTGGCGGCTTTGGGCGATATTGGTATCCACCCCGGCGATGAGGAGAAGCTGCTCCTGGCAGAGGGTGATGTATTCCAGGCCGGGGTGTATCTTCTCCACCGAGAGGAGAAAGGCCAGGTCGATCCGCCCCTCCAGCAGCAGGACATCCAGCTGGGAGGAATCCGCCTCCACCAGCACGGGGTTCACACCGGGGTGCAGCTCCAGAAACCTCGGAAGGATCTGGGGAAGGAGCACCATGGCGCGCAGGGAGGAGATGCCGATGCGCAGCTTGCCGCTGTGCTCGCCCCGCAGCTCCTGGAGCTCCCGGCTCAGGTTCCCCTCCAGCGCCATGAGCCGCCGGGCGGCGGCCAGGTACTTCTCCCCGGCGTAGGTGAGGGAGCGGCCGTCCAGCCCCCGCTGAAAGATGCGCATACCGATCTCCCGCTCCGCCGCCTGGATGGTCTGGCTGATGGCGGGCTGGGAGACCCCCAGGCGGCTGGCCGCGCGGGATACGCTTCCCTCCTCATAGACCGCTAGGAGATGCTCCGCCTGCCGGTAGTTCAAGAGACCGCCCCCGTTCCATAAGTTTCTGATTATAGAAATATGACTATTTTCGGACTTGCTTTATGCCCGTAATTATATTACACTAAGATAGATGGAAAAACAAGCGTTTCGCCGGGAATTTTGTGTGAGATGCTGTGTTTGGCCCCAAAACGGCAGAAGGCCTGCCGCCGCGTGCCCCTCCGGGGAAAAAAAGATGGGGGCTGGCCGCGGCCGGGTGCTTTTTATTCAGGTGTTTCGGAACATTGATTTAGGGGGATTTTGGAATGATCAATCATGTTGGCAGAGAGATTCCCGACCAGTTCCTGACTGGGGGGAAGGAGGTCTTCCAGGGGCAGTTCTACCGGGACGGCTATGTGTACCAAAAGGCGAGCCCCACCGTGCGGGCCGAGGTGGCCCCGGAGCGGGACAAGGTGGTGTCCTCCCTCACCGAGGCGATCCGGAAGTGCGGCCTCCGGGACGGGATGACCGTTTCCTTCCACCACCACCTCCGGGACGGGGACTATGTGGTGAATATGGTGATGGAGGCTATCGCCTCCCTGGGGATCCGGGACATCACCGTCTGCGCCAGTTCCCTGGGGGATGCCCATGACCCCATCGTGAAGTATATCGAGGACGGGACCATCACCGGCATCTCCTCCAGCGGCGTCCGGGGGAAGATCGGCGAGGCCATCTCCGGCGGCAAGCTGCGGAAGGTGGCCTATATCCGCTCCCACGGGGGGCGGGTCCGGGCCATCGAGACCGGCGACATCCACATCGACGTGGCGTTTATCGGTGCCCCTACCTGCGACTGCTACGGCAACGCCAGGGGCAAGGGAGGCAAGTCGGACTGCGGCGTGCTCTCCTATTCCATGGTGGACGCCCGGTACGCGGATAAGGTGGTGGTGGTCACCGACTGCCTGGTGGACTTCCCCAACTTTCCCCCCAGCATCCAGGCGGTGGACGTGGACTATGTGGTGGTGGTGGACCAGATCGGCAACCCCAAGAAGATCGCCAACGCCCTGCTCCGGTTCACCCAGGACCCGCGGGAGCTGAAGATCGCCCAGTGGGCGGCGGAGGTGATGGTGCACACCCCCTTCTTTCAGGACGGCTTCTCCTTCCAGACCGGCGGCGGCGGCCCCTCCCTGGCGGTGACCCGCTTCCTGCGGCCCTACATGGAGGAGCGGGGGATCAAGATGAGCTTTGCCATGGGGGGCATTACAAGGCCCATGGTGGAGCTGCTGAAGGAGGGCTTCATCCGCACCATCGTGGACGCCCAGGACTTTGACATCGCCTCGGTGGAGTCGGTGAACACCACCCCCGGCCACTACGAGATCTCCACCTCCCAGTACGCCAACCCCATGAACAAGGGCGCCTTTGTCAACCGCCTGGATTTTGTCATCCTGGGGGCGCTGGAGATCGACGTGGACTACAACGTGAACGTCATCACCGGTTCCAACGGGGTGATCCGCGGGGCCCCCGGCGGCCATGTGGATACCGCGGCCGGCTCCCGGTGCAGCATCATGGTGGCGCCCCTGGTGCGCAGCCGCATCCCCACTGTCAAGGACCGGGTCATCACCGTCACCACCCCTGGGGAGAGCGTGGATGTCCTGGTGACCGACTACGGCGTGTCCGTCAATCCCCGCCGCCAGGACCTGCTGGATTCCCTGAAGGATTCCGGCCTGCCCCTGTGCACCATCGAGGAGCTGCGGGATAAGGCCTACTCCCTGGTGGGGAAGCCGGAGGAGGTCCGGTTTGAGGACCAGGTGGTGGCCCTGGTGGAGTACCGGGACGGCACCATCATCGATGTGGTCCGCAAGATCGGTTCGGTCTAAAGCCGAGGGTGTCTAAACGAGGAATTAAAGCCAATCTGGGCTGCCGCCATCTCGGCCTAAGAGCCGCCGCTTTGCGGCGGTTGGCCTCGAAACGCGCCTGCGGGCGCAGAGCCCCGCCTTCTTTTTCTTTTCACGGGAAAA
>JAETSQ010000006.1 GCA_021769525.1 Oscillospiraceae bacterium
GGCGAAGGAAATGATGAACTACACCAAGATGAACGTGCTGGTGCAGTCCGCCCAGGCCATGCTGGCCCAGGCCAACCAGCAGCCCCAGTCCGTCCTGCAGCTCCTGCAGTAAGCGGAAACTCCCTCCGGCACGGCAAAACCGTGCCACCTCCCTCAAAGAGGGAGGCTTTGGAGGACGCGTGGAGCCCTGCGCAGTATGCGGCGTAGTTTATCCCGGTTCTTACAAAACGCGCCCCGTAGGGGGTGCAGGAAAGGGGCCCCGCCTTTTGGCGGGGCCCCTCTTGCATTTCCCAAAAGGTTCTGCTATAATATAGGTGTAAGGAGGCACTGCCGGTAGACGGTTAGCCCTCACGAAGTTAAAAGAAATGACCGCTAACTTTGCAGGGTTGGGCGGTTATTTCTTTTTGCCAGCAAATGTGAGACATATGCTGA
Organism: Oscillospiraceae bacterium; assembly: GCA_021769525.1. Classification (GTDB taxonomy): domain Bacteria; phylum Bacillota; class Clostridia; order Oscillospirales; family Ruminococcaceae; genus Angelakisella. The sequence continues at coordinate 433 of JAETSQ010000006.1, forward strand.
TAACGCCGATGATGACCAGGCAAAACTGAAACAGTTCACCGTAAGTAACCATTGCGCTCCCCCCTTTCCGGGTTTCCGGAGGGGGACAAAAAGTTTGCATCCCTCCGGGAATTTGCCACAGGGAAAATTTCCGGGGGGCCAACCGCCTACCGTTACTGGCAGTGCCAGCTATATTTTACCATATTCGCCGCGGTTCGGCAAGCAAAAGTACTTGCATTTTGGAAAGAATTGGCTATAATAAAAGAGGTCGGAATATGTCACCATGTGGGCGTTCCCACAAAGTCAAAAGAAATAACCGCTAACTTTCTGAGGGTTGGGCGGTTATTTCTTTTTTACAGAGACACGAAAAAGGCCCCCTTCGTAAGGGAGCCTTTGATTTTGTGTCTCGCTATCGGGGGAGATTGGCCGTTCTTCTTTTTGCTTCTTTTTCTTCTTTCGTAAGAAGAAAAAGAAGCGGGGGCCGGGGCAGCGCCCCGATCATCCATCATTCCCCGAACATACTCTTTTTGTCGCCGCCGTAGACCAGCATGGAGAGACCCAGGCAGATATAGGCGGAGAGCACCGAGGTCCCCCCGTAGGAGAGGAAGGGGAGGGTGACGCCGATGACCGGCAGCACCATCAGGCACATCCCGATGTTGACGATGATCTGGAAGGCCAGCATGGCGAAGACCCCGGCGCAGATGTACCGGCCTGTGTAGCTGCGGCTGGAGGCCCCGGTCCACAGGATGCGCCCGCAGAGGACGGAAAGGGCCACGATCACCGCCGTGCACCCCAAAAAGCCCAGGGATTCCCCGATGAAGGTAAAGATGAAGTCGTTGTACATCTCCGGGACGTAGTTGTGGTTATCGGCAAAGAGGCCGATGCCGAAGATCTGGCCGGAGCCCAGGGAATCCAGCCCCGCCAGCTGCTGGAAGGTCACCGCCTCAAAATCCTGGGAGTTCTGGGGGGAGAAGATGCTGAGGATGCGCTCCCGCTGGAAGTCCGAAAGGAAGCGGAGCCACACCACCGGGGCCAGCACCGCCGCCCCGCCCACGGCCCCCAGGATGAGCTTGCGGGAAAGGCCCGCCACAAAGAGCATGACCGCAACGATGGCGGCCATCACCAGGGCCACGCCGGTGTCCCGCTGGAGCAGCACCACCCCGACCCCGATGCCGGCGTTGAGCAGCACCGGGATGAGCACCCTGGGCTGGTTCAGGTCCTCCCGCACCTTGGCAAGGTGCCAGGCAAAGGTTAGGATAAAGGCGATCTTCCAGATCTCGCTGGGCTGGATGGAGGTGACCCCCAGATCCAGCCAGCTGCGGTTATCGGAGCCGGGGCGGGTCTCCCCAAAGAAGGCAGTAAAGACCATCACCAGGGCGGTGAGGGGGTAATAGAACCGCCACAGCCCCGCCAGGCTCTCGTAATCAAAGAAGGCCACCATAATAACGACGGCGCAGAGGCCCAGCGCGGTGGAGAGGGCCTGGATCTGGTAGGGCCTGTCCTGGCAGTACCCCGCCACATAGGTGGCGTAGATGCACAGCACGCTGAGGGCGGAAAGCCCCAGGGCCAGGCAGAGGTTCAGCCAGTCCGCCCGCTTCCGGAAGCGTCCCCAGCGGGCAGCGAGCCACTCCCCCATAGCGTCCCCCCCTTTCGACGGAAAATCTTTTTTTATAGTGTACCACAAATTTTCCGGTTTTCATAGGGGCGGGAGAGAAAACCTTATTCCGCGGCCCGGAAGCCCAGCAGGCGCTCCTCGGTGCCGGGGTTCCACTGGTCGTAGGACTGGATCTTCCGGCTGAGGTACTCCAGCGTGCGCATCTGCTCATCCACACGGGCCTGGAGGAGGTCCCGCTGCTCCACCAGGATCTGGCGGCGGGCCTCCCTGGTGCTGTCCCCCTGCTGGAACAGGGTCACGTAGTCGATGAGGGCCTCCACCGGGATGCCGGCGGCCCGCATACATTTGATGAAGCTCACCCACTGGCAGTCCCCCTCGGTGTAGTCCCGGAAGCCGCTCTTGGCCCGGTTCACCGGGGGCAGCAGCCCGATGCGCTCGTAGTAGCGCAGGGTATCCACCGGGATGTTGTACTGCTTGCTGACTTCGGCAATAGTCATGGCGCGATCCTCCTGTAAGGTTTGGTGTTTACCTTTATTCTATACCCTGGAGTGTCCTCCAAGTCAAGAGAAATTTCTCCGGCTGTCCCAATTTTAGCATTGATTTTGCCGGGGGATGGGATTACACTAAAAGATGAAAGACACCCTGCGGAAAGGATGAGAAGAATGCGACCCATCACCGAAGCCCAGATCACGGCCCTGGCCCCCAATCCGGCGGCGGCCCAGAACGGCAGGAAGATCTCCCAGAAGGGGGGCTTCGTCCGGCTGGAGGCCTCCGCTGACGACACCTTCTTCCTGGGGGAGTGCACCGGCAGCGGCTCCAAAAATTACATCACCACCGCCGATTTTTTGGACCCGGCCCAGCCGGTATTCCGCTGCACCTGCCCCAGCCGCCAGTTCCCCTGCAAGCACAGCCTGGCCCTGCTGTACGAGATGATGTCCGGCAAGGCCTTTGCCCCCTGCGACATCCCGGAGGACATTCTCTCGAAGCGGCAGAAGAAGGAGGCCCGCGCCGCCAAGGCAGCCGAGACCCCCAGGGAGGAGGGGACCAAAAAGTCCCCGCCCAAGGTGAACAAGGCCGCCCGCCGCAAAAAGATCCAGAAGCAGCTGGAGGGGCTGGACCTTGTGGAAAAGCTGGTGCGGGACCTGATGAACGCCGGCTTGGGGACCATGGGGGGCACCGCTCTGCCCGCCTACCGCACCCTGGCCAAGCAGCTGGGGGACTACTACCTCCCCGGACCCCAGCGGCTTTTGAACCGGCTGATCCTCTCCATCGAGGCCTTCCAGAAGAAGGGGGAGGACCGGTATTACGACTATGCCATCGCCGCCCTGGAGCAGCTATGGGCCCTGGCGAAGAGATCCCGCCAGTACCTTTCCGCCAAGCTGGAAAGCGATGAGGTGGGGCAAGACGACAACAGCCTCTTTGAGGACCTGGGGGGTGTCTGGAAATTCGCGGAGCTCTGGGACCTGGGGCTGGGGAAGAAGGACCTGCGCCTCTGCCAGCTTGCCTTCTGGGTGGAGTACGACGAGGCCCGGAAGGAATACATAGACACCGGCTGCTGGGCCGACCTTGCCACCGGGGAGCTGTCTCTCACCGAAAACTACCGCCCCCTCAAGGCGCTGAAGTATGTGAAGCAGGAGGACAGCTTCTTTGGGGTGATGAAGACCCCGGCGGCGGTCTTCTACCCAGGGGAGGGGTGCCGCCGGGTGCGGTGGGAGAGCGGGGAGGCCCAGGAGGTGACCCCCGAAGATTTGGGCGCCCTCCGGGGCTTTGCCGCCGGGGCCATCGCACCGGAGGCCAAGGCCGCCAAGAATCTCCTGAAGAACGCCCTCACCGCCCCCATGGATTTCCGGCTGGTGCGCTATGCACAGATCCTCCGGGGGCCGGAGGAGGCGCTGGTGCTCCGGGACGAAAGCGGGGACACCATCCGGCTGGGGGACGCCCCCTGGATGGAGCCCACCGCCCACCGGCTGCCCATGCTGCCGGACAGCTCCCTGCTGGAGGGGCAGGTGCTGCTGGGGGGCTTCTGGTACGACGAGACCGCCCGGCGGCTGAAGCTCCAGCCGCTTTCCATCATCACGGCGGAACGCATCGTCCGCCTTCTGTATTAAGGGGAGGGACAGAAAATGGACTTGACGCCTTTATACGAACTGCGGGAGCGGCTCCGGGCGGCCGCCATCGCCGGGGCGGCCCTGGCCGCCGAAGATTTCCGCCTTGCCCGTGCCCTGGAGGGACTGGCCCCCCTGGAAAAGACCAGCCCGGTCTTCGCAAAGCTGGGCCAGTTGGGCCGCTCGGCCCTGGCCCCCGACTGCGATTGGGAAGGGGGTCGGGCCGGGGCGCTGCTGGACGCCATCACCCTCTGTGACGCGGTGCTCTGCACCCAGGGAGCGGTGGCCGTCCCCGGCGAACTGGAGGAGCTGCCCCGACGCGCCGGGGGAACGGTCCTCACCAACGCCCCCTACTCGGTGGTGGCCCCCCTGGTGGAGGCCCTGACCACCAGCGGCAGCGGCCACTACAGCACCGTGGTGGATGCCCGCAAGGCCCACCGGGAACTCTTCGCCGACTACCGGGTGCGGGATGCCTTGGTGAAGGCCCTGGGGGCCAGCTACGGCGAACTGGCGGACGATGCCGCCCGGTGGCTCTGTGAGGAGGACGAGAGCGTCCTGCCTTTGCTGACGGAGGGCTTCGACCCGGCGGGCAAAAAGGAGATGGCCCGCAGGGTCCAGGTCATCGACGCCATTGCCGGGGGGAGCTGCAACGACTGGTACCTGAGCCAGCTGGACGGAGCCAAAAAGCAGGTGCGGGTGATGCTCCTCTACGCCCTGCGCCACCGGCCGGAAAACCTGCCGCTTCTTCTGGAGATGGAGAAGAAGGAGAAGGGGGACAACAAGGACGCAGTCCGCTGGGCCCTGGCCCGGATCGACAACTTCGGCGCCCTCCCTTTCTGGCGGGAGATGATGGAAACGGACCTCATCGAGAACGGGCGGTTCTTTATGGCCTCTAACTCCCCCGCCGCCACCGCCCTGACGGCGGAGCTGCTGGAGCAGGAGCTGGAAGAGCCCCCTGTCCCCGCTGACCGGCCTTGGTACGCCGAGAAGGAAAAACGGCTGGCAAACCTCCTGTACGCCCTGGTGGGCAAGACCGGATCGGCCATCTGCGACGCCTACCGCAAGGGTGCGGCTCTGGGCACCAGACTGGACGGGAGCCGGGCCTGGCAGAACGCAAAGGGGGAAGCGGTAAATGAGCAGATGTTCTTCCAGCGCCCCGGCGGCAAGAAGCACCCCTTCTCCGTCGCCCTGGTGGAGGTGCTGAACCAGACGATTCAATGGGCCCCCGACCCTATGCTCTGCGCCCTGGCCGAGGAGCTGTACGAAAAGTACGGCGGCCTCTGGGCCGCCCCGGCGGTCTGCGCCGCCCTCCTCACCAAGGGGAGCGAGGAAGCAGCGGCGGTGGGCAAAAAGCTCCTCTCCCCCGGTCTCCTGGAGCGGCTCACCGGCAAGGCGGACCGGAAGCTGCTGATCGACCTGGTGCTGGACCAACTGGCCGGGCCGGGGGGCGCCCTCCCCGACTATATGCGCCGGGGGGTGCCCAGCAAGGCCGCCTACCGCCGGGTGAACAACGACCCCGCCGGGCTGGTGAAGGCCTTCTGGGTGGACCTCTACTACACCCCCCTTGCCGCCCCCCTGGACGGCTGGTGGTACGAGCTGATGATGCAGCGCCGGATGGAGCAGAAGCTGCAATACTTTGTGGACCCCGATGATCCGGCCCTCTGCCAAAAGCTGGGTAAATACTTCTACGACCGGCTGCGGATGGGCAGCACCGAACTGTCCCTCACCGCCGCCTGCGACCTTCTGCAGCGCTGCGGCTACACCGACCTGAAGGGGGTGCTGGGCAGTTACGCCAAGCACACCTCCAGACCCATCAGCTATTGGGATTTTCTCACCGCTCTGAAGCACATCCCGCTCACCGACCCGGAGAGGGCCGATGAGCTCCACGCCGTCTGGACCGGCGGCAGGTACAGCGGCTGGCCGGAAAAGGCCATCGAGCGGCAATTGGAAGAATGGTGGGGCAAGTGAGCCCACACCCAGCAGAAAGGAGCATTGCCATCATGGCTGACAAAACCAATCTCCAGCGCCTCCCCGCCGAGGAGCTGTTCCAAAACGAGCTGAACGCCCTCATGGCGGCGGAAAAATACCCCGTCCCCGCCGGCTGGCGGATGTCCCCCCGGTCGGTCCTCACCTACATCTGCGGGGGCAGGGCGGGGGATACCCCCATCACCCCCAAGTACATAGGCCACCAGCGGCTGGTGGAGATCGCCATCGCCACCCTGGTCACCGACCGGGCCCTGCTGCTCATCGGGGAGCCGGGAACCGCCAAGAGCTGGCTTTCCGAACACCTCTGCGCCGCCATCAACGGGGATTCCACCCGCGTCATCCAGGGGACGGCGGGCACCACCGAAGAGCAGATCCGCTACTCCTGGAACTACGCCATGCTCATCGCCCAGGGGCCATCCCCCGCCGCCATGCTCAAAAGCCCCGTCTACCGGGCTATGGAGGAGGGGGCCATCGCCCGCGTGGAGGAGATCTCCCGCTGTGCCAGCGAGGTCCAGGACGCCCTCATCTCCATCCTCTCGGAAAAGCGCATCTCCGTCCCGGAGCTTTCCGTCGAGGTCCCGGCGAAGAAGGGCTTTTCCGTCATCGCCACCGCCAACACCCGTGATAAGGGGGTCAACGAGATGTCCGCCGCCCTGAGGCGCCGCTTCAACATCGTGGTGCTCCCCTCCCCGGAGAGCCTGGAGGAGGAGATGGAGATCGTCCGCAGCCGGGTGGAGCAGCTTTCCGCCGGGCTGGGGCTGGACCTTTCAGCCCAGCTCCCCGCCGGCGATGTGGTGGAGAAGGTCTGCACCATCTTCCGGGAGCTGCGTTCCGGCCAGACTCTGGACGGGGCCCAGAAGCTCAAGGGCACCTCCGGCGTCCTCTCCACCGCCGAGGCCATCTCCCTGCTGGCCAATTCCATGGCCCTGGCCGGGAGCTTTGGCGGCGGGACCATCACCGACCGGGACCTGGCGGCGGCCCTCCAGGGGGCGGTCATCAAGGACGAGGACAAGGACGGCGTGGCCTGGAAGGAGTACCTCCAGAACATCATGAAGAAGCGGGGGAGCCGCTGGCTGGGCCTCTACAAAGAATGCGCGGAGCTGCTGTAAGGGGGGTGTGACGCCATGGAACTGCCCATCCTGTTCGGGGTGCGCCACCTTTCCCCCGCCGGGGCCTGGCACCTCCTGCGGCTCTTGGAGGAAAAGCGCCCCCGGCTGGTGCTGGTGGAGGGCCCCTGCGACCTCGACCCCCTGCTGGAGGACCTGGTGCGGCCGGGGACCCAGACGCCGGTGGCCATGCTGGCCTACACCCAGGAGGCTCCGGTGCGCTCCATCCTCTACCCCCTGGCGGTCTACTCCCCGGAGTACCAGGCCATCCTCTGGGCCCACAAAAACGGAGCCCGGTGCCGCTTTATGGACCTCCCCTCGGAGGTCTTCCTGGCTATGGACCGCCGGGAGCGGGGAGAAGGGGAGGGGGAGGAGGACTTTGACGCCTACAAAGAACTGGACCGGCTGGCCGGGGCGGACGGACACGAGATGTTCTGGGAGCGGACGCTGGAGCACACCACCGCCTCCGGGGCCTATCTCCGGGGGGCCGCCGCCTTTGGCCGGAGCCTGCGGGAGGTGACCGCCGGGCGAGAGGCCGACTGGCCGGAAAACCTGGTGCGGGAGGCCCATATGCGCCGGGTGATGGAGGACGCCATGGCCGAGGGGTACGCCCCTGAGGAGATCGTGGCTGTCACCGGGGCCTACCACCTGGAGGGGCTGAAAAACGCCGCCCCCATGACCGACCGGGAGAAGAAAGCCCTCCCCCGGAAGGCGGCCGGCTTCACCCTGATGCCCTATTCCTACTACCGCCTTTCCAGCCGCTCCGGATACGGGGCGGGGAACAAGGCCCCCGCTTACTACGGGCTCATCTGGGAGGGCTTTTTGCGGGGGGAGCCGGACTACGCCGCCCGGAGCTACCTTTCCGGCATCGCCCGCTCCCTGCGGGAGGAGGGCAGTCCCGCCTCCTCCGCCAGCGTCATCGAAGGGGTGCGCCTGGCCGGGGAGCTGGCCCGGCTGCGTGGCTCCTCCGTCCCGGTCCTCCGGGACCTGCGGGACGCCGCCCTCACCTGCCTGGGGGAGGGGAGCTTTTCCGCCATCAGCCGGGGGACGGCCCGCGCCGAGATCGGCAGCCGCATCGGCGCCCTGCCGGAAGGGGTGAGCCGCACCAGCATCCAGGAGGACTTTTACCGCCAGCTAAAGACCTTGAAGCTGGAAAAGTACCGGGACATGGCCGCCCAGGACCTGGCCTTGGACCTGCGGGAGAACCGCAGCGTCAAGAGCCGGGAGGCCGCATTCCTGGACCTGAACCGTTCCTTCTTCCTCCACCGCCTGCGGGTGCTGGGGGTCTCCTTCGCCGCGTGGCAGCCGGTGCAGCAGGACTCCGCCACCTGGGCGGAGCGGTGGGTGCTGCGGTGGAGCCCGGAGGCGGAGATGGAGCTGGTGGAATCTGCCCTCAAGGGGGATACCATCCCCCAGGCCGCCTCCTTCCGGATGAAGGAGCGGGTGGAGGCCGCCGACGGGGTGGCCGGGGTGGCCGGTGTGCTGGAGGACGCCTTTGCCTGCGGGATGCCGGAGGCGGTGCGCTACGCCACCGGCGCCTTGCAGGGGATGGCGGTGGACGCCGCCTCCCTGGAGGAGCTGGCCGCCACCGCCCAGCGCCTTTCCCATGTGGTGCAGTACGGGGGGCTGCGGCTTTTGGACCCCGCGCCCCTCATCCCCATCCTCCAGCAGATCTATCTGCGGTGCTGCCTCATCCTATCCGCCGCCTGCACCTGCGATGACAGCGCGGCGGGGGGCGTGATCCAGGCCATGGAGCGGCTGAACGCCGCCCAGCTGGCCCACGATTTTCTGGACCCCGCCCCCTGGCTCAGTGCCCTCTCCGATGTGGCCCGGTGGGACCACCTGAACACCCGCCTTTCCGGCTTTGCCGCCGCCATCCTCCTGGAGCGGGGGGCGATGGAGCCGGAGGAACTGAGCCGGGAGGTGAGCCGCCGCCTCTCCAGGGGCACCCCCGCGGAGCTGGGGGCCGGGTGGTTCCAGGGGCTCTCCATGCGCAACCGCTACGCCCTCATCGCCCGGCTCTCCCTGTGGCAGAGCCTTTCCGACTACCTGGACACCCTGGACGAGGAGGAGTTCAAGCGGGCGCTGGTCTTTTTGCGCCGGGCCTTTGCAGATTTTTCCGCCAAGGAGAAGGACAGCATCGGGGAGAACCTGGGGGAACTGTGGGGCCTAAACGGCCAGCAGGTGAGCGAGGCGGTGAACGCCCCCCTGGCCCAGGAGGCCCAGGAGATGCTGGAGGGCCTGGAGGATTTTGACTTCGACCTATAGGAAGGTGAGAATATGGAAAACGCGGCAAGGCTCCGCCGCTGGCGGCTGATCCTGGGGGCGGAGAGCCAGGGGCGCTTCTCCAACATGGGCCGGGGGATGGAGGGCTGCGGCCTCACCCCCCAGGAGGACCTGATGGACCAGGCCCTGGCGGCCATCTACAACCGCACCGAGACCGGGGGATGGGGCCCCGGCACCTCCGGCCGGGGGGCCGGGAAGGGCCCCTCCAACCCCCAGATCAGCAAGTGGCTGGGGGATGTGCGCAGCCTCTTTGACAAGGACCTGGTGAAGGTGATCCAGGGGGACGCCATGGAGCGGTGCGGCCTGCGGCAGCTGATCTTTGAGCCGGAGCTCTTGGAGAATGTGGAGCCGGATGTGAACCTTGCCTCCACCATCCTGCTCCTAAAGGACCAGATCCCCAAGCGGAGCAAGGAGAGCGTCCGGGCCTTCATCCGGAAGATCGTGGAGGAGATCAACAAGCTCCTGGAGCAGGACATCCGCCGGGCGGTGACGGCGGCGGTGAACCGGCGGCAGCACTCCCCCATCCCCTCCGCCTCCGCCCTGGATTACAAAATGACCATCACCCGGAACCTGAAGAACTACGACCCCGCCCTGGGCACCATCGTGCCGGAGCGGTTCTGGTTCTTTGACCGCACCACCGCCACCGCCGCCAACAAGTGGACGGTGATCCTGGACGTGGACCAGAGCGGCTCTATGGGGGAAAGCGTCATCTATTCCTCGGTGATGAGCTGCATCCTGGCCAGTATGCAGAGCCTGCGCACCAGGGTGGTGGCCTTTGATACCAACGTGGTGGACCTCACCGAAAAGTGCGGCGACCCGGTGGACCTCCTCTACGGGTTCCAGCTGGGGGGCGGCACCGACATCGATCGATCGGTGGCCTACTGCCAGCAGTTCATCGAAAACCCAAAAAAGACCCTCTTCTTCCTCATCACCGACCTGGAGGAGGGGGGCAACCGGGCCGCCCTCCTGCGGCGGCTGGCGGAGATGAAGTCCTCCGGGGTGACGGTGGTGGTGCTGCTGGCCCTGGCGGACGGGGGCCGCCCCTACTGCGATGCCCAGATGGCCCAGCGGGTGGCATCCCTGGGCATCCCCTGCTTTGCCTGCAACCCCCAGCGGCTGCCCCTGCTCCTGGAACGGGCCCTGCGGGGGGATGATCTGACCGCCTTCCAGAAGGAATTTCAGAAAGAAAAAAAGAGTTGACACCGGTGCCGCGCAGAAGATATAATAGTACGAAAAACAGCCGCAAAGGAGCGAGAACCATATGATCCAGATCCCTCAAAATCTCCTGATGCCCCTGGCCGGCGGCCTTGCCGTGGTGGCCGTGGGGGCGGGAGTCTATATCGGAAGAGCCACTGCGCACTCTCCGGAGCTTCCTCCTGTGTCCCAGTCCGCGCCGGCGCCGGAGGAAGAGCCTCCGGAGCCTTCCCGGAATGCCCAGGATCCCGCTCCTTCCCGGCCCGATACCTCCTCCCTGCCCGATGCTCCCTCCCAGGTGCCGCAGTCCCCTGGCGGTGATGTCGGCGAGGAGGGCGCCAAAGCCGCCGCCCTGACCCACGCGGGCCTGTCTGAAAGCCAGGTCGTCAATGTGTGGGTCAAAAAAGACTGGGATGACGGCCGGCTGGAATACGAGGTGGATTTCTGGCAGGGAGCGGTGGAGTACGAATATGAGATCGACGGGGCCACCGGCGTCGTGCTGAAACACGAGCGGGAGGACCACGGCAGCGGGGCGGCTTCCGGGGATATTGGCGAGGCCGCGGCAAAGGCTGCCGCCCTGGAGCACGAGGGCCTTACCGAGGAGCAGGTCACCGGCCTGCGGGCGGAGAAGGACTGGGACGACGGCCGGCTGGAATATGACGTGAAGTTCTGGCGGGGATCCGTAGAATATGAATACAAGATCGATGGGGCCACCGGCACGATCCTGAAGCATGAGCAGGAAGGGAACACCGGCAGCGGGGCCGCCTCCGGGGATATTGGAGGAGCGCGAGCCAAGGCTGCCGCCCTGGCCCACGCGGGCCTCTCCGAAGGCCAGGTGACCGGTATGTGGGTGGAACGGGACTGGGATGACGGCCGGTTGAAGTACGAGGTGGACTTCTGGCAGGGAGCGGTGGAATACGAGTACGAGATCGACGGAGCCACCGGCACGATCCTGAAGTTTGAGCGGGATGACCACGCCGTGACCGTAGCCGGGACTGCTGCCGCAGAAACGGCCATTCCGTCCACCGCCGCCGCTGCCGCAAGCTACATCGGGGAGGAAGCCGCCCGGACCGCGGCCCTGTCCCATGCCGGTGTGGCTGCGGACAGCACCGTTTACTGCAACAGCTGGGTGCGGTATGGCGAGGGACACCATCCGGAGTGCTACCAGGTGGAGTTCCTCTCCGGCGGCTGCCGATATGTCTACGATATAGGCCTCTACGACGGCACGGTGCTGGGGCACCACTCCGAGACCTACTCCGGCGGGCACCACAGCGAGGCCCACCACTGAACAGTGACACGAGGATCCTCTCTTCCGGTTTCGGGAGGGGGGATCTCTGCTTTGTGCGGATTTTGACTCCCTCAGTCAGCCTTACGGCTGACAGCTCCCTCAGCGAGGGAGCCTTTGGGCTATGTTGCTATCGACATTTTGGGCATATTGTTGTATGATAGCGGAAAGCCCGCCCCGCGGAGGCGGATGGACACAAGGAGGTTTTTGGCGGATGGATAAGAAAAGATGCTTTACTCTGGCACTGATATGGTCATTGGTCCTGGGGGCCTGCGCCCCGGCGGAGGTGACGCCCTCCGCCCCGGAACCCGGCAGTTCGGTGGATGCGCCGTCCATCGCGGCCCCCCAGCCGGAGGAATCCGCCCCGGAGCCCGCTCCGGAATCCGGCAGCCCAGCGGATGCGCCGTCCATCGCGGCCCCCCAGTCGGAGGAGCCCGCCCCGGAGCCTGGCGGCCCGGCGGATGCCCCGTCCACTGCGGCCCCCCGGCCGGAGGAACCGGCCCCGGAGGAGGATGACCGGGCGAAGCTCCTGGTCTACATCTACCAGAACCCCATCGTGGACCCCACCCCGGAGGAGATGGAGGAAGCCCAGGCCCAGGAGGCCCTGTGGAAGCTGAAAAAGACCCTGGAGGAGACCTTCGCCGCCGCCCTCACCAAGGAGGACTACGGCTACCTTCTGGCGGAGGAGAAGGACGGGGGCTTCGTCCTGCGGATGAGCGCCGCCACCGACCGGGCCAGGGAAACGGCCCAGGCCGCCAAGGACCGGGGTCTGGTGAAGGAGCTCCAGGTGGAGGCCGCCCGTTGCTCCCGCGCCGGGCTGGAGCGGTTCGTCGCGCGGGCCCAGGAGCTGCCCCTGGAGGAAGGGGAAACGCTCATCCTCAGCGCAAAGGAGGACAGGGAACAGCTGCGGATCACTGTCTCCCACACCGGGGAAGAGCGGCTGCGAGGGGAGATTCTCCGCCTGCTGGAGGAGGAGGGCATCCCCCAGGAGCTGGCGGAGATCCGGGTGCTCTCCGGGGTGGTGAACCCGGATACCTGACGAGCTTGGACCGGAGACGGGGGGGAGCCCTTTACGGTGATGGAGAGCGGCCACAACGGCGGCTGCCTCACCTATTGGAACAGCGCCGAGGACCCGGTGGTCTACGACCTGGCCGCCGGGGAGGTCATCTACCGCAGTGGAGACGACCCCCGGCTGGCGCGGGGCGGCTACACCTACCAGAGCCGCCTGGTCCCCGATGACCGCGGGGATACCGCCGTCCTCATCAGCGGCAAGGACGGCGCGGACAAGATGTGGATCACCGTCTTCCGGATGAAATAGAGGGCGCGCCGAGCCCGTAAAAGCAGACGATCGACATTACCCCCTTTGTGCAGGCTCATAAACCTGCATAAGAGGGTAATGTTATGAAGGAAGAAACCGGCCGGAGGCCCGCGCGGAAAAATTTTCGCATCCGCCCCCTTGACAAAGAAAAGGGTGGAGCATATAATAACAATTGAACAATCGCTCATATGAAAGGATGATGGATGATGTCCAAAAGCCAGGCCCCCCACTGCGGCTATATGCACCTCCACGAGGAGGTGATCCGGCGGGTGAACCAGGAGATGCCGGAGGAGGAGACCCTCTTTGACCTGGCGGAGCTCTTCAAGATCTTCGGGGACTCCACCCGCATCCGCATCCTTTATGTGCTGTTCCAGTCGGAGATGTGCGTCTGCGACATCGCCCAACTGCTGGGGATGACCCAGTCCGCCATCTCCCACCAGCTCCAGACCCTGAAGAAGAGCAAGCTGGTGAAGTACCGCCGCCAGGGCAAGACGGTGTTCTACTCCCTGGCGGATGCCCACGTCCGCACCATCATCGGCCAGGGCATGGAGCATATTACTGAGTGACTTTATTTTGGGAAAGGGGAAAGAGACATGAGGAAGAGCTACAAGATGATCGACCTGGACTGCGCCAACTGCGCCGCCAAGATGGAGGACGCCATCCGGAAGATCGACGGCGTGCTTTCCGCCACCGTCAGCTTTATGAGCCAGAAGCTCACCATCGAGACCGAGGACGGCCGCATGGACGCGGTGATGAAGGAAGTGGTGCGGGCCTGCAAAAAGGTGGAGCCGGACTGCGAGATCCTGCTGAAGTAAAAAGAAGGGGTGGTTCCCGATGACCGGAAAACAGAAGAAAACGCTGTACCGCATCCTCCTGAGCGGCGTCCTCTTTGCCCTGGGGCTGCTGCTGCCCCTGGAGGGGATCGGAAGGCTCTGCATCCTCCTGGCGGCCTATGCCGTCATCGGCTGGGATGTCCTCTGGCGGGCGGCGCGGAACATCGTAAACGGCCAGGTCTTTGATGAGAACTTCCTGATGGCCCTGGCTACCGTGGGGGCCTTCTTTACCGGGGAATATCCGGAGGCGGTGGCGGTGATGCTCTTCTACCAGATCGGGGAGCTGTTCCAGAGCGTGGCGGTGGGCCGTTCCCGCCGCTCCATCGCCGCCCTGATGGACATCCGCCCGGACTACGCCAACATCGAGGAGAACGGCGTCCTCCGGCAGGTGGACCCGGAGGAGGTGGCGGTGGGGGATACCATCGTCATCAAGGCCGGGGAGCGTGTCCCCCTGGACGGGGTGGTGCTGGAGGGGACCTCCTCCCTGGATACCGCCGCCCTCACCGGGGAGAGCCTGCCCCGCTCCGTGGCCCCCGGCGATGGGGTGGTCAGCGGCTGCGTCAACCAGAGCGGCCTGCTGCGGGTGCGCACCACCAAGGTGTACGGGGAATCCACCGTGGCCCGCATCCTGGACCTGGTGGAAAACGCCAGCTCCAAAAAGGCTAAGGTGGAAAATTTCATCACCCGGTTTGCCCGGTACTACACCCCCGTAGTGGTGGTGGCGGCGGTGCTGCTGGTCGTCCTCTCCCCGCTCCTCACCCCGGTGAGTTGGCCGGAGGGCATCCACCGGGCCCTCATCTTCCTGGTGATCTCCTGTCCCTGCGCCCTGGTGATCTCGGTGCCCCTCAGCTTCTTTGGGGGCATCGGGGGGGAGTCCAAGATCGGCGTGCTGGTAAAGGGCAGCAGTTACCTGGAGGCCCTGGCGGATACCGAGGTGGTGGTCTTTGACAAGACCGGCACCCTCACCAAGGGGGTCTTCCGGGTGACGGCCATCCATCCCCAAGGCGTGGGGGAGGCGGAGCTGCTGGAGCTTGGCGCTCTGGCGGAAAGTTACTCGGAGCACCCCATCTCCCACTCCCTCCGGAGGGCCTGGGGGAAGGAGCCGGACGCCGCCCGCCTGGGTGCGGTAGAGGAGCTTTCCGGCCGGGGCGTGCGTGCGGTGGTGGACGGGAGGACCGTCCTGGCCGGCAACCGCAAGCTGATGGCGGAAAGCGGCATCCCCTGCGAGGACTGCGAAAGGATCGGGACCATCGTCCACCTGGCGGTGGACGGGGCCTACGCCGGGCACATCGTCATCTCCGATGAGGTGAAGCCGGACGCCGGGGAGGCCATCGCCGCCCTCCGGGCCGGAGGCGTCAAAAAGACGGTGATGCTCACCGGGGACGCCAAGGAGGTGGGGGAGGCCGTGGCCAAAGAGCTGGGCCTGGACGAGGTCCACAGCCAGCTTCTCCCCGGAGACAAGGTGGCCCAGGTGGAGCGGCTCTTGGGGGAGACCTCCCGGAAGGGAAAGCTGGCCTTTGTGGGGGACGGCATCAACGACGCGCCGGTCCTCTCCAGAGCGGACGTGGGCATCGCCATGGGGGGGCTGGGCTCCGACGCGGCCATCGAGGCGGCGGACGTGGTGCTGATGGACGACGCCATCGGGAAGCTCCCGGCGGCCATCGCCATCGCCCGGCGGACCCTGGCCATCGCCCGGCAGAACATCGTCTTCGCCCTGGCGGTGAAGGGGGCCGTCCTCCTCCTGGGGGCCTTCGGAATGGCCAATATGTGGGAGGCTGTTTTCGCCGACGTGGGGGTCTCGGTCATCGCCATCCTCAACGCCATGCGGGCCCTGAAGGTGCAGGGGTAAAGGGCAGCGCCGGGCTATCTCTTCTTTTTTCTCACTGGTGAGAAAAAAGAAGCAAAAAAGAACCACCGGGGTGCCCCCGGTGCCTCGCCCTACACGGCCTTCGGCCTTACCTTGGCAGAGAACGCAAGTGACTGCCTGGAGCCTTAGATTCTGCGCTGTTTTGTCAAGGACTTTGGCCGTTCTTCTTTTTGCTTCTTTTTCTTCTTTCGCAAGAAGAAAAAGAAGGCAGGGGCTGGGGCGGCAGCCCCAGATTGGCATAAAAAGCGGCGGCCGCGGTTGTATTTCCCCACAAATTGTGGTACAGTATCTGTGTTATCACACGCTTGCAAGGAGGCATACCGATGCTGAAACTGGAACACCTCACCTGGGAGGCCCCCGGCGGCGCCCAGGTCCTCCGGGGGATCGACCTCACCATCCCGGACGGAAAGCTCACTGTTATCACCGGCCCCAACGGCGGCGGCAAGACCACCATCGCCAAGCTGGTGGCGGGGCTGGAGACCCCCAGCGGCGGGCGCATCCTCCTGGACGGGGAGGACATCACCGGCCTGGACGTCACCAGCCGGGCCAAGCGGGGTCTGAGCTACGCCTTCCAGCAGCCGGTGCGCTTCAAGGGGCTCACCGTCCGGGACCTGCTGGAGCTGGCGGGGGGCGGCAGCCTTTCGGAGGAGCAGCTCTGCACCATCCTAAGCCGGGTGGGGCTCTGCGCCAGGGAATATATGGACCGGGAGGTGGACGCCGCCCTCTCCGGCGGGGAGATCAAGCGCATCGAGATCGCCACCGTCCTGGCCCGGCACAGCCGCCTTTCCATCTTCGATGAGCCGGAGGCGGGCATCGACCTTTGGAGCTTCCAGAACCTCATCCAGGTGTTCCGGGAGCTGCGGGAGGGCCTGCGGGGGGCGGTGGTGGTCATCTCCCACCAGGAGAGGATCCTTTCCATTGCGGACAACCTGGTGGTGGTGGCCGGCGGCCGGGTGCAGGACCAGGGGCCGGGAGAAAAGCTGCTGCCGGGGCTCCTTAGGGGCGAAGGACACGGGGCCTGTCCCGTCTGCCCCAGAGAGGGGGAAGAAGGATGAACCAGATCACAAAGGACCTCCTGCGGGAGGTGTCCGAGTGGACCGGGGAGTTCCCCGGCGCCTACAACATCCGGGAGGACGGGGCCTCCGCCGGCCGCCGCTCCACCGAGAATATCTCCATCGAGACCAAGGCCGACGGCCCCGGCCTGGTGATCCGGGTGCGCCCCGGCACCAAGGGGGAGACGGTCTCCATCCCCGCCCTGGTGACCAAGGGGGGCATCGACGACCTGGTGTACAACGACTTCTTCATCGGCGAGGGGGCGGACATCACCATCGTGGCCGGGTGCGGCGTCCACACCGAGGACGGCAGCTCCTCCCGCCACAACGGCATCCACCGCTTCTTCCTGGAGAAGGATGCCCATGTAAAATACCTGGAAAAGCACCTGGGCACCGGCCACGGGGCGGGGCTGCGCTCCATCGACCCGGTGACCGAGATCGTCCTGGGGGAGGGGGCCCTCCTGGAAATGGACACCAGCCAGCTGGGCGGGGTGGACCGCAGCACCCGGCGCACCACCGCCGTGGCCGCCGCCGGCGCCAAGCTGCTGGTGCGGGAACGGCTGCTCACCCAGGGGACCCAGGAGGCGCGGACCGAGTTTTCGGTCCAGTTGGACGGGGAGGACTCCGGCGCGGACATCATCTCCCGGTCGGTGGCGCGGGGAAGGTCCCGGCAGCAGTACCGCTCCAAGATCATCGGCAACGCCCGGTGCAGCGGACATTCGGAGTGCGATGCCATCATCGGGGAGCAGGGGGCCGTGGACGCCGCCCCCGCCCTCATCGCCAACCATGTGGACGCTGCCCTCATCCACGAGGCCGCCATCGGCAAGATCGCCGGGGAGCAGCTGCTGAAGCTGCGCACCCTGGGCCTCACCGAGGAGGAGGCGGAGGAGCGCATCGTGGCGGGATTCCTCAAATAAGAAGAAGAGAAAACGGCCGGGGCCCGCGCTCCGGCTGTTTTTTGTGCCTTGGGCCGGAAAAGCGAAAAACCAGCGTATCCACCAAAAAAATGCTGTAAATTTTAGGCAAAACGCATCTTGCGGCGGGGAAAGCATCTGTCTTATAATATAAGCAGTTGCTTAAATGATAAGCAGAAAACGAAGCAGCGGGGGAGGGAGGCAGATGACCGAGCGGGAGCGGCAGATCATGGACCTGCTGCGCCAGGACCCCATGCTCTCCCAGGGGGAGATGGCAAGGCGCCTGGGCATCACCCGGTCCTCGGTGGGGGTCCACCTGGCAAACCTGGGCAAAAAGGGGCATATCCTGGGCAAGGGGTACGTCCTTTCCGAGCGGGAGGAGCGGTACGTCGTGGGCATCGGGGCGGCCAACATCGACCTGATGGGCCGCAGCCGGGCGCCCCTGGTGATGGAGGACTCCAACCCCGGCTTTATCGGTATGTCGGTGGGAGGCGTGACCCATAATATCTGCGAAAACGCCGCCCGGATGGGCGCCCCGGTGAAGCTCATCACCGCCGTGGGGGACGACGTCTACGGGGAGAAGATCCGCCGGGAATGCCAGGCGGCGGGGATCGATACCTCCGGCTTCCTGGTGTCGGAGGGGGACAGCTCCTCCACCTACCTTTCCCTCCACGACCACAACGGGGAGATGGCGGTAGCCATGTCCGATATGCGGGTGCTGCAAAAGCTCTCGGTGGAGTTCCTGAAAGGGAAGAACAGCGTCCTGCGGGGGGCCGGGGCCATCGTGATGGACTGCGGCCTGCCGGAGGAGATATTGGAGTACACAGCCGCCGCCTACGGCGGGGAGATCCCTGTCTTTGTGGACCCGGTGAGCACCGCCTACGCCAAAAAGCTCCGGGGGCGGCTGCGGGGGCTTTACACCGTCAAGCCCAACCTCCTGGAGGCGGAGATCCTGGCGGAAATGCGGATCACCACCGGGGAGGAGCTGGCGGAGGCCGCCCGGCGCATCGTCGGCCAGGGCCTCGCCCAGGTGGTGGTGAGCCTGGGCCGGGAGGGGGTCTACTACCGGGACCGGGAGGGCCGCTCCCTCTGGGTCCGGGGGGGGGCCATGGAGGTGGTGAACGCCACCGGCGCCGGAGACGCCTTTATGGGCGGGCTGGTCTACTCCCACCTGCAGGGCTGGCCGCCGGAAAAAGCCCTTCCCTTTGCGGTGGCGGCCTCCCGCATGGCCATTGCCCACCAGAACACCATCAACCCCGGCATCAGCGCCGAGAATGTCCTGGCGGTGATGGAACGGGATCGGATCACCATCGCGGAGCCTTCCCCTTTGCGCCTGTAAACCTACATAATCATAGAACATCATGAAAAGGAGAAAAACTGCCATGAACATCCAAAAGTACCTGTCCGTTGCCCCAGAGATCGCCGAGGCCGTAAAGGCCGGAAAGCCGGTGGTGGCCCTGGAGTCCACCATCCTCTCCCATGGGATGCCCTACCCGGAGAACTGGGAGTTCTCCCACAAGGTGGAGGAGATCATCCGGGGGGAGGGGGCCATCCCCGCCACCACCGCCATCATCGGCGGCAAGCTGAAGGTGGGCCTCACCGCCGATGAGCTGGAGCTGATGTGCAAGGACCCCACCGTGGGCAAGGTGAGCCGCCGGGATGTGGCGGTGTACCTGGCTACCGGCAAGACCGGGGCCACCACCGTAGCCACCACCATGATGCTGGCGGAGATGGCGGGCATCCGGGTATTTGCCACCGGCGGCATCGGCGGCGTGCACCGGGGGGCGGAGACCACCTTTGATATTTCCGCGGACCTCCAGGAGCTGGCGAACACCGGTGTCGCCGTGGTCTGCGCCGGGGCCAAGTCCCTGCTGGACATCCCCAAGACGCTGGAGTACCTGGAGACCATGGGCGTCCCCGTCCTGGGGATGGACACCGACGATTTCCCCGCCTTCTACTGCCGCAAGAGCGGCTGCAAGGTGGATGTGAACGTCCCGGATGCCGCCACCGCTGCCAAGATCCTGCGGACCAAGTGGGACCTGGGTCTCAAAGGGGGCTTTGTCATCGCCAACCCCATCCCCAAGGAGTACGAGCTGGACTATAACGAGATGGAGGCGGTGATAAACCGCGCCCTGGAGGCCGCCAAGGCGGAGGGCATCCACGGCAAGGACACCACCCCCTTCCTCCTGGCCCACATCAAGGACTACACCAAGGGGGTCTCCCTGGCCTCCAATCTCCAGCTGGCCTACAACAACGCCCGGACGGCGGCCCGGATCGCCATCGAGTATTCCAAGTTAGCCTGATAACAGGAGGTGCTCCATGCCCGCTGCCAATCCGTCCAAACAAAACCGCGCCGTCGTCCTGGGGGGCGGCGGCGCCAAGGGGGCCTACCAGATCGGCGTCTGGCAGGCTCTGCGGGAGCTGGGGATGGACTACCGGGTGGTCACCGGCACCTCGGTGGGGGCCCTCAATGGGGCCCTGATGGCCCAGGGGGAATTTGAGGCCGCCTACGACCTGTGGTGGAACATGGACAACGCCCAGGTGATGGAGGGCATCCCCAGCGCCGATGACACCCTGGACAGCCGCCTGGCCGTCTACCGGGCCTTTGTCCGGGAGATGGTGACAAAGGGCGGGGTGGACATCTCCCCCCTGGAGAGCACCATCCGCGGCATACTGGACGAGGAGAAGCTGCGCCAAAGCGGGGTGGAGTACGGCATCGTCACGGTGGATATGACCACCCTCACTCCGGTACAGCTCTTCCTGCGGGATATGCCCCAGGGCTCCGCCGCGGACTATATGATCGCCTCCGCCTCCTGTTTCCCCGCCTTCAAGCCCCGCACCATCGAAAAATCCCGGTTCATCGACGGGGGGTACTATGACAACCTCCCGGTGGAGATGGCCGTCCGGGCCGGGGTGGAGCTTGCCGAAATTTGGGTGGTGGATGTGGACGGCGTGGGCATCCGGCGGAGCTTCCGCCCGGAGGTGCCGGTGCGCACCGTCCGCAGCTGCTGGGACCTGGGGAACTTCCTGATCTTTGAAAAGGACCAGTGCCGCCGGAACATCCGCCTGGGGTACCTGGACGCCATGAAGACCGCCGGGGCCTGCGACGGCCGGGCCTACGCCTTCCCCGCCGGGGAGGAGGAGCGGCTGCGCCTGCGGTACGGCCCCGCCCTGGAGGAGCTCTGCCGCCGCCTGCTGGAGCCCCTGGGGGAGAAGGCCCGCTCCGCCGTGGAGGGGGCCGCCCTGGCCCGGCTGCGGGGGGACCTGCGCCGCCGCCGGATGAAGGCGGACCTACTCCTGGCCGCCGCCGAGACCGCCGGGGAGCTGCTGGGTCTGGACCCCACCCGCCGCTACACCATGGAGGAGTTCTCCGCCGCCCTGGGGGAGCGTGTCCGGGTGGAACGGGGCAAGAGCGGGGAGCGGGACCTTACCCCCGATACCCTGCCGAAGGAGGGAGCCGGCCTGGGGGAGGCCCTGGCCGCCCTGGGGAAGGAGCTGGCCCTCCTGACGGTGATGGAGAACCTGGCCCAGCTTTTGGAAGGGGGCGAGCCCCTGCTGCGGCCGGAGCTCCTGGCCATCGCCCTGCCCAGGGAGCTGCTGGCAAGTCTGTTTTTGCTCATCCTGTGATCCGGCCCCTATCCTAAAAGAAGGAGAATGAAAATGTCTGACAAAATGAAAGTGATCCTGGACTGCGACACCGGCTCCGACGACGCGGTAGCCATCATGATGGCTATCCTCTCCCCCAAGATCGACCTGCTGGGAGTGACCACCGTGGCGGGGAACAAGGAGATCAACTTCACCACCGATAACACCCTGCGGGTGGTGGATATGCTCCGCAGCGATACCCCGGTCTACCGGGGGTGTGCTACCTCCATGGTGGCAAAGCTGCTGCCCAACCGCCACGGGGACTACACCGGCATGACCGGCGTCAAGGCGGACAAGCTGGACGAGAAGGGGGAGGTCATCTCCTACCACCATGACTGCCTGCCCATGCCCGCCCCCGTAAGCCGGGAGCAGCCGGAGCACGGCGTCTGGTGGCTCATCGACACCCTGATGAAGTCGGAGGGGGACATCACCCTCATCCCCACCGGGCCGCTGACCAACATCGGTATGGCCCTGCGGCTGGAGCCCCGCATCGCGGAGAAGATAAAGCAGATCATCTTTATGGGGGGCGGCTTTAAGGTCTTTAACGCCACCGCCGCCTCGGAGTTCAACATCTGGGCCGACCCGGAGGCCGCCCAGATCGTCCTCACCAGCGGGGTCCGGACCATCACCATGGTGCCCCTGGACGCCACCCACCAGGCCAACTTCACCAGGGAGGACGAGGCGGAGCTGCGGAAGATCGGCACCCCCCTGGCCATCGCTGTGGCGGACCTGCTGGACGAGCGGATCGTTGCCTACAACGCCTACCAGCCCCAGGACCTCCCGGATTCCGCCCCCCTCCACGACGCCCTCTGTGTGGCCTACCTCCTGGACCCGGAGGTGCTGCGGGATGTCCGCCATATGCGGGTGGATGTGGACATGAGCGGCGGCTTTGCCGACGGCCAGACCATCTGTGACACCCGCGCCTACCCCGACCGCCCGGAGAACTGCTATGTGGCCCTGGGGGCCGACCGGCTGCGCTTCTCCCGGATGGTCATCGATATGATCCGGGCGTTCCGATAAGGCAGCGTGCCAAAAAAATTTCCAAAAATTTGGGCTCCCTTTGCCGTTTCAGGCGGCAGAGGGAGCCCGATTTGTTTGCAGGGAGAGGCAGAATTGCGTGTCCTTTTGTTATGAAAGGATCTGCTGCCCCAGGAAAAGTTGGCCGTTCTTCTTTTTGCTTCTTTTTCTAATACTCGTTCAAAATGAAAAGGTTTCATTTTGAACACGCCCGCTTCGCGTGCTGGCATCGCTTCGCGCTGCCCCGTCTCATTGGAAATTCCCTTGGGAATTTCCTGATCTTTCGTAAGAAGAAAAAGAAGTGGGGGCTGGGGTGAAACCCCAGATCGGCAGAGCAGCTTATTTGTCCTTGTCAAAGGCTTCCCGGAGCTTTTCAAAGAAGCCCTGGCGCTTGTGGTAGTTTTTCTCGCTCAGGCTCTGCTCAAACTCCCGGAGCTTTTCCTTCTGGCTGCGGGTGAGGCCCTTGGGCACCTCGATGGCCACCCGGACGTACTGATCCCCCCGGTTCCGGCCGGTGTTGGGGTCCACCACGCCCTTTTCCCGCAGGCGGAAGACGGTGCCGTTCTGGGTGCCCTCCGGCACGGTGTACTTCACCTTGCCGTCTACGGTGGGGACGACGATCTCATCCCCCAGCACCGCCTGGGTGTAGGTGAGGGGGATGTCGCACCAGATGTTCCGGCCGTCCCGCTCGAAGATGGGGTCGGGGCGGACGGTGACCGTCACCTGGAGGTCCCCGGCGGGGCCGCCGTTGGTGCCGTGGTCCCCCTCCCCGCGGATGATGAAGGTCTGGCCGTCATCGATGCCGGCGGGGATCGTGGCGGTGTACTTGCGGGTGACCCGCACCCGCCCCTTGCCGCCGCACTTCTGGCAGGGGTTTTTGATGACCTTGCCGGTGCCGCCGCAGCGGGTGCAGGGCTGGCGCACCTGCATCATCCCCAGGATGCTCTGCTTGCGGACGGTGACATAGCCGGTGCCGCCGCAGTCGGGGCAGGTCTCCGGGTGGCTGCCCTCCGCCGCCCCGCTTCCGGAGCAGCTGGCGCAGCTTTCCAGCCGCTGGTAGGTGATCTCCTTCTGGCAGCCCTTTACCGCCTCCATAAAGGAGAGGGGCAGGGTGACCCCCTGGCTGCCGCCGCGGGTGGGGCCGCTGGGGTTGCGGGTGCGGGTGGAGCCGCCGAAGCCGCCTCCCCCGAAGATGTCCCCCAGGTCCTCAAAGATGTCCCCGAAGCCGCCGAAGCCGAAGCCGCCTCCGCCGCCGTAGCCCCCGGCGCCGGCCCCGTAGTTGGGGTCCACGCCGGCGTGACCGAACTGGTCGTAGCGGGCCCGCTTCTCCTTGTCGGAGAGGACCTCGTAGGCCTCTCCCACCTCCTTGAAGTGGGCCTCCGCCTCTTTATCGTCCGGGTGCAGGTCCGGGTGGTACTCCTTGGCCAGCTTGCGGTAGGCCTTTTTCAGCTCATCCTCGGTGGCGTTCTTCTGGACCCCCAGCACCTCGTAATAATCGCGTTTTTTTTCCGGCAAATCACATCACCTCTTTGTCATGGAGACAGGATAGAGGGCGCGCAGGCCCCCTATCCTGACAGGTTCTCATAGGTCAGTTGTTCTCGTCCACGTCCCGGTAGTCGGCGTCCACCACGCCGTCATCCTGGGGAGCGGCGCCGGGGGCGCCGGGGCCCTGCTGGGCCTGGGCGGCCGCTTGGGCAGCCTGGTAGACCTTGGCGGAGGCGTCGTAGAGGGCCTTCTGGGCCTCCTCCATCCTGGCCTTGATGGCTCCCAGGTCCTCCCCCTTCAGGGCTTCCTTCAGGGCGGCTACCTTGGCCTCCAGCTCCTGCTTTTCGCCGGCGGGGAACTTATCCCCCATGTCGGCCAGGGTCTTCTCCGCCTGGTACACCATCTGGTCCGCGTTGTTGCGGGTATCGATGGCCTCCCGGCGCTCCTTGTCGGCGGAGGCGAACTGCTCCGCCTCCCGCACCGCCTTCTCCACGTCGTCCTTGCTCATGTTGGTGGAGGAGGTGATGGTGATGGACTGCTCCCGGCCGGTGCCCAGGTCCTTGGCGGAGACGTGGACGATGCCGTTGGCGTCGATGTCGAAGGTCACCTCGATCTGGGGGACGCCGCGGGGAGCGGCGGGGATGCCGGTGAGCTGGAAGTTCCCCAGGAGCTTGTTATCGGCAGCCATCTCCCGCTCGCCCTGGAGGACCTTGATCTCCACAGAGGTCTGGCCGTCCGCGGCGGTGGAGTAGATCTTGCTCTTCTTGGCGGGGATGATGGTGTTGCGCTCGATGACCCGGTCGGTGAGGTTGCCCAGGGTCTCCACGCCCAGGGAGAGGGGGGTGACGTCCAGGAGCAGCAGGCCCTTGGTCTCGCCGGCCAGGACGCTGCCCTGGATGGAGGCCCCCAGGGCCACGCACTCATCGGGGTTGATGCCCTTGGAAGGCTCCTTGCCCATGAAGCTCTTTACCGCTTCCTGAACGGCGGGGATACGGGTGGAGCCGCCCACCAGCAGCACCTTCTGGATGTCCGAGGGGGTGAGTCCGGCGTCGGAGAGGGCCTGACGCACCGGGCCCATGGTCTTTTCCACCAGGTCGGCGGTGAGCTCGTTGAACTTGGCGCGGGTGATGGTCATATCCAGGTGCTTGGGGCCGGTGGCATCGGCGGTGATGTAGGGGAGGTTCACCTGGGTGGTGGTCATGCCGGAAAGCTCGATCTTGGCCTTTTCCGCCGCCTCGATGAGCCGCTGGTGGGCCATCTTATCCTGGCGCAGGTCGATGCCGTTGGACTTGCGGAACTCCTCCACCAGGTAGTTCACCAGGCGCTCGTCAAAGTCGTCGCCCCCCAGGTGGTTGTTGCCGGCAGTGGCCTTTACCTCCTGCACGCCGTCCCCCATCTCGATGATGGAGACATCGAAGGTGCCGCCCCCCAGGTCGTAGACCATGATGAGCTGGTCGGCGTCCTTCCCCAGGCCGTAGGCCAGGGCCGCGGCGGTGGGCTCGTTGATGATGCGCTTGACTTCCAGCCCGGCGATGCGGCCGGCGTCCTTGGTGGCCTGGCGCTGAGCGTCGGTGAAGTAGGCGGGGACGGTGATGACCGCCTCGGTGACCGGCTCGCCCAGGTAGCTTTCCGCGTCGGACTTCATCTTCTGGAGGATCATGGCGGAGATCTCCTGGGGGGTGTAGCTCTTGCCGTCCACCGTCACCCGGTGGTCGGTGCCCATCTGCCGCTTGATGGAACTGATGGTCCGCTCCGGGTTGGTGACCGCCTGGCGCTTGGCTACCTTGCCCACCAGGCGCTCGCCGCCGTCCTTAAAGGCCACTACCGAGGGGGTGGTGCGGTCGCCTTCCGGGTTGGGGATGACGACGGCTTCGCCGCCCTCCATCACAGCCACGCAGCTGTTGGTCGTACCTAAGTCAATGCCGATGATCTTGCTCATATCTCTTACCTCCGTATCAATCTCTTATGTGTTTTTATCTATATGGCATGGGTCTGCTGTTTAGTTTGCCGCCTGCACCATGGCGTAGCGCAGGATCTTGCCGTCCACGCGGTAGCCCTTCTGGAGCACCTGAGCCACGGTGTTCTTGCCGAGGTTTTCGTCCTCGATGTGCATGACGGCGTTGTGGACCGCCGGATCGAAGGGGACGCCGGTTTCGGAGATCTCCTCCACCCCCAGGGCGGTCATCACCTCCCAGAGGCCCCTGTGGATCAGCTCCACCCCTTTCTGGTACTCCTCGTCGGAGCAGGGGCTCTCCACGGCCCGCTGGAGGTTATCCAGCACCGGCAGGAAGCGCCGGAGCGTTTCCGCCTTGGCGTCCCCGTAGGTGCTTTCCTTCTCCTTGGCGGTGCGGTTTCGGAAGTTCCCGAACTCCGCCATCAGCCGCAGATACCGGTCCTCCAGCTCTTTCTTCTCCGTCAGGAGCCGCTCCAGTTCGCTGGGCTCCTGGGGGGGCGCCTCTTCCTCCGGAGGGATCGCTTCCGGGGGGGCCTCCTCCGGGGCGGGGGCCTCGGTCACCGGTTCCTCTTCCAGAGGGACCTCTTGGTTTTTCCTGTCCTTGTCACTTGCTGCCAAGTCCGTATCCTCCGTTCTTCGCGGGATCTTTGCGTCCCGCGTCATTTTTGGTTATCCGGGGCGGCCTTTTTCCGCCTGTGGCTATTTTTGCTCGTCCAAAGTGGCTTCTAAGAGCTTCCCCAGGGTCTGGGAGAAGTACTCCAGGTGGGGGATCAGCCGGGCGTAATCCATGCGGATGGGCCCGATGAGCCCCATGGCCCCGGTGTTATCCGCGCCGATGCGGTAGCGGCTGACGATGACCGAGGAACCGGCAAAGACGCTGTTGGGGTTCTCCTGCCCCACAAAGACCCGGATGCCGTCCTCGTCCCGGCCGATGAGCTCCATCACCGCCTCGCGGGAGTTGATGACCCGGAAGAGCTGGTTGGCCACCTGACGCAGGTCCTCGTACTCCAGGAGGTTACTGGTGCCGCTGCGGTAGATCTGCCCGTCGCTGCACTCCCGGCAGAGGTCGTAGATGGCGGAAAGGAGCGGGGCGAAGATGTCCACGTACTCCTCCCCCAGGGTGAAGGCCACCGAACCCAGGTACTTCTTGGTGATCTCGTTGATGCTCCGCCCCGCCAGGTGCCCGTTGGCGAAGTTCTGGAAGAACTCCACGATCTTGGGGGTGAGGAGAAAATCCACCCGGCAGACCTTGTTCTTCACCATGCCGTTAGAGGCGATGAGAAGGATGACCACCGTGCGGCTGGTGGCGGGGATCAGCTCGATCTTGCGCACCTTTGCGCTCTGGCGGGTAAGGGCGGTGGAGATGACCGCGCAGCCGGTGTGCTCCGCCAGGGTCCTGGCGGCGTCCTCCAGCAGCCGGTCCGGGTCCGGGTTGCGGAGATTGAAGAGGGCCTCGATCTCCTGCTTTTCCTCCGGGGTGAGGGGCTTTTTGCGCATCAGCTCATCCAGGTAGAGGCGGTAGCCCAGGTAGGAGGGGACCCGCCCGGCGGAGGTGTGGGGCTGCTCCAGCAGGCCCAGCTCAAAGAGCACCGCCATCTCGTTGCGCACGGTGGCGGGGGAGACCTCCCCGCCCAGGAGGCTTGCCACCAGCTTGGAGCCCACCGGCTCCCCGGTGGCGATGTAGGTTTCCACGATGACGGAAAGGATCCGCAGCTTTCGGCTGTCCAGCTCCATCGGTCTGGCCGCCTCCCTTTCGTTGGAATTTAGCACTCGCAATACTGGAGTGCTAACAACTATTATTGTACTTCTTTTTTTCCGGAAGTCAAGGCCCTTTACAAATAATTTACAAATTTATTGACACTCCCGCGCCCGAAGTGCCAGGCGGTCCTATTTTTCCTCTTTTCCCCTTGATTATTACCCCGTTTCCCTGTAAACTGGTAGGGTCATACATTTTATAAGGAAGGACATCGCTGCGTATGCTGAAAAAATACTGGTATCTCTTTGCCGTCTCCATGCTCCCCATCGTGGAGCTGCGGGGGGGCGTGCCCATCGGGGTGGGGATGGGCTTCCCCTTCTGGCAGGTCTACATCGTCTGTGTGGCCGGAAACCTCCTGCCGGTGCCGTTTCTGCTGCTCTTTGGCCGCAGCCTCCTCAGCTGGCTGGCGGAATGGCCCTATGTGGGGCCCTTCTTCCGGCGGATCATAGACAAGGCGGATAAGGCCGCCCACAGCTTTGGGCAGTACGAATTCTTCGGGCTGTGGGGGTTCGTGGCCATCCCCTTCCCCGGCACCGGGGCCTGGACCGGCTCGGTGGCCGCCACCTTCCTGCGGATGCCCTTTGCAAGGGCGCTCCTCGCCATCACCCTGGGGGTGCTCACCAGCGGCCTCATCATGGGGATCGCCAGCTACGGCATCCTGGAGGCCATCGGCATCTTTTTGTAATGGAGTTTTTCCCCATTGACTTCCAATCTTTGCGGTTTTATACTATATTTAGTCCTATATCCGGCTATCGAAATCGACCGAACGAAAATGGGGAGTGTGTTTGCGATGAAGCATGAGCTGGTACAGGCCAGGGACGCCACCGGGATGCGCCTGCGGGGGCAGAACAGTATGCTCTGCGGCTACTACCGGGGGTTTGCCATGGTGACGAACCTCAATTCCAAGGCCCGGTGCTACGATGTGGTGATCTGGGCGGCGCGCCCTGGGGCGGATATGACCCAGGAGGCCAATCAGTGGCTGGCGGACTACGCCGCCCAGCATCCCTTCTGCACAGGGGGGAGCTACAACGGGCAGCTCCTGGTGGCCCAGGTGGTCATCGATAAAAAGCGGGACATCACCGCCCAGTCCCTCCTGACCTTCTACAACGACGCGGCGGGGTGGCTGGCCGCCAGCGGCATGGCCTCCTGCTGCGAGAGCTGCGGCGCGCCGGATGCCGCCATCTTCTCTATGGGGGGCAAGCTCCACGCCATCTGCCCCCGGTGCCTGGAGCAGATGAGCCAGACCGCCCGCGCGGAGCAGAAGGCCGCCCCCGGCAACCTCCCGGCGGGGATCGCGGGAGCTATCCTTTTCTCCCTGGCGGGGGTGGCCCTGTGGGTGCTGGTGAACCGCCTGGGGTACATCGCCGCCATCTGCGGGCTGGTGCTGATGGTCTGCGCCTTTAAGGGGTACGAGAAGTTCAGCGGCAAGCTGGATACCCCCGGCATCATCGCCTGCATCCTTGTGGCGGTGTGCATGGGGATGGTGAGCCAGTACATCTGTGTGGGGCTGGATATTCACGAGGTCTTTGGGGAGTACGGCGTGGGGCTGCTGGACTGTATGCGGGCGGTGCCCGGCTTCCTCTTTGACCCGGAGCTGGCCCTCTTCTCCGACTACCTGCCGGACCTGCTGATGGGCTACGCCTTTATGGCCCTGGGGAGCTTCTCCTTTGTGCGCAACGCCCTGGCCGCCCAGAAGCACGGCGGCTTCCTGGTGGAAAAGCTGGCGGAGCGCCCCGGCGGAGCTGCCGCCAATCCCTACACCACGAACAATACCTACCAATAAGCGAATAAATAGAGCCCCCTATCCATTGGCACGAGCCAGCGGATGGGGGGCTTTTTCTTGCGGGGAAGCGGGGGGCCGCTTATAGCCGGATGACGGTGAGGCTGGCCAGGGTGTCCCCCTCCGCGGCGGCGGCGATGGAAAACCCCTTGGTGGACTGCAAGGTGAGGGCGCCGGAGCTTTCCAGGTTCAGGATGGCCTGCCCCGCGGCGGTGAAGGGCTGGCCGGGGTTCTCCTTATCCACGTGGCAGACGGAGCCGGGGAGGAGCTGCTCCCCAAGCCGGAGGGAAAGAACGGTGGAAAGGCGGGCGGCCACGGGGAAGAGCACCAGGTAGCGGATGCAGTAGATCCCCGGCTGGAGGAGGTCCACCACCCCGTCCTGGCACCGGATACCCAGGCTCTGCACTCCGGGGGCCAGGGGCACGGTGCCGCCCCCAAAGGGGACGGTGAGGGCGTCCGCCTGGTGCAGCATGGCAAACTGGGGACTGCCGCCGGAGCCGCCCCCCGGTCCGGGAGGTCCCATGGGCCCCGGTTCTCCCTGGGGGCCGCGCTCCCCGGCGGGACCGGGTTCTCCTTGAGGTCCACGTTCCCCGGCGGGGCCGGGCTCTCCCTGGGGACCGCGCTCTCCGGCAGGGCCGGGTTCTCCCTGGGGGCCACGTTCCCCGGCGGGACCGGGTTCTCCCTGGGGACCGCGCTCTCCGGCGGGGCCGGGTTCCCCTTGGGGCCCGCGCTCTCCGGCGGGACCGGGTTCCCCTTGGGGGCCGCGCTCTCCGGCAGGGCCGCGGTTTCCGGCGGGGCCCATCAGGCCCATGGGGCCGATAGGTCCCGGTTCCCCCTGGGGTCCGGGGAGGCCCATAGGCCCAGGCTCGCCGGTCTCTCCCCGCGGGCCGGGGCATCCGGTGCGGCCCTGGGGTCCGGGAGGCCCCATCCTGCCCTGGGGGCCCATAGGTCCGCGGGGCCCCGGAGGTCCGGGGGGACAGCAGGGATAATATTGACGGTTCATCAGGAACGCCCCTTTCTCTCTTGCTTTTGCCCTATCCTATGCAAAAGAGAAAAAAGGGTGCAAAAGGGGCGGGAAAAGGTCCCCAAATCGGGGAAGACGGCGGGATGGTCAGAGAACTATGTAGGGGTCGAAGATGCTGCCGGAGGAGTGTCCGACGGAGAGGCGGCGGTGAATAGCATCAACGAGCTTTTGACCTTCCCGATGGATGATCCAATTCAGGTGGCCGGCGCTGATATTATGCTGCGCCGCGACCTCGCTTAGGGTTTTTCCATCCCGCATACTTTGGAAGATCTGCTGCTTCCGCGGGGGCAGGCGGGCGATGTTCTCCAGGATGTAGTCCTGGGTTTGCGGGTCGATGATGTCTATGATATTGACTTCCCGCTCCTTGGCGTACCAGTACAGACGGGTCCATCTGGTGGCAAGGGGGAGGTAGACATAACTGATCACGTGGGTGGATTGTTCGATGCACCAGCGGACCAGCCGGTTTTGGTAGGAAATGCGGTCCGGTCTGTCTGATGACGACAGATCCGGAGCCACCACCCGGTCCACCTGGTGTCCCCTGCGCACCAGATCCCTTTCCAGCGCCTTCTGACGGCACTTTGGGGCCACCATGGTGACGGTGATATGTGTACGGGGAAAATCCTTTTTGCACGCGCCGAGGCAGGTACAGGCCCAACTGAACAAATTGGTGTCCACATCCCCGCACAGCAGGAACTCCACTTCATCACCCGGCAGACTCACGACCCGCTGAATGGCGCTGTCCTCTTTATCCCACATAGAAAAATCAAACGGGACTGCGTGACCCATAATCGTGCAGACGATCATGTAGGGGCCTCCTTTTCTGATTAACTTATCGGCTTTTGAAAAGCTCTAAAAATAATTCCTGCTGTGTTTCGTTCAGTGATGACCAGTGCTCCAGCATTTCCATTTGTCTAGGGGACAGAGAAATTGCGTCACCACTTTCTGCGAAAAACTGTGACATGGTGATGCCGAAACCGGAACAGACCTTTTCCAATGACCGAAAGGTGGGCAGTTGATTTTTGCGATACCAGGACGAAATTGTAGATTGAGGTATTTCAGCCCGTTTCGCTAAATCGTATTCAGACCAGTTTCTTTCCATCCGCAACCTTGTGATTTCTGCTAAAATGTCCTTCATATCCCACCATCCCTATGTTTCTACGTATATTATACTTTGTCAAAACGCTGGTTTTTAATTCCTTTTAACGTATAGTTTTTACGTAATTGCGAACCAAGATGATGGAATCATTCTATCTTATTACACGCTCTCCTATCCACTTCCCAACTTTCATAAAAATATGCCTGCCTTTCATATAAAGTCGAATTTTCGTTTCAAAGCAAGGAAAAAAGCCGGGAACCCGCTGGGGCTCCCGGCCCTCTTTTCGCATTGCCGTCTTGAAAAAGCAACGAATTTATGCTAAAATGAAGACGAATCAGGCAGTCGGAGGGAAGGCGGTGGTAGATTTGATGATGACAGAACAGATCGACCAGCAGCACCAGGAAGATCTACAACGGCTTAGAGGTTTTCGCCTCCTGGACGATGATTTTTTAACAAAGTGTTTTGAGAGCGATACCAAGTATATCCAGCTCGTACTGCGGATCGTGCTGGAAATACCTGATTTAGTGGTCGTGGATGTTCGTACGCAGGTGTTTGTAGAAAATCTGCTTAACCGGTCGGTGCGGCTGGACGTTCTGGCAACGGACAGCACCGGGCGAAAGATAAATGTGGAAATTCAGCGGTCCGACAAAGGTGCCGGGAGAAAACGGGCAAGATATAACAGCAGCATGATGGACGCAGGCCTTTTGCGGAAGGGCGAGAACTTTGACGAACTGCCCGAAACTTATGTTGTGTTTATTACGGAACATGATGTGATTGGCAAAGGCAGGCCGCTATACCGTATCGGCAGATACATCTTTGACACCGGCGAGAGCTTTGACGATGGTTCTCATATCCTGTATGTGAACGGCGCATACCGGGATGAGACGCCTATCGGGAAGCTGATGCACGACTTTTCCTGCACGGCCCCGGATGATATGTACTATGACGAGTTGGCAGAACGGGTCAGATTTTTCAAGGAAAGCAAGGAGGGTGTTGCAATCATGTGCAGAGCGATGGAAGATATGCGCAATCAAACATTAAGAGAAGGCATGATAGAGGTTGCAAAAAAATTGCTGAAAGATGGGACGCTTACGCTCGAAAAAATAGCGGAGTGTGTTGGCCTTCCTCTTGATGAAGTAAAGAAGTTACAAGCCGGGCGGGGCGCATAAATTGCCGTGCCGGTTTGAGGGCGGGAATCTGATGGACCAGGTTCCCGCCCTCTTTCTTAAACTTTACTGTTTCGCTTCCCCGGTCATGGTCTCCGCCAGGGTCTTCAGCTCCTCCAGCGTGCGGGGCTTTAGGTCGCACATAATAATGGAGTGCTGGATGAGGGCGGGGAGAGACTGGAAGTAAGCATCCATCTCCCGGTTTTCAAAGCTGTACACGGCTCGTTCACCTTCCTTCTTCCGTGGGTCCGGAAAATTTTGCCTGCCAGACCTCCTGTTTCACCTTGGAGGACGCGGTGCGGAAGTAGGCCCGGCTGTTGGCGTCCTCCCCCAGCAGAGCGGTGATGGGGGAGGGGCGGGGTTTGTTGGCCTCCAGGAAATGCCGGAGGGCCTCCGGGGTCATGGTGTTGTGCTGGAGGATGTCCAGCTGGATCTCCCGCGGCATGGCGTCAAAGACCTTACGGCTCATGGCGTCGCTTTCCAGCTGGGCCAGCACGTCCACCGGGTAGGAGCTGCCCAGGGGATTTTTCATCGGCTCGGTAGGGATAAAGTCCTTTTTCTTCATCGGATTCACCTCGTCCCTTAGCTTGCCCCGGCGGAGGGCAAAAAAACAGCCGGGGCCCTTTCCGGCTCCGGCAGTTTTTCCCAGGGAGGGGCCGCTCACCTTCTCCGCAGCCCCAGCGCGCCAAAAACAACGGCGCAGGCCCCGCAGACAGAGGCGACGATGCCCAGCACCAGACCACAGACCGAAAAGCCCTTCATCCTCACAGCCCCCTTTGTTTTTTGTTATCATAGCATATTTTGCCCCGTTTGGGAAGATGTCCCGCCGTCCCCGCCACTCTCTGCCCAAAAAAGTCTCGCGCCGGGCCGCAAAATATGTTATACTGTAAAAAAGCTGTATGTGTCTGGAAAGGAGTGGAAAAATGGCGTCTGTACTGCTGAAGAACTGCCGCCTCATCGATGAAACGGGGGAGATCGTCACCGGGGAGGACCTGCTGGTCCGGGACGGGGTCATCGCCGCCCGCGGCAAGGGCCTGGCCCTGCCGGAGGGGGAGACGGGGGAAACGCTGGATTGCTCCGGGCTTTTTGTCAGCCCCGGCCTCACCATCCTCCACGCCCATTCCCCCATGCACATCCTCCGGGGGGTGGCGGAGGACGTGAACGTGAACGACTGGTTCAACAAGGAGATATGGCCCTACGAGAGCAAGATACAGGAGGAGGACATCTACTGGGGGGCCCGCCTCTGCTGCGCCGAGATGCTGGACCACGGGGTCACCGCCTTTGCCGACCACTACTTCCACGGGGAGCAGATCGCCCAGGCGGCCAAGGAGAGCGGCATCCGGGCGGACATCGCCGGGACGGTGTTTGCCTTTGACGGCGATCCGGAGCCGGAGATGAAGCCGGTGGAGACCCTGATGGAGCAGTACCGGGGCGACCCCCTGGTGAAGATACGCTTCGGCCCCCATTCCCCTTACATCTGCTCCCCGGAGGTGCTGCGCACCCTGGTGGAGGCGGCCAGGGAGAAGGGCGGCGGCATCCATCTCCACGTCTCGGAGACCGCCGCCCAGGTGGCGGAAAGCCGGGAGAAGCACGGCAAGACCCCCTTCCGGGTGGTGGCGGAGGCCGGGGGCTTCACCGTCCCCTGCATCGTGGCCCACGGCCTTTGGATCGAGGAGGAGGACCTGCCCCTGCTGGGGGAGGATACATACATCGCCCACTGCCCCAAGACCTACATGAAGCTGGGGGCCGGGCGGGGGCCCATCTGGGACCATTGGCGGCAGGTGAACCTTTGCATCGGGACCGACGGGGCGGCCAGCTCCAACTCGGTGGACCCCCTGGAGCAGGCCCGGCTCTTCGCCCTGGTGGGAAAGCTGACGGACCGGGCGGAGGATTACCCCCTCCGGGAGGTCTGGCAGGTGCTGATGCGGGGGCACCGGGCGCTGGGCTTCGGCTCCGGGCGCCTTGTTCCCGGCGCGGCGGCGGACCTCTGCTTCTGGGACCTGGATACCCCCCAGACCGCCCCCCTCTACAGCCCCCTGGCGGCCATCCTCTACAGCGCGGACAGCCGGAACATCCGCCACGTGATGGTGGCGGGGGAGTTCCGCAAGCGGGACGGGGCCCTGGCCTTCGATACCGCTCCCATTCTGGAAAACGCCGCCCGGTGCGCCAGGGAGATCTCCATCCGGGGCAAAGGCGTCAGCAAACTGCGGTTCTAGGGGAACCCCTCCGTCTCGCTTCGCTCGACACCTCCCCTTTCAGGGGAGGCTCTGGCGAGGACGCAAAGCTGCCCGCTTTGCCAAGGGCTCCCCTGAAAGGGTGGCCGTAGGCCACGTTCCCGACCGCAGGGAGGGATGCTGGCATTTCCCAAAGGGAAATGTCTGAGGGGTTCTTTTCGCCGCAGCAAACCAAGTATCCCCAAGGCTCCCTCGCCGAGGGAGGCTTTTTGGAAAAATTCTGTCACATGGATTTTGCTTTATGTAAGGAGGTAATTTGAAAATGCTGGATAAGATTCTTGCGATCGCGCCCATTGTTATCATCGTGGCGGCGGTGGTGGCCCTGCTGGCCAGCGGGTACAAAAAGGCCCCGCCGGATACCGCCTTCATCGTCTCCGGCCTGCGGCGGCGCACCGTCATCGGCA
The DNA here is from genome assembly GCA_021769525.1 of Oscillospiraceae bacterium. Classification (GTDB taxonomy): domain Bacteria; phylum Bacillota; class Clostridia; order Oscillospirales; family Ruminococcaceae; genus Angelakisella. The sequence goes on from JAETSQ010000006.1 coordinate 35,534, forward strand.
AGGCCGTCATCAAGATCCCGTTTTTGGAGCGGCTGGACATTGTGAGCCTAAAGCTCATCCCGGTGGATGTGAAGACCTCCAACGCCGTCCCCACCGCCGATTACATCAACATCCGGGTGGATGCCGCTGTCAACGTAAAGATCAGCGCCACCCCGGAAAAACTGGCCCTGGCCGCCCAGAACTTCCTGAACCAGAAGACGGATTACGTCCGTTCGGTGGCCCAGGAGGTGCTGGAAGGCAATATGCGCGAGATCGTGGGCAAAATGAAGCTGGAGGAGATGGTCAGCGACCGCCAGAAGTTCGCCGAGCTGGTGAAGGAAAACGCCGAGCCGGACCTGGCCGCCATGGGCCTGGACATCGTCAGCTTCAACGTCCAGAACTTCTCCGATGAAAACGGCGTCATCGATGACCTGGGTATCGATAACATCAGCCAGATCAAAAAGAAGGCCGCCATCGCCAAGGCGGAGGCGGACAAGGAGATCGCGGTGGCTAAGGCGGAAGCGGACCGCCAGGCCAACGAGGCCCGCGTGGACGCCGACCGGGAGATCGCCATCAAGAAGAACGAGCTGGACATCCAGATGGCGGAGCTGAAGAAGCGGGAGGACACCAAGCGGGCCGAGGCGGACGCCGCCTACCGCATCCAGGAGCAGGAGCAGCGCAAGATCATCGAGGTAGCTACCGCCAACGCGGACATCGCCAAGCAGGAGCGGGAAGTGGAGCTGAAGCGCAAGGAAGCCGAGGTGCGGGAGCAGGCCCTTTCCGCCGAGATCCGCAAGACCGCCGACGCCGACCTGTACCGCCGCCAGAAGCAGGCGGAAGCCGAGCAGTACGAGGCCCAGAAGGACGCCGAAGCCAAGCTCTTTATGAACGAGCAGGAGGCCGCGGGCCTGCTGGCCAAGCGCAACGCGGAGGCCAAGGCCCTGCGCTTCATGCAGGAGCAGGAGGCCGCCGGTATCCTGGCTAAGGGCGACGCCGAGGCCAAGGCTCTGCTCTTCATGCAGGAGCGGGAGGCCGCCGGCATCCGGGCCAAGGGTGAGGCGGAGGCCAGCACCATCCAGGCCAAGGGCCTTGCGGAGGCCGAAGCCATCCGGGCCCAGGGCCTTGCCGAAGCCGAGGCCATGGAGAAGAAGGCGCTGGCCTACCAGAAGTACAACAACGCCGCCATGGCGGAGATGCTCATCCAGGTGCTGCCGGACATCGCCGGCAAGATCGCCGAGCCCCTGGCCCAGATCGACAAGATCACCATCATCGGCGGGGACGGTTCCGGCGTGGGAAGCGTGGCGGACAATGTTCCCACCGTGATGGCGAAGCTCATCGAATCCATGAAGGACACCACCGGCATCGACCTGACGGAGGTCATCAAAGCCGATACCTACGACGCCAAGGTGAACCGCAACCTGAACATCACCGGCCTGGGGGAGGGAGCTCCCGCCCCGGAGGTGAAGGTGGACCTGGGCACAGGTGACACCACTGTAGAGTAGATAGAAAGGGAGATGAGCCGATGAAGGACTGGGCGGAGCGGCTGGGCCGCAGTCTCTCCCGGTACCGCCTCTGGCGGCTGGGGGAGGGGATGGTCCGGGGATACCTGGACCACGAGGTGGGCAAATCCGCCGCCGCCCTGGCCTATTATCTGCTGTTCTCCTTCTTCCCGCTGCTCATCTTCCTCAGCACCCTGGTGGGCTTTCTGGAGCTGGAACCCCTCACCCTGGGGCCCCACCTCCAGAACCTCATCCCAGGGGAGGTGCTCCGGCTGGTGAACGCCTATCTCGTCCATGTCACCGAGCTGCGCAGCGGCAACCTCCTGGCGGTGAGCCTGCTGGCTACCCTGTGGCTCCCCATGCGGGCGGTGGACAGCCTGATGAAGGCGGTGAACACCGCCTACGATGTCAAAAATCCCCGCCCCACCCTCCGGCACCAGGTGGTGGTGCTGCTCTTCACCCTCTTCCTGATGGCGGTGATGATGCTCACCCTGGTGCTGGTGCTGGCGGGCCGGGGCTTCCTCACCTTCCTTGGCCGCTATCTCCCGGTCATCCAGCCCTTCATCGGCCTTTGGAACACCCTGCGCTTCCCCCTGATGGGGGCGGCCTTCTTCCTAGCCCTGGGGGCGCTGTACTGGGTGGCACCGGGGATCCGGGGCCCCCGGCGGCGGGTCTTTCCGGGGGCGGTGGCGGCCCTCTGCTCCTGGCTGGCCTTTTCGGCGGGGTTCTCCTTCTACGTGGAGAATATCGCCAACTACTCGGCGCTGTACGGGGCCCTGGGCGGCATCATCATCCTGCTGCTCTGGCTCTACGCCACCGCCACCGTGCTCATCCTGGGGGCGGAGTTCAACCACGCCCTGATGGTGTGAGGGGAGGACCGGGCGGCTTTTCCGGCGCATAGATCCTTGACACTGGTATATACTTTGTATATACTATATGTGAGGTGATGGGTATGTACGCAACGATCCAGAAATGGGGGAACAGCCAGGGCATTCGCCTGCCCAGTGTCCTTCTCAAGTCCTTGGATATAAAAGAAAACGACCGGCTGGAGATCATCCAAGTGGAGGACGGCATCCAGCTTCGGAAAGCGCCCAAGGTACACCGCAGCTTTGAGGAACGCTTTGCGGAGCAGTTTGGCGTATCTCCGGAGGAAAGCGATATTCGTTTTGATAACGAAGAGCTTGATTGGGGCAGTCCCCAGGGAGCGGAGGTATGGTGACGGTGTTTGAGCAGGGGGACATCATCTATATGGATTTTTGCCCCCAAACCGGGCATGAGCAGGCGGGGCGGCGTCCGGGGCTGGTCATCAGTAAAACCGCTTTCAACCGAAAATCCAGCATGGTCATGGTGTGCCCCATCACCCATACCGCCAGGGGCCTTTTCTTTCAGCCCAAACTGCCAAGCGGGCTGAAAACAGATGGCTACGTCCTTTGTGACCAAGCGCGTTTTTTGGACATCGGGGCACGGAACGCACGCTTTGAAGAAAAGGTCCCCCAGGATTTTCTGGCGGAGGTCGTCGACTTGGTGTGTTCCCTGATCGAAACATGAAGCGAATAGCCCACATCAGAAACGGTGTGGGCTATTTTTGTATCCTGAAAACCACGCCCTGCACTTTCAAAGAATTTCGTATACTTAATTTAAGTATACGAAGGACACTTTTGCTGAAAACAATCTTATAATATACTTAAATTTAGGATGTTGATGACAGATGAAGGTATGCGTGATAAAAGCGAAAAGCATTGCAATAGTCCAGAAAATGCGGGTGGTGGGACATGAAGGATATTTTGGCAGAAATCACAAGGCTGCGACTGGCAAGAAACTGGTCTGAATACGATTTAGCGAAACGGGCTGAAATACCTCAATCTACAATTTCGTCCTGGTATCGCAAAAATCAACTGCCCACCTTTCGGTCACTGGAAAGGGTCTGTTCCGGTTTTGGCATCACCATGTCACAGTTTTTTGCAGAAAGTGGTGACGCAATTTCTTTGTCCCCCAAACAGATGGAAATGTTAGAGCACTGGTCATCACTGAACGAAACACAGCAGGAATTATTTTTAGAGCTTTTCAAAAACGGTCAATTATATCGCCAAGCATGAGGGCCATCTTTCACGGATCCATTGGGAGATACAGCGGTTTGAGCCAGAAGAGAAAAATAGAAGATAAAGCACACCCCCGGAGAACTCTCCGAGGGTGTTGTCATTTAGAAGAGAACCGCTGTGCGGTAAAAGCCTTGGCCGTTCTTCTTTTTGCTTCTTTTTCTTCTTCCGCAAGAAGAAAAAGAAGGCAGGGCCGGGCGGCAGCCCGGATTAGCGTAAAAGACGCGCGTGCTTCCTATCCCAGCGCCGCGATGGATTCCTCCAGCTTGGCGAGGTGCTGGCGGCTCACCTCGATCTTCTTTCGCTCCGCGTCCACCACCTGGGCGGGAGCCTTCGCCACAAATGCCTCGTTTTGCAGCTTTTTCTCCACAAAGGCGATGTCGCTGAGGCACTTTTCCTTTTCCTTCTGGAGCCGGGCCAGCTCCTTCTCCTTATCGATGAGCTGCTCCATGGGGATGAGGGCCTTGGCGGCGGGGGTGATGACCTGCACCGCGCCGGGGAGGTCGAATTTCTCCCCCACCTCCACCGACTGGGCGGAGGCCAGCCGCTCCAGGAAGGGGGCCCCGGCCCGGAACACCGCCGTCTCCCCGGTCTCGATGTAGACCTTGGCTTTCTTCGCCGGGGGGATGTTCATCTCCGCCCGCTGGTTGCGGATGGCCTTGATGAGGTCCATCACCTTCTGGAAGTCCGCTTCCTCCTGGGTGAAGGAGAGGGCCTCGTCGTAGACCGGCCACTTGGCTACCATGATGCTGGGGCCCTCCCCGGCGTGGGGCAGGGACTGCCAGATCTCCTCGGTGATGAAGGGCATGAAGGGGTGCAGCAGCTTGAGGGTGTTGCCCAGGACGTACACCAGCACCTGCTGGGCGGCCCTGGCGGTCTCGCCGCCGGCCGCCAGGCGGGTCTTGCAAAGCTCGATGTACCAGTCGCAGAGGATGTCCCAAATGAAGTCGTAGAGCTTCTGGACGGCGATGCCCAGCTCGAACCGCTCCAGGTTATCGGTGACCTCCTTCACCAGGGTGTTGTAGAGGCTCACCACCCACTTGTCCTCGGTCTCCAGCGTCTCCGGGAGTTTTGCCTCGGTGATGCTCTCGTCCAGGTTCATCAGCAGGAAGCGGCTGGCGTTCCAGATCTTGTTGGCAAAGTTCCGGCTGGCCTTCACCTTCTCATCGGAGAAGCGCATATCGTTGCCGGGGCTGTTGCCGGTTGCCAGGGCAAAGCGCAGGGTGTCGGCTCCGTACTGGTCGATGATCTCCAGGGGGTCGATGCCGTTGCCCAAGGACTTGGACATCTTGCGCCCCTGGGCGTCCCGCACCAGGCCGTGGATGAGCACCGTATCGAAGGGGGTCCGGCCCATCTGCTCGCAGCCGGAGAAGATCATCCGGGCCACCCAGAAGAAGATGATGTCGTACCCCGTCACCAGGGTGTTGGTGGGGTAGAAGTATTTCAGCTCCGGGGTCTCATCCGGCCAGCCCAGGGTGGAGAAGGGCCACAGGGCGGAGGAGAACCAGGTATCCAGGGTGTCGGGGTCCTGCTCCAGCCGCTGGCTTCCGCACTTGGGGCAGGCGTGGGGGACCTCCCTGGCTACGATGACCTCCCCGCAGTCCCGGCAGTACCAGGCGGGGATGCGGTGGCCCCACCAAAGCTGGCGGCTGATGCACCAGTCCTTGATGTTCTCCATCCAGTGGAAGTAGGTCTTGTCGAACCGCTCCGGGACGAACTTGGTGGCGCCGCTCTTCACCGCCTGGATGGCGGGCTTTGCCAGGGGCTCCATCCGGACGAACCACTGCTTGGAGATGAGGGGCTCCACGGTGGTGCCGCAGCGGTAGCAGCAGCCCACGTTGTGGCTGTAGTCCTCGATGCGGACCAGATACCCCTGGGCCTCCAGGTCGGCCACGATGGCTTTGCGGGCGGCGTAGCGGTCCATCCCGGCGTATTTGCCGCCATTCTCGTTGATGGTGCCGTCCTCATTCATGATGTTGAGGATGGGCAGGTCGTGGCGCAGGCCCACCTCGTAGTCGTTGGGGTCGTGGGCGGGGGTGATCTTGACGCAGCCGGTGCCGAACTCCTGCTCCACGTAGGGATCGGCGATGAGGGGGATCTCCTTGTTCACCAGGGGCAGCAGCAGCATCTTTCCCACCAGGTGGGTATACCGCTCGTCCTCCGGGTTGACGGCCACGGCGGTATCCCCCAGCATCGTCTCCGGCCGGGTGGTGGCGATCTCGATATACTGCCCCTCCATCCCCACGATGGGATAGCGGATATGCCAGAAGTGGCCCGCCTGGTCCTCGTACTCCACCTCAGCGTCCGAGATGGAGGTGAGGCAGTGGGGGCACCAGTTGATGATCCGCTCTCCCCGGTAGATGAGGCCCTTTTCGTACAGGCGGCAGAAGACCTCGTTCACCGCCTTGTTGCAGCCCTCGTCCAGGGTGAAGCGCTCCCGCTGCCAGTCGCAGGAGGAGCCCAGCTTTTTGAGCTGCTCCACAATGCGCCCGCCATACTTCTCCTTCCAGGCCCAGGCCCGCTCCAGGAACTTTTCCCGGCCCAGGTCCTCCTTGGTGAGGCCCTCCTCCTTCATGGACGCCACGATCTTCGCCTCGGTGGCGATGGAGGCGTGGTCGGTGCCGGGGAGCCAGAGGGCGCTGCGCCCCTGCATCCGCCGCCAGCGGATGAGGATGTCCTGGAGGGTCTCATCCAAGGCGTGGCCCATGTGCAGCTGCCCGGTGATGTTGGGGGGCGGGATGACGATGGTATAGGGCTTCTTTTGGGGGTCGATCTCGGCGTGGAAGAAGTTCCCCTCCTGCCAGAAGGCGTAGGTGCGGTCCTCCACCGATTTTGGGTCGTAGACCTTTGCCAGTTCTCTTGCCATTGTATTGCTCCTTTCGGGTTGTTCTCCGACAAAATAAAAAAGCGCCTGCCGCCCCCATGGGCAACAGGACGCGGACGCGCGGTACCACCTGACTTCGCGCCCGCCGGGAAAGGGGGCGCGCACTCACTGCCCCCGATAACGCCGGGGCGGGGCGCCGGGGCCTACCGGGGGACGCTCCCCCTTTCGGGCCGGGACTCCAAGGCGACTTCGGCAGTCCCCGCCGCGGCCTTGCACCAAAAGCGGCCGCTCTCTGTGGGCCGGGGGCCCTGCCTACTGCTCCTCTTCGCAGTCTTTGTTCTGATTACAGCTTATCTTACCACGGGACCGGGCATTTGTCAAACAGTATTAAAAGCCTATCCAGGATAATTGAATGAGTAAAGGAATTTTGGACAGAGCACTCAAAGCCTCCCTCTTTGAGGGAGGTGGCACGGCAAAGCCGTGTCGGAGGGAGTTTGTGCGCGGCTTTTGACTCCCTCAGTCAGCCTCACGGCTGACAGCTCCCTCGGTGAGGGAGCCTTTAGACGCCTTCTTAAATGCGATCCCCTCGCAAAATTTTTACTTGTTCAAATACCATGCGGACCTATCCGTGAATTCGATGTGGGCGGATCATTTATGGATAGGCTCTAAAGTTCCGGAGAGGAAAAAATCCCCTTCCGGGCGTTGATATTTGCCCCAGGGCAAAGTATAATAAAAGTGTATGCCGCGGTGATCCTCCGCCGGGAGCCGCCGCCGGAAAAACAGTGGGATTTTATTAGGGAAGACAGGTGTTTTGACAATGGAACAGCGCGTCACCGATTTTTTTGAGATGCTCCGGACCAAAAAGGTTGGCCTGGTGGGCTTTGGGGTCACCAACAACGGCATCGCCCGGATGCTGGCGGCAAAGGGCATCCACGTCACCATCCACGACCGCCAGGAGCGGGGGGACCTGGGGGACATCTGCCGGGAGATGGAGGAGGCCGGGGTGTCCCTCTCCCTGGGGTACAACTATCTGCGGACTCTGGAGGAGGACATCATCTTCCGGGCCCCCGGCGTCCCCTTCGACCTGCCGGAGCTCACCGCCGCCCGCAAGGAGGGGAAGGTCATCACCAGCGACCTGGAGATGTTCTTTGACCTCTGCCCCTGCCCCATCATCGGGGTGACGGGGAGCGACGGCAAGACCACCACCACCACCCTCATCGCCCAGATGCTCCGGGCCGAGGGGAAGACGGTCCACCTGGGGGGCAACATCGGCAAGGCCCTCTTCCCGGAGATCGAGACGGTGCGCCCGGAGGACTACGCGGTGGTGGAGCTTTCCAGCTTCCAGCTCATCTCCCTGCGCCGCAGCCCGGACATCGCGGTGGTGACCAACGTCTCCCCCAACCACCTGGACATCCACGGCACCATGAAGGCCTATGTGGCCGCCAAGCGGAACATCCTGCTGCACCAGAACGCCTTTGGCAGGACGGTGCTCAACGCCGATAACGACCTCACCCGCAAGTACATCCCCGACGTGCGGGGCTGCGTCTGCACCTTCTCCCGCCAGACCAACGTCTACCGGGGGGCCTGGGAGGACGGCAGCGGCACCATCTGGTATTCGGATAACGGCAGCCAGACCCGCATCATGAAGGCGGAGGAGATCCGCATCCCCGGCCTGCACAATGTGGAGAACTACCTGGCGGCCATCACCGCCGTATGGGGCATCGTCTCTCTGGAGAGCATCCGGAAGGTGGCCCATGAGTTCGCCGGGGTGGAGCACCGCATCGAGCTGGTGCGGGAGCTGGACGGGGTGAAGTGGTACAACGATTCCATCGCCACCAGCCCCAGCCGCACCATCGCGGGCCTCCTGTCCTTTGACCAGCAGATCATCGTCATCGCCGGCGGGTACGATAAAAAGATCCCCTACGGCCCCCTGGCCCCGGTGCTGCTGGAAAAGGTGAAAATACTGATCCTTACCGGCGCCACCGGCCCCAAGATCGAGGCCGCCGTCACCGAGATACCCGGCTGGGAAAAGAGCGGAATGAAGATCCTCCACGCCGCCGATATGGAGGAGGCGGTGAAGCTGGCCCGCGAGGAGGCCCAGAGCGGGGACATCGTGTCCCTTTCCCCCGCCAGCGCCAGCTTTGACCGCTACAAGAACTTTGAGGTGCGGGGCCGCCACTACAAGGATTTGGTAATGGCGCTGTAGCCGTCTGGGGGGAGCGATATGGACTGTGAAACATTCCTCGCCTGGGCGGAGGGGAAGGGCTGGACGGTGGAGCGCCGGACGGTCCCTCTCTCCCTGCCCCAGGCGGTGACGGAGCGGTACGCCTTCCCTCCGGAGTACCTGGACTTTTTGGAGCGGGTGCTGATCTGCGCCGGGCCCATGGACACCGAGTGGTTCCTCTGCGAGGAGAGCTACCGCCAGGAGGACCCGGACGCCTTCCGGTGGGACGAGCCGGAGCGCATCAGCCTGGCGGCCGCCCAGGACATGGGGGACGAGGCGGAGGAAAAGCGCGTCACCGCCTTCTGGGACGGGGTGCTGCCCTTCTTCCTTTCGGTGGGCAGCGGGTACGAATACTACGGCTTCGACCTGGCGGGGAGATACGGTCCCGCCGGGTGCGTCCTCCACGGCTGGGAGCCGGTCTTTGAGGAGGCGGAGGTCTTCGCCCCGAACTTTGCCGCCTTTTTGGACAAGGCAGCGGCGGGGGAGGTGGCCACCGGCGGCGTCCTCTTTGACCCGGAGGAATACGCCTTTATGGAGATGGCCGGGCGCAGGGAGCAGGAGAAGCACCAGCGGGAGACCGCCGCCGCCCTCCGGGCCCTGCTCCACCCGGAGGAGGCCCACGACCACGGGGAGGACTGCGGCTGCGGCCATCATCATCACCATGAGGATGACTGCGGCCATCCCCACTGAAAACAAAAAAGGGAAGTGCAACAAGATGAAACAGACAACACGCGCCGCGGCGCTGCTCCTCTCCCTGGCCCTGCTGCTGGGGGCTTGCTCCGGCCAGAAGGCCCCGGCAGCGGATGCCCCGGAAAAGTCCCTCTACCGGCAGGGGCAGGAGCTGGCGGCGGAGATCGTGGAGATCGCCGGGACGCCGGAGTACCTGAACTTTTACACCGGGAACCAGGAGGTCACGGAGATCCTGACCCAGGCGGTGGAGGGGAAGGACTACGCCAGCCCCAAGGTGGTGTACAGCATCCGGGTGCCGGAAAGCGCCATGGAGAGCATCCTGGGCATGATGGACGTGCAGGAGCTGGAGGGGCTTCCGGAGAGCCTGCGCAGGCGGATGTACACCCAGTTCTTCCGGGGGCTCCCCAACCAGGTGAACGCCATGGGCGGGGCCAATATCCTGGCGGCCACCAGCATCTGCACCGCTACCAAGACCTTTGTGGACCCGGCGGTCACCGAGAACCTCATCTACCTCTATACGTATGAGAACGGGGTGCCCATCGTGGTGACCTTCCTCCCCGGAGAGGGCGGCGCGGTGTCCGCCGCCGGGACCTTCCTCCTCCACGATAACTTCGGGGGCTACGGCCTGGAGGAGCTGAAGGGCGTCCTGGAGCGGCTGGGGGCGACGATCACCGAAGTGACCCAGTGACCGACACAGAAAAAGGGCCCTCCGGTTTCTCCGGCGGGCCTTCTTTTGCCAATCTGGGCTGCCGTCCAGCCCCGCCTTCTTTTTCTTCTTGCGGAAGAAGAAAAAGAAGCAAAAAGAAGAACGGCCAAAATTTTGCGATACTGCAAATTCTTTCCAAAGCTGTGCGGTTCGGCTGCACCCGATTTTTGGGCTGGAGCAGGGGAGGAACTGAGATGGAGCTTGTAAACGGCGTGGACGCGGTGGAGATCGACCGCATCGAAAAAAGCGCCCGGAAGGGGGGCTTTGTGGAGCGGTTCTTCTCGGAGGAGGAGCAGGAATACTTCCGGGAAAAGAAAATGGCCCCCCAGACCATCGCGGGGCACTTTGCCGCCAAGGAGGCCTTCTCCAAAGCCATGGGGACCGGCCTTGCGGGATTTGCCCTGCGGGAGGTCTCGGTCCGCCACGATGAGCGGGGCAGGCCGGAGCTGCACCTCACCGGGGCGGCGGCGGAGCTGGGGGAGGGCTGGCGGTTCGCCCTCTCCATCACCCACACCAGGGATACCGCCATTGCCGTTGTCACCGCCTGGCGGGAAGGAGAACCGGAAGGAAAGGAGGGTGCGCCATGCGCTTTGTGACCACAGGGGGGATGAAGGAGCTGGAACGGCAGATCGCCCAGAGCGGAGTCAGCTACCGGGAGATGATGGAGCGGGCGGGGCAGTCCGCCGCCGCCCTCATCCGGGAGCGGTGGCCGGTGGAGGGCAAGAAGATCTGCATCCTCTGCGGCAGGGGGAATAACGGCGGGGACGGCTTTGTGGCCGCCCGGCATCTGGCGGAGGCCGGCGCCCAGGTAATGGCGGCCCTCCTCTGCGGCCGGCCCGCCACCCCGGAGAGCCGCGCCGCCTATGAGCGGATGCCCCCATCGGTGGCGGTGGAAGAGGACCTTTCCGCCGTCCCCGCCCGGCTGGCGGAGGCGGATCTCCTGGTGGATGCGGTGTTCGGCACCGGCTTTCGGGGGGGCATCCCGGAGGAGCTGGAGCCGGTCTTTGAGGCGGCCCGCCGGGCCCGCGGGGCCGGGACCCCGGTGGCGGCTATGGACCTGCCCAGCGGGGTGAACGGGGACACCGGGGAGTACGAGAGCTGCATCCCGGCGGACCTCACCGTTGCCATGGGCGCCCCGAAGCCCGCCCATCTGGTGAACTGGGCGGGGGAGTACCTGGGGGAGCTGGCCCTGGGGGAGATCGGGGCCCACCCCAAGGTGGAGGACGCCTTTTCCGGCTGGCAGGAGGCCCTGGAGCTCCGCCATGTGCGGCGGTTCCTGCCCCGGCGGTCCCACACCGGCCACAAGGGGCAGAACGGCCGGCTGCTGCTCATCGCGGGGTGCCGGCAGTACCCCGGAGCGGCGGCGCTGGCCGCCGCCGCGGCGGCCCGGTCCGGGGTGGGGTATGTCCGGCTGGCCACTGTTCCGGGCGTGGCAAAGATTGTGGCCGCCCGCTGCCCGGAGGCCATCTACACCCTCTGCCGGAAGAACGGCCGGGGAGGCATCGCCGGGGGGAAGGAGGCGGTCTCGGCCCTCCTGGGGGCGGCCCAGGGGGCGGACGCAGTCGCCATCGGCTGCGGCATGGAGCCGGGGCCGGATACCCTGTCCATCGTAAAAGCCCTGCTCCGGCAGGAAAAGCCCCTGCTCCTGGACGCCGGGGCCCTCACCGCCCTGGCGGCGGAGCCGGAGCCCCTCTCCCTTCTGGAAAATGCCGCCTGCCCGGTGGTCATCACCCCCCATCCGGGGGAATATGCCCGCCTCACCGGCGCGGCGGCGGGGAATAATCCCTTCGCCCCGGAATATACTAGGACAGAGAGTATTGGCATTACGGTGCTTCGGAAGGGCTACATCACCGGCATCACCGGGCCGGAGGGGAAACTTTGGCACTTCGGCGGCTGCGACGGCCTGGCCAAGGGGGGCAGCGGGGATGTCCTCACCGGGCTCATCGGCGGGCTGCTGGCCCAAGGGGCTTCCCCCTTTGGGGCGGCGGCGGTGGGGGCGTGGCTCCACGGCCGGGCGGCCCGGCTCTGCGCCGGGGACCACACCCGGCGGGCCATGGTCCCCTCCCAGCTGCCGGAATACTTCGGCAGGGCCTTTCTGGAAGCGGAACAGGAGTGAGGAAATGAAGCGATGGATCGCGGCCCTTGGGGCCGCCCTGGCCCTCCTGGGGGGCTGCGGGAGGCTCCGGGAGCAGGTCACCGATTACGACGCCCTGGTGCGGGAGACTTTGGCGCGGGAGTACACCTTCACCGCGGAGATGACCTACGATGGCACCGAGGCCAAGGCATTTATCGCCAAGACCGGGGCGGCGGACATCCGGGCGGAGTTCACCGCCCCCTCCTCCCTGGAGGGCCTGGTGGTCACCGCCGCCGGGGAGGAGATCCGGGTGACCTTCCGGGGGATGGAGGTGGACCTTTCCCCCTACACCCTCCCCACCCAGTCGGTGCTCACCCTCCTGCGGGAGGTGCTCACCGGGGAGAAGGCCGGGAAGCTCACCACCCAGGTGGAGGATGACACGGTGACCGCCAGCGGCAGCATCCTCCTCACCACCTACGAGATCGTCTTTGATAAGGAGACCATGGCGGTGCAGCGGGTGCTCATCCCCTCCATCCAGGGGGAGGTCCTTATCAGCGACTTCACCTTTACCAGCGAGGGGCCGGGGGAGACCGCCGGGGAATAGGGATACAGCGGGCGCGGCGCTTCGGAAAGGAGCGCCCGCCTTTTTTCTTTCTTGCATTTTCCCGGCGGCTGGGATACAATAAGAATATCGTCGAATCCGGGGGGCCGTGTCGCTCGTTGTGTAAAGAGGACCCCCATTATCATTTGGCCCCAGGGGGACAAGCCTGGGGAGAAGGAGCGAGCAGTATGGGCCAGTATGAGGCAAAGAAGAGACCCCGCAGAATGGAGGAGGAGCCGCCCCAGGAGCCTCCCCGCCGCCCCCGGCGCAGGCGGAAAAGACGCCGGCGCTGGAATCCCCTGCGGCTGATCCTGATGATCCTGCTGTTTCTCCTGGTGCTGGCGGCCATCGCCGCCGGGTGCGGGTACTCCTACTACAAGGGGGAGGTGGCGGGTTCCCGCCGCTCTGCCGCCCAGGTGGAGGTGGAGATCCCCCAGGGGGCCGGCACCGCGGACATCGCCGCCATCCTCAAGGAGGAGGGGGCCATCGGCAATGATCTCATCTTCCGCTTCTACTCCAAGTACAGGGCACAGGCGGACGGAAGCTACCAGTACGGCACCTTCACCCTCCGTCCCCAGGAGGGCTACGACAGCATCATCGGGGCCCTCCAGGAGGTGCAGCAGCGGCTGGAGACGGTGACGGTCACCTTCCCGGAGGGGTACAACGCCTTCCAGATGGGCAGCGTCTTGGCAAAGGCCGGCCTCTGCACCCAGGGCGAATTCATCACCGCCCTTAATGAGCACTCTTTCGATGTGGACTTTATGGATGAGGTGAGCGCCGACCCCCTGAAGCTGGTGCGGCTGGAGGGCTACCTCTTCCCGGACACCTACGAGTTTTACGCCGATGAGGATGTGGATTCCGTCATCCTGCGGATGCTCACGAACTTCCAAAACCGGGTCTGCACCCCGGAGAACCGCGCGGCCATGGAAAAGGCCGGATACTCCTTGGAGGAGCTGGTGACCCTGGCCTCCATCATCCAGAAGGAATCCGCCAACGTGGAGGAGATGTACAACGTCTCTTCGGTGTTCACCAACCGCCTGGCGGAGGGCTCGGAGTACCCCAAACTGGAATCCTGCACCACCAATAATTTTATAAACGACTACATCACCCCCTACTTTGAGGGGAACCCCTCCCAGGAGGTCCTCACTGCCTACGACACCTACGACCGCAGTGGCTTCCCCATCGGGGCCATCGCCAACGCCGGGGCGGATGCCATCGATGCCGCCCTCCACCCGGAGAAGAACACCCTGGACGGCACCTACTACTTCTTCGTCACCGATGTGGAATACACCCACTACTACGGCAAAAATTACCAGGAGCATCTGGCGAACATCGAAAAAGCCAAGGCCGTCAACCGCGCCCACGGCATCGAGGGGCTGATTTCGTGACCGGCCCCTGGGAAAAGCTGCCGCCGGAGTTCTACCTCCGGGATACGGTGGAGGTGGCCCAGGACCTCATCGGGCGGTATCTGGTCCGGGAGATCCTAGGGGGCCGCCTGGCCTGCCGCATCACCGAGACGGAGGCCTACTGCGGCCCCGCCGACCCCGCCTGCCATTCCTACCGGAAGGCCGCCCGGAAGGGCGGACGCACCAACGTGATGTATGAGGCCGGGGGACTGGCCTACATCTACCTCATCTACGGGATGTACTGCTGCTTCAATGTGGTCACCCGCCCCAAGGGGGAGCCGGAGGCGGTGCTCATCCGCAGCGCCCGGCCCATCCTGGGCCTCCCCCGGATGGCGGAGAACCGCGGGATGGAGGCGGTCCGGGAGAAGGCCCTTCTTACCGGACCGGGGAAACTCTGCCAGGGGATGGAGATCAGCCGGGAACTTTACGGGGAGCCCCTCTGGGGGGAGAAGCTGTGGCTCTGCGAAGGGGAGCCGGTGCCGGCGGAGGCCATTGCCGCCACCCCCCGCATCAACGTGGACTACGCCGGGGAGGCCGCGGGCTGGCCCTGGCGCTTTGTGGAGCGGGAGAGCCCGTTCCTTTCGGTCAAATACAGGGGGTGACATCAAATGTTTTTCGGGAAGCTATTCGGAAAGAAGCCCAAGGAGGAGCCGGCGAAGCGGGAGGACACGCCGCAGGCAGAGGTCCCAAAGCACATCCAATTTATCGGCAGCTGCCTGGGGCACGCGAAGAAGATCGGGGAGGACTACGGAGTGGCTCTGGACTACACCCCCGCCAGCATCCCGGCGGTGAGCCGCATCCTGGACGGGTACCACCGGCGGTATCTCCACCCGGAGGAGGACGGCGGGGCGATGCAGGAGAAGGTGAACGCCTTCGCCTCCGTCTTCGGCGTCTACATCGGGGAGACGCTGCTGCGCACCCACCCGGAGAGCGGCTACGGCTGGGCGGAGAAGGAGGACTTCGGCCTGGTGGTAGCCAAGGAGGGGGGCTATCACATCGACGCCATCGCCAAAGCCACCAAGCAGATCGTAAACGGCCGGGAGAACGGGGACGAGGTGGTCTCCTTCTTCGACGTCGCCGGGCAGGTGATGGAGGGGAAGCTGGGCGTCTCCGGAAAGGAGTAGGGCATGAAACTGCTGCGGAGCATCCCCGCCACCCTCGCCGTGGTGATGGCTGCTGCCCTGGCGCTGATACTGCTTTGCATTTGGTCCGAAAAGAGATCATAAAAAGACCGGCCCCTCCCACGATCGGGAAGGGCTGGCTTTTTCACGCTGTTTGGATGGTCACATCAACGGTGCGGCTACATCCAAGCCCAAACGGTTTGACAAATCGCCGGGGAAACGCTATAATAAAAGCGTGGAGACCCAGACGGTTGCCACAACATACAAACTACCTGGACTGGTGAAGCAAATGCTTCACAAAACCATGAGCCGTTCTGCTGCGAACAGACGGCTCATTTTTTAGCTGGTGGGGTATGTCAAACGCAAAAGGGCAGGTCTCGGACCTGCCTTTTGTTTATCCGCTCTGCTTCCCCACCCCCAGCCCTGCCAGGCCCCCGGAAAGGAAGAGGAACACCAGGTACACCAGGCTCACCACGCCGCCGCCCAGGATCAGCCGCAGCAGGGGGCCGGAGAGCCCCCGCGCCGCCGCCCAGGGGAGCCATACCGCCCGGTAGGCCAGCATCCCCGCCAGGAAGGCCAGCAGAGGCTTTATCACCCACTGGCCCCAGCGGATGGGCAGCTCCGTCACCGCCAGGAGACGGTGAAGATTGAGGCTCCCGGTGAAGAGGTTGGAGAGGAGCATCACAAAGAGAAAGCCCTTCATCCCAAAGCGGGGGGCCAGCAGGGCGATGAGGGCGATGCGGGCCACCGAATCCCAGACGCTGTACCGGAAGGTGGAAAGCTGCTGGTTCAGCCCCTTGAGGATGCCGTCCACCATGCTCTCCAGGTACATAAAGGGCATCACCGGCCCCAGCACCCGGATGTAAAACCCCACCTGGCCGTCGTGGAAGAGCACCTCCCCCAGCTCCCCGGCAAAGAGGGTGAAAAGCCCCCCCATCAGTGCGGAGACCGCCAGAGTGATGGCGATGGTGCGGGAGATGAGCCGCAGGAGCAGCCGCTGCCGCCCCTGGGCGTAGGCCTCGGTGATCTCCGGCAGCAGCAGGGTGGAAAGGGTGGCGAGGAAGGAGAAGGGGAAGAACAGCACCGCCATAGCCATCCCCTTCAGGGCGCCGAACTGCTCCAGGGCCAGGTCCCGGCTGCCGGTGTAGACCGCCAGGCATCCGGGGACCATGACGTTTTCCAGGGTGCGCAGGGCGCTGCCTACGTACCGGGTGGCGGCCACCGGCGCGCCGATGCCCCAGAGCCGCCGCAGCACCCCTTTGGCGGGAGCGCACTTCCCGGTGCCCGGCACCCGGCGCAGGTCCCGGCGGTATCCCTGCCAGATGATCCCCCCGGAGACGATCTCCGCCACCGTCCCCGCCAGGACCACGGCGGCGCAGGCCTCCCCCAGCCCCCGCCCCAGGGCGGCGGGGAGGATGGCCATAATGAGGGCGATGCGCAGAAGCTGCTCCGCCATCTGGGCCCCGGTGGTGAGGCCCACCTGCCGCCGGGCCATAAAGTACCCCTGGAGGCAGCTGGTAATGGCGATCACCGGCAGGCTCAGGGCCAGGATACGCAGGGAGAGGGCCGCCCGCTCGTCGTGGATCCACAGCCCGGCGGCCAGATCTGCCCCGAAGAACTGGATCCCCGCCGCCAGCAGCCCCAGGGCCAGGGAGGCCAGCAGGAGCTTTTTGCAGAGGCTCCGGAGCCGCTGACCGCCCCCCAGGGCGATCTCTTCGGTGATCATCCGGGTGGCGGCTACGCTGATCCCCGCGGTGGCGATGGTGAGGGAGAGGTTGTAAACGGTGGTGATGAGCTGGTAAAGCCCCATCCCCTGGGCGCCGATCTGGGCCGCCAGGTAGACCCGGAACACCATGCCGATCCCCCGCAGGGCCAGGGAGGCCCCGGTGAGGATCACCGTGTTTTTCAGAAAAATATCCCGGTCCATGCGCTTCCACCCCCGTCCCTTTCACTATATGGGGACGAGGGTGGAAAATAGTACAAGGGTAAAGGGAAACTTTGCCCGCGCCGGTCAGGGCGCCGCCTGGAGCCACCGGCGGACGGCCTCCGCCGTTTGGCGCTGCTCCTCGGTCCGCGCCATCCCGCCGGCGTGGCGGAGGTAGGCTTCCAGCAGCTCCTTCCCGTCCTCCATGACGGAGATGTTCCGGACCGGGCCCTCGTCCAGGAGGGCAGCCACCAGGCCGCTGGCGGCGGCGAAGTCCTCCGGGGTGAGGGCCTCCTGGGCCAGCAGAGCGTCCAGACCGCCCCGCTGGGCGCAGAGACGGGCGGAATAGGCGGAGAGGATGTGGTTGTCCCAGCCCTCCGTCAGCAGCCAGCGGCGGATCTCCGGGGTGTCTGCCTCCAGCTCGTGGACCAGGAAGATGCGCCCCCAGCCATGGACCAGCCCGGCCAGGCGGAACAGCTCTTCGTTGCCGTCCTCCCAGCCCCGGATGACGTAGAGGCAGAAGAGGGTGAACTCATCGCTGAGGGCCAGGGTGGAGACAAGCTCCCGGCTCTCCTGGGTGGGCTGGAGCAGCTCCAGCAGGGAGAGGGCGAACTTGACAGCTTCCGGGTTGCGGCTTTCCGCCAGGGTCTTTACCGAGAAGCGGTAGAGCATCCC
Organism: Oscillospiraceae bacterium; assembly: GCA_021769525.1. GTDB lineage: Bacteria > Bacillota > Clostridia > Oscillospirales > Ruminococcaceae > Angelakisella. The sequence continues at coordinate 53,353 of JAETSQ010000006.1, forward strand.
TGGGTCGATCTCCTCCCGGTGGTCCGTCAGCCAGTTTTGCAGCCCGTCGATGAGGGGGAGCATGGCGGGGCCTTCGGGGATGAAGAAAGCCTCCAGCCGTTCTTCGGCGGCAAGAGCTCCCCCGGAGATGAGCCCCAGGACCTCGTAGAGGGGGGCGCAGTCCCCCGGTGTGACGCTGGTGTGGTACATGGCGATGCCGTCCCTGGCGCCGTCGGCGAACCGCAGCCGGGGCTCTTCTCCCTCCGCCGGGAGGCGCCGGAGGGAGAAGCCCGGCGGCAGCCCTTCCGGCCCGGCAGCGGCCTTGATCTGTTCATAGAAGGAGGGGACCTCCGGCGCCACTGCCGGCTCCTCCGGGGGAACAACATAAGAACGGTTCATAAAAGCATCCTCCTCATATCGTTCGGGGAGGGGGAGCCTGCTCCTTGCTCCGGCGGATCAGCTCCTCGGTGATCTGGTTCATGACGGCGCTCAGCTCCCGGTTCTCCGGCGGCAGGGCGAGCCAGAGGACCACCCCCGCCAGGTACAGGGCTGCAATGGCCTCCACCGCCAGGATGACATAAGCCATGGGCCGGAGGGTGTTATAGCCCAGCAGCAGGGTGACGCGGATCTCAGGCAGCAGATCCCCTGCCAGGCTCCCCGCCGGCAGCAGGAGCAGAAAGGAAAACTTCCATCCGCCCCGCCAGACCGACAGGGCGAAGATGCCGGGGATCAGCAGGCCCAGGGGCACCCGGAGGACCGCCAGGACGGGGTGCCCCGCCTCCCAGTAGAGCAGCCCCTCCAGGACCCGGATGAGGGCAAAAAAGCCCATCATCCCCCACAGCAGCCCCTTCTTGGCGGCGCGGAACCGGGGCAGCCCCGGATGCTCTTCGCAGGCCTGCCGGAAGAGGAGCTCCATCTCTTGCCGCATATCCATAGAAAACCCTCCCTTACAGATCTCCCTTTTACAAAAAGGATAGCAAAAAATCCCGCGGAGCGCAAGAGCGAAAGCCCCCTTGCCAAGCTCTTTCCAAAGGGCTATATTTATGCCGGAAACCGCGCCGGATATGGCGGAAAGGGTTGGAAAAACAGGAAAAGAGTCTTGCAACAATTTCCGGCCTGCATTATAATAGTTATAATGGGCAGTATCGCCATGGAGAGGTGAAAACGCTGCTTCTGGCACCGCTGCCCGGAAAGAACGCCACCTACAACGATTTTTTTGAGATGGAGTGAAAGGATTATGGAGAAGATCCGGCTGTCCGGAAGCGGAGCGAATGGGAAAAGAAAGCGCATCGGCCAGAAGGTGGGCAACGTGGTCGCCATCATGCTGGTGGTGTCGATCCTCCTGTCCGTGGCCCTTTGCGTCGTCATCTTCCGTACACTGGTTACGGGGATGCTGCGGGACCGCTGCACCAACGGCACCAATGTGCTGGCCTACGAGCTGGAGCGCCTGGAAGACGGCAGCGATGTGAACCAGCTGCTGGATGAACTTAAGAGCCTGATGCGCTGCGAGTTTACCGTCTTTGAGGGGGATACCCGCGCCTACAGCACCCTGATCCAGAACGGGCAGCGGATGGTGGGCTCCAGGCTGGATCCCAGCGTGAGCGCCGTGGTGCTCCAGCAGGGCCAGCCCTATGTGGGCAAGGCCAGCATCCAGGGGGAGGAATACCTTTGTTCCTATGTTCCCGTCCGGAATGCCGGCGGGCAGGTCAGCGGCATCGTCTTTGCGGGTATTTCCAGCGCAGAGGCCAACCGCCAGACCTTCCTGGCGATCCTCCTGTCGGCGGCCATCGGCTTTGCCGCCATCGTTGTCTGCATCATGGTCCTTTCCGCCTACCTGAAGAAGCGGGTCTCCGCTCCCCTGCGGGAGATCACCCAGGTGGCGGAGCGGCTGGAGCAGGGAGATCTGGGCCTTTCCACCGGCGAGGAGATCCGGGCCGGTGTTCACTCCAATGACGAGATCGGCGAGCTGAGCCAGATCTTTGAAGGGACGATGCGGCGCCTGGGAGGTTATATCGGGGAGATCTCCAGCGTGCTGGAGGCCATCGCCGGCGGGGACCTGTCCAGCGAGGTCCGCCAGGATTACATAGGGGACTTCGCCTCCATCCGGCAGTCGATGGAGAGCATCGAAAACAAACTCAACGACACCATGCGCCAGATCCGGGAGAGCGCCGAGCAGGTCTCCTCCGGCTCCGAGCAGGTCTCCACCAGCGCCCAGGCTCTGGCCCAGGGGGCCACCCAGCAGGCGAGCTCGGTCCAGGAGCTGTCCGCCACCATCAGCGAGATCTCGGAGAACGCCAAGAAGACCGCCCAGGCCACCGGAGAAGCCGGACATTTTGTGGAACAGGCCGGCGCGCAGCTGGGGATCAGCGTGGAATATGTGGGGCAGCTGAACACCGCCATGGGGCAGATCTCCGCCTCCTCCCAGCAGATCGGCAAGATCATCACCACCATCGAGAACATCGCCTTCCAGACCAACATCCTGGCCCTCAACGCCGCGGTGGAGGCCGCCAGGGCCGGAGCCGCCGGCAAGGGCTTTGCGGTGGTGGCCGATGAGGTCCGGAACCTGGCTACCAAGTCGGACGAGGCCGCCAAGGCCACCAAGGAGCTCATCGAGGGCTCCATCTCCGCCGTGGAGGCGGGGAGCGGCGTGGTGGAGCAGGTGACCCGGTCCCTGGAGCGCACCAGCGAGCTGGCCGGAGGCGTTTCCTCCCAGATGTCCATTGTGGTGGGAGCGGTGGAGGAGCAGACCACCGCTCTGGGACAGGTCACCGACGGCATCGACCAGATCTCCTCGGTGGTGCAGACCAATTCCGCCACCAGCGAGCAGAGTGCTGCCGCCAGCGAGGAGCTGTCCTCCCAGGCCAACCTGCTCCGGGAGCTGGTGAGCACCTTCCGCCTGAAGCAGGGCGGCTACAGGTAAACTTACCTCAGCTTACAAAACAAAAGAAGAGGCCGGAGGGCAGTCTGCTCTCCGGCTTTAGCTTGTGGAGAAATTGTTTCCCAGGGGCAGAGCGTTGCACGGCTGCTCCTCCGGCTTGCCGTTAAACGGTGTCGGCGGCGGTCAGGGCGCTTTCCTTGCGGCGGATGCTCCGCATCTCCTGGATGATAAAGGCCAGGGTCACCAGGAAGGCGGCCAGGTCCGCCACCGGCCCGGCGTAGAGGATGCCCTCCAGGCCAAAGGCCAGGGGCAGCAGCACCAGGAGGGGCATCAGGAACAGCACCTGCCGGGTCATGGAGAGGAACATCCCTTTTAAAGGCTTGCCGATGGCGGCGAAGAAATTGGAGGAGAGGAGCTGCACCCCGTTTACCAGCACCATCAGCAGAAAGACCCGCATGAAGTGCACCGCGAACCGGTAGTACAGCTCGTTCCCCTTGCCAAAGAAGGCCAGGAGCTGCCGGGGAAAGAACTGAAACAGCACAAAGCCGATGGCGGAGATGACAAGGTTCCAGCGGATGGCCAGCCAGTAGGTGTCCCGCACCCGGCGGTATCGTCCCGCCCCGTAGTTGAAGCCGATGATGGGCTGGGTGCCCTGGGAGATGCCGATGATGATGGACAGGAGGATGGCGTTGGTCTTCATCACGATGCCGCTGGCCGCCAGGGGGATCTCCCGGCCGTAGGGGGAGAGGGCCCCGTAGTGCACCAGGGAGTTGTTGAGAACGATCTGCACCAGGGTGATGGCCACCTGGTTGAAGCTGTTGCTCAGGCCGTAGGTGATGATGGTGATGCTCTCATAGAGGGTGATAGCGAAGTGCCTCCGCTCCAGGCGGACGCTGCGGAAGCGCCACAGGTAGGCCGCCGAGAGGAGGAAGGAGAAGACCTGCCCCAGCACGGTGGCGATGGCCGCCCCCCGCACCCCCATGCGCAGCACAAAGATGAAGATGGGGTCCAGGATGGTGTTTACCACCGCCCCGGCGGTGATGCAGAGCATGGAATAGCGGGGGCTGCCGTCCGCCCGCGCCAGGGTGCTGAGGACCTTGGTGAGGATGAAGAAGGGGAGGCCCAGGGCGGTGATGCGGGCGTACTCCTGGGCGTAGGGGAGCACCTCCGGGGTGGAGCCGAACAGCCCCAGAAGGGGGGCCAGGAATACCTCGATGAGAACGGCGTAGATAAGGCCGAACACCACCCCCATGGAGATGGCGTTCCCGGCGATGGAGGCGGCCTTCTCTGTCTCCCCCCGCCCCAGGTAAAGGGAAAAGCGGGAGGAGCTGCCGGCGGAGATGAGCAGGGCGATGGCAAGGCAGATGGTGGTAAGGGGGTAGGCCACGTTGGTGGCGGCGTTCCCCAGGTAGCCCACCCCCCAGCCGATGAAGATCTGGTCCACGATGTTGTAGAGGGAGCTGACCAGCATGGCAACGATGCTGGGGATGGCAAAGCCCCGCAGGAGCTTTGGGATGTCTTCGTATCCCAGGGGATTTTCCTTCTCCTGGGGGAGGGGATGTTCGTTCAAAGGGCACACTCCTTTTCGTCGTGCCGGTGTCACCAAAGGAGGGCGGGGAATAGGATGGGAAAAGAGCGGCCCCTGTGGACACGGCTATGCATCTAAAATTATACCAGAAAGCGGTCCCCAGGTCAAAGTCTGAGGAGAAGGGCGGAGAAGCGGGGAGATGGGAGGAGACAAGAGGAAAGACGAGCCCATTTGCTCCCCTTTCCAAATACCGCCTTTGCCAAGGACAGAGGGGATATGCTATACTAGGAACCTGTATTCACAACCATCTAACGCCATCAGGCCGGGTCTTTTTCTGTCCTGCCGCGTTAAAAAATCTTGTAATACACCAAGTATTCCTGCGATTTTTTGCCTTGCAGGACGGAAAAATCCCTTGCCCTGCTGGCATCATCCGGCTATGAATACAGGTTCTAAAAGGGCGATTTAGAAAGGAGCTGTTACTATGGATACCCGCCGGGCAGGGAGGCTTTGGGCCGCCCTGGCAAAGTACGGGATGCTGGTGGGGGGCACCGCCATTCTGGCCTTCGGCCTCTATAACGTCCACCGCCAGAGCGATATTACCGAAGGGGGCGTCCTGGGGCTGGTGCTCTTCTTTGACCACTGGCTGGGGATCACCCCCGCCCTGGTCTCCCCGGTGCTGGATGCCGTCTGCTACCTCGTCGGCTTCCGCTTCCTGGGGAAGGAGTTCGCCAAGTGCTCCCTGGTGGCCAGTCTCAGCTTTGCCGGCTGGTATGCCCTCTTTGAGCAATTTCCGCCTCTGCTCCCCAGCCTGCGGGAGCATCCCGCGGCAGCGGCTCTCCTGGGGGCCTGTTTTGTGGGCCTGGGGGTGGGGCTGGCCGTCCGGGCGGGGGGAGCCGCCGGCGGGGACGATGCCCTGGCCATGACCATCTCCCACCTCACCAAATGCCCCATCTCCAGGGCCTATCTCTTCACCGATGTGGTGGTGCTGGCTCTTTCCAGCACCTACATCCCCCTGAAGAACCTCCTCTGCTCCCTGCTGACCGTCACCATCTCCTCCTTCCTCATCGGCCGGGTGCAGACCATCCGCCTGGGGAAGAAGCCCCCGGAGGGCGCCCTGGCCCCGGCAAAGTAGGCGGCGGCCCTGCCCATCCGGTTGACAAAGGCGGGGGCAGGGCCTATACTATAAACCAGAGTATACCGCCGCGGTATACAAAAGCAAGGAACGATAAAAGGAGAGAAACGCTATGTCCAATACACCGGAGGGCTGCACCCACGACTGCGGGTCCTGCAGCCAGAACTGCGGAGAGAGAACCCAGGATCCCCAGAGCTTTTTGGAAAAGCCCCACGAGCTGAGCAGCATCAAGCGGGTCATCGGGGTGGTGTCCGGCAAGGGGGGCGTGGGCAAGTCCATCGTCACCAGTATGCTTGCGGTGCTTCTGAACCGCAAGGGTTACAGCACCGCCATCCTGGACGCGGACGTCACCGGCCCCTCCATCCCCAAGGCCTTCGGCATCCACGAAAAAGCCCAGGGGGATGAGGTGGGCCTCTATCCCGCCCGGACCAAGACCGGCATCGGCGTGATGTCGGTGAATATGTTGCTGGAGACCGAGACCACCCCCGTCATCTGGCGGGGCCCGGTGATCTCCGGGGTCGTCAAGCAGTTCTGGACCGATGTGGTCTGGGGGGATGTGGACTTCCTCTTTGTGGATATGCCCCCCGGCACCGGGGATGTGCCCCTCACCGTTTTTCAGTCCATCCCCCTGGATGGCATCGTTGTGGTCACCTCCCCCCAGGAGCTGGTCTCGGTGATCGTGGAAAAGGCGGTGAACATGGCAAAGATGATGAACATTCCCATCCTGGGCCTGGTGGAGAACATGAGCTACGTCACCTGCCCCGACTGCGGCAGGAAGATCCAGGTCTTCGGCGAGAGCCGCCTGGAGGAGGCTGCTGCCCACAATAGCATTCCTGTCCTGGGGCGCATCCCCATGGACCCCGCCCTGGCCAAAGTGGTGGACCAGGGTGTGGTGGAGCTCTTTGAAGGGGATTGGCTGGATGCCGCCGCCGAGAAGCTGGAGGACCGGCAGTGACCGCCCCGGAGGAAAAGGGCCGCCTGGCCCAGGAGAACTTCGAGAGCGGCTGTAGTTGCAGCCAGGCGGTGCTGCTGGCCTTTGCCCCGGAGTGCGGCCTGGACCGGGAGACCGCCCTGCGCCTGGCCTCCTCCTTCGGCGGGGGCTTCGGGCGGATGCGGGAGCTGTGCGGGGCCCTTTCCGGCGCCGGTATGGTGCTGGGGCTGCTCCGGGGCTACACCGACCTTACGGACAAGCCGGCAAAGCAGCGGCACTACGACCTCATCCAACGCCTCTGCCGGCGCTTTGAGGAGGAGCAGGGGCACCTGCGCTGCGCCGACCTTTTGGAGAAGCTCCAGGGGGAGCCTGGCCCCGCGCCCGCCGACCGCACCCCGGAGTACTACAAGGCCCGCCCCTGCGGCAGGCTGGTGGCCTGCGCCGCCCGCATCACCCAGGAGCTGCTGGAGGAAACAGCGTAGAGCTTTTCTTCCTTTTCTTCTCACTCGTGAGAAGAAAAGGAAGCGAAAAGAAGAACGACCGGGCTGTGCCCGGAGCCGATCCCTACCCGGACCGGACATAAAGTCCGGTCCTTGACCTTTGCAGGATACAAGAATGACTGCCTGGAGCCCGAAATACTGCCAGAAGCGAAAAAGGAAAGACAGCCGGACAGAAAACCGGCTGTCTTTTATGTGTTGCGCTGCTTTAATTTTCTTTCTCCTGCCTCGGCAGCAGGCCGTTCCTGGCGCAGACGGGCGCCATGGCCCGGAGGAAGAGCCAGAGGAGCAGGGCCTCCACCGGCAGCAGCCCGATGTTCTTGGCAAGGCTCTTCACCAGGTAGTAATAGTACCCTTTGCTGAACTGGATGGCGCTCCACAGGGCCCCCAGCCCCACGTTCACCAGGAGGTTCACCGCCAGCTTCGCCAGCACCACCCGCAGGGCGGTGATGCGGGCCCGGTAGAAGAAGAGAGCGTAGAAGAAGGAGCCCAGCATGGTGGAAAGGACATAGCCGGGGAAGAAGGGCCCGGTAGGGTGGATGAAGTACCCCAGGACATCGGTGGCAAAGCCGGAGAGCAGCGCCATCACCGGCCCGTAGATGGCCGCCCCCAGGCCGTTGACGAAATACCCGAAGAAGATGTTCAGGTTATCCCCCAGAGGGATGTAGAGACCGCCAAGGACGATGCGCAGGGCCACCACGATAGCCGCCAGGGTGAGCATCCGCAGGTTTCGCAGCTCCCGGAGGGCGGTGCGCCAGTAGCTCCGGGAAAAAGGGCTGGCCAGGGTGAGAGATTCCGGATCTTTGTACAAAAAAATACACTCCTTTCGTGCATCGGTTTGTACCGTATGCACGGCAGGGCGGCAAAAGCCGGCCCGGCGGAGTGCAGCTATGGTACAGCGGGATGCGGAGCCGTTACCGCAAGGGTCACCCCTTTTCGTCCGCCCGGCAACTCCCCGTCCCGGCGGCACTTGACGCAAAGGCTCCTACTCTGTTTTTGTCCGCCCTCCGGGAAAACCGGAGAGCTCTTATAGGATACCATCCCGGAAGGGTTTTGACAAGACGCAGCCCCCAAATTTGGAAGAAAAGTGGAAAAAACTTCCCTTTTCCCCAAATCCGGGGGCTCTTTGTTCTTTTTCTTTGGGCGGGGTCACCCCGCAAAGGCCTCGTGGACCACCCGCATGGCCCGCAGGCCGTCCTCCCGGTCGATGAGCACCGAAATTTTGATTTCGCTGGTGGCGATCATCTGGATGTTGATGTTGGCCTCCGCCAGGGCCTCGAACATCATGGCGGCGACGCCGGGGTTGGATTCCATCCCGGCCCCCACCACGGAGACCTTGGTCACCCCGTCGCAGGCGATGTCCTTGGCCCGCAGGGTGCCCTTCAGCTCCTCCACCACCTCCATGGCCTCCTCCCGCTGGCTGTCCGCCACGGTGAAGGAAATGTCCTTGGTGTCGTCCCGGCCCACCGACTGGAGGATGATGTCCACGTTGATCTTCCGGGCCGCCAGGGCGGAGAAGATCCGGAAGGCGATGCCGGGCACGTCCGCCAGGCCGATGAGGGAGATACGGGTGACGGCGTCGTCCTTAGCCACCCCTTTGATGAGCATTTTTTCCACCTTTGCCACCTCCTTGATGACCGTCCCCGGCTTTTCCACGAGGCTGGAGAGCACCTCCAGGGGGACGTTGTATTTCTTTGCCATCTCCACGCTGCGGTTGTGGAGCACCTGGGCCCCCAGGCTCGCCAGCTCCAGCATCTCGTCGTAGGAGATCTCCGCCAGTTTCCTAGCCCCCGGCACCAGCCGCGGGTCGGCGGTGTAGACCCCCTCCACATCGGTAAAGATCTGGCACAGGTCCGCCCGGCAGGCGGCGGCGATGGCTACGGCGCTGGTGTCCGAGCCGCCCCGCCCCAGGGTGGTGATGTCATCGTACCGGTTCAGGCCCTGGAATCCCGCCACAATGACGATGTTCCCCTTGTCCAGCTCGTTGACGATGCGCTCCGTCTCCACCCGGCGGATGCGGGAGTTGCCGTGGGTGGAATCGGTGACAAAGCCCGCCTGCCACCCGGTGAGGGACTTGGCGGGATAGCCCAGCTTCTCGATGGCCATGGCCAAGAGGGCGATGGAGATCTGCTCCCCGCTGGAAAGGAGGACGTCCATCTCCCGCTTGTTGGCCTTGGGGTTGATCTCCCTGGCCTTTTGGATAAGGTCATCGGTGGTATCCCCCTGGGCGGAGACCACCACCACCACGCTGTTCCCCCCCGCATAGGTCTCGGTGACCCGGCGGGCCACGTTCATCACCCGCTGGGCGTCCCGCACCGAGCTGCCACCGAATTTCTGCACAATGAGGCTCATTTTAACCCTCCTCCGTCACGGTCATCTGCGCGCCGCTGTTGTCCGGCGGGAGCAGCCGCAGCTTCCAGCCGCCGTACCCCTGGCCGTCCATCCAGCACCGCAGCCGCTGGGAAAAGCCGCTGTTTTCCGTTCCCACCACCGCCATCAGGGTGGAGCCGGCTCCGCTGATGTAGGCGCAGTAAGCCCCGAACTCCAGGGCGCAGTCCATCACCGCCCTGGCGCCGGGGATCAGCTCCAGCCGGTAGGGCTGGTGGAGCTTATCCTGGGCGGCCACCCGCAGGTTCTCGTACTGCCCGGAGGCAAGGCTCATGGCCATCAGGGCGGCCCGGCTGAGGTTAAAGACCCCGTCGGCCCGGCTCACCTCCTTGGGCAGGGCGGCGCGTGCGGCGCTGGTCTTCAGCTCAAAGTCCGGGATGATGGCGGCAAAGCGCAGGTCGTCCCGCAGCTCCCGGCGGCAGTAGAAGACCCTGCCGTTTTCGATGGCGGCGGTGACCTGTCCCCCCAGGATGGCGGGGGTGGAGTTGTCCGGGTGGCCCTCCATGGTGGCGGCCATGTGGATGATGTCCTCCTGGGAGAGGGGGCTGCCCATCAGGGCGTTGCCCCCCATCAGCCCCGCCACGATGCAGGCGGAGCTGCTCCCCAGCCCCCTGGCCATGGGGATGGCGTTCTCCTGCCGGATGCGCAGCCCCGGCAAAGGCTTCCCGCAGATGTCAAAGAGGTACTTCACCGTCTTGTAGATGAGGTTGTTTTCGCCTGTGGGCACCGTGGTGCCGTCCAGGGAGAGGACCTCCACCCCCTCCCAGGGCTCCAGCACCACCCGGTTGTACATCTGCACCGCCAGCCCCAGGGAATCGAAGCCGGCCCCGATGTTGGCGCTGGTGGCAGGGATGCGTATCTCTGCTTTCATCGGCTGCCCTCCAGTACCGTGATGCGGGAGAGGACCTTCCCTCCGGCGGCCCCGGCGGCCTCCTGGGCGGCGTCCAGCTCCCCCTGGGTGGCGGGGGCGGTGATGAAGGCCGCCTCCCCCTCCGCCAGGGGCTCCAGGAACCGGGCACCGGGGAAGAAGGTCTCCAGGGCATCCGGCTCCATGCCGGTCACCCGCAGGAAGGCCTGGGCGGTGTGCTCCTCCCAGGGCTGGGAGAGCTCCGGCTTCGCCGGTCCCCAGGGGAGGGGGCGGGAGCCGGCGGGCTGGGTGAGGGCGGTGATGAGGTCCCCCACCATGGCGGAGGCGGTGGGGAGCTTGCCGGCGCCGGGGCCGTAGAAGAGGGTGGTCCCCACCATGTCCCCGGTGACCTGGACGGCGTTGTAGACTCCGTTCACCCCGGAAAGGAGGCAGTCCCCCGGCACGAACATGGGGGAGACCTCCAGGGCGGCCCGGCCGTCGGGGGCCCTCCGGGCCCTGCCGATGAGCTTGATGGCGCCGCCCCACCGGGCAGCGTAGGCCACATCCTCCGGGGAGATGCGGGTGATGCCCTGGGTGCGCACCTCCCTGGGGTAGAAGTGGCTCCCGAAGGCGATGGAGGCCAGGATGCAGATCTTCCGGCAGGCATCGTGGCCCTCCACATCGGCGGTGGGGTCGGCCTCGGCGTAGCCCAGCTCCTGGGCCTCCCGGAGGGCGTCCCCGAAGGCCGCCCCCTCCCGGAACATCTTGGTGAGGATGAAGTTGGTGGTGCCGTTGAGGATGCCGGCGATCTCCAGGATGTGGTTGGCGGTGAGGCTCTCCCGCAGGGGCTGGAGGATGGGGATGCCCCCGCCCACGCTGGCCTCAAAGAGGAAGTGGACCCCCTTTTCCGCCGCCAGGGCCAGCAGCTCGTCCCCCTTTTCCGCCACCAGCTCCTTGTTGGAGGTGATGACGCTCTTCCCCGCCAGCAGCGATTCCCGCGCCCAGGTGTAGGCGGGCTCCACCCCGCCCAGGGCCTCCAGCACCACCGCCACCTCCGGGTCCTCCCGGATGGCGGAAAAATCCTGGGTGAACCGCTGGGAGTAGGGGAGGCCGGGGAAGGCCCGGCGGTCCAGCACCCAGGCGGCCTCCACCCCTTCCCCCGCCTGGCGGGCCAGGAGCTTCCGGTTCTTTGTAAGGATCTCCATGACGCCGGAACCCACCACGCCATGGCCCAGTAACGCGATCTTCTTCAAGGGGATACCTCCTTCTTTTGTAGGGATGGCAGGATCAGCGGGAATTTACCAGCTTGACCTCCACCACCCCGTCCAGCTCCTTGATCTGGTTGATGATGCCCTCCGCGGCGCAGCCGTTTTCCAGCCGGGCGGAGATGGATACCGGGGCCACCCCGTCGGCGGGGATGTTCTGGTTCACCGTCAGGATATTCGCCCCCTCCTGGGAGAAGCGGTTGATGAGGGTGGAGAGCACCCCCGGCCGGTCCTCCAGGTAGACGTTGATGGTGACCACCCCCTGGTCGATGTCCTCGTTGTAGATGAACACATGGTCCTTGTACTTATAGAGGGCGCTGCGGGAGATGCCGGAGGCCTTGGCGGCCTCGGAGAGGTTTTTCACCTTCCCCACCGCCAGCAGGCGCTTGGCCTCCACCACCCTGGCGAAGACGCTGGGCAGCACCTGGGCGGATACCAGCAGCATTTTGGGAGATTCCATCCCCATCCTCTCCTTTCCTTCTGCAAAAAACAGAGTGTAGATATGACGCAAACAAGTTTATCAAATTCCATGGCCGGGAACAATTTTTGTATTTCGCCGAAAATCAGGATTTTCCGTGCTTTTGCGGATAAAATGCCGATCAATATCCGGAATGCTTGCGATTTCTCCGGTTTGCTCCAGTTTGCGCCTGGCACGGACAGAACTTCCGCCGCCCCTCCGCAATAAAATGGGAGCAGGGGGGCCGGGGAGGAAAATATCCGCCCCGGTGATTAGCCCCCCGCCGGAAGGGCCAAAATACAGGTGAGAAAACCGGAGACCGGCCGACGGCAGGGGAGACCGCGCCGCCGGCCGGGAGAAAAAATGACCAGGGAGTGTGAAGAATGACCATCAAACGGGGCGATATATATTACGCGGACCTGAGCCCGGTGGTGGGCTCGGAGCAGGGGGGCATCCGCCCGGTGCTCATCATCCAGAACGACGTGGGCAACCGTTTCAGCCCCACCGTCATCGCCGCGGCCATCACCAGCCAGAAGGACAAGACGAAGCTCCCCACCCACATCCAGCTCAGTTCCCAGGAGTGCGGCCTGGCACGGGATTCGGTGGTGCTCCTGGAGCAGGTGCGCACCATCGATAAGCGGCGGCTGAAGGAGCGGATGGGCCGGGTGGAGGACCCCTATATGGAGCAGGTGGATCACGCCCTTTCCATCAGCTTCGGCCTCACCCCCACGGGCCATGGCGGGGCTACATAAAGCGCCCCCGCCCCGGCCCTCACTTCTTTTTTCTCACTGGTGAGAAAAAAGAAGCAAAAAAGAACCACCGGGGTGCCCCCGGTGCCTCGCCCTGCTCGGAGCGGGGATAAACCCCGCTCCTTACTTTTGCACAGGGCGTAAGGAACTGCCTGGAGTCTTGGCTCCCCGCCTTCGTGCCGGTGACATTGGCCGCTTTTCTTTTTGCTTCTTTTTCTTTTCTCGTGAAAAGAAAAAGAAGGCGGGAATGGGCGGCAGCCCATATCTACTCCAGCAGGGCGGTGATGACGGCGTTGGAGAGAAGAAACCCCTGCCCGGTGAGGGAAAGTTTTCCCTCCCGGAGGGTGAGGAGCCCTGCTTTTTCCAGGGGAGCGGCCCGGAGGAGGATCTCCTCCGGGCTGCCGCCATATTCCGGCAGACGGCCGAGGTCCAGCCCCTCCGCCAGGCGCAGGGAGAGCATCACGTACTCGGTGAGGCCGCCGGAGGGGCCCTCGTCCAGGGCGGTCTGCCAGGGGTCCTCTGCCGCCAGGAAGGCGGCCAGATCCCCAGGGAGCCGGAACCGCCGCCCCCGGTAGGAGGAGGCCGCCGAGGGGCCGAACCCCAGGTATTCCCCCAGCCTCCAGTAGACGGTGTTGTGGCGGCTCTCGTACCCCGGCTTCGCAAAATTGGAGATCTCGTAGTGGCGGTAGCCCAGTTCCAGGAGACGCTGCCGGACGGCCAGGTAGATGTCCGCGGCCTGGTCCGGGCCGGGGCAGCGGGCCTCCATCCCTTCCTGGGCAAAGGGGGTCCCCGGCTCGATCTTCAGCAGGTAGGCAGAGATGTGCTCCGGGGCCAGGGCCGCCCCGTACTCCGCCAGGGCCACGGCCTTTTCCACCGTCTGGCCGGGGGTGGCCAGCATCAGGTCGATGGAGAGGTTTCGGAATCCCGCCCGGCGGGCCAATGCTACCCCCTGGGCGCTTTGCTCCGGGGTGTGGCGGCGGCCCAGCAGCCCCAGGCCCTCCCGGTCCCCCGCCTGGAGGCCCAGGGAAAGCCGGTCAAAGCCCCCCTCCCGGAGCCGCCGGAGGGGCCCTTCCTCCAGGTCGCCGGGGTTGGCTTCCAGGGTGATCTCGCAGTCCTCCGGCACCGCAAAGCGGGCCCGCACCGCTTCCAGCACCCGGAGCAGGCCGTCCCCCAGCAGGTAGGGGGTCCCGCCGCCGAAGTAGACGGTGGGCACCGGCGTCCCCGGCGGAGCCGGGCACCGCTCCACCGCCCGCACCAGGGCGCGGGTGTAGTCCTCCCGCAGGGCCAGGTGGGTGGTGGAGTAAAAGTCGCAGTAGGGGCAGCGGCTCTTGCAGAAGGGGACGTGGAAATACAGGCTGACCGGTGTCTGCATCGCTCCTCCTTGTACATAACAAAAAAGCCGGTCCCGCCGGCCTTTTTCGCTTTTGGATGGATCAGGAACGGTCCCCGTTCCCACCCTCGCCCTTCCGGAGTCGGCGCCGCGGTGGTGCGTTGTACCCAAAAAAGGGTGCCCGTGTGCCGTATGCTGGGCCTTACAGTCCGGCGGGATTCGAACCCGCTTTGCGCAGCCCCGTGCGCATACCAATGGTCCGGCTCATTCTCAGCCGGCAGAGGTGGCGCCCGCCCCCCGAAAAGGCTACCGACGTTCCTATTGTAGCTCGGTGGTCCAGTTCAGCCCCTGGATGCGGGTATCCAGCTCCCGCAGTTCGCGGGAGAGGGCGTCCACCTGCTTTTGCAGCTCCGGCACCCGGACGGTGCTGTAGATGCGGATCTCCCCCTTGGTGGAACGGCTGGTGAGGTTGCTGGCGCAGGCAAGGAAGTTCCGCAGGGTCTCCGTCTTGCGGCTCAGGCAGTCCCGGCGGGCCAGCAGGGCGGTGATGGTCTCCCCGGTGGGGAGGGGGGCGCTGTTGGTGAGGTTGATGCGGGCCATCAGGTCCTCCAGCTCCGCCATAATGGTATCCAGCTCCGCCAGCAGGGTCTTGGGGTCCTCGGCGGGCTTTTCCCCCTCCTGTACGCGGGCGTTGTTGTTCAAACGGACCTGGAGCTGCGCCTCCCGCTTTTGCAGGTCGCTGCGCAGGGCCAGGGCTTCCGCCAGTTTCATAAAGCAGACCTCCCTTTTCCGGTTTTTTGTTGCTTTCATTATAATCTGACTGCCGGGGATTGGCAAGGGCTTTTTGCCCAGCGGAGTGTCTAAAGCCAATCTGGGCTGCCGCCCAGCCCCGCCTTCTTTTTCTTTTCACGGGAAAAGAAAAAGAAGCAAAAAGAAAAGCGGCCAAAGTATTTATAACGCAGTAAATCGACCTAAGGTCTGCGCAATTTGAACACTTCCTTGCCCAGAATGCAGAAGAGCCCCCGAAGGGGCTCTTCTACGCGGTTTATAGCTTTATGGCTGCTGCCATTCCCGGACGGCAATCAGTTCCAGGCGGGGATTTGCAGGGTCGGTCTCATCCGCCAAAATAAAGCAGAACTGGTTGGACGCGACCTCCCTGCCCTCCTGGTCACAATAGACAATGAAAAATTCGAATTCTTTGCCGTCAGAATCTTCGCTGGAACCGCAAAACACAGGTGTGAGGCCTTCCCTGGGGGCGTGCCGGGAAGCTGCCTCCAGGGCTTGCGCTTGGAGGGACTGGGTGCGCCGCTCCCATTCTTCGTCTACCTCGCCCCACCCGATGTCCGGATTGAGGTCCGTCTCCGGCTCCCCGCTGTCCGGGTGCACGGGCGCCATCTCTCCGCCGCCGACGTCCGGGTTTGCGTCATCCGCCGGGACATTGGCTGCGCTCTTCTCGGTTTTGCCTGTAGAGTCCTCGGCGGCGCTGGCCGGAGCGGGCGCGCCGGAGGCGGTGGCGGCGCTTTGGTCCTGCCCGTCTTCGGGTGTCTCCGCCGGGGCGTCGGCGCTTTGATAGCTGCGCAGAAGGGGCGCGTTTTCCTCGGCGCTTTCCGGTGCCGCATCGTAGGCGGCGGCCGCCGAGGAGGGGGCGGCGGGGGCCGCCGGGCTTGTGCCGCTGAAGTTCTTTGCCAGCCCCACCTCCCGGCCCTGGTACACCAGCAGCACCAGCGCCAGACAGGCGGCCAGGGGGACGCCCCGCCGGAGGACCTTCCTCCAGGGGATCACCTTCCCGGCGGGGGGCGCGGCTGCTTCGGTGTCCCCGGCAGCAGGGAGGGCCTCCTCCGGGTTCTCCTCCCCGGCAGTGCCTTCCCAGGCGGGGGAAGCTCCTACCGGCGCCTCTTCCTCCGGCGGGGTGAGGGAACCCTCATCCATCCGCCGGAACAGCGCGGCGGCGGAGAGGGCGGGGGGCAGCTCCGGCTCCCCCAGGAGGGCCAGCTTTTCCCGCAGAAATTCCAGGTCTTGTTCCGTTTCGTGCTCGTTCATTCCGGCTTCCTCCTTTCCTCTTATGTATCCTCCAGCATCCGCCGGAGCTTCTTCAGGGTGCGGTGGAGCTTGGAGCTGACAGTCCCCTGGGGCAGCTCCAGCATCTGGGCGATCTCCCGCATGGTGTACCCCTCCAGCACCGAGAGGAGGACGATCTGCCGCTCCTCCGGGGCAAGGCGGGCCATGGCGTCCCGGACCTCGGCCCGCGGGCCGCTGGAATCGGGGACCCCTTCCTCTATATAGTCGTCAATATCGATGTTCCCCTTCTCCCGGACGTAGCGGCCCACCCGCCGCTTGCAGCGGATGGAGAGGATGCGCAGCATCCACTGGCGGAAACGCTCCGGCTCCCGCAGGCCCCGGATGCCCTTCCAGGCCTCCAGGAAGGTCTCGGCCACCACGTCCTCGGCGTCCTGGGGGTTCCCCAGGGTGTAGAGGGCCACCCGGTAGAGCTCGCGGGCCACCCCGTCGTAGAGACGCCCAAAGGCTTCCCGGTCTCCCTCGCGGGCCTTCGCGACGTCCTGTCCGCTGATTTCCATTTTCCTGTGTCACCGACCTTTTCCCCGGCCCACATCTATTCAGTGTCCGGTTTTTCGTTTTTTATTGCACCGCGGATGGATTTTCCCCCGCGTCCCATCCTGCGGGGGATGTTTCTAACATAATAGCATAGTTTGCAAAAAAAGGCCAGAGCGATCTTCGGGGGGCGGCATCAGCTTCTTATCCAAAAATTTGCGGGATGGAGCGGCTCTCTTGGCGGTTTCGCAGAAAGTGCCCTCCGCCCTCTTGCAAAGATCCGCCAAAGGGAGGAAAATAGAGGGAACGACGCAAAAAGGAGAAGAGCCTTATTATGATGTTTTCCGCAAGGGACCTGCGCCGCCTGATCCTTCCCCTGGTGGTGGAGCAGGTCCTGCTCATCACGGTGGGGATGGCGGATACGGTGATGGTCTCCAGCGTGGGGGAGGCGGCCATCTCCGCCATCTCCCTGGTGGATTCCATCAACATCCTGCTCATCAACGTCTTTTCCGCCCTGGGCACCGGCGGGGCCATCGTCACCGCCCAGTACCTGGGCCGGGAGGACGGGGAGAACGCCAGCCGGGCCGCCAAGCAGCTCATCTACGTGGTGGGGGCCGCCTCCGGGCTTATCATGGTGGTCTGCCTGGCCCTCAACGGCCCCATCCTCCGGGCCCTCTTCGGGGCGGCGGAGGCGGACGTGATGGCCGGCGCGCGGGTCTATTTTTATATCACCGCCCTGTCCTACCCCTTCATCGGCATCTACAACGGCGGCGCGGCCGTCTTCCGGGCCATGGGCAATTCCAAGGTCTCCATGTACTGCTCCGTTTTGATGAACCTCATCAACATCGGCGGCAACGCTGTCCTCATCTACGGCTTCGGCATCGGGGTGACGGGGGCGGCCATCGCCACCCTGACCTCCCGCCTCACCGCGGCGGCGGTGATCCTCTGGCTCCTCTGCCATGGCAGCGGCCGGGTGCAGGTCCATGGCCTGCTGCGGCCGGAGTACCGTCCGGATATGGTGCGGGGCATCCTCCGGGTGGGGGTGCCAAACGGCCTGGAAAACGGGATGTTCCAGATCGGCAAGGTGCTGGTCCAGGGGCTGGTGGCCTCCTTCGGCACCACCGTCATCGCCGCCAACGCCATGGCCAACAATGTCGTGATGATCCCCCATGTCTCCGGCAACGCCATCGGACTTGCCATGGTGACGGTGGTGGGCCAGTGCGTGGGTGCCGGGGAGTTCGAGCAGGCCCGGAGATATATGCTCCGCCTCACCGCCCTGGTCTACGGCACCATGGGCACCCTGGAGGTGTTCCTGGGGCTTTCCGCCGGGTTTTGGGTGGGCCTCTTCCATCTCCCGGCGGAGACTACCGGCATCACCCTGGAGCTGATCCGCTCCTTTGTGGTGGCGGCCATCCTCTTCTGGCCCGCCTCCTTTGCCCTGCCCAACGGCCTGCGGGCGGCGGGGGATGTGCGCTACACCATGGTGGTCTCCACCGTCTCCATGTGGGTGTTCCGGGTGGGGCTGAGCTTCTTCCTCTGCGGCCCCGCCGTGGGCATGGGCATCATGGGGGTGTGGGTGGCTATGTACATCGACTGGGTGGCCCGGTGCGCCGCCTTTGTGGGGCGGTTCCTCAGCGGCCGGTGGCGGGGCCGCCAGGTGATCTGACCCCGCCCCAGGGATAACCTCCCCCGTCCCCGCATAGACTGTATCGTAACAGAAAGAGCGGGGGAGGGGCAGATGTATGGTGACGATGGCGGTGCGCATCCGGCGGCGGAGCCTTTTGACAGTGCTGGGGGCGGTGGTGCTGGTGATGGCAGGGGCTATCCTCCTGGGGGGGCATCCGGCGGCGGCATCGGTCTTTCTGCGCCGCACCGCGGAGGTGAAGTGCGCCGCACCGGAGGACGGGGCCGCCTGGCTGCGGGAGCAGGGCTGGGAGGTGGAGGCGGTGCCCGCCGGCCAGATGGAGGTGCTGGTCCCCGCCGTCTTTGACCAGATCTACGAAAGCTACAACGACATCCAGAAGGCCCAGGGGTTTGACATCTCCCGGTACAAGGGGGAGACGGTGACCAAGTACACCTACCTGGTGAAGAACTACCCCCAGGAGCAGGACGGGGTGGCGGCCAACCTCCTGGTGTACCAGGGGCGGATCATCGGCGCCGACCTGTGCAGCCTGGAGCTGGGCGGGTTTTTGAAGGGCGCAAAGTCCGACTGAAACGAGTATATAAGCATGAGGAAAGGGCCTCCCGACTGGGGGCCCTTTTCTTGTGGTTGTTGCGGGAGTGTCCCGTTCGCAGACCTTTTTGTAAAGCATGGCCGAAGGCCCGTAAAAGTTTCGGTCAAGCCTTTTCAAAGGCTTGCAGGGGAGCCGAGGGGGCGGAGCCCCCCGGTCGCTCCCCGCAGGGAGCGAAACTCTTTCCGCCGGAAAGGGGGATCTCCAGCCTCCCCTGGAAGACATTATCCGCCACCAGGGCCAGGGCGCCCACCAGCGGAGCCTGGCCGTGGTGGTGGGAGCGGAGGACCCGCAGGGTGCGGAAGCGCTCGTCGCTGATGCGGGTCTGGAGCTTCCGCAGCAGCAGGTCCTCCAGGGCGGAGCCGGGGACGTTGCTCTCATAGTCCATGATGATATAGGAAATATCCAGGATGTTCAGGACGTTGAGGACCGCGTGGGAAAGGTAGTCGCAGTACTCGTTGAGGGCGGAGACCGCCAGCAGGTCGTTCTGGTTGGCAAGGTCGATGATATGGACCAGGGAGACGGCGGCGGGGTCCTTGATGCGGGTATCCGGGTAGAGGGGGAGCTGCTGGGCGATGAAGCTGCGCACGTTGGCGATGTTGGCGTACAGCTCCAGACAGCCCACGTTGCCGCAGGGGCACCGGGGTCCCACAAAGTTGATGGTGGAGTGGCCGATCTCGCCGCTCTGCCCCCGGTTGCCGTGGTACAGGTCGTTGTGGAGCACCAGGCCGGAGCCGATGCCGTACTTCAGGTGGACGTACAGGAAGTTAGGGATCTCCTTGCCGCTGCCGTACATCTTCTCGCAAAGGGCGCCGGCGTTTCCGTCGTTGATGAGGAAGGCGGGCAGGCCGGTGTGCTTTTCCATCTCCTCCACGATGGGCAGGTCCTCGATGCCCCAGAAGTTGGGGGGATTCAGGAGGACCCCGGAAGGGGCGTCCAGCGGCCCGATGCTGGAGATGCCCACCGCCAGGAGGGGGCCGCCGGCCCGCGCCCGCAGGGCATCGATGCCGGAAAAGAGGATGTGCAGCAGATGCCCGGCGTCCTCCAGCTTCTGGGTGCGGTCGGTGACGCTCTCCAGGATGTTCCCGGCAAGGTCCCCCAGCACCACCTGGTACAGCCCTCTTTTGATGAGGACGCCGAGGATCTTGGGGGCGCGGGAGGAGAGGGCCAGGGGGGTGGGGATGCGCCCGTTGGCGGGCTGGAGGCGGGAGGCGGGGCCCTCCTCCTCGGTGATGATCCCCAGCTCCAGCAGCTCCGAGATGATGTTGCTCACCGTCATTTTGGTGAGGTGGGTAATCTTTGCCAGGTCGATGCGGGAAAGACCCGGCTGGGTGGCGATAAGTTTCAGGAGAAGCAGGAGGTTTTTCTGCTTCAGGCCCTTGATGCTGATACCGACGTCGCTGGTCATGGTTCCACCTCGCTTTAGATTCCGTCGTAGTTTATAAAAAATATTTACTATATAACCTCTGTGTTGTTTTAATGATAACACATCCTTCATGAAATTTCAATATTTTACAAAGAAATAAGGTGAAATTAGACAAATTTTTTACAGAGAATTCGTAGAGACAGACAAAAATATTTTTATTTAGTAAAAAGTATTGACTAAACCGGAGGGGAAATCTATAATGAGGTCAGAGGCAAGGGAGCGGACGAGCTCGCCGGAAGGGAGGAAGGAACGATGAAAGAAACCCAAAGGCCCCTGGAGGAACTGCTGTGTGCCTATCCGGAGCTGGCGGAATGCCGGGAGAGCATCGGGGCGGCCTTCGCCCTGCTGCGGGACTGCCTGGCGGAGGGGAACAAGCTGGTGCTCTGCGGCAACGGAGGGAGCTGCGCCGACTGCGACCACATCGCGGGGGAGCTTTTGAAGGGCTTCTGCCGCAGGAGGCCCCTGGAGGAGGGGGAGAAGGAATTCCTCCGGCGCCTGGAGCCGGGCCGCGGGGAGATGCTGGCGGAAAAGCTGCAAAAGGGCCTGGCGGCGGTGAACCTCTGCGGCCATACCGCCGCCATGACCGCGGTAGCCAACGACACCGACGGAGAGCTGATCTTTGCCCAGCAGCTGATGGGCCTGGGAGCTAGGGGGGATGTCCTGGTGTGCCTCTGCCCCAGGGGCAGCGCGGAAAACATCCTGAACGCCATCG
This sequence comes from Oscillospiraceae bacterium, assembly GCA_021769525.1. GTDB lineage: Bacteria > Bacillota > Clostridia > Oscillospirales > Ruminococcaceae > Angelakisella. The sequence continues at coordinate 74,253 of JAETSQ010000006.1, forward strand.
CGGCGGCCCGGCTGCGGGGGATGAAGGTGCTGGGCCTCACCGCCAGGAGCGGCGGAAAGATGCGGGGGCTGTGCGATGTCCTCATCCCGGTGCCGGCGGAGGAGATCTACCGCGCCCAGGAGTACCACCTGCCGGTCTATCACGCTCTCTGCCGGATGCTGGAAGCCGCCTTTTTTGAGGAATGATGGGAGAAGGAAGGGGATCACGATGAAATATTTTCTGGACAGTTCGGATATAAACGAGGTGGAGTACGCCTTTTCCGCCTTTGGCATTGACGGAGTCACCACCAACCCCCGCCAGCTGGCGGTCCTTGGCAAAAAGGAAAGGGTGGTGGTCCGGGAGCTGGGGGAGTGGGCCGCCCGAAAGGGCTTTACCGGCAGCCAGGATTTTCCCATCTCCATCGAGGTGGACCCCAACCTCGCCGGGTGGGAGGAGATCTGCCGGGAGGCCAGGGAGATCGTCCGGCAGGGGCCCTGCTTTGTGGTAAAGATCCCCTGCACCGAGCAGGGGCTCATCGCCGCCCGGCGGCTGGAAGAGGAGGGCATCCGCACCAACATCACCCTGGTGTTCTCCCGCTCCCAGGCCCTGGCGGCGGCCCGGCTGGGGGCAAAGTTCGTCTCCCCCTTTGTAGGGTGGAAGGAGAACTTTGGGGAGGATACCGCCGGCTACCTCCAGGACATCGTGGAGACCTACCGCAACTACCGCTATGATACCGAGATCATCGTGGCGGCGGTGCGCAGCGGCAAGGTGCTGGCCGACGCCGCCCGGATGGGGGCGGATATTGTCACCTGCTCTCTGGAGGTGATGAAGAACAGCGTTTACCACCCCTTTACCGATTACGGCCTGCGGTTCTTCACCGAGGCATGGAACGCAGTGGAGGCGATGGAATGAGCAGAGAGAAAAAAACGGTGTGGGAGCTGGAGCGGTTCGCCCTGGAGATCCGCCGCCAGACCATCCGGGAGCTGCACAGCCTGGGCTCCGGCCATGTGGGAGGGTGTATGTCCATTGTGGAGCTGCTGGCGGTCCTTTACGGGGAGCGGCTGCAGGTGGACCCGGCCAACCCCCGCTGGGAGGAGCGGGACCGGCTGGTGGTCTCCAAGGGACACGCCGGACCGGCGGTCTACGCCGCCCTGGCCTTGCGGGGATTCTTCCCCCTGGAGCAGCTGGAAACGCTGAACCGCCCAGGGACCAAGCTCCCCAGCCATATGGACGCCCAAAAGACCCCCGGCGTGGATATGACCACCGGTTCCCTGGGCCAAGGGGTCTCCGCCGGAGTGGGGATGGCCCTGGCGGCCCGGATGGATAAACGAAGCTGCCAGGTCTGTGTTGTGGCAGGGGACGGGGAATGTGACGAAGGCCAGGTGTGGGAGGCGGCTCTCTTCGCCGCCGCCCAGGGGCTGGATAACCTGACCCTGATTATCGACCAAAACCACCTCCAGCTGGACGGCAGCACCGACGAGGTGCTGAGCCTGGGGAGCCTGGAAGAAAAGCTCCGGGCCTTTGGCTGGCAGGTGCTTTCGGTGGAGGACGGACACAGCATCCCCCAGCTTCGCCAGGCGCTTTCCGCCGCCTGGAGCGGCAAAGACGGCCGCCCTACAGCGGTGGTGCTGAACACCATCAAGGGAAAGGGCTATCCCGCGGCCATGCGGGGCCCGAACCACCACATGATCATCAGCGACGGGGACTTTGAAGAAGCCATGGAGGCGCTGGCCCAGGAAGAACAGCGCCTCCGGGAGCGGGAGGAGGCGGCAGGATGTACCAGATAGCGGAGCGATACCCTCTGGACGGAGCGGAGATGCGGGAAATCTACTGCCGGACCCTGGAGGAGTGCATGGAGGCTGACCCCGCCGTGGTGGCCCTGGATGCGGACCTGATGACCCCCCTGGGCATCGCCGGCCTTTGGAAAAAGCGCCCGGAGCGAATCTTCAACTGCGGGATACAGGAGGCCAACATGGTGGGGGTGGCGGCTGGCATGGCCAGGGAGGGGAAGAAGCCCTTCGTCCATACCTTCGGCGTCTTTGCCTCCCGCCGGGCCTGCGACCAGATTTACATGAGCTGCGCCTACGGCGGCAACTCCGTCTGCATTGTGGGAAGCGACCCCGGCGTGGCCAGCGCCCTTAACGGGGGCACCCACGCCCCCAATGAGGACATCGCCATCCTGCGGGCCTGTCCCACCATGACGGTGGTGGAGCCGGCGGACGCCCAAACCCTCCGCTGCCTCATCCCCCAGCTGGCGGCGCTGCCCGCCCCCAGCTACCTGCGCCTCTTCCGGCGGCAGCGGCCTCGCATCTACCCGGAGACGGAGACCTTCTCCATCGGCAAAGCAAAGCAGCTGACCCAGGGGGAGGACGCAGCCATCCTGGCCTGCGGCATCGAGGTGTACGAGGCCCTGGAAGCCGCCGCTCGTCTGGAGCAGGAGGGCATCCGGGTCCGGGTGCTGGATCTCTTCAGCATCAAACCCTTGGATACCCAGGCGGTGCTGGCCGCCGCCAGAGAGACCGGCGCCATTGTCACAGCGGAAAACCACAACATCCTGGGGGGCCTGGGAAGCGCGGTGGCGGAGCTTTTGGCCGAGGAGTGCCCGGTTCCCCTGGAACGGGTGGGCATTCGGGACCAGTTCGGCCAGGTGGGCCCCATGGACTGGCTGATGGAGCATTACGGCCTCACCGCTGGGGATATTACAGAAAAGGTAAAGCGGGTCATCGCCCGCAAGGGCAAAAAGTAAGTACCAAGATGAAAAGGAGAATGATGATGAAAAAGCGTATCTTAGCATGTCTCACCGCCCTGATGCTCTGTCTGGCCCTGGCCGCCTGCAACCAGGCCCCGGCAAACAGCAGCACCCCCCCGGCCAACTCCCCCAGCACCCCCTCCGATGGAAGCTCCCAGGAGACCCCGCCCCCGCCGGTGGAAACGGTGAAGATCCGGGCGGCCTACCATCCCAACCTGGGCCCCATGAGCATCCCCGGCATTGACGCAAAGATGGGTTACTTTGCGGAGGAAGGCCTGGAAGTGGAGTGGCTGAAGTTTACCTCCGGCGCGCCGGAAATTGCGGCCATGGCCTCCGGTGACCTCCAGTTCGGCTACATCGGCCAGGGCGCTTTGAAGCTCTGCGCGGAGGGCCAGGCGGACGTGGTCTCTCTCTCCCACCTCACCAACTCCGAAGCCATTCTGGTGCGGACAGGCTCCGGCATCAACTCCTTCGAGGACATCAAGGGGAAGAAGCTGGCTACCGAGCTGGGCACCAATGGCGAAGTGCTGCTGAACATGGCCTGCGAAAAGTACCAGGTATCCAGAGAGGAAATTGAAGTCATCAATATGCCCATCTCCAACGCCATCGCCGCCTTCATCGGCGGCAGCGTGGACGCGGTGGTGGCCTGGGGCCCGGATCTTACCAACATCCGCAACAATGTGGACGAGGAGCTGACCGCCGTGGTGGAGACCAAGGACTTTGTGGACATGGTCCCCTTCCTGGGCAGCTGGATTGCCAACCCGGAGTATATCGACGGCAACCCGGATATCGTCCAGCGGTTCCAGCGCGCCCTGAGCAAGTGCTACGATTACCGCGCCTCCCACCTGGATGAGACCATCCAGGCCGCCGCAGACTTTGCCGCCAGCAAGGACATCGGCGTTTCCTACGATGACCTGAACTCCGAGCGGGATCAGCTGGTGTTCTTCAGCCTGGCGGAGGAAAAGGAATGGGCCAACGGCGGCCATATGGAGGAGCTGTTCCAGCTTCAGCTGAACTACATGACCGGCCAGGGCCAGGTGCCGGAGAGCGTGAAGGTGACCGATTATGTTCGCCTGGATCTCATCCGCAAGGCGCTGGACACCTTCTGACCCTGCCGGATACGCGCGGATGCGCCACCACCGCCGCGGCTCCCCCACGGGAGGGCCGCGGCGGCTGAAAAAGGAGAATTTACATGAGCAAGAAAGATCGGGCTGCAAAGTCTCCCGCCCCCCAGGGGGCGGCATGGGTGAACCTTCTGTACGTTGTGGTCTCGGTGGCGGTGGTGATGCTCCTGTGGCACATCGTATCCAGCCCTGGGATGAAATCCGCCAAGGTGTTCGCCTCCCCGGCGGCGGTGCTGAAAGCCTTCGCCGCCAAGGTCCGCACCGGCAAGATCTGGGAGCATCTGGGCTATTCCGTCGGCCGGGTGCTCACCGGCTTTTCCCTGGCCTTTGTGGCGGCGCTGCCGGTGTCCTTCCTCATGGGCTGGTACGAGCCCTTCCGCAGGTTCTTCCAGCCCTGGATCAGCTTCCTCAAGTGCATCCCGCCCCTGGCCTTCATCCCCCTGGTCATCGTGGGGGCGGGGGTAGGGGAGAGCGCCAAGGTGATCGTCATCTTCATCGCCGCCTTCCTGGTGATGGTCATCACCATCTACGGCGGGGTGGTGAATGTGGACAACACCCTCATCAAGGCCGCCCGCGTCCTGGATTCCAACGACCGCACCATCTTCTTCAAGGTGGTGGTGCCGGCCTCCACCCCCTATATCTTCACCGCCGTCCGCCTGGGGCTCTCCTCCTCCCTCACCACCCTCATCGCGGCGGAGCTCACCGGCGCCCAGGTGGGGCTGGGGCAGATGATCCAGGAGGCCTCCAACTACTTCAATATGGATGTGGTCCTCATGGGGATCATCCTCATCGGCCTGGTGGGCATCACTTTTGAGAAGATCGTGACGTTCTTTGAAAGGAGGCTGACGGCATGGCAAGAGATCCGGCAGAAATGAGCGCCAAAAAGGTGGTGCTCCACGGCGTGAAGAAGATCTACCAGGGGGCCTCCGGGGACGTGGTGGCCCTAAACGGGGTGGATCTGGAAATCCGAAACAACGAGTTCGTCTGCGTCGTCGGCCCCTCCGGCTGCGGAAAGTCCACCCTCCTGAACATCCTGGCCGGGCTGGACCGCCAGACCGAGGGGGAGGTGCTGGTGGACGGCAAGCCGGTGGACGGCCCCAGCGGGGAGCGGGGGGTGGTCTTCCAGCAGTACGCCCTTTTCCCCTGGCTCACCGTCCGCAAGAATATCGCCTTCGGCCTCCACAACAAGAAGCTGCCCCAGCAGGAGATCGACCGGCTGGTGGAAAAGTACGTCCGCATGGTGGCGCTGGAGGACTTCCTGGATTCCTACCCCAAGGAGCTTTCCGGCGGGATGAAGCAGCGGGTGGCCCTGGCCAGGGCCTACGCCATGGACCCCTCCCTGCTGCTGATGGACGAGCCCTTCGGGGCCCTGGATGCTCAGACCCGCGCGCAGCTCCAGGCCGACCTGCTGGAGCTTTGGGAGAAGGAGAACAAGACCTGTTTCTTCATCACCCACGATGTGGAGGAGGCGGTGCTGCTGGCCCAGCGGGTGGTCATCATGAGCGCCCGTCCGGGGCGGATCAACAAGATCGTGGACATCGACATCCCCTACCCCCGCACCCAGGAGACCCGCCTTACCGGGCGGTTCACCGAGCTGAAAAATGACATCTGGGCCACCGTCTACAGCGAGTACCTGGAGGAGCGCAAGTGAACCGGGCCGGAGAAACGGAGGGAGCAGGATGATCGCGCCGACACTGGCCTGTGCCGACTGGCTGAATCTGGAGCGGGAGATCGCCGTCATGGACCGGGCGGGGGTGGACCTCTACCACATCGACCTGATGGACGGGCACTATGTCCCCAACCTCTGCTTCAACCTGGACATCCTGCGGGCCATCGGGCGGGTATCCGGGACCCCGCTGGACATCCACCTGATGGTCACTGACCCCCTGGACTATGTGGAGCGCCTCGCCGCCTGCGGGGTGGAGCGGGCCTGCGCCCATCTGGACTGCTTCCGGGATCCGGGGATCTTCCTGGAGGCCCTGGAGGAGCGGGGGATCAAAAAAGGGCTGGCCCTCTCCCCCGGCGACGGGGCGGAGCGGCTGGAGCCCTGGCTGGAGCGGCTGGACTACGTGCTGGTGATGCTGGTATCCCCCGGCTTTTCCGGGCAGCAGCCCCGGCCTGAGCTCTTCGAGAAGGTTGCGGAGCTGGACCGCCTGCGCCGGGAGCGGGGGCTGTCCTTCCTCATCGAGGTGGATGGCGGCGTCAGTTGGGAGAACGCCGGCCCCCTGGTGGAGCGGGGGGCGGACATCCTGGTCTCCGGCCTCTTCGCCTCCCTGGATCGCCGGGGAGAACTGGGGGAGCGGACCCGGAGCTTCCGGGCCCGCAGCCGTTCCCTCCGGGAAAGACACACCGAAAAGGAGCTGACAGGATGAAGAAGATCGCGCTGGGCAGCGACCACGGCGGATTCCGCCTCAAGGAGCTGCTGAAGCAGCGGCTGGAACAGGAGGGGTACGCGGTCCGGGACTTCGGCTGTGCCACGCCGGAGCCGGCAGAGTACCCGGAGATCGCCTTTGCCCTGGCCCAGGCGGTGGCGGCGGAGCCGGAGGAATACCGCTGCGGCATCCTCTGCTGCGGCACCGGCATCGGGATGTCTATTGCCGCCAACAAGGTAAAGGGCATCCGGGCGGCCCTCTGCGCCGACTGCTTTTCCGCCCGGATGGCAAAGGAGCACAACGATGCCAACGTGATCACCCTGGGGGAGCGGGTCACCGGTCCGGAGCTGGCCTGGGAGATGGTGAAGACCTTCCTGGCGGCGGAGTACCGGCACGGCGTCCATGAGGCCAGGGTCCGCGCCCTCACCGAGGCGTAAAAATCAAAAGAGGAAATTCGCTGGGACAAAACACCGGCGGCAGGGAAGGAAGAGCTTCCCCGCCGCCGGTATTTTTTACCTGGAAACCACCGAATTCCATATATGGAAATTACACAAAAAGCATGGGCGATTTTGGGCGAATTTCTGTATGAACAGACCAACATCCTGGCCGTCGTCACCGCCCGGACGGCCCGTCATTACGGAAAGGTCCACGGTTTTTTCAACCGCAGCGGCGGCCCTCAGCTTGTCGAAAAAGCCTTATTCGACAAGCTGAGGGCGCCTGTCTCGCTTTTGACACAGGCGCCTCTCTTGCCGCCCTTTCTGCCGCCTTTCGCTTGACAGGGACAGATAGGAAAGAGTAAAATAAAAGTAGCCAGCTGTACGCTGTATTTTCCCCGCAGGCTGCGGGGACAGGACCAGGAGGTGTGTTTATGAGCCCGCAGGAGGAAAAAAACAGCGAAGCCGCTAAGGATACCAGCCAAAGATCCTTGCTCCTTTCCCTCTGGAAAAAGGTATCCGGAGGCGGAAAAGGCGAGAAGAAGCGCCGGACACCGGAAAAAGAGGAAGAGGCTGCGGCTCCGGTCCCGGCCCCGGCCCCGGTTCCGGAGGGTTCCGGGGAGGAGACGGCGCAGGCGGAAGAGCTGCCCTTTGAAAAACTTCTGGCTCCGGAAGAACTGATGGAGTACTACCTGTGCTTCTGTCAGGGCCAAGGGCAGGAGGGGAAGCGCTCCACCATAGAGGATTTCTGCAGCGGCCCCCTCCCGGATCCTTCCTTCCTGAAGCAGATCGTTTCCCAGGTGGAGTCCAAGGCGGCAGCGGTGATGAAAGCGCACCGCAAGCAGGTGCAGCTGGCGATCATGAAGGCGGAAAAGCAGCTGCGGGCGCAGGACGGGGAGGAGCCCCCAGCGGAAATGGCAGTCAAGGATATTCCCACTCCGGCGGCGGATGGGCAGATATTGGTGTTCTGTGCCCCCAACTGGAGCGCGGCCTGGGGCATTGCCCTGCCCGCCTTGGGAGAGGGCGCGCCGGTAACGATGGAGAAGGTCCTTTTCGCCCTGAACGACCGGAAGATCTCCTTTGGCATAGACCGGGAGGCGGTGAAGTGCCTAAGCACCCCGGAGGGCGCCATGACACTGCGGCAGCTGGCTGTCTGTACGCCCCCTGTTCCGGGGGAGGACGGCCGCACGGTGGAGCATTTCCCCCGTACGGTGGGCACCCCCCAGCTTGTGGAAAACGACCAGGGCATCGTGAACTTTGACGACCTCAACTGGCTCACCCATGTCGATGAGGGAACGGTGATCTGCGACATCGTGGAGCCCACCCAGGGCAAGCCGGGCACCAACATCCAAGGCGATCCCATCCGCCCCTATAACGGAAAGAGAGCCGCCCTCCCCAAGGGGGATAATGTGATCCTCAATGGAGACGGCACGGCGCTGGTCTCCAAGATCGACGGCCAGATCTCTTTTCGGGACGGCCGGTTCCATGTGAACAACGTCATCGTCATCCAGGGGGATGTGGACCTTTCCACCGGCAGCATCGACGTCCGGGGGGATGTGGTGATCCACGGCAATGTCCGGGCAGGATTTACAGTGAATGCCAGCGGCAATATCACCATCGGGGGCCTGGCGGAGGGCTGCCAGATCACCGCCGGAGGCTCGGTGATGGTGGGCCGCGGGATGAACGGCAACACCACCGGCAGCATCACCGCCGGGCAGGATGTAGCCTGCAAGTATATGGAAAATGCCACCGTCCACGTCTGGGGGGATGTCCGCATGGACAGCATCGTCAACTGCGATATTTCCGCCAGAGGCAAGGTGGTGGTCAAAACCGGCCGGGGGATCATCGTCGGCGGAACCGTCCGGGCTATGGGAGGCATCGAGGCCAAGGTCATCGGCAACCGTGCCGGACGTCTCACGATCCTCTCCATCGGTCCCACCCCCTGGTTCCTCCGGGAAAGGGCAAAGGTGGAGGAGGAGCTGGAAAAGATCCGGCAGGAGATCCGGCTCAAGCAGGGCACCGGCCCGGCCGCTTTGCTCCAAATGAAGGAAAAGCCCCTGAAAAAAACGCTGGAAGAGATGGAGCTCCGGGAAGCCGCGGCGGCCCAGAAGCAGATCCTGGCCGGGATCTTCTATCCTGTGGCCCAGGTCTCCATAAACAATGTGCAGCGCAATGTTACCGATTACTACTCCCCCTGCCGTATGTACCTGGATGCCAAGGAAGGGGCCGTCAAGATCATCGGAGTCTGAGCAGCCCGCGCCGGCGCAGGGCGCGTTTTTGGAACTTATAAAAAGAGGGACCGCTGCGGGTCCCTCTTTTTCTGTACTCTTTTCCGGAAGCCTTCCGGGAGAGCTTTTTTAGGCGGCTTACTTTGGGGAGTCCTCCCGCCCCTTTCCGGAAAGGAGGACGCTCGCCAGGAGGCTGAGGGCGGAGGCTGCGGCACAGGTCATCCAGGCGGCGGTCCAATGACCCTGGGTGCCCAGCATCACCCCCACCACCATGGGGGCGATGGGATTGGGGATGTTGGAGGCCCCGGAGCAGAAGGCGGTCCCCGCCACCTGTTCCTCCGGCCGGTAGACCTGGGAGGGCAGGGCCCAGAAGACCCCCGCCGCCCAGGAGGCGCCGAACATCATGGCGCAGGAGGAAAGGGCCAGGGGCAGGTAGCCCATGGGGGCGGCAAAGGGCAGCAGCGCGGCCCCCGCCATGCTGAGGACGTATCCGGCCCCCATCACCAGGGAGCGGCTGCGGACCTTCCGGGTGGTGCGGGCGGCCAGCAAGTCGGAGACCGCACCCGCCAGGATGGAGGAGACCACCGTGATGACGCTGATCATCAGCATCAGGTTCCCGGTCTCCCCGTAGGAGTAGCCGATGCCCCCCGCGTAGACCGACATATCCACCGTGATGGCCTGGGTCACCCAGGTGTTGGCCAGCAGCGCCAGCACCAGCAGCCAGGTGACCGGCTGGCGGAGGATGGAGGCGTACCCGCCGCTCCGCGGGGAAACGGCCGCGGCCGCCTCTTCCGGCTCCGGACCGCGGGGCTTATCGCGGGTGAAGAGCAGCACCGGCACCGCCAGCACCGCCACCATCACGCCGATGGCGTAGAAGGAGGCCCGCCACCCCAGGGCGGGGACCAGCAGCCCGGCGATCCAGGCCCCCACGCCGCTGCCGGCGGCAAAGCTGCCGTTGAAGATGGCGGTGGAGAGGGCGGCGTACCGCCGGTCGATCCACATGGTGATGGTGGAGATGTACAGGGGGAAGGCCATGGCGTTGAGCCCCTGGGCCGCCTTGCAGAGGAAGAAGAGGGGCAGGCTCCCCAGGTGTACCGAGAAGGGGATGAGGAACTGGGGCAGCGCCTGGAAGGCAAGGCCGAGGGCGATGGTCCCCCGCAGCCCCAGCCTCCGGTAGACCCAGCTGGAAAGGAACATGGCCAGCACCAGGCAGACGGCCCGGCAGGTATCCGCCAGCAGCACCGTCTGGGTATCCACCCCCAGGGCCTCCGAAAGATCCCCCACCACCATGGAAAACTGGGTGACGGCGGCGGGGAAAAAGATCCCAAGCAGGGAGTAGCAGACCACCAGCAGCCAGGGGTAAAATTTGTTTTGTGTCAGTTTCACGTTATCTCCTGATTTCTGTTTGATAGGGACAGGAAGGGGAGGTTTTCGGGAAGCGGAAGAAAGTGCCGGTCAGCAGAACCGCTGGAAGTATTCCCGGTAGACACTGAGCAGGTAAAGGGTGTGCTCCTTCATATAGAAGTAGGCAAACTCCCCGTTGCCCGCGCGGATGGCCTCAAAGATCTTCCGGTGGTGGTCGCTGAGGATGGTAGAGGTCCTTTTCTGCTTATCCGGCAGGGGCAGGGAGAAGGCGGAGCGGCCTTCCTGTTCCTGGACGAACAGGTGCTCCAGGAACTCGGTGAGCAGGGGATTGCCCGCCGCCCTGGCAATGGCCTGGTGGAAGTCGTCAAAAAAGCTCTCCTGCTCCCCCAGGATGCGGTTCTGCTTCCGCCGGAGAACAGCCTCCATCCGCGCCAGGTCCTCCGGCGTGGCCTTTTTGGCCGCCTGGCGGGCCAGCTCCGGTTCCAGCAGCAGCCTGGCCTCGGTGGAGGCCAGGAACTGCTGGAAGTACTCGGTCTGCTTTTCCGCCGTGGCAAGGTCCGGGGAAAGGGAGTCCCGGTCCGCCAGGACAAAGCTGCCCTTTCCCTGCCGGGTCTCGATGACCCCCGCCTCCGCCAGCGCCCGGAGGGCCTCCCGCACCGTGATGCGGCTGACGCCGGTCATCTGCATCAGCTCCTTCTCGCTGGGGAGCATCTCTCCTTTTTTATAAACACCCTGGACGATCCCGTCCCGGATCTGGTCCATCACCTGTTCGTAAAGGGTGGTGCCTGTCACTTTCTTCAGCATCCTGTCAACCGCTCCTTTTATCATATGGGGTGGCTCCCCTCCGCGGCCTATGCGCTTGCCGCGGAGGGGCGGCGTAAAATTTAATTATAGCACAGGATGTTTTTACAGGCAAATGATGCGGTTATCATTTGTTGGCGGCGGAGGTGAGGCTGACCACCTTCTTCTCCCGCCAGAAGGCGTAGGCGATGATGACGGCGGAGTAGATGAGCATCAGCTGCCAGGCGCTCTGGATGTCGCCGAAGTTGAGGATCGCGGCCATGGCGTATCCGATCAGGGCCACCGTGGTGAGGATCATCAGCGCCTTTTGGCTGACCTTAAAGGTGCTGTTGGCCATGGCGGTGGGGTTCTTCTTGTGGATGATATAGCCGGTGGCGATGGGGAACATCACATAGATGAGGGCCACGCCGTTGCCCAGGCGGGAGATGGTCTCCAGATCCAGGCCGGTGACGATGGGGATGAGGCCCACGATGTAGAAGATGGTGAGAAGGACCCAGGGGGTCCCCCGCTTGCTGATGGCGGCGGCCTTCTTGGGGAGCCACCCTTCCTCGGCGGCGATGAGCAGGCCCTTGGTGGTCCAGGTGAAGGTGGCGTTGAGGGTGGAGGCCACGGCGAACATCCCGCCGCCCACGATGAAGAAGACATAGAGCGGGGTGGGCAGCACCGCCTGGGCTACCTGCACCAGGCTCTCTCCGGCCACCTGCTCCACCGGCAGGACGCCTACCGCCACCATGCCGATGAAGGCGTAGATGACCGCAACGATGAGGGTGGAGCCGATCATGGCGCGGGGCAGGTCACGGCCGGGGTTTTTCATCTCGCCCCCCAGCTCGCTGAGGAACTCCGCGCCGCCGGTGGCAAAGGTGAGGAGGCTTGCGCCGGTGAGGAAGCCCAGAAGGCCGTTGGGCATGATGGCGCCGGGGGCGGTGAAGGTGGACCAATCCACCTTGGGCATACCGAAGATGACGAACAGAGCCATGGCGGCCACCAGCACCGCCACCAGGATGTTCTGGAGCTTGGCGGCCATATCCACGCCGAAGAGGTTCATCACATAGCAGAGGGTGAGGATAGCCACCCCCACCAGCGTCTCATTGGCGCCGGGGACCAGGCTGCAAAAGTAGGTGGCAAAGGTGATGGCGAACATGGCCAGCACCAGCTGCCCGGCCACCAGCAGGGACAGATAGTAGAAGGCGGTCTTTTTGCCGATGTAATCCCGGACGTAGGTGTACATCCCGCCGGTGGCGGGGACGGCGCTGCCCAGGACGGCCAGCACCATATTGGGGCAGATGACCAGCACCGCCGCCAGCAGGAAGGCCAGGGGGGTGCCCGCCCCGGTGAGGGCGATGCAGATGCCGGTGAGGGACATGATGCCGGAGCCGATGATCTGGCCGATGCCAATGCCCATGCAGTCCCAGAAGCCCAAAACTTTTTTCAGTTCGCCTTGTTTGTTCTGTTCAGACATTGTTCTTCCCTCGTTTCATTACACACAAATCGTTCAGCCCTCCAGGGCTTTTTTGACACATTCCAGGCCCGCCATCAGTTGCTTTCTGGGGCAGGCGATGTTCATCCGCACAAAGCCGTCGTACCCGGCGCCGTAGTGGCTGCCGGCGTTGAGGCCGGCCCCGGCCTCGGCGATGCGCCGCACCAGCTCCTCGCTGCCAAGGCCGTAGGACCGCATATCGAACCACAGCAGGAAGGTCCCCTCCGGCTCCGCCACCTTTACCTTGGGGAGGTTCTCCCTCATGTAGTCCACCACCGCTTTGGCGTTTGCGGTGAGGTAGCGGAGGGCCTCGTCCAGCCACGCCTCTCCGCCTTCGTAGGCGGCCTGGGCCGCCACCATCCCCAGGGTGTTGGGGCAGAAGAGGTAGCGGGCAAAGAGATAGTCCCGGAAGGTCTGGCGGACCTTATCCCCTGGGATGATGAGGTTGGAGGTCTCCAGACCCGCTACGTTGAAGCTCTTGCTGCAGCTGGTGCAGACCACCAGATGCTCATACAGCCGGGGGAACTGCCCCATGGTGGTGTGCTCCCGCCCTCCCAGGGCCAGGTCCCAGTGGATCTCATCGCTGATGACCAGGATATGATACCTGGCGCAGATCTCCGCCAGGCGGGCGAGCTCCTCCCGGCTCCAGACCCGGCAGACCGGGTTGTGGGGGCTGCACAGGATCAGGGCGGAGGCCCCGTTTTTGCAGAGCTCTTCCAGCCCGGCAAAGTCCATGTGGTAGCCGGTCTCGTCCAGAAGCAGGGGGTTATCCACCTGCCGCCGCCCGGAGGCCCGGATCACCGAGTAGAAGGGGTCGTAGACCGGCGGCTGGACGATGACCTGGGCATCGGGGGCGGTGAGGGCCTCCAGGAGGTTGCAGATCCCCGGCACGATGCCCCCGATGGGCACGATCCAGTCGGTTTCGATCTTCCAGCGGTGGCGGCGCTCACACCAGCCCGCCACGGCGGCCAGGTACTCCGGGGCGATGTCGGTGTAGCCGATCACCCCCTGCTCCACCCGCTTTTTCAGGGCGTCCAACACGGGCCGGCAGGTGGGCCAGTCGGCGTCCGCGATGGAAAAGGGGAGCAGGCCGCTGCGCCCATAGTCCATCTCCTGAAAATCCCACTTGATACACGCGGTGCCCCGGCGGTCCACGCCGGTCTCAAAGGTGCTTGCCATTTTGGGACCTCCCATCATCCTGTCATAACTGATTATGTTTTTATTCAAGCTAGCTTGTTATAATTCATGATAAGATATGACAGGCAGAATTGCAAGACTTTTCTGCCCGCAAAAGAAACTTTTGTATAAATGCACATGAATGACCTGGGGTATTTGGTCATGTTGCCGGATGCCCGGACACCGGAGCCCCATCGTCCCTCATAGTGCAGGGGCAAAACAACGCTCCACCGGCAAAAACCGGTGGAGCGGGGAACGCCAAACCGCACGGATTTCCCTTCCTCCGTCATTTTCCACCGCCCCGGCGCATAGGATGATACCAAGAAGTCAGCCAGTGGGGAGG
>JAETSQ010000039.1 GCA_021769525.1 Oscillospiraceae bacterium
CTAAGAGCCGCCGCTTTGCGGCGGTTGGCCTCGAAACGCGCCTGCGGGCGCAGAGCCCCGCCTTCTTTTTCTTTTCACGGGAAAAGAAAAAGAAGCAAAAAGAAAAGCGACCAAAGTATTTGCAGCACAGCAAATCAACTTAGAGTTTGCGTAATTTGGACACTTCCAAAAAACTCCCCGGCTATCAGCCGGGGAGTTCCCTTTCGGAAAAGCAGGGTTTATTTCTTGGTGACGCCGTAGCGCATCTGGAGGTCCTTATAAAAGTCCTTGCCGGTGAGGCGGTGGCGCTCCGGGGAGGGGATCATATACCGGAAGTCATCGTCGCGGGTGGTGCCGTCCTCCCGCAGGTGGATCAGCAGGTCCTTCATCCCCTTGAGGGCGGCCTTCATGGTGGCGTTGGCGTAGATGACGATCTTGAAGCCCAGCTCCTCCAGCTGGGAATTGGTCAGCAGGGGCGTGTTGCCGCCCTCCACCAGGTTCACCAGGGCGGGGACCTTCAGCTCCTTGGGGATGCGGGCAAGCTGCTCCTCGGTCCGGGGAGCCTCTACAAAGACGATGTCCGCCCCGGCCTCCGCGTAGGCGTTGCCCCGGCGGATGGCCTCATCCAGGCTGCCGGTGGCGGCGATGGCATCGGTGCGGGCCACCAGCACCAGGTCCGGATCCACCGAGGCCTCCCGCGCGGCCCGGAGCTTCTGGCACATCTCCTCGATGGGGATCACCACCTGGTCCTCAAAGTGGCCGCAGCGCTTGGGGGACTGCTGGTCCTCCAGCACCAGCGCGCCTACGTCCAGGCGGGAAAACTCCCGGACGGTGCGGTAAACGTTGAGGGCGGAGCCGTAGCCGTTGTCAATATCCACGATGAGGGGGAGGGAGGTGTTGTCGTTGATGCGCTTCACCAGCTCCAGATTCTCGGTCATGGTGACCAGGTTGTAGTCCGGCAGGCCGAAGTGGATATTCGCAAGGCCCGCCCCGGTGACGAACTGGGCGGAGAAGCCGGTATCCTCGATCAGGCGGGCAAAGAGGGCGGTGGTCACCCCAGGGGCGACGATGATACCGGGCTTTGCCAGCATAGCCCGAAAGGCCAGAGATTTTTTCATTTTGCAGCATCCTTTCCTAAATGCCGGAGGGGAAAAGTCCGCTCCGATGTTTTTTCCATTATAGCACAAGGAGGAGACGGTAACCATATCTGCAAAGCTAAAAATTCGCCGGCGTTCTTTAGATAGAATTACCTGCCGCCGGCCCCGGCTTGAGGAAAAACGGAGGCCAAAAAGATGTTATAATGTAGAAAAAGTATGTGAATAATGAGATGATTTTAGGCAAAATGATGCAAAACTCTGCAATTATACCAAAAAAACATCTGTAATTTCATCGTTTCATCCAAAAAGTTTGGAATTATAAGTCAATGATTATAGATTCATAATATAGATAAGATTTAACTTTTATCGCCGCTTCGGTTATAATTAGGGTAACCTTCAGAGGCATCCTGCGCCGAACCTTCTTTTGGCGGTTGGAACGGCCTTTCGAGGGAACGCAATTCCTCCGGCTCCCGGCGGACGGCCTTTTCGTCCAAGTCCGGGAGGCGACAGAGGAAGGAAAGAAATGAGGAGTGTACAACATGAAGAAAAAGTATCTGAGCATCCTGTGCGTCGTACTTTCCCTGCTGGTCGTTCTGGCCGGCTGCGGCGGTGGCAATGGCGGCGGTTCCTCCACCCCTGCGAATTCCCCCGCCAGTGACGGCGGCAACGCCGGCGGCGCTGCCCCTGCTGCCAGCGACTGGAAGTGGGAGCGCAAAGTCAGCATCGTCGTGCCCTGGGGCGTCGGCGGCGGCGCGGACGGTACCGTTCGTCCCCTGCAGCCCATCCTGCAGGACATCCTGGGCGTTCCGGTTGAGATCGTCAACGTGGAAGGTGCCGGCGGCGCCAACGGCGTTACCTACACCCAGAAGCAGCCCGCGGACGGCTACACCTACATGCTGGGCACCCAGTCCCTGATCATGCTGGACCTCCAGAAGATCCTGCCCTGCGACTACAAGGCCGAGTTCCAGCCCGTCTGCAAGCTGGTCCACTCCATCAACATCATCGCCTCCTCCAAGAAGGCGCAGGAAGGCAAGTACAGCAACTTCTCCGAGTTCCTGGACTACGCCAAGAACCATCCCCAGGAGCTGGTCTGCGGCATGCAGACTGCTACCGGTGCCGACGCTGTTTCCCTGAAGCAGACCCTGGCCGGCGGCCTGGGCGTTGACATCAACGACATCGAGAACTACATCAAGATCGTCAACTACAGCAGCGGTTCCGAGCTGAGCGCGGCCATGGCCGGCGGCCACGTGAACATCTCCATCACCGGCGCCGACGAGATCAAGGGCCTCATCGATTCCGGCGACATCGTTCCTCTGGTCTCCATGTCCGAGCAGCGGATGTCCTCCTACCCCGATATGCAGTGCACCGGCGAGCTGAACATCGATTCCTTCGTTGGCACCTGGCGCGCCCTCTACTGCCGCACCGATACCCCCAAGGAGGCTGTTGATGCCATGGCCGCCGCTGTGGAGCAGGCCTGGAACCACGCCGACTATCAGGAGTTCCTGAAGAACGCCTCCTACCTGGATCGTCCCGGCTATGCCAACGCCGCCGACACCCAGGCCCTGATGGATGAGGAGTATGTCACCTTCGAGGCTTACCTGAAGAACGCCGGCCTCATCTGATCCATCCCAGCAAAACCGAATTTTCGGCAAAGCAGGCCGGGGAGGTCTTCTCCGGAAGATCTCTCCGGCCCGTATTTTGTGTAAAGTGTGTAAAGGAGTTGACAGCATTTGGCATTTGAACTGATTATCAATTTACTGATACTGGGCTTTTCCATCTTCTGTTTCTTCTATGTGGGTTCCACCATGCCCAAATCGGCTGTAAACGAGCTGGGCGCGGAGCAGTGGCCCCAGGCTATCATCATCATCCTGGTGCTGGCTCTCTGCTGGAACATCTTCAAGCTCATCCGCGATCATAAGGCGGATATGGGCGCCAGCTTCAAAAAGCTGGGCAGCGATACCGTGAATTTCTTTAAGAGCAAGCTGTTTATCGGGATGCTCATCGTTGTTATCATGTCCCTGATGTATGAGCCGGTGGGCTTCATGGTCACCTGTCTGCTCTTCCTTATCTCCTATGGCTACCTGCTGGGAGAGCGGCGTCCCCTGAACCTGATCCTCACCTCGGTGATCATCACCATCATCCTGTACATCGGCTTTGCCGTTCTGCTGGGCGTTCTGCTTCCCAGGGGCCAGATCTCCTTCCTGCGCAACTTCGCCCTGTTTGTGGAAAGCCTCGTTCCCACATTCTGATAAAAGGAGGTATCATTTATGGAACTGCTTACTTCGGGCCTGGCAGTCGTATTCCGGCCCTCGATGCTCTTCATGGTTGTCGTCGCAGTGTTCCTGGGTACCCTCTTTGGAGCGCTCCCCGGCGTCAGCGGCACTATGGCGGTTACCCTGGGCATTCCCTTTACTTATAGCATGAACGCTGTGGATGCCATCGTTTTCCTGGTGGCTATCTACTGCGCCTCCATCACCGGCGGCGGAATGACCGCCATCCTCTTTAAGATCCCCGGCGTGCCGTCCTCCGCGCCTACCACCTACGACGGTTACCCCATGGCCCAGAGGGGCGAGGCCGGCAAGGCCTTGGGCATGCAGCTGATCTGCTCCGCCGTGGGCGGTATCTTCGCGGCTCTCTGCATGCTGCTCCTCAGCCCCCAGCTGACCCAGGCGGCCCTGAGCTTCGGCCCCGCCGAGCTCTTCGCCATCTCCTTCATGGGCCTGTCCATCCTCACCAGCCTGGATACCGATAACATCTGCCGCACCATCATTTCCGGTATGCTGGGCCTCCTGATGGCCTGCATCGGCCTGGATCCCCTGCTGGGCGTGCCCCGGCTCACCTTCGGCACCCGGTTCCTCACCTCCGGCATCGAGATGATCCCGGTGATGATCGGCTTCTTCGCGGTGACCGAGGTCCTCAAGCAGACCTACAAGCCTGCGAAGCTGAAGGCAGTGGGGGATACTTCCTCCGGCAAGCTCAGCGCGGAGCTTCCCTCCCTTAAGGAGTTCCTCTCCGTGAAGTGGGTCGTCCTGCGCTGCTCCGTGGTGGGTACCCTCATCGGCATCCTCCCCGGCGCCGGCGCCACCATCGCTTCCTTCCTCTGCTACTCCATGGAGCAGAAGATCTCCAAGACCCCTGAGAAGTTCGGTACCGGCTGCCTGGAAGGCATCGCCGCTCCCGAAAGCGGCAACAACGCCGCCACCGGCGGCGCCATGGTCCCGCTGCTGAGCCTCGGTATCCCCGGAGGCAACGCCGCCGCCATCATGATGTCCGCTCTGGTCCTCAAGGGTGTCACCATGGGCCCCCTGCTGCTGGTCAATCAGCCCCAGTTCCTTTCCGCCACCTTCGCCTCCATGCTCGTCGCCAACATCGTCATGGTCATCGCGGCGGTCATTATCGCGAAGATCTTCGTAAAGGTCCTGGCCATCCCCTACAGCGTCCTTGGCCCCACCATCATCATGATGGCCACCATCGGCGCCTACGCCACCAAGAACACGGCGGTTGACGTTATCCTTATGGCTATTTCCGGTGTTATCGGATTTGTCATCGTCACCTGCAAGTTCAATTCTTCCGCTTTGATCCTGGGCCTGGTGCTGGGTGTCATCTGCGAATCCAACCTGCGCCGCGCCTACACCATCGCCGATGGCGATACCCTCCTGGCGGCGACGATGAACATCCTGTCCCGGCCTGTTACCGGCGTCATCATGGTCATCTGCGTGATCGCTCTGCTGTGGCCGGTCCTGAAGCCCATCATTGCCAAGAAGAAGAGCGAAGGGAAATAAACTGTTTAGGTGCTGCCGGGCTGTCACTTCTCTCCTGGCGGTGCAGAACAAAAAAGCAGGACAGCTTCTTTTTGAAGGCTGTCCTGTTTTTTGTATAGTGGGGTTGATTGGGCTGTCTCGCCTTTACTTCTTCAGATACGCTCCCCAGTACCCGGCGGCCAGGGCCATCCCGCCCAGGAGGTTCCCCAGCGTCACCGGCAGGAGGTTTGCCAGGAGGAAGTTCCCCCAGGTGAGGGCGGCGGGAGCCTCCCCGATGGCGGCGGCGTAGACCGGATCCCCCAGGGCCAGCAGTCCGGCAGGGATGTAGTACATATTGGCGACGCAGTGCTCAAATCCGCAGAGGACAAAGAGAAAGATGGGGAAGAAGAGGGCGGCCACCTTGCCGGCGGCGTCCTTGGCGGCCATGGCCATCCAAACCGCCAGGCAGACCAGCAGGTTGCAGAGCACCCCCCGGAGGAAGGCGTCCCCGAAGGAGAGGGAGCACTTGGCGGCGGCGGTGGAGACCGCCCCGGCGGCCAGGCCATCCCCGAAGAGGCGGAAGGTGTGGCTGTACACCGCCCCGGCAGCCGCCAGCAGCCCCCCCAGGAAGTTCCCCAGGTAGACCACCAGGAGGTTCCGGGCCAGGGCAGCGGGGGAGACCCTCCCCTCCAGCACCGGGATAAGGATGAGGCAGTTGCCGGTAAAAAGTTCGCTCCCCGCCAGCAGCACCATGGTAAGCCCGGCGGGGAAGACGCAGGCGCTGAGGAGCCGCCCGGCTCCGGCGCTCCCCGCCCCGGCGGAGGCCACCGACGCTCCCAGCCCCGCCAGGCCGATGTACAGCCCCGCCAGCACCGCCAGCAGGAACATCCTCCCCAGGGGCAGGCGGGCCTTCCCTTCGCCGACGGTTATGTAATTCTTCGCGATCTCCGCAGGTGTGTTCATCATTCTATGTCCTTTCCGGCAGGATAGAGACGTCCGTCCCGGCCTACCACTTTTCCGCCAGGATCTCCGCCCGCTTCCGGTCGTATTCCTCGCGGGTGATGAGCCGCTGGTCGTAGAGCCGCTGGAGCTTCTGGAGCCTTTCCTCAAAGTCCGGGCCGCCGCCCTCCCCAGGGGCGCCGCTTTCCTCCATCTCCAGGCTGCCGTAGCCCTTGCCGGAAAAGGCCGCGTAGGCGTTGCTGATGGTGATGCCTACCGCGAAGAGGGTCCAAATCACCCCAAAGAACCCGAAGGTGGGGATGACGAAAAAGAGGCCCAGCAGGATAAAAAGCCCGCCCGCGGCGATCCCCACCGCGCTCTGGACCTTATTGGGGCGGTAGCGGTAGCGTCTTCTGCGCATGGTATGATGCTCCTTTGCTTTTGTTATTTGAGGTTCCGGGCATTATGCAAACTAGGGGCGGGATGCGGCCGCGGGGCTTTTTTCGTTCAGCATCATCCGGGCACATTTGTAGATGTCCCCGCACCCCAGGGTGATGACCAGGTCCCCCTCCTGGGCGTTTTCCATCACGTAGTCCGCCATCTCCCGGAAGCCCGGCAGGCAGACGCAGCCGGGGATCTTCTCCCCCAGGTCGCTGCTCCGGATGCCCCACTGGTTCTTTTCCCTGGAGCCCATGATGGGGCTGAGTACCACCCGATCGGCGATGGAGAGGGCCGAAACGAAGTCCTCCAGCAGCAGGTAGGTCCGGGAGAAGGTGAAGGGCTGGAACACCGCCCACACCTGCCGGAAATCCAGCTCCTTCGCCGCCCGCAGGGTGGCGGCCAGCTCCGCCGGGTGGTGGGCGTAGTCGTCCACGATGGTGACGCCGCGGACCTTCCCCAGCACCTCGAACCGGCGCCCCGCCCCGGTGAAGGCCTCCAGATGCCGGGCGATCTCCTCCGGGGATACCCCCAGGAGCCAGGCCATGGCCGCCGCCGCCGCCGCGTTGAGGATGTTGTGCTCCCCAGGGACATGGATGGTGAGGCGGCAGAGGGCTTCCTTCCGGTGCATCAGGGTAAAGCTGCGGCAGAGGCCGTCCTGCCGCTGAATATCGGCGGGCCAGAAGTCGTTCGTCTCCCGCCAGCCGAAGGTGAGCTTTTCCGGCGTGTCCGCCGCGGCCATGGCCCGGACAGTGTTTTCGTCATCGCCGTTGTACAGCACCCGCCGGGCCATCCCGGCAAATTTGGTGAAGGACCGCATGGCGTTTTCCACCGTGCCGAAGTAGTCCAGATGGTCGTCGTCGATGTTCAGCACCACGGCGGTATCCGGGTAGGTGGAAAGGAAGGTGTCCCGAAATTCGCAGGCTTCGTAGACGAAGAGGTCGCTTTTCCCGGCCCGGCCGTAGCCGCCGATGGCCCGCAGCTTCCCGCCGATGACGGCGGAGGGGTCCGCCCCGGCCCCGTAGAGGATCTGGGTGAGCATGGCGGTGACGGTGGTCTTGCCGTGGGTGCCGCAGACCCCCACCGATTCCCCGTAATGGCTGGAGATGGCCCCCAACATCCTGGCCCGCTCCCACAGGGGGATGCCCCGCTCCTTGGCAGCCGCCAGCTCCGGGTTATCCGCCATGATGGCGGCGGAGTAGAGGACCAGGTCGGCCCCCGAAAGATTTTCCGGGGAATGGCCCAGGGTCACCTTCACCCCCAGCTGCCGCTCCATGGCGAGGATGTCGCTTTCGTTGTTGTCGCTGCCGGAAATTTCGTACCCCTGGCTCAAGAGGATCTGGATGATGGGGAACATCCCGGAGCCGCCCACCCCGATGCAGTGGATGTGCTTTACCTCCGGCGGGATCTGGATGCTGTTTTTCATAAAAATAAGCCCTCCCTTTGAATGAAGCAACTATAACTAACTTATTATACCCTACAGAGGGGGGATTTGACAATTCATACCGGAAAAAAGAGTGGTCCGCTTGGGGATTTTTTATTTTGGAGAGTAATGCAGGGGCGGGGCTTGCCCCTCCCGCAACCCTTCCCTGAAAGGGGAGGGTTGGGCGCAGCCCACGTGCCCGAAGGGACGCGAAGCGGACCGTTAGGGCTGGCCGAAGGTGACAGGAGGGGTTCCCCCCGCAGGGGCCAAGCCTCCCTCTTCGAGGGAGGTGTCGAGCGAAGCGAGACGGAGGGAGTCCACCTAAGACTCCAGGCAGTCACTTGCGTTTTGTATAAAAGTAAGGAGCGGGGTTTATTCCCGCTCCGGGTAGGGCGAAAAACGGACGAAGTCCGGACGTTCTTTTTTGCTTCTTTTTTCTCACGGGTGAGAAAAAAGAAGGCAGGGCTGGGCGGCAGCCCAGATTGGCCGAAGGCTCTCCGCCCCATTGACAACGGCGCTTTTTTGCGCTAAACTATCACCGGAAAATACAAAAGAAAGGGAGCGGGAGCGGTTATGATCCTGGCTGTGGACATCGGCAATACCAACATCGTGGTGGGGGGCTACCAGGAGGAGGAGCTCCGCTTTTCCGTCCGTCTGAGCACCGACGCCGCCCGCACCTCCTACGAGTACGCCGCCATGTTGGACCGTATTTTGGGCCTTTACCAGGTGGACCTCCCGGCGGTGAAGGGGGCCATCGTCTCCTCGGTGGTGCCGCCCCTTTCCACCGCCCTCTGCCAGGCGGTGCGGCTCCTCTGCCCGGAGGTGGAGCCCATGCTGGTGGGGGCGGGGATGAAGACCGGCCTCAACATCCGCATCGATAACCCCAAGGAGCTGGGGGCGGACCTGCTGGCTGCCGCGGTGGGGGCCATGGTGAAGTACCCCCTTCCCGCCATTGTGGTGGACCTGGGCACCGCCACCAAGATCCTGGTGGTGGATGAAAACAGGTGTTTCCTGGGGGGCTCCATCATGGCGGGGGTGATGATCTCCCTGCGGGCCCTTTCCAATAACACAGCACTGCTGCCCCACATCAGCCTGGATAGTCCGGTGCGGCAGGCCATCGGCACCAACACCATCGACTGCATCAAGTCCGGCACCATCTTGGGGGCCGCCAGCATGGTGGACGGGATGATCCAGCGGTACCGGGAGGCCATGGGGAAGGAGGCCACGGTGGTGGCCTGCGGCGGCCTGGCGGCGCCGGTCATCCCCCACTGCCGCACTCCCATCATCCTGGATGACGACCTGCTGCTGGATGGCCTGCTGGCGCTGTACCACAAAAACGAAAAATAGGGTGAAAGCGCCCGCCTGGGCGTTTCCATAAATTCATATGCGCTGCATCCCTTTGGGAGCAGCAGCAAGGAGGAAGATCCCTATGTCAAGAACCACCGGCAAGACCCGCAAACTCGTTCAGCTTTCCCTGCTCATCGCCCTGGAGGCCGCCATGGCCTTCACCCCCCTGGGATTCATCATGATCCCGCCCATCTCCATCACCATCCTGCACATTCCCGTCATCATCGGGGCCATCCTTATGGGGCCCACCTACGGCGGGATACTGGGAGGGGCCTTTGGGGTGCTGGCGATGATCAAAGCCACCTTCTTCGCCGCCAGCCCCGCCGACCTCCTCTTTTCCCCCTTCCTCAGCGGCGCACCGGTGCAGTCGCTGGTGATGTGCATCGTTCCCCGCATCCTGCTGGGGGTCTTTGCCGCCCTGCTGTACCGGCTGTTCAAGGGGCTCTTTGGGAAGGATGTCCCCGCTCTGGCGGTGAGCTGCATCCTGGCCACCCTGCTCCACAGCCTGATGGTGCTGGGTTCCATGTGGCTGTTCTTTAACGCTATGCCCCTGCGGGATGTGTTCATCACCATCGCCAGCCTCAACTGCATCGTGGAGATGCTGGCCGCCGGTGTGGTGGGCACTGCCGTCTGCAAGCCGCTGATGGCCTATCTGCGCCGCGGCGCATAATGCCATAACATAATACGAAAAGAAACAGAAAGCGGCCCCGCCCTGGGAGTTTTTCCGGGGGCGGGGCCGTTTGCTATCTCTCCTCCCGCAGCAGGCACCACACCCCCAGGCAGAGGAGCAGCCAGACAGCGATGCGGATGACCCAATACAGCAGGTAGCTGATGGGCCAGAGGGAGAACACCCTTTGGCAGATCCACTGCACCGGGAGCCAGCTAAAAAACCAGACCCCCAGCCGGTAGTAGCGGCGGCGAAGGCCGGGGACCTCCTGGGCCGGGGCGTGGCCGCTGCGGAGATAGGCCTCCACAAAGAGGATATCCCCCAGGCTGGCGGCGCAGCAGAGCACCACAGCAAAAAGGTTTCCCCTGGCCTCCCAGGCCCCTATGGCCAGCAGCAGGAAGACCGCGTGGAGCCCCGCCAGCAGCAGGATCACCCCCTGGCGCTCCTTTTCCTCCTCCAACCGGTTTTGGGCGCGGCGGACGGCGGGGAGGTCCCCGTCGCTCCGGTAATCGTCGTTGAGGAGATAATCGGTGCTGACTCCGAACAGCCGGCTCAGCTCCAAAAGATTTCCGCAGTCGGGAAGGATGCCCTCGTTCTCCCACCGGGATACCGCCTGGCGGCTCACCGCCAGCTTTTCCGCCAGCCCCTCCTGGGAGAGGCCCTGCTCCTTGCGCAGCTTCAAAAGTTTTTCTCCAAAGGTCATGGTGATAATGCCCTCCTGTATCGTTTTCATTTGCCGCCGGTGACAGGTCCTATTATAGCCCATGCCGCCCCGGTTGACCAGCACTTTGGCGTTACACCGCCGCAACCCGGTGCAACAAAACAGGGGAGGGGCCGAAATTGTCAAAAAAATAATAAAAATTTTGCCCCAACTGCCAAAAGTCTCCAAAAATTTTGATGTGGGGGCACAGGGGAAAGAAAATCCTTGAAAATCCCCCGCCGTTCTGGTAAGATATAGTGGGTGAAATTTGGATTTCCAATCAATATATGGAGGTGTTTGTATGAAAATTGGATTCACTGAAACCGTCCTCCGGGACGCGAACCAGTCCCTCATCGCCACCCGGCTCCCCTTCGCGAAGTTCGAGCCGATCCTGGGCGAGCTGGACAAGGCGGGGTACTACTCCCTGGAGTGCTGGGGCGGAGCCACCTTCGATTCCTGTCTGCGCTACCTGGACGAGGACCCCTGGGAGAGGCTTCGGAAGATCCGTGCCGCCTGCCCCAACACCAAGCTCCAGATGCTGCTGCGGGGCCAGAATATCCTGGGCTATAAGCACTACCCCGATGACGTGGTCCGGATGTTCGTCCGCAAGTCGGTGGAAAACGGCATGGACATCATCCGCATCTTCGATGCTCTCAACGACGTGGAGAACATCAAGGTAGCGGTGGATGAGACCCTCAAGGCGGGGGCCATCGCCTCCGGCGCCATCTGCTACACCATCAGCCCCATCCACAACCTGGAAAATTACGTCAAGGTGGGCCTGGAGATGAAGAAGCTGGGGGTCCAGACCATCACCATCAAGGATATGGCCGGCATCATGGGCCCCACCGAGGCTTATAACCTGGTGAAGGCCCTGAAGGAAGAGGTGCAGCTCCCGGTGGTAGTCCACACCCACTGCACCACCGGCCTTGGCATCGCCACCCTGCTGAAGTCGGCGGAAGCCGGCGCCGATGTCCTGGATACCGCCATCTCCAGCTTCTCCGGCGGCACCAGCCAGCCCCCCACCGAGACCCTGGTCTACATGATGAAGTCCGCCGGCTTTGAGGTGGACGTGGATGAGAAGGTCCTCAAGAAGATCAACGACTTCTTCAAGCCCATCCAGGCGGAGTACCTCGCGAGCGGCCAGCTGAACCCCGTGGTGATGACCACCGACAGCAAAGCCCTCATCTACCAGGTCCCCGGCGGGATGCTCAGCAATCTGGTGGCCCAGCTCACCGCCCAGAACAAGCTGGATAAGCTCCCGGAGGTGCTGGCCGAGACCCCCAAGGTCCGGGAGGACCTGGGGTATCCTCCTCTCGTCACCCCCATGAGCCAGATGGTGGGGGTCCAGGCCACTGCCAACGTCCTGGCCGGCCAGCGGTATAAGAACGTCTCCAAGGAGATCAAGAGCTACCTCCGGGGCGAGTACGGCCGCGCCCCCGGCAAGATCAACGAGGAAGTCCGCCGGCAGATCCTGGGGGACGAGAAGCCCATCCAGGGCCGCTATGCCGATACCTTGGCCCCCGGCTTTGAGGCCGCCAAGGCGGAGATCGGCGCAAAGGCGAGGAGCGATGAGGACGTCCTCTCCTACATCGCCTTCCCGGCCCAGGCGGAAGCCTTCTTTGACAAGCGCGCCGAGCGCGAAAAGAACACCTACCAGTACACCATCCGCAAGATCGCCGACTAAGGAGGGGTAAGAGATGCTCAACAATATGCTTACGCCCATCGGCACTCTGACCTTTGGCCAGTCCCTGCTCCTTTCCCTCATCGGGATGCTGGTGGTGCTGATGGAGCTCGCCATCCTGGCGGTGATGATCGTCATCCTCTCCAAGGTGCTGGGGACCGTGATGGGCGGGAAGAAGGCTCCGGCTGCCGCCGCTGCCCCTGCCCCGGCCGCTCCGGCTCCGGTCCCTGCGGCTCCCGCCGCTCCCGCCGCTCCAGTCCGGCCCGCCGGCCTGACCCTGGAGAATGTGGATGAGCCCACCGCCGCTACCATCATGGCCATCATCAGCGATAAGACCGGCATCCCCCTCAGCCGCCTGGATTTCCGTTCCATCAAGGGGGCCCCGGTGGCGCTGGAGGGCGTGGACGAGGAGACCGCCGCGGTGCTCATGTCCATCGTCAGCAAGGAATCCGGCGTTCCCATGAACCGCCTGAGCTTCAATTCCATTAAGAAAGTTGATTGAGGAGGAGTTTTATCATGAAATATCTTGTGAATCTGAACGGGAAGAACTATGAGGTAGATGTCACCGAGACCCAGGCCGAGATCGTCAGCACCACTCTGGCCCCCGTAGCCGCCGCCCCGGCTGCCGCTCCGGCCCCCGTGGC
>JAETSQ010000040.1 GCA_021769525.1 Oscillospiraceae bacterium
TCCTTCACCCCGTATGGGCCGGAAGAGCCGGTAGACGATTACGTGGACTGGCTGGTGCGGCAGACGCTGGCGGAGATCGAGCGCCCCGGCATGACCGAATATGAAAAGGCCAAGGCGGCCTACGATCACCTTTTGGACAGCGTCACCAGCGACGATCTGGTCTGTCCGGAGATCTGGCGCATCTACAGCGCCGACCCGGACACCCCCATCCCCTACCTGAAAAACCGGGCCCTGAGCATCCTGCGGTTCCACGTGGGGATGTGCGAGGACCAGGCGGCAGCCCTGGTGCTGCTGCTGCGGGGGATGGGGATGGAGGCGGAGTACCTCCCCGGCTTTATGTTCACCCTGGCGGGGGAGCCCATGGACCACGCCTGGGTGCAGGCGAAGGTGGACGGGGTGTGGTATCACATGGACCCGGAGCTGGAGGGCTACCGGGCCCGCCGGGACAGAGTGCGCTATCTCTACTTCCTCAAGGGGGACCAGGAGATGAGGCGCCATCACCAGTGGGGGGAGGGGACCCTGGGGACCTCCTGGCTCACCGGGGAACAGAAAGAGGAGGTCCGCCAAAGCTGGCTGGGCCGCGCCTGCCCCCAGGACTACCCCCTCCAGCCGGAGACCCGCACCAGGGACCGGTGGGACGAGGTGGATGTGGAGCGGGCCCGGAGGGAGGCCGACGCGGAGGTAGCCGCCTGGGAGGCGGAGCACGGGGAGATGGACCCCATCCGCCTGAACCTGGAGCCGCCGGTCTTCGGCTTTGAGGGCTACGGCCCCACCTTTGATTAGGCCCGGCGGCCGCCCGCCGGAGCCGGAAAAGAAAATAAGTGCCGAAAAAGTCATACTGTCTTGATATGGCGGTTTTCTTGTTGTATAATCAAAAGGAAACGTCTGCCCGTCACAGAGGGGGCAGTGTGTTCTGAAGGGATGTGCAAGTGAACGAGATGGACGCAAGGGTAAAAAACCGCCTGCTGGTCTGCCTGGCGGCGCTGGTCCTGGTGGGCCTCTGCGTCGGGGACGCCTTCTGGGATAGGGAGCTGCCGGAGCCTCCGGCGCCGTCTTTGCAGGGGACGCCGCCCCCGGCGGGATCGGTCTCTGCCCAGGTCCCCGCCCCGCCTGCGGAGGGGGCCGGCAACCCTGCGCCAGAGCCGGATCCCGGCGCTTCGGGACCGGACGTATCCGTGCCGGGACCGTCGGCGGAGGAGCCCCGGATCCCTTCGGAGCCGGTGGAGAGCTACGCCCGGTGGCTGGCCCGCCAGATCGCGGAGGAGCTCACCACCCCCGGTATGACCGAATATGAGAAGGCCAAGGCGGGGTACGATTACCTGGTGCAGAACGTCTCCAAGGGGGAGGCGGTCTGTCCGGAGCTTTGGCGCATCTACCAAAAGGACCCGGATACCCCGGTCTCCTTCCTGGAAAACCGCACCGTCAGCGTTTTGCGGTTCGATATTGGGATGTGTGAGGACCAGGCGGCGGCGCTCACCCTGCTGCTGCGGGAGATGGGGCTGGAAGCGGAGTACATACCGGGCTTTATCTTCAGCATCCAGGGGGACGCCATGGACCACGCCTGGATGATGGCCAAGGTGGACGGGACCTGGTACCACCTGGACCCGGACCTGGAAAGCTACCGGGCCCGCCGGGGCAGGATCATCTACCAGTATTTCCTAAAAGGGGATGAGGAATTCTACCGCACCCACCGGTGGGGACAGAACGCCATTGACGCCGGGTATCTCGGCGAGGAACAGAACGAGGAGCTGCGGCAGTACCTGGGGCACCCCTGCCCGGAGGATCACGACCCGGCCGCCGAGCCCCAGCGCCTGAAGGGACGGGCGGAGCCGGAGGCCTCCAAGGCCCTGCTCCTGGCGGAAAAGGCCCAGAAGCAGGCGGAGGACGAGATCGCGGCCTACGAGGCGGAGCATGGGGCGCTGGCTCCCATCCGGCTGAATATGGAGCCGCCGGTCTTTGGCTGGGACGGCTACGGCCCGGAAATTTGGTAAGGAGGAACAGGAAAGTGAGAAAGAGGATCTTTGCCGCCCTGTTGGCGGCGGCGTTGCTGCTCTGCGCCGGCTGCGGAGGCCAGAAGGCGGCCCCCGGCTTCGGGGAGGATGACCTGGTACTGACGGTGAGCGGCAGCACCTACCGCATCCAGGACAACATCGAGACCGTCTTTTCCCGGATGGGGGACGGCTACGAATATTCGGAGGGGCGCTCCTGCGCCTACGACGGCCTGGACAAGACCTACATCTATCCGGCGGCGGAGTTCTACACCCATCCCCTGCCGGAAGGGGACCTCATCGGGGAGATCTACTCCACCAGCGGGGAGGCCTCCACCTCCAAGGGAATCAAGGTGGGCTCCAAAAAGGCGGATGTGATCGCAGCCTACGGGGAGCCCACCGGCGGGGACGAGTACCTCATGGTCTACCAGACCTCCCAGGAGCCGGGGAACCCCGCCCTTTGCTTTGAGATAGAGGGGGACGCTGTTTACGCCCTCCAGCTGACAGCGGAGCCTATATAAGGAGAATCGCCCTATGACCGTACTGGAACAGCTGAAGTTTTTTGCCAAGACCCAGCGGACCGCCCTGGTGGACCGGCAGGAGACCGTTTCCTACCGGGAGCTGGACGCCCGGTCCGATGCCTTTGCCCGGTGGCTGCTGGATACCCTGGGGGAGGACCGCTCCCCGGTGGTCATCTGCGGGGATAAGGAGACCGGCTTCCTTTCCTGCGTCTTCGGCGCCCTGAAGGCCGGCCGGGCCTACGTCCCCATCGACAGCGTGGTGCCGGAGGACCGGGCCGCCCAGATCGTGGCGGATGTGGCCCCCAAGGTGATCGTAGACTTCACCGGCCGGGAGCTGGACGCCGGGGCGAAGGTCCTGGCTCCGGCGGACCTGGAGGGGATCTTTGCCGTCCCCGGCTCCGTCCCCCCGGAAAGCTGGGTGGGTCCGGAGGACCCCGCCTATATCCTCTTTACCTCCGGCAGCACCGGACGGCCCAAGGGGGTGCCCATTACCGCGGGGAACCTGGACGCCTTCTGCGCGGGGCTGCTGCCCTGGTACCCGGAGGAGGGGGGAACGGTCCTCCACCAGGTCTCCTATTCCTTTGATGTCTCCGGCTGCGCGGTCTACGCCGGCATCAGCCGGGGGATGACCCTCTTTACGGTGGACCACAGGATGGCCGCCGACCTGCGGGAGCTTTTCGGCTGCCTTCGGGAATCGGGGCTGACCCTGTGGGTCTCCACCCCCTCCTTTGCGGAGCTTTGCATCCAGTCCGGGGCTTTCGCCCAGGAGCTGATCCCCCATCTGCGGCAGTTTTTGTTCTGCGGGGAGGTGCTGACCCATACCCTCTGCGACGCCCTGGCGGAGCGGTTCCCGGCGGCCCAGGTGCTGAACACCTACGGCCCCACCGAGGCCACCGTCCTGGTCACCGCCGCCGAGATCACCGACGAGATGCGAAAGGACAGCCGCCCCATCCCCATCGGCGGCGCCATCGACGGCGTGACCCTGGCTCTGGGGGAGCCGGGCCGGGAGATCGCCGGGGAGGAGGAGACGGGGGAGCTGCTGATTTTGGGGCCCACCGTCGGCCCCGGATACTTCGGGCGCCCGGACCTCACCGAAAAAGCCTTCTTCACCCACCCGGAGAGCGGCCTGCGGGGTTACCGCACCGGGGACCTGTGCTACCGGAAAAACGGCTTGTACTACTACTGCGGCCGGGTGGATAATCAGCTGAAATTAAACGGCTACCGCATCGAGATCGAGGACGTGGAGGCGAACCTCCAGAAGCTCCCCAACGTCCAGCGGGCGGCGGTGGTGCCGGTGCGGGACGCCGACCAGAAGGTGCAGTATCTGGCGGCCTTTCTGCTGCTGCGGGAGGCGGACGGCCTCACATCCCTGAAGCGCTCCATCCAGCTGAAGAAGCAGGCGGCGGCTTATCTCCCCGCCTATATGATCCCCCGGAAACTGATCGTAGTGGAGTCCTTCCCCCTCAACGTCAACGGCAAGATCGACAAGAAAGCCCTGGCTGCCAGCCTGGAGGAGGGCGCGCCATGACCCCCTATTCCGGCCTGCTGTTCTTTTACATCCTGGTCCTGCTCCTGCTTCCGGCGGTGGTCATCGGCCTCATGGGAAGGCCGCTCCGGTATTACGGCTTCGCCTTTTCGGTCATCATGCTCTGCATCGTCTTCGGGGAAGGGGGGCAGCTTCCTGCCCTGGTCCTCTTCTGGTTCTGGCAGGCAGTGGTGTTCCTGGTCTTTCGCCGCTTTTTGCAGAAGCGGCCTTTCCTCTGGCTGGCGGTGGTCCTCGCCATCCTCCCCCTGGCCTTTGTAAAGGTGGGGGAGGTGTGGTCTGTTTTCGCCGTCTTCCGCCTGCTGGGCATCAGCTATATGACCTTCCGGGCGGTGGAGGTGCTGCTGAACCTCCACGACGGGACTGTAAAGGGCCTTACCTTTTTTCAGTGGAGCTATTTCCTGCTGTTTTTCCCTTCGGTGAGCTCCGGCCCCATCGACCGGTGCCGCCGTTTCCTGGGGGACTTGGAGCGGGAGCTTGCCCCGGAGGAATACCTGGAGCTGCTGCGCCGGGGGGTCTGGAAGCTCGTGGGCGGGGCCGTTTCCGCCATCGCCCTGGGAGGGCTCATCTGGCAGTATTGGCTGGCGCCCCTGCCGGGGAAGGGATTCCTGCCCACTCTCTCCTATATGTACGGCTACACCTTTTTCCTGTTTTTCAATTTTGCCGGTTCCTCCAGCATGGCCATCGGGACGGGGTACATCCTGGGCATCCGGGTGCCGGAAAACTTCAACCAGCCCTTCCTCAGCGTGGATATGAAGGACTTCTGGGCCCGGTGGCACATCTCCCTGTCCACCTGGCTGCGGGACTATGTTTATACCCGCTTCGCCATGGCCGCCCTGAAGCGCAAGTGGTTCAAAAACCAGCGCACCGCCTCCTACCTGGGGTATATCCTCACTATGATGACCATGGGGGTCTGGCACGGCCTTGCCCCCCATTACCTGGTGTACGGCGCCTACCACAGCGCCCTGATGTGCGTCAATGAGGCGCTGGACCTCCACTGGAAGCCCTTCCGGAAGCTGAAGAAGAAGGGCTGGGGGCAGGTCTGCTGCGTCCTGGTGACCTTCCACCTCTTCGCCTTCGGCCTGCTGATCTTCTCCGGCAGACTGGGCTGATGCCGATCTGGGGCGTTGCCCCAGCCCCCACTTCTTTTTCTTCTTGCGAAAGAAGAAAAAGAAGCAAAAAGAAGAACGGCCAAGGTGTTTACAACGCAGCAGGTCATCCCAGGACCTACACGATGGGGATATTCCCCGGCAGCGGCTGTTTGGAGTCCTGGCTTTTCGGTCGTTGGGAACGGGCCTTGCGGGACAAGAGAGTGGACCTGGAAGCAGTTGACTATTACAAATGGCAATTCTTTTTTGCCCAGCTTTTTTCTTTTAAGAAAAAAGCTGGCGGGGTATGGGGCGGAGCCCCATAATTGCAAGATATAAGGAGCGTGAACGATATGGAACAGAAGATCGCGGAGATCGTCGCGGAGCTTTGCGGCGCGGATGTGGAGGAGATCGAGCCGGAGCTGAACCTCTTTGAGGAGGGGCTGCTGGATTCCTTCGCTGCCATCCAGCTGGTGATGGGGCTGGAGGAGGCCTTTGGGGTCTCGCTGGACCCGGCGGCCCTCCCCCGTGAGAGCATCGCCACACCGGCGGCCATCGCCGCCCTCATTCGGGAGAAGCAGGGATGAAGACAGCCGGAAAAATTCTGCTGCCTGCCGTTGCCATGGTCCTGGCGGTCTCCCTGGCCTTTTTTGGGGTGGGGGCCGCCATCACCGGCACCATGCCCCCCTGGCGGGACAGCGTGGGGGACGTGAACCACACCGAGAAGATCACCGGGCGGTATCTGGTGGAGCAGTCCGCCGCCCAAGGGGACACCCTGCTGATCTTCGGTTCCAGCGAGCTGAGGACGACTGAGATCTCCACCCACCCGGCCAATTTCTTCGCCGGGCGGCGGGCGGGATTCCAGGTGGACATCATCGGCCGGGGCTCCTGCCAGTCCCTCATCCACGCCCTGGAGATCGCCGCTTCGGGGGATTCCCTCCGGGGCAGGAAGGTGGTGCTCATCACCTCTCCCCAGTCCTACGTGCCGGAGGGCATCGCTCCCGACCTGTTCATGGCAAACTTCTCCCCCCAGCAGTATCTGGAGCTGCTCCGGGACGACAGCCTCTCCGATGAGGTGAAGGTCTATCTTTCCCGCCGGGTGGCGGAGTTGCTGGAAGAATACAAGGCGATGCCAAACGCCTCCCCGGTGGACCCGGCTATCGCTGCCCTGGCGGCGCACACCGCAAACCCCACCCTCTGGTCCGGGGTGAAGACCGGCTTTCTGGCCCCCTACTACGCCGTCCGGCGTCAGCTCTGGGACATGAAGGACAAGGTCTCGGTCCGGGGCATCCTGGAGGAGGGGGAGGACTACCCCGCCCCTGGGGAGCTGCCCGCCATCGATTGGGCTGCCGAGACAGAGGCCGCCGTGGCCCAGGGGAAGGCCATGAGCGACAACAACGACTTTTGGATGCTGAACGACTACTACACCACCTACATCGGCTCCCGGCTGGAGCGGCAGAAGGACCGGGACAAGGACCTCACCTACTCCCAGTCCAAGGAGTACGATGACCTGCGGGTGCTCTTTACCGTCTGCCGGGAGAAGGGCATCGAGCCGCTGTTCATCCATGTGCCCCTCCACGGGCCCTGGAGCGACTACACCGGCTTCACTGCGGACCGCCGGGATGAATATTACCACAATGTCTGGGAGATCACCCAGGAATACGGCGTCCGGACGCTGGACCTCACCGGCTATGAGTACGACGAATACCTCATGTGCGACGTGATGCACCTGGGATGGAAGGGGTGGCTTGCGGTTGATAAAGCGCTTATCGACTATTATTACGACCGGTAAGGGCTGGGTCTTTGCCCACCCCGCCGCCCGGTACACCTGGTATCTCCTGGCGGCTCTGGGGCTGCTGGCCTTCTGGCTCTGCGCCCCGGAGGGGGAAGTGGCCTTTGTGTACAGCGCGTTTTAGGGCAAACACTTTCCCCGGTCCTTCGGCATAGGATAGGGCGACGGCTCCATGCGGTAAGTATGGGCCGCATCCATAGATAATAAGGAGTTGATGTGCAATGTCTGCACAGCTGTCCAATATGCCGGAGGTGACCCTGCCCAGTCCTATCATGGAAACCGTTGTGACCCAGGAGGTGGATAACAAGACCCTCCAGGAGCGCATCTGCAAGTCCATAGGCCGGTTTGTGGTCTGCAAGTTCCTCATCGGCACCGGGGAGACCATCTCGGTATCCGGCCTTCTCAAAAGCGTGGGGAACAGCTTTTTTGTGCTGCTGGACCCCTGCACCAACGCGGAGACCACCTGCGACCTCTATTCCCTCAAGCTCATCACCGCCTACCCGGAGGGGGTTCCGGAGTGCAAGATGTACTGCAACCAGCGCCTGTATGACATCGGCAGGTAGCGCGCTTGCCAAAGGGGCCGAAAAGCGGTATAATGAAAAGCAAGCCCAGCCGGAAAGGGCCTGGAACGCCGGACCGCGTTCTGGGCTTTTCTGTGCTATCATACGGTTCGGGAAGGGGGATATGGGATGGATATGGCGGTGGTGGAGGCCCTCCACCAAAGGACCAAGCTCCTGCCCCAAGAGCCGGGAGTCTACATCATGAAGAACGCCAAGGGGCAGATCATCTACATCGGCAAAGCCAAGTCCCTCAAGAACCGGGTCTCCTCCTACTTCCGCTCGGTGGACAAGCACCAGATCAAGGTCTACCGCATGGTGGAGAATGTCCGGGACTTCGATTACATCGTCACCGACAGCGAGTTCGAGGCCCTGGTGCTGGAGGCCAGCCTGATAAAACTCCACACCCCCAAGTACAATATCCTGCTGAAGGATGCCAAGGGGTACTTCTATGTGGGCATTTCCCCCGGCCCCTACCCCCGCATCACCTTTGAGATGCAGAAGACCGATAAGGAGATGACCTACATCGGCCCCTACACCTCCTCCATAGTGGTGAAGCAGACGGTGGACGAGGCCAACCGGGCCTTCCTGCTGCCCACCTGCACCCGCCGCTTTCCGGAGGACTGCGGCAAAGCCCGGCCCTGCCTCAACTTCCACATCAAGCAGTGCATGGGGGTCTGCACCGGGAAGATCACCCCGGAGCAGTACGCCGAGGCCTTTAACGAGGCTCTCACCTTTGTGAAGGGGGGCGGCGTCCAGTCGGTGGAACTTTTGACCCAGAAAATGAACCGGGCGGCGGAGGAGCTGGACTTTGAGCGGGCGGCCCGGTATCGGGATCGCATCCGGGCCATGGAGAAGATCTCTCAGCAGCAGAAGGTGATGGCCTACAACCACAAGAGCCTGGACGTGGTGGCGGCGGTGCAGGGCACCGATACCATCTACCTGACGGTGCTGGTCTTCCGGGAGGGGCGGCTGCGGGACAAAAAAGATTTTACCTTCGATTGCTTTGAGAGCATCGAAGCCGTTCTGGGGGAATTTGTCCTCAGCTACTACATGGGCCGCCGGGACGGGCCCTCGGAGCTCTTCCTGGACCGCGCCATCCCGGACCAGGATCTGTTGGCCCAGCTCCTTACCGAGGACCGGGGGAAGAAGCTCCAGATCACCGTCCCCACCAGGGGGCAGCCCCTGCGCCTCATCGAGATGGCCCAGAACAACGCCGCCCAGGCCCTGGCCGCCCGCACCCGCCGCACCGGCCGGGAGATGACGGCGGTGGGGGAGCTGGGGATCCTGCTGGGGATGGAGAGGCCCCCGGTCTACATCGAGGCCTACGACATCTCCAACTTCGGCGGGCAGACCATCGTGGGGGGGATGGTGGTCTTTGAAAACGGACGCCCCCTGCGGAAGAACTACAAGCGCTTCACCATCCGGGACCAGGCCCAGCCGGACGACTACGCCGCCATGGACCAGATGCTCTCCCGCCGGATGGCCCACTACCTGGAGCACCGGGACCACCCGGAGGACCACAAGCCGGATGGCTTTGAGCGGCTGCCGGATCTGTGGCTCATCGACGGCGGGGCCGGCCATGTGGCGGTGGCGGAAGAGGTGCTGCGGCGGTGCGGGGTGGAGATACCGGTCTTCGGAATGGTGAAGGACAGCCGCCACCGCACCCGCGCCATCACCGCCCAGGAGGGGGAGATCGCCATCAGCGCCAACCGGGGGGTCTTTGCCTTTGTCACCGGCGTCCAGGATGAGGTCCACCGGTACAGCATCGAGTTTTCCCGCAAGAGCCACCGGAAGAGCTCGGTGGGCACCCGCCTCCTGGAGGTGGAGGGCATCGGGGAGACGAGAGCCACGGCCCTCTATAAGCACTTCAAGACCTGGAAGGCCATCGCCGGGGCCGGTGTGGAGGAGCTGGCGGCCGTCAAGGGGATGACGCTGCCCGCCGCCAAAAAGCTCTACGCGGCGCTCCACCCGGAGCCGGAACAGGCCGGTCCCCCGGAGGATGCGCAGCAGGACTGACAGGAAAAATTTTGAAGGTTCTATCATTGACAAAAGAAAAAGATTGACAGAACCGGGAAAATAAACAATAATAGAGGTGGAACGAACACCGCAGGAGGAAAAAAGTTTGAGAGTTATCACCGGAACCGCCAGAGGGCGGAAACTGGCCGCTCTGGAAGGGCTGGAGGTCCGCCCCACCACCGATATGGTAAAGGAAGCCATGTTCAGCATCCTCCAGTTTGAGGTGGAGGGGGCCGTGGTGCTGGACCTCTTTGCCGGGTCGGGACAGCTGGGCATCGAGGCCCTGAGCCGCGGGGCGCGCCTCTGCGTCTTTGTGGACAGCTCCAGGGAGTCCCAGAATATCACCCGCCAGAACCTCCAGCACACCGGCCTGGCGGCGGCCAGCCGGGTGGCGGCCATGGATTACGCCGCCTTCCTGCGCTCCACCAGGGAGACCTTTGACATCGCCCTGCTGGACCCCCCCTACGACAAGGGGCTGGTGGCGGAGGCCCTGCCCCTGCTGGTGGAGAAGATGAGTCCCGGCGGGGCCATCCTCTGCGAGACCAGAGTGAAGGAGCCCCTGCCGGAGCGGGTGGGAGAGTTCTGCCGCAGGAAGACCTACCGCTATGGCAAGATCATGCTCACCCTCTACCGCAGGCCGGAGGAGGACAGCGGGGAAGGGGATGGGGACCGATGAAAACGGTGGTGTGCCCCGGCAGCTTCGATCCCATCACCAACGGGCACCTGGACATCATCCAGCGGGCCAGCGGCATCTTTGACAGGGTGATCGTGCTGGTGGCGGTGAACCAGGAGAAAAAGTGCTTTTTCACCCCCCAGGAGCGGGTGGAGATGATCCGCCGGGTGGCGGAGGAGGCAGGCCTGGAAAACGTCCGGGTGGACAGCGACGACGGCCTCCTGGTGAATTACATCCAGCGGGTGGGAGCCTGCGCCATCGTCAAGGGGCTGCGGGCCGTCTCGGACTTTGAGTACGAGTTCCAGATGTCCCTCACCAACCACAAGCTCCTGCCGGAGTGCGAGACCATCTTCTTCACCACCAGCTCCCGGAATATGTACCTGTCCTCCAGCATCGTCCGCCAGGTGGGCGGTCTGGGGGGAGACATCACCCAATTTGTGCCTCCGTGTGTCTATGAGCGGATCCACCAAAAGCTCACCGCGGGCAAAGGATCAAAATAAGGAGGTATCACCGATGGCAAATCTGGAATCCATCCTCAATGAACTGGATGAGGTGCTGGAAAGCGCGGTCACTCTGCCCCTCACCAGCAAATGCATGGTGGATGCCGAGCGCATCCGGGACCTCATCGACGACATCCGTCTCAACATTCCCTCGGAGATCAAGCAGGCCAGGGCAGTGGTAGCGGACCGCAACGAGATCCTCTCCATGGCCAAGAAGGAGGCGGAGGACCTGATCCGCAAGGCGGAGGAGCGGGCCAAGGCCCTGGTGGACAACGACACCATCGTTCGTCAGGCCAACGCCAAGGGGATGGCGATGCTCAGCGAGGCCAGCCAGAAGGCCTCGGACATGGTGGCCCAGGCCACCGCCCGATCCAATGAGCTTTCCTCCCAGGCCACCGCCAAGGCCACCGAGATGCTCACCCAGGCCAATCTCCGCTCCAAGGAGATGAAGCAGGCCGCCTACGATTTTTCGGAGGGGATGCTTCGCTCCACCGAGGAGACGGTGGCCCGCGCCCTCAGCGAGATCAAGACCACCCGCCAGGCCATCCTCCAAAGCGCCAGGGAGGCCATCAAGCAGGGGAACGGACCGGAGGGCGGCTTCCGGTAGAGATAGGCTCTTAGAGCCCCCGGTCCGGGACCGGGGGCTCAGGCTGTAGAAAAACTTTATCCCAGGAGCAGGGGCCTGCGCACACACGGGGGAAAAGTGTGAAAAGGGGGGGCCGTGAGGCCCCTCTTTTCGCGTAGAGCGAGTGAAACGAGCGGATAACCCCGCCGCTGCGGCGGGCTTTTATCAAACCGAGGGGAGGAAATACTGGGTGGTCAGCTGGGTCGCCATAGGGGTGGGGGTCCTCTTCGGGCTGTTCCTGCTTTTCTACGCCTTTCTTGCCGTCTCCTGCCTGATGGAGAACACCGGGAGCACCGCCTTCAGCCTGGCGGTGGGGCTCATCCACGCGGGGCTGCCGGTGCCGGTGCTCTACTTTGGCTACCGGTGCTTTTTGGAGAAGATGGAGCAGTACGGGAGCACCGTGACACTGCTGGGTGCGGTGCTCTGTTTCGGTGCGTACTTTTTTGTGGTCCGGGCCTGGAACCGCATCGTCTTCGGGGATACCCCGGCCGTCTGGGAGATCGGGGTGCTCACCGCCCTCCAAGCGGCGGTGTCCGGGGCTTTTATTTATGGATTTCTGTATTTTTGACGGGGGTACACTTATCATATGATTAACTCTCATTAGGAACACGAAAACGCAAGGTTTTTGACGAAAATACAAGAAAACAGAATGAAACTATCACATTACGCAGAAAGTCGTCCTTGAAAATGGGGCGGCTTTTTTGCGCGATATGGCCGGAGTCCACTGGGGGCCGCCCTGTTTTGGTTATCAAGGCGGCCCCCAGCAGACCCCGGCCATTCTATCCGCAAAGTCTAAATTATCGCGTAGTGACTTTGAGACAAAATGTCCCAAAGCTATCGTTGTCCCCGCGCATTTTTGCATAGGGGCTCTGGTGGTATATCCCCCGTCGCCGCCTACTATTGAGCACAGCCGGGAGTGGGCAGTCAAGGGTGCGTAGCACCGCCGCTTGCGGCGGCTTGCCCTTGACGGCCCGCCCCGGCTGTGCCACCCCTCCCGGCGCGGCGGGGGATATATCCTCCAGAGCCGCCCCCTTTCCCATGAATGGGAAAGGGCGG
>JAETSQ010000041.1 GCA_021769525.1 Oscillospiraceae bacterium
GATGTCCCCATCCGGCTGGAATACGATGGAGAGGGATCATGAAAGAAAAGCAGACGCTGAAGATCGGGAAATACCGGCTGAACCTGAATACCCTGGTGTTTCTGCTGGGGATCGGCGGGATCCTGCTCATCGGCCTGTCCTCCTTCCTGCCGGAGGGCGGGCAGGAGGCAAAGAAGACCGGCGTCCTGGAGGCGGAGGCGAAGACCTACGCCTCCGAGCTGGAGGGGCGGCTCCAGTCTATTCTGGAGCAGATGGACGGGGTGGGAAAGGCCCAGGTGATGGTGACGCTGGAAAACGGCTACCAGAACATCTACGCGAAGTCCGAGAAGGTCAATAACGACATCCTGCAGGACATCCGGGCCCAGGACGAAAAAAAGACCCAGGAAAAGCAGGTGACGGAGCAGACCTACATCCTGGTGGACGGGGCGGGAGGCAAAAGTCCCCTGGTGACCGCCCGGCTGGAGCCGGAGGTGAAGGGTGTGGTGGTGGTCTGCGAAGGGGGCGATGATCCCCTGGTGGTGAGAAAGGTGGTGGATACGGTGAAGGTGGCTCTCGATCTATCCTCCTCCCGCATATCGGTCGCCCGGCTCACCGCCGGGTGAGATATGGTAAAGCTCTGAACGAAACAGCATGGAGGTTTTGGCAGCTATGAAAATGAACATGATCATCAGTAAAAAGCACATCGTACTTTCGGCGCTGGTGCTGGCCCTCAGCGTGGCGGTCTACCTGAACTGGGAGTATGTGAAGACCAACGGCGATACCTTCGAGAACACCAGCAAGGTAGCGGTGGACGGCGCGGTGGAGGGAGCCGGCGGGACCGGCGGGGAGAACGGCAAGGCGGATGAGGCCGCCGCCTACGGGGAGGCCTACTTCGCGGAGGCGAAGCTCTCCCGCACCAAGGCCAGGGACGAGGCCGCCGACGCCCTCAAGTATATGCTGGAGGACGCCAACCTCACCACCGACCAGATGACGCAGCTCACCATGGAGGCGGCGGACATCGCGAAGTCCATCGAGACGGAGGGGAAGATCGAGAACCTCATCAAGGCCAAGGGCTTCCAGGAGTGCATGGTCTACCTGGAGGAGGATAAGATCGACGTGCTGGTGAAGTGCAGCGGCATGACCGACAGCGAAGCCGCCCAGATCAAGGACGTGATCCTGGGGGAGGTGGAGGTGCCGGACAGCAATATCTCCATCATCGAGATCCAGTAGTATGCTAAAAATTTCCCGCCGGGGAAAATAAGAGGTTGTACTGTTCCAAAAATGTGGTATAATATCCTCATGGTGGATATTATACCATTTTTTTGACAGCGTTTTCCCGACCGGAGAAAACAATGGAAGACGCACAGATCTGCCGCAAAGTGGAGGTAGAAGAAATGTCTGAACAGAAATATGTTTCCAACGCGGGGAGCCTCAAGATCTCCCAGGAGGTCATCGCTTCCATCGCCGGGTACACCGCCACCGATATGGAGGGGGTCACCGCCCTGGCGCCCATGCCCGCCAACATCAGCGGCTGGCTGGAGCGGCAGCCCCTGCGTCCCATCTCCATCCAGCTGGAGGACGGGGTGGCCATCATCGACATCCGCCTGAAGGTGAAAAACGGCGTGAAGATCCCGGAGCTTTCCAAAAAGCTCCAGGCCAATGTCAAGGAAGCGGTACAGAACATGACCGGCGTGGTGGTCTCCAAGGTGAACCTCCAGATCGCCGGGGTGGACTTTGAGGACACCGCGGAGACAACGACCGAGGAATAAAAAGAAAAAGCCCCCCTTCTACTGCGCGGAAGGGGGCGGCTTTGTTTTTCTTGTGGAGGGAGTATGGCACAGACCAGCAGGCGGGAAGCCCGCGAGCAGGCGTTTGCCCTTGTGTTTGAGATGATCTTTAACGATGCCCCGGTGGAGGAGCTGGTGGAGGGCGCGGCCCAGTGCCGGGATATTTCCGTCAGCGGCTACGCCCGGAAGGCCGCGGAGGCGGTGCGGGAGCACCGGGATGAGCTGGACGGCGTTATCCGGCGCTTTTCCACAAAGTGGAAGGTGGACCGCCTGCCCAAGGTGACCCTTTCCATCCTCCGCCTTGCCGTCTGCGAGATCGCCTTCCTCGGCACCCCCGTGGGGGCGGTCATCGACGAGGCGGTGGAGCTGAGCAAAAAATTCGGCGGCGACGACGACCCGGCCTATGTCAACGGGGTGCTGGGGGGATACGCCCGGAGCCTTGCCGCCGGGCAGAAGGACGGGGAAGCGGAAGTTGGATAGGCCGTATTTCCTGGGGATCGATACCAGCAACTACACCACCTCGGCGGCCAAATACGACGCCCGGAGCAGCACTGTCTGCCACAGCAGGAAATTCCTTCCGGTGGGGAAGGGGGAGCTGGGCCTGCGGCAGAGTGATGCTCTTTTTCATCATATCCGGCAGCTTCCGGAGATGCTGGGGGAGCTGATGGACAAAGAGGAGCAGCGCCCCCTGGCGGTGTGTGTCTCGGACCGCCCCCGGAGCCTCCCGGATTCGTATATGCCCTGCTTTCTGGCGGGGAGGACGGCGGGATACGCGGCGGCCCAGGCGGCCGGCGTCCCCTTCTACACCACCTCCCACCAGAACGGACATATCGCCGCCGCCCTTTGGTCCGCCGGAAGGCTGGACCTTGCGGACAGGCCCTTTTTGGCCTTCCATGTATCCGGGGGCACCTTTGAGGCGTTGCGGGTCACACCCAGCCGGGAGGCGGTCTTCGCCCCGGTCATTCTGGCAAAGACCCTGGACATCAGCGCCGGGCAGCTCATCGACCGGGTGGGACAGATGCTGGGCCTGGGCTTCCCGGCGGGGCCCCAGGTGGAGCGGCTGGCCCTCCGGGGGAGCTGGGGGCGGAAGACGGCCCCGGCTTTCCGGGGGCGGGACTGCTGCCTTTCCGGCATGGAGAACAAGGCCCGGCAGATGCTGGCCGCCGGGACCGCCCCGGAGGACCTCTGCCGCTTTGTGCTGGAGCACATCGCCGCCGTCCTCTGCCGGATGGCGGAGGACGCCCTGGGGGAGGGACCGGGCCTGCCCCTGGTTTTTTCCGGCGGCGTGATGTCCAACTCCATCCTCCGGCAGGAGCTTTCCCGGAGGTTTTCCTGCTCCTTTGCCGCCCCGGAGTTCTCGGCGGATAACGCCGCCGGGACGGCCATCATCGGCAGTATCCTTCATCACAGGGGAAGGGAGGGAGAGGGATGGCAGCAGGCTTCCAGATCCTCACCGTCACCCAGCTCTGCCGGTACGTAAAGTCCCTCCTGGAGGAGCAGCGGCAGCTGGGGGATGTGATGGTGAGGGGGGAGGTGACGGGCCTCACCTACCGCCAGTCCTCCGGGCACCTGTACTTTTCCATCCGGGATGAGGGCGGGCTCATTCGGTGCGTCATGTTCAGCCGGTATGTCCAGAACCTCCCGGAGCTGCCGGAGGAGGGGGCCGCCGTCCTGGTGCGGGGGACCGCCACCCTCTACGAGCGGGACGGCGCCTTCCAGATCATCACCTACGACCTTCAGCCCCTGGGACAGGGGCAGGGGAAGCGGGACCTGGATGCCCTGAAGCGGAAGCTGGCGGAGGAAGGGCTGTTCCGGGAGGAACACAAGCGCCCTCTGCCCCCCTTCCCGGATACTGTCGGCATCATCACCTCGCGGGAGGGGGCCGCCCTCCAGGACATCCTCCACACCTTCCGCCGCCGGGGGTACGGCGGCCGGGTCATCGTCTATCCCTGCGCGGTCCAGGGGGCGGGGGCTCCCGCCTCCATCCTCCGGGCCCTGGAGCGGCTGGAGGAGGAGGCCCTCTGCCAGGCGGCGGTCATCGCGCGGGGCGGCGGCTCCAGCGAGGACCTCTCCGCCTTCAACGACGAGGCCCTGGCCTACGGGGCATATGGCTGCCCGGTGCCGGTGGTCTCCGCCGTGGGGCACGAGGTGGACCTATCCATTCTGGACCTGGTGGCGGATGTCCGGGCGGCCACCCCCACCGCCGCCGCGGAGCTCCTCTCCCCGGACCGGGAGGCCCTGCGCCAGCG
Organism: Oscillospiraceae bacterium; assembly: GCA_021769525.1. Lineage (GTDB taxonomy): Bacteria > Bacillota > Clostridia > Oscillospirales > Ruminococcaceae > Angelakisella. The sequence goes on from JAETSQ010000041.1 coordinate 4,016, forward strand.
GGTGCTGGGGCTCCAACGGTCGGTATCCTACCGGACAAAGGAGCAGATACAGCGGAGAAGGGCCCGGCTCGCCCAGGAGCTCAGGCTGCTTTCCGCCCGTTCTCCCGGAGAGCGGGTGGCGGGAAATAGACAAAAGCTCCGGTTTTTGGTAAGATTATTAAAGGACGCCCAGCAGAAGAAGATCCGGGACCGGCGGGGAAGGGTCCTCTACCTTTTGCGCCAGCTGGAGCTGCTGAACCCAGCCGCCGTGATGCGCAAGGGGTACTCCGTCACCCTGGCGGAGGGAAAGGCCCTTTCCACCGTGGAGGGGCTCCGGCCTGGGCAGGAGCTGCGGACCCTCCTGGCGGACGGTGAAGTGATCTCCGCGGTTTGTTCGTATCATAAAAATGAGGGGGAGGAGAAAGACCATGGAGCAGAAAGAGACCATTGAGCAGTCCCTCCGGCGGCTGGAGGAGATCGTGGAGCGCCTGGGGGAGGACACGGTCAGCCTGGATGATTCCCTGGCCCTTTTCTCCGAGGGGATGAAGCTCTCCCAAAGGTGCATGAAGCAGCTGGACGAGGCGGAGCTGGTAGTGGAGGAACACAGCGTATCCTGAAAGGAGTGCAGAAGAATGACAGTCCCTTCGGTGATCCTCATGGTCATAGCGGCCATCGCGGGGTTCTTTTTGGGGGCCTTCTTGAATGACGGCGTGGGCGGGGTCATCCTGCTGGCCCTTATCACAGGGGTGGGGTGCATCATCCACACCATGGAAAAACACCACCGGCAGTAAAAAAGGAGCGGGTATAAAATGCTGATAACGGTGATTTCGGTGGTCGTGATGGTCCTGGTGGCGGTCATCGCCCACATTTTGGAGGCGATGGGGGTCTGCGGAGCCGGTACTCAGTTCCTTTGGGTCTTGATCGCCGGGTTTGGGGGGATCATCTGCGCCATCGAGCGCGGGGGAAAGAGCCGGTAAGAAAACGCAAGGGAGGGCTTCGCCATGAGCGGCTACGGGAAGCAGTTTGACGAATACTACCAGGCGGTGGAGGCCGCCCTGCCGGGCTACCTTCCCCAGGGGGAGGTCCTGCAAAAAACGGTGCAGGAGGCTATGGCCTACAGCCTCCTTGGGGGCGGGAAGCGGATCCGGGCGGTGCTCTGCCTTGCCTTCTGCCGCCTCTGCGGGGGAACGGTGGAGGAGGCGATGCCCTTCGCCTGCGCCCTGGAGATGGTCCACGCCTACTCCCTCATCCACGACGACCTCCCCTGTATGGACGATGACGACCTGCGCCGGGGGAAGCCCTCCTGCCACATCCGGTACGGGGAGGCCATCGCCGTGCTGGCGGGGGACGGCCTGCTGACCCTGGGGTTTGAGACGATGCTGAACCAGTACTACACCGGGAAGTACCCGCCCCAGCGGGTGGTGAAGGCGGCGGCGGAGCTGGCGCAGGCCATCGGCACCGGCGGGATGATCGGCGGGCAGGTGATCGACATCCAGCACGAGAACAAGCCCATCACCGGGGATGAGCTGAACATCCTCCATTCCCTCAAGACCGGCGCCCTCATCCGGGCCAGCGCCCGCATCGGCTGCATCATCGCCGGGGCTCCGGACGACGTCATCGCCAAGGCGGACCAGTACGCCAAGGATCTGGGGCTGGCCTTCCAGATCACCGATGACCTGCTGGATATTACCTCCACCGAGGAAGCGCTGGGCAAGCCCATCGACAGCGACCAGGAGAACGGCAAGACCACCTACGCCACCCTCTACGGCCTGGAACGGTCCCGGCAGATCGTCCGGGAGCTGGTGCTGGACGCCGACCTTGCCATCAAGGGCTCGGTGCTGGATGACCCCTTCCTCTACCAGATGGCGGACCGGCTGGCCCAGCGGGACCGCTAGTACGGACAGGAACTACGAAAGAGCGGGAGTAACAAGATCGATGAACACTTTTTGGAGCGTCATCACCAGCAACTACATCATCAACGTGGGTGTCACCTCCTGGTTCAGCGCCCAGCTGATCAAAACGGTCCTCACCTTCTTCCGGTGCCGGGAGCTGCGGACCGAACGGCTCTTTGGGGCCGGGGGGATGCCCAGCTCTCACTCGGCGCTGGTCTGCTCCATGGCAGTGGGGATGGCAAAGCTGGTGGGCTTTTCTTCCCCTCTCTTCGGCCTCACCTTCGCCTTTGCCATGGTGGTGATGTACGACGCCATGGGGGTGCGCCGGGCGGCGGGGGAGCAGGCCAAGGTGCTCAATAAGATCATCTTCAGCGGGATGTTCGACCAGCTCAACGAAGAGATCGACGAGGGGTTCCGGGACCGGGAGACGGAGGAGCGGCCGGAGGGCGCCCCGGACCAGAAGGAGCTGAAGGAATACCTGGGGCATACACCCCTGGAGGTCCTGGGGGGGATGCTCCTGGGGGTCCTTATCGCTTCGGTCATGTCGCCGCCGGGGGTGTAAAGGGTATGAAGGAACGTTTGGATGCCGCCATCGTGGCCAGGGGGCTGGTAAGCGGCCGGGACCGGGCCAAGGCCATCATCATGGCGGGCCAGGTCTTTGTGGACGGGCAGCGGGCGGATAAGCCCGGCCAACAGGTGAATGAAACCAGCCGCATCGAGGTGCGGGGGGATACGATGCCCTTTGTCAGCCGGGGGGGACTGAAGCTGCAAAAGGCGATGGAAGCCTTCGGCCTGGACCTGCGGGGGGCGGTCTGCGCCGACATCGGCGCCTCCACCGGGGGCTTCACCGACTGTATGCTCCAAAGGGGGGCCCGGAAGGTCTACGCCATCGACGTGGGCTACGGGCAGCTTGCCTGGAAGCTGCGCACCGACCCCCGCGTGGTGAACCTGGAGCGGACCAACATCCGCTACGTCACGGAGGAGCAGGTGCCGGAGGAGCTGGACTTCCTTTCGGTGGATGTGTCCTTCATCTCCCTGGGATTGGTGCTGCCGGTGGTGCACCGGCTGTTGAAGCCAAAATGTAAAGCTGTCTGCCTTGTCAAGCCGCAGTTTGAGGCGGGAAGGGAGAAGGTGGGGAAAAAAGGGGTGGTCCGGGATCCTGCGGTCCACGAGGAAGTGATCCGCAAGGTGCTGGAGACCGCCGTTTCCCTGGGGTTTGCCCCCCTGGGGCTCACCTACTCCCCGGTGAAGGGGCCGGAGGGGAACATCGAGTATCTTCTGCTGCTGCAAAAGGACGGCGGAGCCTCCGCCTTGGCGGAGGAGGACCCGGCGCGGGTGGTGCGGGGATCCCATGCCGCCCTGGATCGGGCGAAGGCGGCAGAGACGACGTAAGGCTCTGGGGGAAACTGCTATGGAAATTTTGCTGATGCCGAATTTTACAAAGCCCCGCACCTGGGAGCTGCTGCGGGAGCTTTGCAGCCGGATGGCAGCCCTGGGCATCACCGCCGCCGCCGTCCGGAAGGACCGGGAGGCCATGGAGGCCCTGGGCATCGGTCCGGTGACCGGGGATCGGGAGACCCCGGAGGAGGCCGCCGCCGGCTGCGATGTGATCCTTTCCATCGGCGGGGACGGCACCGTGATCCACAGCGCCTGCTGCGCCGCCCAGGCGGGGAAGCCGGTGGTGGGGGTGAACCTGGGGCGGCTGGGATTTTTGGCGGAGATCGAGCCGGGGGAGCTGGAAAAATACCTCCTGCGGCTGCGGGACGGCGATTTTGCGCGGGAAAAGCGCTTTGCCATCCGCTCCCGGTTCTCCCAGGAGGGGCAGTCCCTCCCCTTCGCCCTCAACGACATCGTCTTTTCCAAGGCCCCGGAGCAGAACCTGGCGGATTTTGAGATATTCTGCAATGGCAGGCTCATCGACCATTACCATGCCGATGGGGTGATCTTTTCCACCTCCACCGGCTCCACCGCCTACGCCCTTTCCGCGGGGGGGCCGGTGATGGATCCCTCCCTGGGGGCCATCCTGATGGTGCCCATCTGTCCCCATTCCATCGCCATCCGGCCCATGGTGTTCAGCGGGGACCGGACCATCACCCTGCGCTCCGGCGGGACCCTCCAGGCGGTGGCGGACGGGGCCCGGCGGGTACAGATGGCGCCGGGGGTCACCGCCGCCATCGGGCGCTCCCCCCTGGAGCCGGAGTTCATCACCTTTGGGGAAAACGAATTCTTTGAGATCCTGACGGCGAAAATCAAGCAGAGAGGTTGAGACCGCCATGAAAAGCCAGCGGCAGGAAAAGATCCTGAGCATCATCCAAAATCACACCGTCACCACCCAGGAGGAGTTGCAAAGCTACCTTTCCCAGGCGGGTTTTGACGCCACCCAGGCCACCATCTCCAGGGACATCAAGGAGCTGCGCCTCATCAAGGCCCTTTCCCCCATGGGGAGCTACTACTACACCACCTCGGTGCAGAAAGGACCGGAGGCCGCCGCCCTCAACATCGATTTTGTCTTTCTGGAGTCCATCCGGTCGGTGGATTTCGCGGGGAACTTTGTGGTGGTGAAGTGTTACTCCGGCATGGCCAACGCCGTCTGTGTGGCGGTGGATACCGGCCAATGGGACGGGCTGGTGGGGACCATCGCCGGGGACGACACCATCTTCCTTCTGCTGCGCACCCAGCGCCAGGCGGAGGAATTTGCCGACTTCCTGCGGGGGACCGTGGAAAAGGCCAAGGCTGCCCGCCGATAGGGCAGAAAGGGAGGGGGATTTGCCATGCTTTCCCAGCTTTATATCGAGAATATCGCGGTGATCCAAAAGGCCACCATCCAGCTGGACCACGGCTTCAACGTCTTTACCGGGGAGACCGGCGCCGGCAAGACCATCCTCATCAGCGCCATCAACGCGGTGCTGGGGGCCCGCACCTCCCGGAGCATCATCCGCAGCGGGGAGAACCGGGCGGTGGTCTCTGCCCTCTTTACCGACATCTCCCCGGAGGTGGCCGGCCAGGTGGAGGAGATGGGCTACATTGCCGAGGACGGCCAGCTGATGATCCACCGGGAGATGAATGCGGACGGGGGCGGAAGCTGCCGCATCAACGGACGGCCCGCCACCACCGCCCTCCTGCGGCAGATCGCCTCCCTGCTCATCGACATCCACGGCCAGCGGGACAGCCAGGAGCTCCTCTCCACCGAAAAGCACATGGCCTTTGTGGACGGCTTCGGGGAGCTGGAGGGGGACCTTGCCCCCTACCGGGAGGTGTATAAGAAGCTCCAGGAGACGAAGGAAAAGCTGGAAAGCCTCCAGATGGACGAAAGCTACAAGCTCCAGCGCCAGGACATCCTCCAGTACCAGATCGGCGAGATCGAAGGGGCCAGGCTGACCCCTGGGGAGGAGGAGGAGCTGCTGTCCCAGCGGGAGATCATCCGCAACGCGGAGAAGATCACCGGGGCCCTGGGGCTGAGCTATCAGCTCCTCACCGGCGGGGAGGAGGGCCTGGGCATCGTCTCCGCCCTGGAGAGCCTGGGGGAGGAGCTGGACACCGCCTCCCGGTTCATCGAGGAGCTGGGGGACTACCGGGAAAAGACGGAGGACCTGCGGTACGAGCTGGAGGAGCTTTCCTCCACCCTGCGGGGCTATCTGGATGACTACAACTTCGACTCCCGCCAGCTGGACGAGATCGAGGGCCGCCTGGATCTGATCCACCGGCTGAAGAAGAAATACGGCACCACCATCCAGGAGATACTGGACTACGGGGAGCGCAGCGCCCAGGAGCTGGACGAACTGACCTTTGCCGACGAGCGGGCGGAAAAGCTCCGGGGAGAGGTGGAGGCCCTCACCGCCGAGGCCAAGAAACTGGCCGCCGTCCTCACCGGGAAGCGGAAAGAGGCGGGGGAGCGGTTCATCCAGAGCGTTCAGCAGGAGCTGGCCTACCTGGATATGCCGGGGGTGCGCCTCACCCTGCGGCTGACCCAGCGGGAGCTGGGCCCCAGCGGTCAGGACGGGGTGGAGTTCCTCATCTCCGCCAACCCTGGGGAGGAGCCGAAGCCCCTTTCCAAAACCGCCAGCGGCGGCGAGCTGAGCCGCGTGATGCTCTCCATCAAGAACGTTCTGGCGGGGCGCGGAGGTGTGGGGACGGTGATCTTTGATGAGATCGATACCGGCGTCAGCGGCCGGGCCGCCCAGAAGATCGGCCTCAAGCTGGCCCAGGTGGCGGTGGGCCGCCAGGTGATCTGCGTCACCCACCTGGCCCAGGTGGCGGCCTACGCCGGCCACCACAGCCGCATCTACAAGCAGGTGGAGGAGGACCGGACCTACACCCATGTGGAGGTCCTGGACCGGGAGGAGCGGGTGCAGGAGCTGGCCCGCATCAATGTGGGGGAAAACATCACCAGCACTGCCCTGGACAGCGCCCGCGAGATGCTCACCCTGGCGGGGAACTAGGCGATGTGGCCCTACCGCGAGGTCACCCGGCAGCAGCTGGAGCAGAAAAAGGACCGGGTAGAGCGGCTGCTGGAGCGGCTGGGGGCGGTCCCCACCGGCTTGGGGCAGCCCCACCCGGTCTCCTGCTATGGCGCGGGGGTGGAGGAGCGTGTCCTCTCGGAGCGCACCGTCTACCGGCATGGGAGGAGCTTCTACCGGGTGGATGAGGTGCTCTTTCCCCAAAAGCCCTTCCTGGTCATCGAGTGCGCGGACCGGGAGGAGGATGTTCGGCAAAACGGGATGGAGGACGCCGAGCCCTTCCCCTGGGACCTGGGGGAGGAGGAGATCCTGACCGAGCTGCGGGGACTGCTTGAAAACGGGGAGACATAACGGACAGGAGAGAGGTGGCGGCCCTTGGCCTGGGAGCTTGATTTTTTAGGGTTTCTCCAGACGCATCTGCGGTGCGGCTTTTTGGACGCGGCCATGCCGGCCGTCACCAGGCTGGGGGACGGGGGCGCGCTCTGGATCGCCCTGGCTCTGGTCCTGCTGCTCTTCCCCAAGACCCGGCGGACAGGCGCCGCTGTTGCCCTGGGGCTTCTGCTGGAAACGCTGTGCTGCAACGGGCTCCTAAAGCCCCTGGTGGCGCGGGTCCGGCCCTATGAGGTCGCCCCTCCGGCGGCGCTTTTGGTCCCCCCACTGGCGGATTTTTCCTTCCCGTCGGGACATACCGGGGCGGCTTTCGCCGCTGCCTCCGGGCTGTATTTCAGCAAAAGCCCCCTGTGGCCCCCGGCGGCGGTACTGTCGGTGCTGATGGCTTTTTCCAGGATGTACCTGTATGTCCACTACCCCACGGATGTAGCGGGGGGTATCCTTTTGGGCATCCTGACGGGATGGATCGGGAGCCGGGCGGCCCAATGGCTGTGGGACCGGAAGGCTCCCAACGGCATCGTGCTGGCCATTCCCGGACCGGAGCACCAGGAGCAGGTGATGGCCTATAAGAGCGCCCTTCTCCGAAACGGCGACCGCTTCGACGGCTGCGCCGGCCTGGAGGATGCCGAGGATTACCGGGACTGGCTGGACTTTGAGGGGCGGCTCTCCCGGAAGTACGGGGTGGACTATGTTCCCTCCACCGTCCGCCTGGCGGTGCGGGAGAGGGACGGCAAGGTGGTGGGGATCATCGACCTGCGCCACCGCCTCACCCCCTGCCTGCTGCGGTTTGGGGGGAACATCGGCTACAGTGTCCTGCCCCAGGAACGGGGGAAAGGATACGCAAAGGAGATGCTGCGGCTGATGCTGGACCACTGCCGGGAGCAGGGGCTGGAGAAGGTGCTGGTGACCTGCGACAAGGAAAACGTCCCTTCCGTCCGGACCATCCTGGCAAACGGCGGAGTGCTGGAAAACGAGGTGGCGGACGAAGCCAGGCTGAGCAAAAGCGGGGTGATCCAACGGTATTGGATTTCCCTGGAAAAGGAGGCGTCATCATGAAGCTGAAAAAGGCCAAGAGGGTCATCTATGGTTTGATGGCCGCCATTTTAACGGCGCTGGTGGTCAGCGCCTTCCTGCCTGTTCGGTGGCAGGGATGGGGATACTTTGCAATACTGGTTCTTCTGGCTGCTTTCTGCCTTGCCTGTGTTCTTCTGCTGCGCTGTCCCCACTGCTACAGACAGATCCACCTATGGGGGCAGGAATACTGTCCCACCTGCGGCAGGCGCATCGAGGAGTAGGAAAAAT
>JAETSQ010000045.1 GCA_021769525.1 Oscillospiraceae bacterium
TGCATTCCGGGCATGGTCATGGCGGCCAAGGGCCTGCTGGACAGCAACCCGGATCCCACCGTGGAGGAGATCCGGTTCGCCCTGCGGACCAACATCTGCCGGTGTACCGGGTATGTGAAAATCATCGAGGGTGTTCGTTTGACGGCGAAAATTCTTCGGGAGGGACGCATCCCCGAGGAGGACGAGGGCCGAGCATGGAAGCTGGGCAGCCGGGTCCACCGCATCGACGTGGCGGAGAAGATCCAGGGCACGGGGCTGTATCCGGACGATGTGTACATGGAGGGGATGGTCTGCGCCTCCGCCGTGCGCTCCGCCTATCCCCGGGCGCGGGTGAAGGCCATCCACACCGAGAAGGCCAAGGCCCTGCCGGGGGTGGTGGGGGTGTTTACCGCCGAGGACATCCCCGGGAAGAACAAGGTGGGCCATCTGGTGAAGGATTGGGACACCATGATCGCCGTGGGGAGCATTACCCACTATCTGGGGGACGCTGTCTGCATCGTGGCCGCCGAGACCCAGGAGATCCTGGAGGAGGCCAAGAAGCTGGTGGAGGTGGAGTACGAGGTGCTGGAGCCGGTGCGGTCCCCCAAGGAGGCCATGCTGCCGGACGCGCCGCTGGTCCATCAGAGCGGGAACCTCATGGCCCACAAGCATATTCAGCGGGGGAACGCCGCCTTTGCCATCGCCAAGAGCAAGTATGTGCTCACCCGGCAGTTCTACACGCCGTACACTGAGCACGCCTTCCTGGAGCCGGAGTGCGCGGTGGCCTTCCCGGACGGGGACGGGGTGATGATCCTCTCCACGGACCAGGGGGCCTACGACACCCAGCACGAGACCGCCCCCATGCTGGGGCTGCCCATGGAGAAGGTGAAAGTGAAGAACCTGCTGGTGGGCGGAGGCTTCGGCGGCAAGGAGGACGTCACCGTCCAGCACCATGCCGCGCTTGTGGCCTACCTGACCAAGCGGCCGGTGAAGTGCAAGCTGACCCGGGCGGAAAGCATCCTCATCCACCCCAAGCGGCACCCTATGGAGATGGAATTTGCTATGGGCTGTGATGAGAATGGGATTATTCAGGGGGTGGCCGCCAACGTGATCGCCGACACCGGGGCCTACGCCTCTCTGGGAGGGCCGGTGCTGGAGCGGGCCTGCACCCATGCGGCGGGACCGTACCACTATGAGAATTTCCAGATCGACGGATATGCGTACTACACCAACAATCCTCCGGCGGGGGCGTTCCGGGGGTTCGGCGTGACACAG
>JAETSQ010000046.1 GCA_021769525.1 Oscillospiraceae bacterium
TCCATGGAGCAGATCAACGCCATCCAGCGGAACTACCGCCACCTCCAGGACTCCCTCCAGCAGTACAGCCAGGAGATCGCCGAGCTGCGCACCAGGGCCACCTCCACCAGCCTGATTTTCAAAAGCGCCTCCATGCAGCGGCTGTGGACCCTGATGCAGAACACGGCCAACACGAAAGCCAACATCCTGATCACCGGGGAAACCGGCGTGGGGAAAAGCGCCGTGGCCAAGGCCATCCACGCCATGAGCAGCCGGGCCGACGGGCCCTTCATCGAGGTCAACTGCGCCGTGCTTCATGAAAACCTCATTGAATCCGAGCTCTTCGGCTACGAGAAGGGGGCCTTCACCGGGGCCGCCAGCGGCGGCAAAATCGGCAAGATCGAGCTGGCGAACAACGGCACCCTTTTCCTGGACGAGATCGGAGAGCTGCCCCCCCACATCCAGTCCAAGCTCCTCCAGCTCATCCAGGAGAAGACCATCGAGCGCCTCTCCGGCAACAAGCGCATCGAGCTGGACTTCCGCCTTCTGGTGGCTACGAACCGGAATTTGGAGGAGGCGGTCCAGCGGGGCCTTTTCCGCTCCGACCTCTTCTACCGGCTCAACGTCATCCGCATCCATATCCCGCCCCTGCGCCAGCGGCGGGAGGACATCCTCCCCCTGGCCCACCAGTTCCTGGCCCGGTTCTGCGGGGAGTACGAGAAGAACCTCACCTTCAGCCCCCGGCTGCTGGCCTTCCTGGAGCGGTATGACTGGCCGGGCAACGTCCGCCAGCTGGAAAATCTGGTGGAGCGCCTGGCCATCACGGTGCAGGACCCCATCATGGACCTGAGCCACCTTCCGGCGGAGTACGCCGCGGACCCCGCCGCCCCCGCCCCCTCCCGGGAGGGCACGCTGGCGGAGCGGATGGACGCCTATGAGGGGCAGATCATCCGGGAGTCCTACCGCCGCTGGGGCACCACCGTGGCCGTGGCCAAGGAACTGGGCATCTCCCAGGCCACCGCGGCCCGGAAGGTGGCAAAGTATGTGAGAACCTGTATTCACAACCCTTGAACGCCGTCTGGCCGGTCTTTTTCCCGCCATACTGCGTCGATTTCCCTTGCCATACGTCAGTATGGCTGCGGAAAATCTCCTTGTCTGCCG
>JAETSQ010000007.1 GCA_021769525.1 Oscillospiraceae bacterium
AACAATTACTTGTTCAATCTCTCTTTCACGGTTGCGCTGCCAAAAATAATCATGCACCTGCTGGGCCAGGAAGAGAGCCAAAATGATAAGAAGAAACACCTTAATACCTTTTTTCACATCCATCTCCCACTCTTTATTGGAAACAAGGGCGGTACACAATCATACTGCCCCTGCTTTACACAAATCAGCGATACAGCACCTGGGAGGCATCCCCCAGTATAGAGGGATAAGAGGGCTGGGCGGCAGCCCAGATCGGGCATGAAAACTCCCCCTACAGCAGCCCCAGGGAAAGCAGCGTATAGATGATGCAGAAGAGGCTCACCACCGAAAGGGTGGTGGAAAACACCACGATCTGCCCGGCCAGCTGCCAGTCGGCACCGGGGGTGTTCCGGGCCATGACGCTGGCGGTGACAGGGGAGGGGGAGGCAAAGAGGATGAGGACGCAGAGCAGCTCCATCCGGGAAAAGCCCATCCAGACGGCGATGGGGATAAAGATGACCGGCAGGAGGACCAGCTTGGCAGCCACCGCGATGGCCAGCTCCCGCCGGTAGGAGCCGATGCCCCGGAAGGTGAGGCCGCCCCCCAGGATGATGAGGCTGATGGTGGTGGCGGTGGAGGAGACGTTGCGGATGGTGGTATCGATCACCGCCGGGAAGCGGATCCCCGCCGCCAGGAGGATCACCGCCAGGACGGAGACGACGATCAGGGGGTTCTTCACCACATCCAGGAGGATCTTCCGGAGATCCGGACGCTTTCCCCGGCTGTGGACCTCCAGGCAGATCACCGCGTAGGCGTTGAAGAGGGGGGCCACCACCGTGGAGGCGATGGCGATGATGCTCATATCCTGGCCGGGGTACATGGAGGTGGCAAGGCCCATCCCCAGCACTACAAAGCTGGAGCGGAATACCCCCTGGATCATCACCCCCACGCGGGCGGGGTCCTTCTCCAGGCGGGGCACCAGGACCATCAGCAGCAGGAAGACCGCCGTCACCGACACCATGCAGAAAAGCAGCAGCCGGGGATTGCTGAAGCTGGCGGCATCGGCGGTGTAGATGTTGTAGAACACCATGGCGGGCACCAGAACATTGAAGGCGAAGGTGTTCATCCTGCCGCAGCCGGTCTCATCCAGGATCCCCGCGTGGCGCAGGAGAAACCCCAGGACGATGAGCAGAAAGATGGGCAGGACGATATTCAGCGTGGTAAAAAAGGTGGTCAAAGGGCCTCCCCCCTTTCTGGACGGCGTATTGTGGCAGAAGCTCCGGGCGGCGTCCTATTCCAGGATGTAGGCCGCCAGGATCTCCCCGTAGTAGGCGATGTGATAATCCCGGTTGGCCCCGCAGAAGCTGCTGTCCACCCCCTGGGGGTAGAAGCGCCGGGTGTTTTCCGGGGTGATGGCGCCGGGGTCCTGGGCCTGGCGGTAGATGACCCGGCACTCCAGCGTCAGGGGCAGCTCCCGGATGGCCGGGACGGTGACGGCCTCCGGGGCCTCCAGGGTGAGGCCGGCGGCGGATACCTTGTCCAGATCCCGCCCGCTTTTGGTGCCGCAGAGGGAGAGGATCTCCCGCCCTTCGCCGTCCAGGGGGGCGCTGATGACAAACTCCGGATTCCGGTCCAGAAGCTGGCGGGTAAAGCGGTTTTCCCGCACAAAGACGGTGAAGATGGGGGTGGCCCACTGGATGCCCAGGGTCCCCCAGCCGATGGTCATAGGGTTCACCTTTCCCTCCGCCCCGGCGGTGAGAAGGATGCCTCCGGGCAGCGCCCGCAGGAGCCGGCCGGCATAGTCCCAGGGGTCGATCTTCCGTTTCATATCTTTTTACTCCCTTCCGTATGGTTTTTTCCCCTTCTATGATATACCAATCTCCTTTTTCCGGCAAGGGCCCGGCGCAAATAATCCTTCCCCGGTTGACTTTTTTCTCCGCTTCCCGTATCATAGGGAGGGTTTATACCACCGCAAAAGGAGAGGAAAACGATGAAGCGAGAAAGTTTCGGTTCCCGCCTGGGGTTCCTGCTGGTAAGCGTGGGCTGCGCCGTGGGCATCGGGAACGTTTGGAAGTTCCCCTATGTCACCGGGGAGAACGGCGGCGGCATCTTTGTGCTGTTCTACCTGCTGTTCCTGCTGGTGATGGGGGTGCCGGTGCTCACCATGGAGCTGGCGGTGGGCCGGGCCAGCGGAAAAAGTGCCGTCCTGGCTTACCGCGCCCTGGAAAAGCCGGGGAGCCTGTGGCACATCCACGGCTGGTTCTGCGTGGCCGGCTGCGCCCTGCTGATGATGTACTACACCACCGTTTCCGGCTGGATGCTGGGGTACTTTGTAAAATTCGCCGCCGGTTCCTTCTCCGGTCTTTCCGGGGAGGCGGTGGACGGGGTCTTTTCCGCCATGCTGGCAAGCCCCGGCGAGATGTCCCTCTGGATGATCCTAACGGTAGTGGGGGGCTTTTTGGTGTGCAGCTTCGGCCTCCGGGGCGGCCTGGAGAAGGTGACCAAGGTGATGATGCTGGGGCTGCTCTTCCTCATCGCGGTGCTGGCGGTCCACAGCCTCACCCTGCCGGGGGCGGGGGAAGGGGTCCGCTTCTACCTGCTGCCGGACCTGGACCGGGCCGCCGCCGCGGGGCTGGGGAATGTGGCCACCGCCGCCATGAACCAGGCTTTCTTTACCCTCAGCCTGGGCATCGCCGCCATGGAGGTCTTCGGCAGCTATATGAGCCGGGAGCACACCCTCACCAGCGAGGCGGTGCGCATCTGCGCCCTGGATACCTTCGTGGCCCTGATGGCGGGCCTTATCATCTTCCCCGCCTGCTTCTCCTTCGGGGTCCGGCCGGACAGCGGCCCCTCCCTTATCTTTATGACCCTGCCCAAGGTCTTCCTGGGCATGGCGGGGGGACGGCTCTGGGGGACCCTGTTCTTCCTCTTTATGACCTTCGCCAGCTTTTCCACCGTCATCGCCGTCTTTGAGAACCTCCAGGCCAACTGCATGGATAACTTCGGCTGGAGCCGGAAGAAGTCCGCCCTCCTGGGCGGGGCGTTCATTCTCATCGCCAGCTTTCCCTGTGTGCTGGGCTTCAACCTCTGGAAAGGGGTGCAGTTTCCCGGCATCGGGGACATCCAGACCTTTGAGGATTTCCTGGTCTCCAACCTGCTGCTCCCCCTGGGCTCCCTTGTGTACCTGCTCTTCTGCGTCACCAAATGGGGCTGGGGCTTTGACAGCTACCTGGCGGAGACCAACACCGGCGAGGGCCTCCGGATGCCCCGGTGGCTGAAGCCCTACTTCCAGTACGTTCTGCCGGTGCTGATCCTGGTCATCCTGGTCCAGGGGCTGATCTGATTTCCCGCCGCCTCCAAACTTCTCACAGACCATTCGCCAATCTGGGCTGCCGCCATCTCCGCGCTAAAAGCCTCGCTTCGCTCGGTTGCGCTCCGAAACGCGCCTGCGGGCGCAGAGCCCTGCCTTCTTTTCCTTTTCACGGGAAAAGGAAAAGAAGCAAAAGGAAAAGCGGCCAATTTTTCACAGCACAGCAAATTTTCTTCAAAATCTGCGCGGTCCGGCCATTTCCTTCCCCTCCGGACAACTTGCCTTAGAGCGCCCTGCATGATAGAATGGAACGAGACAAAAGTAGAACCTGTATTCATAGCTGGTTGTGAATATAGGTTCTTAGAGGAGGAGGCATCACGATGGTATACAATAACATCCTGGAGGCGGTGGGGCACACCCCCCTCATCCGCCTGGGGCGGATGAACGGCGACCCTCAAAAAAGCGCCCAGGTGCTGGTGAAGTTTGAGGGGGTAAACGTGGGGGGCTCCATCAAGACCCGCACCGCCCTGAGCATGATCCTCCAGGCGGAGCGGGAGGGAAAGATCGGCAGGGATACCGTCATTGTGGAGCCCACCAGCGGCAACCAGGGGATCGGCCTGGCCCTTATCGGGGCGGTGCGGGGGTATCGCACCGTCATCGTCATGCCCGATTCGGTGAGCGAGGAGCGCCGCAAGCTGGTGCGCCACTACGGGGCGGAGGTAGTGCTGGTCCACGACGACGGGGACATCGGGGACTGCATCCGCCGGTGCCTGGCCACCGCCCTGGAGATGGCGGCCAAGGACCCCAACGTGTACGTGCCCCAGCAGTTTGAAAATCCCGCCAACAACCTGGCCCACCGCAGCCAGACCGGCGTGGAGATCCTGGAGCAGGCGGAGGGGCCCATCCACGGCTTCTGCTCCGGCATCGGCACCGGGGGGACCATCAGCGGCGTGGGGGAGGTGCTGCGGCAGCGGTACCCGGACCTGACCATCTGGGCGGTGGAGCCGGAAAACGCCGCCATCCTCTCCGGCGGGGCCATCGGCACCCACATCCAGATGGGGATCGGCGACGGACTGATCCCCAAGAACCTGAACCAGAAAATTTACGACAAGGTCTGCATCGTCACCGACCGGGAGGCCATCGACACCGCCAGGGCCCTGGCCCGGCAGGAGGGCATCCTCTGCGGCATCTCCAGCGGCACCAACGTGGCGGCGGCCCTGCGGCTGGCCAAGGAGCTGGGTCCGGGCAAAACGGTGGTGACCCTCCTCCCCGACACGGCGGAGCGGTACTTTTCCACCCCCCTCTTCGAGGGCGAGTGACCACAAAGGAAAAGGCGGCGGGTTTTCCCGCCGCCTCTTTTCTTTTTCACCGCTCCAGCTGCCATTCCAGGTAGCCGCCAACGTCGTAGACCTGGGTATAGCCCAGCTCCGCCAGACGCTGGGCGGGACGCCAACTACAGGCGCCGGTGCGGCAGAAGACCAGCACCGGGGCTGCGGCATCCCGCAGCAGCAGGGGGGCCTTGCGGTCCACCTCCGCCTCCGGGATGGAAACAGCGCCGGGCAGCGTTCCCCGCCGGTATTCCGCGGGGCTGCGGGTGTCCACCAGGACGGCCCGGTGGTCCTCCAGCAGCAGCTGCCTGGCCTGTGGGATGGTAAGGTGGGTGTAGCCTTTGCCCTTCAACGGCATCAGCTCCTTTGCTTCTGTCTGTACCCCGAAGCCGGAAAAAGCAGGGGGCACATCCTCAGCATATGCAGGGATCCGCCGCCCGGTCACTGGAGGGGCCGGACCTCCAGCGCAACGCCCTGGGGAGGAATGCTGCGGGTACTGATGCCCTTATGATAGATGTTCAGCTCCACACCTTCGGTCAGCGCCTCCTGCGAGAGCCTGAACTGCGTATCCGTGCCGGTGTGGAAAACGAACTGCACCATAGGATCCTGCCGGTTTTCCGCCGGGGTATCCAGGGGGACCATCACCAGGTCCACGCTGCCATCCTCCCGCTCCTGTCGCTCCACCAGAATGCCGTTGTAGTAGACCATATCCGCGGGGAGCAGCTTATTGGCGGCAATGACCTTTTGGCCGGGGAGCTCACCGTCTGCTTCCCCGGCGGGGTGGTAGAACACCTCCAGGTGATCCCCCTCCCGGACGGAGGAAAGCTCAAAGCTGGTCCGGCTGCTGTCCGTGAAGACTGCCGTCAGCTGCTCCGCCAGGCCGGAGCCGGGGAATGCGGCAAGACAGTAGGTCACTTCCCCATCGCTGCCGGTGTCTATGGATGTTACCGTCCCCCGGTACCGGGCGGCATCGGCAACATAAAGCTGATCCATGACCGTGTCCTCCTTTTCATCTTCCGTTTTCTCCGGCTCCTGCTCCTGCTCCTGCGGCACCGATGCCACCGGGGTGACCGGGGCGGAAGAGGGATCATCGGACGGGGCGGCAGGAGCCTGGGTACAGGCCGCCAAAGCGCAGCAGGCAAGCAGGGCTGCCGGCAATAAGAGCATCTGTTTCATAGACATATGCGTTTCCTCCTTATGGTTAGAACTTTAAGCTCTTCGCTTTAACAGTGCCGCCAAATTCCGGATCTATTGCATCCCGAAAAATATCCGCTCCGGTGTCCATCCTCCGCCGCCCTGTATAAAAGGCTCCCCCCTGCTTTGGGAGGAGCCTGAAAGGCAGCGGAGCGGTCACTCCACCGCGGCGTTCAGGGCCCTGATGAGGCGGTCCAGGTCCATGCCGTGGGCCTTGGCCCCCTGCTCGATGGTCTCAAAGTGGGCGGCGGCGCAGCCCAGGCACCCCATGCCGAAGGCACGGAACACCTCCACCGTGGCGGGGTAGTTCTGCACCGTCTCCATAATGCCGTCCTGTAAAGAAATTTTCACCGCAGTTCCTCCTTGGTTTTATACGATACGTTATTTTTCTGCACTTTTCTCCAGAATATCCCGAATCTCCCGCAGCACCTCCAGCTCCGGGGCGGGCGCCGGCGGTTCGGGAGCCGGAGCAGGCTCCTCCTCCTTCTTCCGGCGGAAGGTGTTCATCAGCTTCACCATAAAGAAGACCACAAAGGCGATGATGAGAAAATTCACCACCTGCTGGATGAAGTTGCCGTAGGCGATGGCGATGCCGGGGTCCTCCCCGCTGGCCGGCACCAGGGTCAGCGCCATGGAGGTAAAATCAGTATCCCCAATGATCCAGGCAATAAACGGGGTGATGAGGTCCTTCACCAGGCTGTTGACAATGGAGGTGAAAGCGGAACCGACGATGATACCTACGGCCATATCCACCACGTTGCCGCGGGAGATGAACTCCTTAAACTCCCCTGCCAGCCCCTTGGCCTTGCCGGCTGTGTCCTTGACGTCTACCTTCATAAAACGACCTTCCATATTTGACGACCTCCTGCTTTGATGTTGTATGACAAGTTATTTGCCTTTACACATTTCCCAGCCGGTAGGGGTAGCCCGACTCGATGCTGAGGGGCCGGACAGCCTTTTCCGTTTCGTTGTTTTTCGCCATTTTTATACATTCCGTATCATCCTTTTCTCCGCTTGCCGATCCACACGCTGGGAGCGAAGAGCATCAGCATGGGGAAGATCTCCAGGCGGCCCAGGAGCATATCCAAGATCAGCACCAGCTTGGAAAGGGGGGAAAGGGTGGCGTACCCCCCCATGGGCCCCACCACCCCCAGGCCGGGGCCGATGTTGTTGATGCAGGCCATCACCGCGGAGAAGGTGCTGTCAAAATCCATATTGTCCAGGGAGACCAGCAGCACCGAGGCTATGATGAGGAACACCAGGATAAAGAAATAGGTGAATACGTTGTGGATGGTCTGGTCCTCCAGGGGCTTCCCCTCAAACTGGAGGGTGTACACCGACCGGGGGTGGAGCATCCGGCTGATCTCCCGCTTGGCGCTTTTCAGCATGATGATGAGGCGGGAGACCTTCATGCCGCCGCCGGTGCTGCCGGCGCAGGCCCCCACCAGCATCAGCACCATCAGCAGCATCCGGGAGAGCTCCGGCCAGAGGTTGAAATCCGCCGTGGCAAAGCCGGTGGTGGTGATGATGGACGACACCTGGAAGAAGGCGTACCGCAGGCTTCGGAGCATCCCTCCCCACTGGGGCAGGGTATTCCAGGCGATGAGCAGGGTAGCCCCGGCGATGATCCCCAGGTACCACCGCAGCTCCTCGCTGCGCAGGATGCTCCGGAGCTTCCCCATCAGCAGCAGGTAGTAGATGTTAAAGTTCACCCCGAAGAGCACCATCCCGATGGAGAGCACCACATCGATGTAGGCGCTGTCGTAGTGGGCGATGCTGTCCCCCCAGATGCCGAAGCCCCCGGTGCCGGCGGTGCCGAAGGCGTGAACGGCGCTGTCGTAGAGGGGCATCCCCCCCAGGAGCAGCAGGCCGATGAGCACCACCGTCATGGTGATGTAGATGCCGTAGAGGATCATGGCGGTATCCCGCACCTTGGGCACCAGTTTGCCCACCACCGGGCCGGGGCTTTCCGCCCGCATGATGTGGACGCTGCGCCCCCCGGAAAGGGGAACGATGGCCAGGAGGAACACCAGCACCCCCATGCCCCCCACCCAGTGGGTGAAGCTGCGCCAGAAGAGGAGCCCCCGGCTCATCCCCTCCACATCGGTGAGGATGCTGGCCCCGGTGGTGGTGAAGCCGGACACCGTCTCAAAGACCGCGTCGATGTAGCCGGGGATGGCCCCCGCGAAGACAAAGGGCAGCGCCCCCACCAGGGACATCACCACCCAGGAGAGGGCGGTGACCACAAACCCCTCCCTGGCGTAGATCACGGTGTTTTTGGGCTTTTTGAGGGTGAAGAGCAGCCCCGCCCCGCTGGCGATGAGGATGGCGGTCAGCAGGGGCATCAGGTCCCCCTCCCCGCAGAGAAAGGCCACCAGGGCCGGCAGGCTCATGAGGATGGCCTCCGCCTTGAGGATGGTGCCCAGTATGTAGACGATCATTCCATAGTTCATACAGGCTGTTCCCCCGCTTTAGGGCCGTTCCAGGATGTCGCTGAGGTCCTGGAGCTGATGTTCGGTGGTGACGACGATGACGTTGTCCCCTTCCTCGATGGTATCGTTCCCGCCGGGGTAGATGATCTGCCGCCCCCGGATGATGCAGGCGATGAGGAGGTTCTTGCGGGTGCGCAGGTCCTTGAGGGGGATGCCGGTGAGCTCCCCCTGGCAATTCCCCGCCACATTGAATTCCAGAGCCTCCACCCGTCCCCCCACGATGCGGTGGAGGGTCTCCACGTTGCTGCCCTGGGAATTTTCCATGGCCCGGACATACCGGACGATCTGGTTGACGGTGATGCCCTTGGGGGTGATGACGCTTTCGATCCCCGCCCCGTCCAAGATCTCCTGGAAGGACATACGGTTGATCTTGGTGACCACCTTGGCAAGGCCCAGGGTGCCGGCGTACATGGAGATGATGATGTTCTCCTCGTCCATGCCGGTCACCGCCACCAGGGCGTCCATATCGGCGATGCCCTCCTCCTCCAGCAGCTCCCGCTCGGTGCCGTCCCCCAGGATGATATGGGCCTTGGGCAGGGTCTCGCTAAGCTGCTCGCACCGGGCGGCGTCCTGCTCGATGATCTTGACGAACATCCCCAGCTTCAGGAGCTGCTTTGCCAGATAGTAGGCGATGCGCCCGCCCCCCACCACCATCACCCGGTGGATCTTGTGGCGGTAGATGCCCAGCTTGCGGAAGAGACTGTCCAACTGGTCCGGGCTGGCGGTGATGGAGATCTTGTCCCCCTCCCGGAGGACGAAATCACCGGTGGGGATGTAGACGTCCTCCCCCCGGCGCACCGCGCAGATGAGGATGCGGATGCCCAGGCGGCTGCTGAGGGAATAGAGGGCCTGTCCCAGGAGGGGAGAATCCGCCTTCACCTTGATCTCCACCAGCTCCACCTGCCCCCTGGCGAAGGAATCCAGCTTCAGGGCGGAGGGGAAGCGGAGCATCCGGGCGATCTCCCTGGCCGCCGCCAGCTCCGGGTTGATGGTCATGGAGAGGCCCAGCTCCTCCTTCATCAGCACCAGTTGGTCGGCATAGTCCGGGTTGCGGACCCTGGCGATGGTGTGGCGGGCCCCCAGCTTCTTGGCCACCATGCAGCACAGGAGATTCAGCTCGTCCCCGCTGGTGGCGGCGATGAGGAGGTCGGCCTCCTCCACCCCCGCCTCCTTCTGGACGGCGTAGCTGGCCCCGTTGCCGCTCACCCCCATGACGTCGTGGACCTCCACCGAGGTGCGCAGGGCCTTGGGGCTGCTGTCGATGACCACTACATCGTGGCCTTCCTCCGCCAGCCGCCCCGTCAGGGCCTGGCCTACCTTGCCGTCGCCGACAATTACAATCTTCAAGGGATCCCTCCTAACAGGCAAATTCGGGGGAGGCCTCCGTGAGGCTCCCCTGGTACGCTATTTTAGCATTATAGCATAAAGGCTGATAAAGTCCATAGGGAACGAGAAAAACTGCCTGCGTCCTAAGACAGGCAGTCCTATTCCAGGGGCGAGCCCGCCAGCTCCTCCGGCAGGCGCAGAACACAGTCCTCCCAAAGCCGGACCGGCAGCTCCTCTCCGAAACGCACCCAGGCGGCATTGGTAAAGCGCCCCTCCTCCAGGACGAACATCTGCACCGCCCCGGCGGCTGGATCGACGATCCAGTATTCCCGAACCCCTGCCCGCTCGTAGAGGTTATACTTGGTAAAGCGGTCATGGCGGGCCGTGGAGGGGGAGACCACCTCCACCACCAGGTCCGGAGCACCCTTGCAGCCCATGTCGTCCAGCTTCCGGGGGTCGCAGATCACCGCGATGTCCGGCTCCACCATGGTGTCCACCGTCTCCGGCGGGTCCTTCTCCCCCTGGAACAGCCGGACGGCGAAGGGGGCCACATACACCTTGCAGGGCCGGTCCTTCAGGTACTCCCGCAGCTGGCCGAAAAGCTCCCCTACCAGCTCCTGGTGCACCCTGGAGGGCGGGGCCATCATCACCGGGGTACCGCCGTGCAGCTCCATCCGCTCCGGGCCATCCCAGGCGAGGAGATCCGCAAGGGTGTATCGGGTTTCCATTGGCAGCGGCATGACCACACCTCCTTCGTTGTAGTAATCCTAGTTTACACAGTTTTGCGCCCTAAATCAAGATGATTTTCCAAAAAGACAGCCAGGGCGTTTTCTTCCCCGGCTGTCTTTTCCCTTTACTACAACTTATAAAATACTTTGGCCGTTCTTCTTTTTGCTTCTTTTTCTTCTTCCGCAAGAAGAAAAAGAAGTGGGGTACGGGGCAACGCCCCGTATTCAGCCAAATCTCACGCCCCCAGGTAGGCCTTACGGACGTTGTCGTCCCGGAGCATGGCCTTGCCCTCGCCCTCCATGACGACGCTGCCGGTCTCCAGGACGTAGGCGCGGCTGGCGATGGAAAGGGCCATCTTGGCGTTCTGCTCCACCAGGAGGATGGTGACTCCCTCCCGGTTGACGTCCTCAATGGTGGTGAAGATCTCCTTCACCAGCAGGGGGGAAAGTCCCATGGAGGGCTCATCCAGCAGGAGGATGCGGGGGTGGCTCATAAGGGCGCGGCCCACCGCCAGCATCTGCTGCTCGCCGCCGGAGAGGGTCCCCGCCAGCTGCCTGCTGCGCTCCTTAAGGCGCGGGAACCGCCGCAGCACGTCCGCCAGGTCCTTTTCGATCTGGTCCTTATCCTTGCGGAAGTAGGCCCCCATCTCCAGGTTCTCGGTGACGGTCATCTGGGCAAAGACATGGCGGCCCTCCGGCACATGGGCCATGCCCATAGCAACGATCTTGTGGGGCTCGGTAGCCAGCAGCTCGGTCCCTCCAAAGAGGACGCTGCCGCCGGCGGCCTTGGTGAGGCCGGTGATGGTGTGGAGGATGGTGGTCTTGCCCGCGCCGTTGGCGCCGATGAGGGAGACGATCTCCCCCTCGTTTACCGTCAGGCTGACGCCGTGGATGGCGTGGATGGCGCCGTAATTCACATTCAGGTCGGTGACCTTGAGGATCTCTTTCATCTTCTGCCCTCCCTTACTCATCCTGGCCCAGGTAGGCTCCGATGACCTTGGGATCATTGGCCACCTCGTAGGGGGAGCCGGAGGCGATGATCTGGCCGTAGTCGATGACCACGATCCGCTCGCAGATGCTCATGACCAGGCTCATATCGTGTTCGATGAGGAGGATGGATACCCCGAACCGGGTCCGGATGAGGGTGATGGTCTCCATCAGCTCCGCCGTCTCGGTGGGGTTCATGCCGGCGGCGGGCTCATCCAGCAGCAGGATCTTGGCCCCGGTGGCGATGGCGCGGGCGATCTCCAGCTTCCGCTGCCGCCCGTAGGGGAGGTTCTTGGCCTTCTGGTCCACCTCCCCCTCCATGTGGAACACCGCCAGGATCTCCTTGGCCTTGCGCTCGATCTCCTCCTCTTCCTTCCAGTACCGGGGCAGGCGGAGGATGCCCTCCAGCATCGAGTAGCTCATACTCTGGTTAAAGGCCACCTTCACGTTTTCCAGCACCGAAAGGTCCTTGAAAAGGCGGATGTTCTGGAAGGTGCGGGCGATGCCCTCCTTGGCCATCTGGTGGGGCTTCTTGCCCAGCATGGACTTGCCGTGGAGGTAGAAGTTGCCCTCGGTGGGCTGGTACACCCCGGTCAGGAGATTGAAGACGGTGGTCTTGCCCGCGCCGTTGGGGCCGATAAGTCCGATGAGCTCCCCCTCGTACATCTCCATATCAAAGCCGCTGACGGCGTGGAGGCCACCGAAGGTGATGCCCAGGTTCTCCGCCCGCATCACCGGGGTGCCGTTTTTCCGGTTGTCTGTGCTGCCGCTCATTGTCCGGCACCCCCTTTCTTGGCTCTGCCGCCGTTCTTCAGTTTGCCCAGCAGCCCGCCCAGGGAAAGGTCCCTTTCCTCCAGCAGGCTCTTGAGGGCGGGGTTATTGATGGTGAGCATCACCGCGATGAGGATGACGGCATAGATGAGCATCCGCGCCTTGGTGATGAATTCAAAGCCCCGCAGCATTTCGGGGAGGATGTACAGCAGGGCGGCGGAGATGATGGAGCCCCGGATGCTGCCCAGGCCCCCCAGCACCACAAACACCAGGATGAGGATGGAGGTGTTAAAGCCGAACTTGCTGGACACGGTGGAGGAGTAGTTGAGGCCGAACAGCGCCCCGGCCGCCCCCGCCAGGGCGGCGGAGATGACAAAGGCCATGAGCTTGTACTTGGTGACATGGATGCCCACGCTCTCGGCGGCGATGCGGTTATCCCGCAGGGCCATGATGGCCCTGCCGGCGCGGCTGTTCACCAGGTTCTGCACCACAAAGAGGGTGATGAGGATAAGCACAAAGCCGGCGGTAAAGCTGGCCAGCTTGGGCACCCCCACCGCTCCCATGGGGCCCTTGATGACCATGATGCCCCCCTCTTCCAGGGCGGGACCGGCGGAATTGGTGGTGATGTGGATCCCCTTCTGATCCAGGCCCACATACAGCACCACGATGATGTTGCGGATGATCTCCCCGAAGGCCAGGGTGACGATGGCGAGGTAATCCCCCTGCAGGCGCAGCACCGGCACGCCCACCAGCACGCCCCCCAGGGCCCCGGCGATGCTGCCCACCAGGATGGCGGCGATGAGGCGCGGGACGGGGGAAAACTCCTGCATGGCCATGGCGGCAACGATGCCGGAAAAGGCCCCCAGGCTCATAAAACCGGCGTGGCCCAGGCTCAGCTCCCCCAGGATGCCCACGGTGAGGTTGAGGGAGATGGCCATGACGATGTAGCAGCAGACCGGCACCAGCAGGCTCTTGAGGGTGTTGGAGATCATCCCCTGGGCCATCAGGAGCTGGAGGATCAGGAAGGCGGCAATGACGATGCCATAGTTGATAAAGCCGTTGATGGAGGTTTTACTCAGCGTTCTTTTCATTCTGTCACCTCACACTTTTTCGGGCACATACTTGCCCAGCAGCCCGGCCGGCTTCACCAGCAGCACAATGATGAGCACCGCAAAGACCACCGCGTCGGAAAGGTCGGTGGAGATGTACGCCTTGGCGAAGGTCTCGATGATCCCCAGGAGGATACCCCCCAGGAAGGCCCCAGGGATGGAGCCGATGCCCCCGAACACGGCGGCGGTAAAGGCCCGGATGCCGGGGAGGGAGCCGGTGGTGGGAGAAAGGACGGGGTAAGCGGAGCACATGAGGACCCCCGCCACCGCCGCCAGGGCGGAGCCGATGGCAAAGGTCATGGAGATGGTGGAGTTTACATTGATGCCCATAAGCTGGGCCGCGCCCTTATCCTCGGAGCAGGCCCGCATGGCCTTGCCCATCCGGGTGCGGCTGGTAAAGAGGGTGAGGCAGACCATCACCACCAGGCAGCAGGCCATCGCCAGCAGGGAGACATAGGAGATGTTGAGCCGCCCCTCCACCAGAGAGAGGGAGCCGGACACGATGGGAGTAAAGGTCTTGGTATCCGCTCCCCACAGCAGCTGGGCCCCGTTCTGCAGCAGGTAGCTGACGCCGATGGCGGTGATGAGCACCGCCAGGGAGGGGGCCTCCCGCAGGGGCTTATAGGCCAGCCCCTCTATGAGGATGCCCAGGGCGGTGCAGACCACCACGGCCAGCAGCACGCTCACCAGCGGGGGGAGGCCGTACCGGCCGGTGGCAAAGAAACACATGAAAGCTCCCACCATGATAACATCCCCGTGGGCAAAGTTCAGCATCTTGGCGATGCCGTAGACCATGGTGTAGCCCAGGGCGATGATGGCGTAGATGCTGCCCAGGCTGACACCGGTGAGTATGTTGCTCAGGAAGGACATATACACACCTCTCTTTCGGGAATAGGGAGAAGAGGGCCGCCTGATCCCGGCGGTCCCCTTCCCCATGGTCACAGAAGACCCATGATTCTTTTGTCGGCGGGATCAGGCGTTGACATAAGCGCCGTTCTCTACCTTGACCACCACAGGGGCCTTGGAGATCTCGCCGCTCTGGAGCCAGGTCATGCCGGTGCCGGTGAGGCCGTCCACCTTGAAGGTCCCGCCGGTGAAGAGGGCGATGAGGGCATCGCACAGCTGGCTGTGATCCATCTCGCCCACGCCCTCGATCTGGCAGCAGGCCTCATAGATGGCGTACATGCAGTCGTAGCCGTCGGCGGCGAACTGGTTGGGGATGACGCCGCCGGAGAGCTTCTTGTAGCTTTCCACAAAGGTGGCGGTGCGGCTGTCGGTGGCGCTGGCGTTAAAGGGGGTCATGAGCATCAGGCCCTCGGCCAGGGACTTATCGAAGCCCTGCATATCCAGCATACCGTCCATGCCGTCGGCGCCGAAGAAGACGGGGGCGTAGCTCATCTGCTTGGCCTGGGCCAGGATGAGGGAGGCGGGGGTGTAGTAGATGGGCAGGAAGACCAGGTCCGCCCCGGCGTCCTTGCAGGCGCTCAGCTGCACGGTGTAATCGGTGGTGGTGTCGGCGGGGAAGGTCTGGGTGGCGACCACATCCAGCCCCAGCTCCTTGGCCTTGTCGGCGAAAGCCTGAGCGATACCGGTGGAGTAGGCATCGCCGTTGTTGTAGATGACGCCGATCTTAGTGCCCAGGTTGTTATCCTTCATGTAGTTCGCGGCGGCAATGCCCTGGCCGGGGTCGGTGAAGCACATCTGGAAGGCGTTGTCCTTATTGGCGGTGACATCGGGGGAGGACGCGGAGGGGGTCAGCTGGAAGTAGCGGTCGGCAAAGGTCTCGGAGGCCACGGCTATGCAGGGGGCGGTGGTGGTGGTGCCGTAGATGACGTCCACATCCCAGTCCTTGAGGGTGTTGTAAGCGGCTACGCCGGTCTCGGCCACGCCGGTATCATCCTGGAAGTCGTACTCCAGGCGGACGGGGCCGTTCAGAGCGTTGATCTCGTCCACGGCTACCTGGGCGCCCCATTCGGTGGCGGTGCCGTACTGGGCCAGGTCCCCGGTGAGGGGCCCGATGCCGCCCACCTTGATGGTGACCGTCCCGGCGGGGGCCGGGGTATCATTTCCTCCGCCGGGGGTGCTGTTGCCGGCGTCACCGCCGGGGGTGGAGGACTGCTGGTTCGCGTTACCGCCGCAGGCCGCCATGGCAAAGACCATAAGGGCCGCAAGCAGAACTGCTGCAAAGCGTTTCATATTCATCCTATTCCTTTCTGTGGAGCGCGGGGCCCTTCCCATAGGGGCCGCGGCTCTTTGTCCCAAAGACGGTGTCTTTTGGGCCGGTGCGCTTTCCCTGCTTGCAGACACCATCCTTTTTGGATAGTAACAGTGTAAAGCGCTACCGTTCTTACTCTGCATTATAATACGGCGGGGGACTGATTTCAACTGATTTTTTCCATAATCATTGAATAACATGAACAATCAAATTCCGCAAAATTGTCTAAAACCACAAGTCCTTCTGGGGAAATGCACCAATCAAACGGCTCCGAAACGGTAAAAACGCTGCCTTTCCCTTGACTTCTCCTCACTTTGCGGTATAATTACAAATGCAAATCATTCGCAATTGCGGTTATGTATGGCCGATTTAGGAGGTCCTCCCTTGGAACTGCTTCCGGATATTTTTACCGATGCCCTTTTGGATTCCCTGAAGATGCTCCCCTTCCTCTTCGGGGCTTACCTGCTGATGGAATGGCTGGAGCACCGCTCCGGGGAGGGGATGGAAAAGCTCCTGGCCGGGGCCCGCAGGCTGGGGCCGGTGACCGGGGCGCTGCTGGGGTGCGTGCCCCAGTGCGGTTTCTCGGTGGCGGCGGCCAACCTCTACGCCGGGCGGGTCATCACCATGGGGACGCTGGCGGCGGTGTTCCTCTCCACCTCCGATGAGGCGGTGCCCCTCCTGCTGGGGGCGCCGGAAAAGGCGGGGGTGCTGCTGCCCCTGCTGGCCCTCAAGGTGCTGGTGGGGGCCCTGGCGGGGATGCTCATCGACCGGACGGCGCGGGGAAAAGTGTCCGCCCACCGGGAGGGCATCCACGACCTCTGCCGCCACTGCCACTGTGAGGAAGGGAACATCCTTCCCGCCGCCCTGCGGCACACCGGCAGCATCTTCCTCTTTGTGCTGCTGGTCAACCTGGCCCTGGGCGGGGGCGTCGCCCTCCTGGGGGAGGAGCAGCTATCCGCTCTGCTCCTTTCGGAGAGCTTCCTCCAGCCGGCGGCCGCCGCTCTGCTGGGCCTCATCCCCAACTGCGCCGCCTCGGTGCTGCTCACCCGGCTTTACCTCGCCGGGGCGGTGGACTTCGCCTCCCTGGCGGCAGGGCTGTTGCCGGCCTCCGGGGTGGGGCTGATGGTCCTCTTCCGCGCGAATCCCCGGCTCCGGGAAAATCTGCTGATCCTGGCCCTGATCTGGGGCACCGGCACCGCTGTCGGGCTTTTCCTCCGCCTCCTGGGGTTCTAAAGGAGCCGAACATCTCGTCAAATCTACAAAAAACGTGCAGACGGAAGCCTTCCGGCTCCACCTGCACGTTTTTCTCTGTGCCAGATCACACCGCTTTTTTCGCGGCGGCCCTGACCCGTTGTCAGTTCACCGAGATCACCATGACGGGACAGTTCTGCTGGGCCTCCAGGGCCGCGCTTTCCGCCTCGCCGGGGACCGTCGGGACGATGACCTCCGCCAGGCCGTCCTCCGCCATGGCAAAGACGGCGGGACAGAGGGTGGGACAAAGGCCGCAGCCGATGCAGCCGGACCGGTCGATGAAGGCGTTCATGGACACCACTCCTTTCTCCCTTAGTTTGGGGCAAAAGGAGCGGGTTTATACCATCGCCGGAGGAAAAGGGCGGGGCCGCCTTCGGCCCTGCCCTCCCTATTACTTCGTGTAGTTATCAAAATACCCCTGGATGTAGACGATGGGGGTGCCCTTGTCCCCGGAGCCGGAGGTGAGGTCGCAGAGGGAGCCGATAAGGTCGGTGAGGCGGCGGGGGGTGGTGCCCTGGCTCTCCATCCGGCCGGTAAGGTCCCCGTCCTTTTGGCGGATATATTCCTTGATGGCCTCCTTGAGGGCCTCGCCGGTGAGGTGGGCGAAGTTATTGTCCGCCAGGTACTTCAGCTTCACCTCGTTGGGCTGGCCGATGAGGCCGTCGGTGAAGCCGGGGGAGACCACCGGATCGGCCAGCTCCCAGATCTTCCCCACCGGATCCTTGAAGGCGCCGTCCCCGTAGACCATAGCCTCCACCGTTTTGCCGGTGGCGGCCCGTATTTTTTCCTGCACCGCCAGGGCAAATTCCCGGCAGTCCCTGGGGAAGAGCTTGACCCGCTCCTCGGTGGCCTTGTTGGAGCCCAGGAGGCCGTAATCCGGATTGTAGCCGCTGCCCTCCACCGGGGCGGAGAGGATGTCGTCCATGCCGGCCAGGCGCTCCGCCCCGGCGGCCCGGAGGATGGCCTTGGTGCGCTGGCGGGTGTGGATGTCGCAGGTGAGGACATTCTTTGTGTACTTCAGGATGGCGGTGGGGTCGTTGCTCAGGAGGACCTGGCACTGGGCCCCCTCCCCCTCCACGATGGAGGTGTAGAAATCGATGTAATCCACCCCGGTGAAGGGATGGAGGACGGTGCCGAACTTCTCCCGGAACTGCTCTTTTGTGAGGGTATCCCGATAGGGATCCACCCCGGCCTTATCCAGGGCCTCCTGGCTCACCAGGTGGTTTCCCACCTCGTCGGAGGGATAGGAGAGGAGGAGGACCACCTTCTTCGCCCCCCTGGCAAAGCCCTTTAGAAGGACCGAAAAGCGGTTGCGGCTGAGGATGGGGAACACCACGCCGATGGTCTCTCCCCCCAGTTTTGCCCGGACATCGGCGGCGATCTGGTCCACGGTGGCGTAGTTGCCCTGGGCGCGGGCCACCACCGCCTCGGTGACTGCCACCACGTCCTTTTCCCCAATGGGGATATTCTCGCTCCGGAGGGCTTCCACCACGGTATCCGCCACGATGGCGGCCAGGTCGTCCCCCTCCCGGATGATGGGGGCCCGGACGCCCCGCACCACAGTACCAAACATTCTTTCCATATTTTTACTCCTTTTTCCCCTGGGGGGTTTGTTTTCTAAGCTGTTCTTTATTATAATAGAGATTGGGCCCAATGTAAATAAGCGCCTGTCTAAAATCTCCAGGCTGCCGCCGGAAAGGAGCCGCAATGTACCCCATGTACCACAACGATTTTCGGAACAAGATACTAGCCGGGGTGATGGCCCTGGCCCTGCTCTCGATGGCCGCTGGGGGCTTCCTCCTGTGGAAAAACCGCCGGGGCACGCCGGGGGAGCCGGTGGGGCTGTACCATCGCCTCCTCTGCGATGGCCTGGCCCTGGAGCGGCAGTACATCCGCCAGGACGCAAAGGACTACCCCCGGCAGGTGCTGGTGGTGGACCTTTCCGCCAGCATCCTGACCGAGGAGGAGAAGGCGGAGGTGCTGGAACGCATCGAGGCCGATTGGCCCATGCTGGAGGTGGTGGACTATCCGGCCGAAAGCAGCGGCCAGACCTTCCACGGGCGGTTTGACGACGGCCGCTCCTATGAAATCGGCGGGGAGACCCTCACCCTGGACGGCTCGGTGCAGCTCTACTACCTCTCCCACCGCTTTTTGGAGCCCTTCCCGCCCAGGGAGGAACTGGGGGTAAACCCCGTCCCGGTCTGGGTGCAGATGGAGATGGGGGGCTACCAGGGCTGTCCCATCACCTACATCCACCGGCCCCGCCGGGGGTGGGTGGAGCGGGAAAGGGGCGCAGTATGGGCCCATTCCTAGGCCATCTGCCAGGAGGATATTCACCGTGAAGAAACCATCACTCTGGAAAGCGGGGGGCCTCTGCCTAGCCCTGGCCCTCCTCCTTTGGGCCCTGTGGGGCAACACCGCCCTGATGGTGAGCACCGTCACCGTCCGCAGCGGCAGCCTGCCGCCCGCCTTCTCCGGCTTCCGCATTGCCCAGGTGTCCGACCTGCACAACGCGGAATTTGGCGAGGGCAACGAAAAGCTGCTGGGGATGCTCTCGAACTGCGCCCCGGACCTTATCGCCGTCACCGGCGACCTGGTGGACGCGGGGCACACGGACATAGAAGCCGCCCTGGCCTTTGTGACACAGGCAGTCCAGATCGCCCCAGTCTACTATGTCCCCGGCAACCACGAAGCCCATCTCCCCCGGTACGACGCCCTGAAAGCGGGCCTTGCGGAGGCCGGGGCGGTGGTGCTGGAGGACGAGGCGGTAACGCTTTGGCGGGACGGCGAGGCCATCACGGTGACGGGGCTTTCGGACCCCGCCTTTGCAGGGGCGGGGGATCTCTTCGGGGAGGTCCCCGCCATGGTCCGGGCCAAGCTGGGGGCGCTGCCGGAGGGCGAAGGCAGCTACACCCTCCTCCTCTCCCACCGGCCGGAGCTTTTTGATGTCTACGCAGGCCGCGGGGTGGACCTGGTCCTGGCGGGGCATGCCCACGGCGGGCAGTTCCGCCTGCCCTTTGTGGGAGGGCTCATCGCGCCGGATCAGGGGCTGTTCCCCCGGTACGATGCCGGCCTCTACACCGGCGGCGGCACCAATATGGTGGTGAGCCGGGGGCTTGGGAACAGCGTCATCCCCCTGCGCATAAATAACCGCCCGGAGGTGGTGCTGGTGGAGCTGTTGGGCATAGGGTCCCTATAAATGCTCCCTCCCAGAGGGAGCCTCCGGCCCTCCGGCGGATAGCCGCTTTGCCTCCTAAGACTCCAGGCACTCACCTGCGTTTTGCACAAAGGTAAGGCCGAAGGCCGTGTAGGGCGAAAACCGGACGAAGTCCGGTCGTTCTTTTTGCTTCTTTTTCTCACGAGTGAGAAAAAGAAGGCAGAGCCGGGCAACGCCCCAGAATCACATCACAGAAAGGAATCGGACGCCATGAAGAACGAATTTGTCCTCTACTTTTCCGCCATCCCCATCGCGCGGCTGGCTCCGCCGGAGGTCTCCGGCGGCCCGGTCACCGGCTCCCTGCGGGACCTGTACACCCTGGAATGGAGCGCGGAGCACCCCATCACCTCTGCCGAGGCGGCCCGCATAAGATCTCTGTCCAAAATGGACGCAGTGGGCATCCTCTCCCGCCTGGGGGAGTATGAAGCGGCCCTCTCCGGAGAGGGGGATGCCGTCACCGCCGCCATCGGGGAATACCGGCGGGGGAAGGACGGCTATTGGCGGCAGCGGCAGGTGAAATTCCCCGCCAATGTCCTGCTGGAGGAAGGCCGGGCAGCGACCTTTGTCACCCCCTGCCGGGAGGTGACGGTGGTGCTGGTGCGCTCCGGCCTGGAAGGGAGGACTCCCCTGGCCCTCTGGGAGGACTACCGGGGGGAGGCCCTCTCCCCGGTGGAGGCGGTGCGGACCTTCCGCATCCCCACCCGCGACGGGAAGGCGGAGCTGGCCACCGATGTCTATCTGCCGGCGGCGCGGAGCGGCCCGGTGCCCGCCCTCCTCATCCGCACCCCCTACAACCGGGAGGAGGGGGCGGAAAGCTGGCTGCGGTACGTCCACCGGGGGTACGCCCTGGTGATCCAGGATGTCCGGGGCAAGGGGGAGAGCACCGGGGAATGGGTCCCCCACTACTACGAGGTGGAGGACGGCACCGACACCCTGGAGTGGATGGCCGCTCAGGACTGGTGTGACGGGAACATCGGCACCGCCGGGGGCTCCTACCTGGGGTACGTCCAGTGGGCCATGGCCGCCGGGGGCAGCCCCCACCTGAAGGCGATGATCAGCGTGGTCACCGCCGGCAGCGGCTTTGTGGACCTGCCCCGCCGGGGGGGCTGCTACGTCTCCGGGATGTTCCCCTGGGCCTTCTCCGTCTCCGGCCAGCGGTTCGACGCCAGCCTGATGGAGCGCCCCGACTGGGACGAGGTGCTGCGGCACCGCCCCCTCCGGGAGCTGCCGGAAAAAGCCCTGGGGCGGCCGGTGCCCTTCCTGGATGATTACCTGGACCACCGGGACTACGACGGCTTCTGGCAGCGGGGGAACTGGGCGGAGCAGTTCGTCCGCGGCGGCGGGCGGCCGGTGCCGGTCCTCATCCAATCCGGCTGGTTCGACGACAACGGCATGGGCACCACCGAGGCCCTGGACCTCACCGGGGACTGGCCCCACCGCAAGGTCATACTGGGGCCCTGGCAGCACAGCGGCAACAGCCGCTACGACCTCCACGCCCTCTCCTTTGGGGAGGATGCCCTGCGGTTCGATCTGGACCTGCTGCATCTCCGGTGGCTGGAGCGTTTTTTGCGGGGGCGGGAAAACGGGGTGGACCGGGGCCCGGCGGTGGAATACTACACCACCGGGGAAGAAAAATGGCACACCGCCTCTGCCTGGCCCCCGGCCCAGGGGCAGCTTTCCCTCTGGCCGGACGGAAAGGACCCTCGCACCGGCGCTGGGGACGGCGTCCTCCTTTCCTCGCCTCCGGCGGAAAGCCGGGAGGCCCTCTGCCTCTACGACCCGGCGGACCCGGCCCACCACATCATCGATATGAGCGAGAACGAGCTGGAGGTGCCGGAGGACTACACCCAGGAGGAGCAGCGGCAGGATTACCTCTGCTACACCACGCCCCCTCTGGAACAGCCCCTCACCGTCACCGGGGACTGCCAGGTGGAGCTTTGGCTCCTTAGCGACGGAGAGGACGCCGACGCGGTGGTGCGTGTCTGCGATGTCTTCCCCGACGGCCGCAGCATCAAGCTGGCGGACGCGGTCCTCTCCGCCCGCTACCGGGAGGGTTTTGACCGGCCCCTGCCCCTCACCCCCGGCCGGCCCATGAAGCTGACCCTGCGCACCACCAAGCTCTCCCACCGGTTCCTGCCGGGGCACCGGCTGCGCCTCACCGTCACCTTCAGCGCCGAGGGGTTCATCCTCCCCTCCTCCGGCACGGCAGCGGGGTACGACAGCGCCGTCTGCCGAAAATGCCGCAACGGCCTGCGCACCGGTCCGGATACCCCCTGTGTCCTCCGGCTGCCTGCGGCAGATGCAGCACTCCGATAAAAGACGATTTCACAAAGCCGCTGCAAGGATAGGCAGAAAAGCGCCCCCGCAAAATGCGGGGGCGCTTTTGCCATTCATTTCTGATCCGTTGTGGCAACATACACCCGGATGATCTTTTTGATTTCCTCCTTGGTGTAGGTCTCCTGAGAAGGATCCTCATCGATGATATTGCACAGGTCAAAGGCCATCGCCTTGCGAGTATCCTGTCTCTCCGCTTCTGTTCCCATCGTTGCATCCTCCCTTATTTTTTCTCTATCATAGCACATTTATTTTCTGCGGTCAAGGGACGCTCTTGCCCGAAAAAGCGCCCCCGCAAAATGCGGGGGCGCCTTTTTTATTCTTCCTCGACTAATGTCCCCTCATAACCACAATTTGGGCAGACAAAATCGAATCCTCCATCCGAATCCATGCCGATGTGTTGACAACGGGGGCATTCCTTATCCTCTAAAATTTCGTCGAAAGCGGATTGCAAACTCATTACCGATCTCCTTTTCGAACCACAAGAACACCTTTTCGACTTGGATAATATGACGGTGGATCTTACTCGTTGATCTTGATGACAACGCCGGAACCCACGGTACGGCCGCCCTCACGGATAGCCAGACGGAGGCCCTCCTCGATGGCGATGGGGGTGATCAGCTCAACGTCCATCTCCACGTTATCGCCGGGCATGCACATATCGGTGCCCTCAGGCAGGGTGATAACGCCGGTCACATCGGTGGTGCGGAAATAGAACTGGGGACGGTAGTTGTTGAAGAAGGGGGTGTGACGGCCGCCCTCAGACTGCTTCAGGACGTAGACCTGGGCGCGGAACTTGGTGTGGGGATGGATGGAGCCGGGCTTGCAGAGGACCTGCCCGCGCTCGATCTCGGTGCGCTGCACGCCGCGGAGCAGAGCGCCGATGTTGTCGCCGGCCTCGGCGTAATCCAGGGTCTTGCGGAACATCTCGACGCCGGTAACGACGGTCTTCTTCCGCTCATCGGTGAGGCCGATGATCTCCACTTCGTCGCCGGTCTTGACCTGGCCACGCTCCACACGGCCG
Organism: Oscillospiraceae bacterium; assembly: GCA_021769525.1. Classification (GTDB taxonomy): domain Bacteria; phylum Bacillota; class Clostridia; order Oscillospirales; family Ruminococcaceae; genus Angelakisella. The sequence goes on from JAETSQ010000007.1 coordinate 23,266, forward strand.
GTAGCAACGGTGCCGCGGCCGGTGATGGTGAAGACGTCCTCAACAGGCATCAGGAAGGGCAGGTCGGCCTTGCGCTCCGGGGTGGGGATGAACTTATCCACAGCGTCCATCAGCTCATGGATGCAGGCGTAGGTGGGATCGGCGGGATCGTTGCTGGTGCACTCCAGCACCTGGAGAGCGGAGCCCTTGATGATGGGGGTATCGTCGCCGGGGAAGTCGTAGCTGGAGAGGAGGTCGCGGATCTCCATCTCGCACAGCTCGATCATATCGTCATCGGACTGGTCCACCTTGTTGAGGAAGACAACGATGTAGGGCACGCCCACCTGGCGGGCCAGGAGGATGTGCTCACGGGTCTGGGGCATGGGGCCATCGGCAGCGGAGACCACCAGGATGGCGCCATCCATCTGGGCAGCGCCGGTGATCATGTTCTTAACATAGTCGGCGTGTCCGGGGCAGTCCACATGGGCGTAATGACGGTTGGGGGTCTCGTACTCCACGTGGGCGGTGTTGATGGTGATGCCGCGCTCGCGCTCTTCAGGGGCCTTGTCGATCATATCATAGGCCTCGTACTGGGCCTGGCCCTTCATCGCCAGCACCTTGGTGATGGCAGCGGTGAGGGTGGTCTTGCCGTGGTCAACGTGGCCGATGGTGCCGATGTTTACATGGGGCTTGGTACGCTCGAATTTCTGCTTAGCCATGATTCTTTTTCCTCCCTTTACATCTAGGATACTTTCTTCTGTTCTGCCGGTCTTACGCTATACTTCGTATTGTAGCAATTTTCCCTGCAAATTGCAAGGGGGGTCCTCTCTTTTGGGGTAAGGCCCCGCTTTATTCCCCGCTCTTGCCCCGTGTCGCCATGATCTTCTCGGCGATGCTCTTGGGCACCTCGATATAATGGCTGGGCTCCATGGTGTACTGGCCGCGGCCCTGGGTCTTGCTGCGCATATCGGTGGCGTAGCCGAACATCTCGGAGAGGGGGACGAAGGCGTTGATCTGCTGGGTGCCCGGACGGGCCTCCATGCCCTGGATCTGGCCCCGGCGGGAGTTGAGGTCGCCGATGACATCGCCCATGTACTCATCGGGGACGATGACCGCCACCTTCATGATGGGCTCCAGGATGACCGGGTCCGCCTTGCGCATGGCCTCCTTAAAGGCCATGGAACCGGCGATCTTAAAGGCCATCTCGGAGGAGTCCACCTCGTGGAAGGAGCCGTCGTAGAGGGTGACCTTGCAGTCCACCACCGGGTAGCCGGCCAGGATGCCGCTCATCATGGCCCCCTTGATGCCGGCGTCCACCGCGGGGATGTACTCCTTGGGGATGGCGCCGCCCACGGTGGCGTTGATGAACTCGTAGCCCTTGCCGCTCTCGTTGGGCTCCAGCTTGATCTTGACATGGCCGTACTGGCCCTTACCGCCGGACTGGCGGGCGTACTTCATATCCACGTCGGCCAGTTTGCGGACGGTCTCCTTATAGGCCACCTGGGGCTTGCCCACGTTGGCCTCCACCTTGAACTCCCGCAGCAGGCGGTCCACGATGATCTCCAGGTGCAATTCACCCATGCCGGCGATGATGGTCTGGCCGGTCTCCTCATCGGTGTAGGTCTTGAAGGTGGGGTCCTCCTCGGCCAGCTTCGCCAGGGCGATGCCCATCTTCTCCTGCCCCGCCTTGGTCTTGGGCTCGATGGCGACACGGATCACCGGGTCGGGGAACTCCATGGACTCCAGCATGATGGGGTGCTTCTCGTCGCAGAGGGTGTCGCCGGTGGTGGTGTTCTTGAGGCCCACCGCGGCGGCGATGTCCCCGGCGTAGACCTGGGGGATGTCGGTGCGGTTGTTGGCGTGCATCATCAGGATGCGGCCGATGCGCTCGTCCACGTCCTTATCCGGGTTGTAGACGGTGGAACCGGCGGTGAGGGTGCCGGAATAGACCCGGAAGAAGCCCAGCTTGCCCACATAAGGGTCGGTCATGATCTTGAAGGCCAGGGCGGCGAAGGGGGCGTCGTCACTGGAGGGACGCTCCTCCTCTTCCTCGGTATCTGGGTTCACGCCCTTGATGGCTTCGATGTCGGTGGGGGCGGGCATATAGTCCACAATGGCGTCCAGCAGGTTCTGGACCCCCTTGTTCTTGTAGGAGGTGCCGCAGGTGACGGGGACCATCTGATTGGCCAGGGTGGCGGCCCGGATCACCTTCTTGATCTCGGCGACGTCCAGGTCCTCCCCTTCCAGGTATTTCTCCATCAGGGTCTCGTCCTGCTCGGCCACCGCCTCCAGGAGCTTGCCGCGGTATTCCTCCGCCAGCTCCACCATGTCCTCCGGGATAGGCTCTTCCCGGATGTCCACGCCCAGGTCATCGTAGTAGATCTCCGCCTTCATCTTCACCAGGTCGATGATGCCCCGGAAGGTCTCCTCCGCGCCGATGGGCAGCTGGATGGGGACGGCGTTGCACTTGAGGCGGTCATGGACCATCCGCAGGACGTTGAAGAAATCGGCGCCCATGATGTCCATTTTGTTGACATAGATCATACGGGGGACATGGTACTTGTCCGCCTGCCGCCACACGGTCTCCGACTGGGGCTCCACGCCGCCCTTGGCGCACATGACGGTGACAGAGCCGTCCAGCACCCGCAGGGAGCGCTCCACCTCCACGGTGAAATCCACGTGGCCGGGGGTATCGATGATGTTGATCCGGTGGCGGTTCTTCTTCGCCAGCGCGGGATCGTGCTGAAGCTCGGAGTGGGTCCAGAAACAGGTGGTGGCGGCGGAGGTGATGGTGATGCCTCTCTCCTGCTCCTGCGCCATCCAGTCCATCTGGGCGGTGCCATCGTGGGTCTCACCGATCTTGTGGGTCTTGCCCGTGTAGAACAGGATCCGCTCGGTGGTGGTGGTCTTCCCCGCATCGATGTGCGCCATGATGCCGATGTTCCGGGTCATCTCCAGAGATACTTCTCTTGGCATAATGCCCTCCTAAAAATCTGAAAAATCGCTGTCCCCCATTCCCCGCCGCCGGCGGCGGCAGGGCTGGGGAAGATGAAAAACTTAGTAACGGTAGTGGGCGAACGCCTTGTTGGCCTCGGCCATCTTGTGGGTGTCGTCCCGCTTCTTGCAGGCGCCGCCCTGGTTGTTCAGGGCGTCACAGATCTCGCCGGCCAGGCGCTCCCGCATGGTCTTTTCGGACCGGGCGCGGGAATAGGTGGTGAGCCACCGCAGGCCTAGGGTCTGCCGGCGCTCCGGGCGCACCTCCATGGGCACCTGGTAGGTGGCGCCGCCCACGCGGCGGGCCTTTACCTCCAGCACAGGCATGATGTTCTCCATAGCCTGCTCAAAGGCCTCCAGGGGGTCCTTGCCGGTCTTTTCACGGACGATGTCAAAGGCTCCGTAGACGATCTTCTGCGCAACGCCCTTCTTGCCGTCCAGCATGATGCTGTTCACCAGGCGGGTGACCAGCTTGGAACCATACAGGGGATCCGGCAATACGTCTCTTTTTGCGATATTACCTCTTCTTGGCACTTCGCTTCCCTCCTTCATATTTGGTATGAGATCATCGGTACTCGAAAGCACAAAACTCCCGCGGGCCAAATAGGGCAATATCCGCCGGGACCGCAGAGGCCCCTATGGATAAACTGCCATATCTGGCAGATCTTATGCAGATCATTTCGCTTTGGGCTGTTTTTTACTTTCCGGCACCGGCCTTCTTCGGCCGCTTCGCGCCATACTTGGAGCGGGCCTGCATCCGCTTGGCAACGCCCTGGGCATCCAGAGTGCCGCGGATGATGTGGTAACGGACACCAGGAAGGTCCTTTACACGGCCGCCACGGATCAGGACGACGCTGTGCTCCTGCAGGTTGTGGCCGATGCCGGGGATGTAGCAGGTGGCCTCGATCCCGTTGGAGAGACGGACCCTGGCTACCTTACGGAGAGCGGAGTTGGGCTTCTTGGGGGTGGATGTTCTGATGGCAGTACATACACCGCGCTTCTGGGGAGAATTCTGCTGGATGGCCGCGCGCTTCTTGGAGTTCCATCCTCTCAGCAGCGCGGGGGCAGTAGATTTCTTCTCGACCGTCTCTCTTCCCTTGCGGACGAGCTGGTTAAAGGTCGGCATATCTTGCACCTCCTTATAAAAATATTCGCAAACGGCGGGGGGACCGCCGGTCTTGCCTCTTTTGCGCGGCAGCGCAGGGGCGGAAAACCGCCCCCTGCCGCCAAGTACCTATTCTATCAAAAGGGGTTTGGGCTTGTCAAGGGACTTTTTGGATATTTCGTGGAAAAACAGCCGGATTTTTTGGGGATTTCGCCTGTTGGACGGCAGCCTCCTTACAGCAGGCTGTCCTGGGGGACCTCCTCCAGGCCATCGGCGGTCTCCGCCGGGGGCTCCAGGTAGAAGTCCTCGTCCTCCTCTTCGTCCTCCATCATCTCCGGAAGGTCCGCGGGCCCGTACTCCTGGGGGCGCTCCTCCTTGGGCTCCCGGACCGCCTCGCTGTAGGAGACCAGGCCGGTGCCGGCGGGGATGAGCTTGCCGATGATGACGTTTTCCTTCAGGCCCTGGAGGGGGTCGGTCTTGCCCTTGATGGCCGCGTCGGTGAGGACGCGGGTGGTCTCCTGGAAGGAGGCCGCCGACATAAAGGAATCGGTGGCAAGGCTGGCCTTGGTGATGCCCAGGAGGATGGGCCGGAACACCGCGGGGCGGCGCAGGCCGCCGTCGGCGGCGTTCTGCTCCGCGATCTGGGCGTTTTTCTGGATCACCTCGCTGCGGTCCGCCATGGAGCCCTGGATGAGGCCGGTATCCCCGGCGTCCTCCACCTTCACCTTCTTCATCATCTGCCGGACGATGACCTCGATGTGCTTGTCGTTGATGTCCACGCCCTGGGTGCGGTAGACCTTCTGGACCTCTTTGATGAGGTAGTCCTGGACGGCCAGCTCCCCGCCCACCTGGAGGATCTCCCCCGGCTCGGCGGAGCCCTCGGTGATGAAGTCGCCCTTCTTCACCCGGTCGCCGGCCTGGACCTTCAGCTTGGAGCCGTAGACGATCTGGCGCTCGCTGCGCTCCCCGGTCTCCGGGTCCTCGATGATGACGATGTCCACCCCTTTGGCGTCCTTATCGAAGGAAACGACGCCGTCGTTGTGGGCGATGACCGCCACGCTCTTGGGCTTTCTGGCCTCGAACAGCTCCTCCACGCGGGGAAGACCCTGGGTGATGTCGCTGGCGGAGGCGATGCCGCCGGTGTGGAAGGTGCGCATGGTGAGCTGGGTGCCGGGCTCGCCGATGGACTGGGCGGCGATGATGCCCACCGCCTCCCCGATGGCCACCGGCTGATCGGTGGCCAGGTTCGCGCCGTAGCACTTGGCGCAGACGCCGTCCTTGGCGCAGCAGTTGATGATGGAGCGGATCTTCACCCGCTTGATGCCGGCCTTGATGATCCGGTCCACCAGCTCCTCGTTCATCATCTGGTCACGGGTCACCAGCACCTCGCCGGTGGCGGGGTCCACCACATCGTCGGCCACGTACCGGCCCATGAGGCGCTCGGCCATCTCCTCGATGACCCGCTCATCGTCCATGATGTCATAGGCCTCGATGCCCTCGTGGGTGCCGCAGTCCTTCTCCCGGATGATGACCTCCTGGGAGACGTCCACCAGGCGGCGGGTGAGGTAGCCGGAGTCGGCGGTGCGCAGGGCGGTATCTGCCAGGCCCTTCCGGGCGCCTCGGCTGGAGTTGAAGTATTCCAGGATGTTCAGGCCCTCCCGGTAGTTGGCGCGGATGGGGATCTCGATGGCGCGGCCGGAGGTGTTGGCGATGAGGCCGCGCATCCCCGCCAGCTGGCGGATCTGGTCCATGGAGCCGCGGGCCCCGGAGTGGGCCATCATATAGATGGGGTTGAGGGGATTCTTGGAGAAGTTCTCCTCCAGGGCGCTCTTCACCTCGCCGGTGGTGCGGTTCCAGACGGTGATGACCTGCTCGTACCGGTCGTCCTCGGTGATATAGCCCCAGTCGTACTTCTGGTGGATGGCGTCGATCTCCTTCTCGGCGGCCTCGATGAGGGCCTTCTTCTGGGGGGGGATCACCGCATCCGATACCGCCACGGTGATGCCGGAGCGGGTGGAGTACTGGTAGCCCTGGTTCTTGATGTTATCCAGCACCTCGCTGGTGCGGGTGGTGCCGTGGACCTTGATGCACCGGTCGATGATCTTGCCCAGGGTCTTTTTGGTCACCAGGAAGTCCACCTCGTAGAGGAAGAGGTTCTCCTCCTTGGAGCGGTCCACAAAGCCCAGGTCCTGGGGGACGGGGGTGTTGAAGATCATCTTGCCCACGGTGGTATCCACCAGGGCGGTCTTTCGGACCCCGTCCACCGTCTGGGAGCGGCGCACCCGGATGGGGGCGTGGATGCCCACCTCCCCGGACTGATAGGCCATCAGGGCCTCATCGGCGTCCCGGAAGACCTTGCCGGCGCCCTTCTCGCTCTCCACCACCATGGTGAGGTAGTAGGAGCCCAGCACCATATCCTGGGAGGGCACCGCCACCGGGCGGCCGTCGGAGGGCTTCAGAAGGTTATTGGCGGCCAGCATCAGGAAGCGGGCCTCGGTCTGGGCCTCGGCGGAGAGGGGCACGTGAACGGCCATCTGGTCGCCGTCAAAGTCGGCGTTGAAGGCGGTGCAGACCAGGGGGTGGAGCTTGATGGCCCGGCCTTCCACCAGGATGGGCTCAAAGGCCTGGATCCCCAGGCGGTGGAGGGTGGGGGCGCGGTTGAGCATCACGGGGTGGTCCTTGATGACGATCTCCAGGGCGTCCCAGACCTCTTTTTCGGCGCCCCGCTCCACCATCTTGCGGGCCCGCTTGATGTTATCGGCCACCTTCAGGTCCACCAGCCGCTTCATCACAAAGGGCTTGAAGAGCTCCAGGGCCATCTCCTTGGGGAGGCCGCACTGGTACATCTTCAGGTTGGGGCCGACGACGATGACCGAACGGCCGGAGTAGTCCACCCGCTTGCCCAGGAGGTTCTGGCGGAAACGGCCCTGCTTACCCTTGAGCATATCGGAAAGAGATTTTAAGGGGCGGTTGTTGGGGCCGGTGACGGGGCGTCCCCGGCGGCCGTTGTCGATGAGGGCGTCCACCGCCTCCTGGAGCATCCGCTTTTCGTTGCGGACGATGATGTCCGGCGCTCCCAGCTCCAGGAGCTTCCGGAGGCGGTTGTTGCGGTTGATGACCCGGCGGTACAGATCGTTGAGGTCGCTGGTGGCGAAGCGCCCGCCGTCCAGCTGCACCATGGGCCGGATCTCCGGGGGGATCACCGGCAGGACGTTGAGGATCATCCACTCCGGCTTGTTGCCGGAAAGGCGGAAGGCCTCCACCACCTCCAGGCGCTTTAAGAGCTTGGCCCGCTTCTGGCCGGCGGCCTTTTCCAGCTCGGTCTTGATCTCGGCGGAAAGGGCCTCGATGTCCAGCTCCGCCAGCAGCTCCTGGATGGCCTCGGCCCCCATGCCGGCCCGGAACTCATCCTCGTAGGCCTCCCGCATCTCGGCGTACTCCCGCTCGGTGAGGAGGCTGTATTTCTTGAGGCTGGTGATGCCGGGGTCGATGACGATATAGGAAGCGAAGTACAGCACCTTCTCCAGCAGGCGGGGGGAGAGGTTGAGAAGCAGCCCCATCCGGGAGGATGTGCCCTTGAAGTACCAGATGTGGGAAACGGGGGCGGCCAGGTCGATGTGGCCCATCCGCTCCCGGCGGACCTTGGAGCGGGTCACCTCCACGCCGCACCGCTCGCAGACCTTGCCCTTAAAGCGGATGCGCTTGTACTTGCCGCAGTAGCACTCCCAGTCCTTGGTGGGCCCGAAGATGCGCTCGCAGAACAGGCCGTCCCGCTCCGGCTTGAGGGTGCGGTAGTTGATGGTCTCCGGCTTCTTCACCTCGCCGTAGGACCAGCCCCGGATGGCGTCCGGGGAGGCCAGACCGATCTTGATGGACTCAAATACATTAAATTCCAAAGCGCAGCCCCTCCTCTTATATATCCAGGTCGAACCCGGCATCGTCATCCTCATCGGCGGCCATAGACTCCACAGCGTCCATGTCCTCCTCCGAGAAGAGCTCGTCTTCGTCCGGATTCTCGATGGCGAAGCCCTCGTCCAGCTCGGAGCTCACCTCCACGCTGTTCTCCTCGAAGACCTGGGAATCGGCGGGGGCCAGGCCCATGTTGTCGTCCTCGTCGAAGTTCTGCTTCAGGTCGATCTCGGCGCCGTCCCGGTCCAGCACGCGGACATCCAGGGCCAGGGACTGGAGCTCCTTGATGAGCACCTTGAAGGACTCCGGGATGCCGGGGGTGGGAACATTGAGCCCCTTTACGATGGATTCAAAGGTCTTGACACGGCCCACCACATCGTCCGACTTGACGGTGAGGATCTCCTGGAGGGTGTAGGCGGCACCGTAGGCTTCCAGGGCCCACACCTCCATCTCGCCGAAGCGCTGGCCGCCGAACTGGGCCTTGCCGCCCAGAGGCTGCTGGGTCACCAGGCTGTAGGGGCCGGTGGAGCGGGCGTGGATCTTATCATCCACCAGGTGGTGGAGCTTGAGGAAGTACATATAGCCCACGGTGACCCGGTTATCGAAGGGTTCGCCGGTGCGGCCGTCGTAGAGGACGGTCTTGCCGTCCTCCGGCAGCCCCGCCTCGGTGAGGCAGGCCCGGATGTCCTCCTCGTTTGCGCCGTCGAAGACGGGGGTCATCACCTTCCAGCCCAGCTCGGCGGCGGCGCGGCCCAGATGGACCTCCAGCACCTGGCCGATGTTCATACGGGAAGGCACGCCCAGGGGGTTCAGAACGATGTCCAGGGGCCGCCCGTCGGGGAGGTAAGGCATATCCTCCTGGGGCAGCACGCGGGAGACGACGCCCTTGTTGCCGTGGCGCCCCGCCATCTTATCGCCCACGCTGATCTTGCGCTTCTGGGCGATGTAGCAGCGCACCACCTCGTTGACGCCGGCGGAGAGCTCGTCGCTGTTCTCGCTGGTGAAGACCTTGACATCCACGATGATGCCGTATTCGCCGTGGGGCACCTTGAGGGAGGTATCCCGGACCTCGCGGGCCTTCTCGCCGAAGATGGCCCGCAGCAGGCGCTCCTCGGCGTTGAGCTCGGTCTCCCCCTTGGGGGTCACCTTGCCCACCAGGATGTCCCCGGCGTGGACCTCGGCCCCTACCCGGATGATGCCCCGCTCGTCCAGCTCCCGGAGCATATCTTCGCCCACGTTGGGGATGTCGCGGGTGATCTCCTCCGGCCCCAGCTTGGTGTCGCGGGCCTCGATCTCGTACTCCTCGATGTGGATGGAGGTGTAGACGTCGTTGCGGACCATCTTCTCGTTGATGAGCACGGCGTCCTCGTAGTTGTAGCCCTCCCAGGTCATAAAGCCGATGAGGGCGTTCTTGCCCAGGGCGATCTCGCCGTTCTGGGTGGCGGCGCCGTCCGCCAGGACGTCCCCCACTTCCACCCGGTCCCCTTTGCTGACGATGGGCCGCTGGTTGATGCAGGTGCCCTGGTTGGAGCGCAGGAACTTGATGACATCGTAGGTCACCAGCTCCCCGTCATCGGTGCGCAGGTCCACACGGGTGGCGTCCACCCGCTCCACGGTGCCGGCGTGCTTACTGACCACCACCACGCCGGAATCCACGGCGGCCTTGTACTCCATGCCGGTGCCCACGATGGGGGCCTCGGTGCGCAGCAGGGGCACCGCCTGGCGCTGCATGTTGGCGCCCATGAGGGCGCGGTTGGCGTCGTCGTTCTCCAGGAAGGGGATCATGGCGGTGGCTACGGAGACCACCATCTTGGGGCTGACGTCCATGTAGTCCACCCGCTCCCGGTCCACCTCCGCCACCGTATCCCGGTAGCGGACGCTGACCTTGCGGCGGGCAAAGCGGCCTTCCTCGTCCAACGGCTCGTTGGCCTGGGCGACGATGAACTCGTCCTCCAGGTCGGCGGTCATGTACTCCACCTCGTCCAGCACCTTGCCGGTGGCCTTGTCCACCCGGCGGTAGGGGGCCTCGATGAAGCCGTACTGGTTGATCTTGGCGAAGGAGGCGAGGTAGGAGATGAGGCCGATGTTGGGGCCTTCCGGGGTCTCGATGGGGCACATCCGCCCGTAGTGGCTGTAGTGGACGTCCCGGACCTCAAACCCGGCCCGGTCTCTGGAAAGACCGCCGGGGCCCAGGGCGGAAAGGCGGCGCTTGTGGGTCAGCTCCGCCAGGGGGTTGGTCTGGTCCATGAACTGGCTGAGGGGGGAGGAGCCGAAGAACTCCTTGATGGCGGCCACCACCGGCCGGATGTTGATGAGGGCCTGGGGGGTGATGGCCTCGCTGTCCTGGGCCTGGGTGGTCATCCGCTCCCGGATGACCCGCTCCATCCGGGCAAAGCCGATGCGGAACTGGTTTTGCAGCAGCTCCCCCACGCTGCGGATGCGGCGGTTGCCCAGGTGGTCGATGTCGTCGGTGACGCCGATGTCGTGGTGGAGGCAGCACATATAGTTGATGGAGGCGTAAATATCGAACTTGCGGATGTACTTCGGGATCAGCTCATCCACGCGGGCGGCGATGGCGGCCTTCTTCTCCTCGTCGGTGGGGCAGGTCTCCAGGATCTCCCGCAGCACGGGGAAGTAGACCTTTTCGTTGATGCCCAGGTCCTTGCAGTCAAAAGAGACGAAGTTCCCAATATCCACCATGGAGTTGGAGAACATCTTCAGCTCCCCGCCGTCCTCCAGCCGCACCCAGGCGGTATCCACCCCCAGGGCCTCCAGCTTGCGGGCCTTTTCCCGGCCGATGACCTCCCCGGCCTCCGCCAGGATCTCCCCGGTGAGGGGATCGGCGATGGGGCGGGAGAGGGTGCGCCCGTTGAGGCGGGCGGCGATGGCCAGCTTTTTATTGTACTTGTAGCGGCCCACGCGGGAAAGATCGTACCGCCGGGGGTCGAAGAGGAGCTGCACCAGGTGCTTGACGGCGGAATCCATGGTGGGGGGCTCGCCGGGGCGGAGCTTCCGATACACCTCCAGGATGGCCTCGTCGCCGGTCATCTCCGAATCCTTGGCGGCGATGGTCTTCTGCATATAGTCCTCTTCGCCGAAGATGTCGTAGATCTCCCGGTCGGTGCCCATCATGGGGGTGAGGGCGCTGGCGACATCGGCGGAAAGCTCCTCCGAGGTCACGTCGTCCCGGATCCGCAGCAGAGCCCGGATGAAGGTGGTGATGGGGAGCTTGCGGTTCTTATCGATGCGCACGCTGAAGACATCGCTGGAATCGCTGTCGTACTCCAGCCAGGCGCCCCGGTTGGGGATGACGGTGGCCTCAAAGAGGCGCTTGCCGGCGGCGTCAAAGTGGGTATCGTAGTAAACGCCGGGGCTTCTCACCAGCTGGGAGACGATGACCCGCTCCGCCCCGTTGATGATGAAGGTGCCGGCCTCGGTCATCAGGGGGAAATCCCCCATGTAGATGTCCTGCTCCTTCACCTCGCCGGTCTCCTTGTTCAGGAGGCTGGCCCGCACCCGCATGGGGGCGGCGTAGGTGGCGTCCCGCTCCTTGCACTCCGCGATGGTATACTTCGGCTTGTCGTCCAGCCGGTAGCCGATGAAGTCCAGCACCAGATTGCCCTGGTAATCGGTGATGGATGAAATGTCCCGGAAAACCGCTTTCAGGCCCTCGTCGAGGAACCATTGGTACGAGTTCTTCTGCACCTCGATGAGGTTGGGCATCCCCAGCACCTCGTTGATGCGGGCAAAGCTCATACGGGTAGTCTTACCCTGCTGGACAGGCTTCACATTTACCATCCGCTCATTCACTCCGTTCCATCTTTGGGCCAGCAAGAAGGGGGACAGGCGAACCGTCCCCTCCGGACAGCTCCCGCCGGCCCCCTGCCTGCCGGCCTTGTTTTCACCTTGATCCGGCGCCTGTTGACAGCCATTTTCTTTGGTTATCTTTGCCAGAAAATACTGTTAAATATCGGTACTTTTGCACATCCGAAAGTACAGACAGGGCGCAATTAGGCATTGTGATACAGTATTACATTATAAGTCATCCCTGCCGCCTCTGTCAAGGAATTTTTATGAAAAATTTTATAAAATTTTGTCCGTCTTTGGGGCCGGTTTTCCGCCGCGGGGAGCATCCTTTTTCTGGTTATTTTTGGAAGGTGGTGGTGGGATTATTCACTTCCCCCTCATTTGACAAGCGCCCCGCCAGCGTTTACAATAGGTCCATACAGGTCATACGCATCACACAGGGACGGGGGCGGGCATTTATGGCAAAAGAGACCATCCTTTTTTCCAACGGCCGGGAGATGGGGGCCATCCGGGAGGGGAACACCGTCCCCCTCCCCAGCCAGCGGTACGAACGCTACTGCCAGGCGGAGCGGGAGATCCGCCGCCAGCACCAGTGGAAAAAGAACACCGACTCCAGGGGCTCCCTGGGCTTTCCGGAGGGGTTCCTCACCCAGATGGGCTATCCCCAGCTGGAGGACCAGGCCCCGGTGCCCCGCGTCGGCGGGATGGCCCTCCTGGGAGGCATCCTCTACTACACCCTCCAGGTAGGCGGGGTGGGCGGTCTCTACACCAAGGACCCCGCCGCCCCGGAAAAGCAGGAGGGGGTCATCGTCCACCGCCAGGGGATGCTCACCCGCGGCCTCTCCTGGAACGGGGCCTCCTTCGCCGTGACGGTGGAGGACGGCCCCTGGCGGCACCTGGGTTTTCTGACCCTGCCCAGGGGGGAGCTCACCGTGGTCACCGAGGGGGACACCGTGGAGGAGGGGCCCTCCTGGAGCCGGGACCTCCAGCGGGTGTGGTTTTCCTCCGCCGGGTGCGGCCGGGACGCCGCCGGGGCCTCCACCGGCCTGGGCCCCGCCGCCATCTGCCGCCTGGACGCCAACACCATGGAGCTTGCGGAGGTCTACTGCTCCCCGGAGCACCGGTGCCTTTCCCCCAGGGAGGGGGCGGACGGCAGCCTCTACTTCCTGCGGCGGCCCCTCCGGGAGGAAAAGGAGAGCCACCCCATCCGGGACGCCGTTCTGGCCCCCGGCAAGGTGGCAAAGGCGGTGGGAGGCTGGCTGGACCTCTTCACCCAGCGGTACGCCGGGGAGACCCTGCGCTCCGGCGGGGACGCCAAGGCGAAGCAGAAGTCCCAGGAGGAGCTGGTCATCGAGGGGAACCTCATCAACGTCCGGCGGACCCTGGAGGAAAACCAAAGCCGGGGTGAAAAGCACCCCGGCCTCATCCCCCACAGCTGGGAACTGGTGCGCCTGGCCCCCGGCGGCAAAGAGCCGGAAAGCATCAAGAAAGGCATCCTGGCCTACACCTTCCTCCCCGGCGGCGGGCTGGTCCTCTCCAACGGACGCCATATCCTCTCCCTCTCCCCGGACGGCCGGGAGGAGCTGCTGGCGGAGCAGCCCATGGTCACCATGCTGGAAACCGGCTGGTGACCGGGGTGCCCCCTCACCCCGCCGTGATGTCCGCCGTTTTGGCCCCCACCGCCGCCATCAGGGCCGCGGGCTCCACCTCGATCTGGGTGCCGATGCGCCCGCCGCTCACCACGATGGCGGCAAGGCCCTCCGCCCGGCGGTCGAAGACAGTAGGGTAGAGCTTCTTCATCCCCACCGGGCTGCACCCGCCCCGGATGTACCCGGTGACCTTGTTGATCTCGTCCACCCGGATCATGGCAACCGATTTTTCCCCCACCGCCCTGGCGGCCTTCTTCAGGTCCAGCTCCAGCTCCACCGGCAGCACAAAGACGAAGTACCCGCCGCCGCTGCCCTTGGTCACCAGCGTTTTGTAGACCCGCTCCGGGTCGATGCCCACCTTGGCGGCTACGCTGGGGCCGTCGATCTTCCCGTCCCGGTGGTCGTAGGTGTGGACGGTGTAGGGGATCTTCCCCCGGTCCAGCATCCGCATGGCGTTGGTCTTGGCTTCCGACATGGCAAAAACCTCCCTCGGTTTATATGATCATGGAACCATTATACCATATATCACAGCAAAGGAGGTCCTCCCCCTTGGACTTTTCTGCCCCCCACCAGAGGATCGGCTCCCTTTGCACCCTGGCCCTCCTGCTGGAGGTCTCCGCCACCCCCAAGCCGGGGCTGGTGGACCGCCTGGGCAGCGGAGCCCACACCGATATGGATTTTTCCACCTTCCTGGCCAGCGCCGCCGCCATTGCCCCCTATTTCTCCGCCTGCGCCCAGGAGGGGCTTCAGCTCCGTCAGGTGGACGGGGCCTCCTTGGGGCGCATCCGCCCCCTGGGCGTCTCCTGCGAAAAGGCGATGTTCGCCGCCACCGGCGGGGTGAACACCCACAAGGGGGCCATCTTCTCCCTGGGCATCCTGGCCTGCGCCGCCGGGCACTGCTGCCGCCAGGGGGACCTCTCCCCGGAGGCGGTCTGCGCCGCCGCGTCGGTCATCGCCGCCCCGGCCCTGGAGGATTTTTCCGCCCCGGCCCCGGAGGGGGAGACCAAGGGGCGGCGGCTCTACCGGAGCCGGGGGGTCTCCGGCATCCGGGGGGAGGCGGCGGAGGGGTTCCCCTCGGTGCGGCGGTGGGCGCTGCCGGTGCTCCGGGAGCTTTCCGCCGGGGATATGCCGGAAAATCACCGCCATCTCCAGGCCCTGCTCCACCTGATGGCCAACGTCCAGGATACCAACCTCCTGGCCCGCGGGGGAACGGAAGGGCTGGAGTATGTCCGCGCCACCGCCCGGCGGGCCCTGGAGCTGGGGGGTGCCCTCACCCCGGAAGGGATGGACTTCCTCCGGACCCTGGACCTGGAATACACCCGCCGGAACCTGAGCCCCGGCGGCTGTGCCGACCTGCTGGCCGCCGCCATCTTCCTCCACCGCCTGCCCACCCTCTTCCGTGAAAGGAGCCGCCTATGAACCAAGAACTGCTTCGGGTGCTGGAGGCCAGAGAGGCCCGCTGGCAGCGCCGCCTGGCCCTGGCCCAGGGGACGGGCCGCACCCTGGTCACCGTCACCCTCTGCCTGCCGGTGGCCTACCGCACCGACCCGGAATTTCTCCGCCTGGCGGAAGGGCTCTTCTCCCGGCTGGAGGGCTTTCTCACCGCCCAGGGGGTCCCCTGCCGTCGGGAGGAGCCCCTGAACGGCGCCGACGGGCCTGCCCTCTTTCTCACCACCGAGGCCCCCGCCTCTGCGGTGAAGCGCCTCTGCGTGGAGGCGGAGGAGACCCTCCCCGGCGGGCGGATGCTGGACATCGACCTGATGGACGGGAAAGGGGAACCGGTGGACCGGGGCTCCCTGGGCCTGCCCCCCCGGCGGTGCTTCGTCTGCGAAAAGCCCGCGGCGGTCTGCGTGGCCCGGAAGGTCCACGCCAGGGAGGAGATCGAGCGCCGGGTGGAGGAACTGCGCCGGGAGGCCCTGGAGGGGCTGGGGGAGGCAAAGCCATGAGGCACTACTTTATCCTGAACCCCGCCGCCGGAAAAGGGGCGGCCCTCCAGCTGGTCCCCAAAATTCGGGAGACCTTCCGGGGGGAGGACCTTATCATCCACAGGACCACCGCCCCAGGGGACGCGGCGGAATACGTCCGGGAAGAATGCCGCCTGCACCGGGGGGAGGAGCTGCGCTTCTACGCCTGCGGCGGGGACGGCACCGCCAGCGAGGCTGCCGGAGGACTGCTGGGGGCGGAAAACGCCGCCCTGGGGGTGGTCCCCTGCGGCTCCGGCAACGACCTTGTGAAGAACTTTCCCGGCCGGGATTTCCTGGACCTGGCCGCCCAGCGGGCGGGGGAGACGGTCCCCATGGACCTGATGGAGTTCTGCGGGAAAACGGCGGTGAACCTCTGCAACTGCGGCCTGGACGCCGATGTGGCCCACAATATGCCCCGCTTCCGGCGGCTGCCGGGGGTCTCCGGCTCCATGGCCTACCAGCTCTCCATCCTCTACACCTTCTTCCGCCCCCTGGGGAAGGCGGCGGAGGTCCTTCTGGACGACGAGCCGCCCATCCGCGCAGAGGCGCTGCTGCTCCTCTGCGGCAACGGGCGGTACTACGGCGGGGGCTACCAGGGGGCTCCCCTGGCCCAGTTGGACGACGGCCTGCTGGATGTCTGCCTGGTGCCCAGGCTGGGGCGGCTGAAGATCCTCTCCATCATCGGTAAGTACCAGAGGGGCCTCCATGTCTCCGACCCGGAGCTAAGGGGCCTGGTGACCTACCGGAAGGTGCGGCGCCTGGAGGCCCGCTTTGCCGGGCCGGTGACCATGTGCCTGGACGGGGAGACCTTCCGGGGGGACCGGATGACCGCCAGGGTCCTCCCCGCCGCCATCCGGCTGGTGCTGCCTTTCGCCGCGCCTTCTTTCCGCAGCTAGAAACGTTTGCCGATCTGGGGCGTTGCCCATCTCGGCCTAAGAGCCGCCGCTTCGCGGCGGTTGCCCTCGAAACGCGTTTTCTGCGTGGCAGACGTGCCCGAAGGGACGTAGCCCCGTTAGGGCTGGGCGCAGAGCCCTGCCCTCTTTTTCTTTTCGCAGACATTTTCTGTCCTCCTTCCGATCCGTTGTCGTCTGTCTCTTGCAGGTACGCCTGAGCAGGCGCTTCGGAAGAAATGCACAAGAAAAGCCCCCTCCATTCTTGTACAAAATTGCCTTTGCCAAAACCGGACGGGAATGATATACTGAATCATATTATCTTATCAATTCAATAGGCAATCAACGACACACGCAGCACCCAACCGGTGCATAAGTCTGATCACGGTACGGATGCAGCGTGTGTTGACAGTGGATTTTTGCGGCACACGCATCTGCGTGTGCCGTTTTTTGTCCGGAAATCCAAGGAGGTCATTCTATGGAAAACAGTCAGTATCTCGGTACCGAAAAGGTGGGAAAGCTGCTGCGGCAGTTTGCCGTCCCCTGCATCTTTTCGCTCATCATCTCCTGTCTTTACAACATCGTCGATCAAATTTTCGTGGGCAACGGCATCGGCTATCTGGGCAACGCCGCCACCGGCGTCATCTTTCCTATCACCGTGGTGGGCTGGGGACTGAGCCTTTTCTTTGGCGACGGGGCGGCCGCCGCGCTGAGTGTTTCCCTGGGGCGCGGGGAAACAGAGGACATCCACCGGAGCGTGGGCAATGCCGTTCTGGGTTCCTTTCTCTCCGGCGCAGCGGTGGTTGCCGCTGCCTATCTGTGGGGGGACGGCCTGCTCCGGCTGATCGGCGCGACCGATGCCAATCTCCAAATGGCACACGATTACGGCGTGATCATCTTTGCCATGATGCCGCTCGCCATGGCGCAGAACACCCTGGCCTCCATCATCCGGGCGGATGGCAGCCCCCAGTATGCAATGGCGGCCATGCTCACCGGCGCAGTCATTAACATCATCGGTGACCCGGTAGCGATTTTTGTGCTGGATATGGGGATCCGGGGGGCGGCCTGGGCAACGATTTTGGGGCAGTTTATCAGCTTTCTGATCTGCGCCGCCTATCTGGGACGTTCCAAGACCTTCCGGGTGGATCTTAGGAGTTTTAGGCCCAGCCTTTCCCTTCTGAAGCCGGTGATGGCCCTGGGGACTTCCAGCCTGCTGACCCAGCTCTCCATTGTGGTCATTACCGTTATCAACAACATCCTGCTGGTGAAATATGGCGCGCGGTCCGCCTATGGGGCGGACATCCCGCTGGCGGCGTTTGTTGTCATTATGAAACTCTTTCAAATCGTGCTGAATGTTGCAATAGGCATCGCAGCCGGCGCACAGCCCATCGTCGGCTACAACTACGGCGCCAAAAACTACGGCCGGGTACGGGAGCTGCTGGGGCTGATGATCAAATGGACGGTCGTTGTTGGCCTTGTCTGCACCGTCTTCTTTGAATCCTTTCCCGGAATATTCATTCGGATGTTCGGCTCGGCAGAGGATCCCGCTTACTTTACCTTCGCCATGCTCTGCCTGCGCATCTATCTTTCCCTGATCTTGATCACCTGCATCCAAAAGGTCTGCGCCATCTTTTTGCAATCGATCGGAAAGGCCAAGGCGGCCGCTCCCCTTTCCGTTTTGCGCGATGTACTGCTCATCGTCTTTTCCCTGGCGCTTCCTGCCGCACTGGGAGTCAGCGGGATCTTCTGGGCCGCGCCGGTTGCGGATGTTCTGGCGATCCTGGTCACGGCGGGCGTTATGCTCCGGGTGTGGAAGGAGCTGGAGCAGTCCGATAAAAACACGGAACCCAATGCGGTAATACAGCCCTCCCATCCGGGTACGATCACTACCTGGGGCTGCTGCTCCGCAGGCTCTCCCCAAAAGGGGAATGAAACATCCGAAGCATCATCCCGCCGGTCCCCGGCCAAAAGGCCGCGGCCCGAAGGGAAAGACAGAAAGGGGACTATCCAGAATGAAAAAGCTGACCATCTGCCTTGCCGCCCTCTGCCTGCTGGCCCTTTCCGGCTGTGGGGGACAGCAGGCCGCCGGATTCGGCGAAGGCGACCTGGCCCTCACCGTTGCCGGGAAGGAATATCATACCCGTGACAACATCCAAACGGTGATAGAGGCCCTGGGAGACGGCTACGAATACGCCGAAGGGAAGTCCTGCAACTACGACGGCCTGGACAAGACCTATGCCTATGAAACCGCCACTTTTTATACCAATCCCCTGTCGGAGGGGGATCTGCTGGCGGAGATCTATTCGGAGGACCCGGAGACCGCCACCTCCAAGGGCATCTCCCCCGGCGCACCGAAATCCGATGTCCTGGCCGCCTATGGGGAGCCGGCGGAGCAGGACGATCATCTGCTCATCTACCGGGCATCGGAGGGACCGGGGGCCCCGGCCCTCTGCTTTGAGCTGGAAGGGGATGTCGTCACCGCCGTATTCCTGACGGTGGACCCGGTGTAAAGGGGGACGGCTCTCCTTTTGAAACATTTGGGCGAACAGGCTCCAGAGCACCATATCCTTGCCGTGGGAAGTCTTTTGGGAGTGGCGGTGAATCGTATGAAAATCCCTCCCGGATATAAAGCAGAGGAAGGGACCTTGGAGCAAAGAATGCACCCTGCGGCGGAAGGGCGGCCTGCCCTTTCCTGCCGCCTGCCCGGCGCGGGAGATTTTCCCGCGCTTTTTTGCGCTTTTTTCTCCCCTTGGCGATGTCTTCCCCGCATAACAAAGCGAAGCCTTTCCCAGACTATCTCCGGAAGGGGGTGATGGCGTGAAGAAACGATGGCCGGCGGTCCTGGGGGGCGTGGGGGTAGGGATCCTCAATGGGATGCTGGGGGCGGGCGGCGGGGTGCTCACCGTCCCCCTCCTGGAATGGATGGGGGTAAAGGGGCGGCGGGCCCACGCCACCAGCCTTATGGTGATCCTTCCCCTCTCCCTGGTAAGCGCCGGGGTCTATCTCCTGCGGGGATGGGTCACCCTGGGGGAGGCGGCGGTCTTTCTCCCCGGAGGGCTGCTGGGGGCGGCGGCGGGGGGATGGCTGCTGCCCCGGCTGAATACCGCCTGGGTGAAGGCCGTTTTTTCTCTCCTGCTGCTGTGGGGAGCCTGGCGGATGCTGCGGTAGGGCCGGATGCCGCCTGCCACGCCCTGCGGGGCTTGACTCTCCCGCAGGTTGACGGCCTTTCGGCCCAAGCCTCCCTCTTAGAGGGAGGTGTCGAGCGAAGCGAGACGGAGGGAGTTCACCTAAGTCTCCAGGCACCCACTTGCGCTCTGTACAAAGATAAGGGCCGGGGTGGGGCCCCGGCCCGTGTAGGGCGCGACACCGGCGGCACGCCGGACGTTCTTTTTTGCTTCTTTTTTCTCACGGGTGAGAAAAAAGAAGAGAGATCCTATCAAAGGAGCGTGAGGCGTTGTGGGGAACTTCCTTTCCGCCACCCTGGCGGCGTTTTTTGCCGGCGGGCTGGGGGCGATGGGCCTGGGGGGCGGCGGGGTGCTGCTGCTGTGGCTGGCGCTCTCCGGGACGGAGCAGCTCACCGCCCAGGGGGTGAACCTGATCTTCTTCCTTCCGGTGGGGGCGGTGGGGCTCTGGTCCCACTGGCGGAACCGGCTGGTGGAGGGCTCCGCCGCCCTCCCCATGACCGCCGGGGGCCTCCTGGGGCTGGGGGCGGGGATCCTCCTGGCGGGGAACCTGCCGGGGCGGGTCCTGGCCCGCCTCTTCGGGCTGCTCACCGCCGCCATCGCCCTGCGGGAGGGGTGGGGGGCGGTGTCCATCTTCCGGCGGGAGGGATTTTCCCTCTTCCGGGACAGTTCCGGCAAGGGGCCTGCATAAACTGCCAGCCCTGGCAAAGAATAGATATGACCGACCGGCAAGCCGGCCCCTCCCCTGGGGGCGGGCCGGCCATCACCAAAAAGGAGCGATATTGTCATGGGAAAGAAAAATACAGTCATCCAGTTCATCCGGGACAAGGGGTTTTACATCGCCCTGGCAGTCTGCATCGTGGGGGCCTCGGCGGCGGCCTGGGCCACCGCCAGCCGCACGCTGGACAGCATCGAGAAGAACAACCGCCAAATCGTGGAGCAAGGGATCAGCGGGGAGGAGAAACCGTCATGGAGCAGTTCATCCGCAGCAGCAGGCAGCCGGGACGCCGGAGAGACCAGACAGAATATCTCCAGTATCGAAAAGCCGCCTGCCTCCTCTACCTCTGCGCCGTCCTCGTCCTCGGCCTCCGCGCCTTCCGCCGCCTCCGGGACGGCTGCCGACGCGCCAGAGCCGCTGCCCGATTCGCCGACCTTTGCCTATACTCTGCCCTTGGAAGGGGGTAAGGTCCTCAATCCCTACAGCGGCGGCCAGCTGGTGAAGAACAAGACCCTCAATGTTTGGCGCACCCACGACGCCGTGGACATCCAGGGGGAAAAGGGCGCCAGGGTCTACGCCATCGGGGACGGCGTCGTGGCCTCGGTGACCAATGACGCCCTCTGGGGCGGAGTGGTACAGATCGACCACCCCGACGGCTGCACCTCCGTTTACAGCGGTCTGGTGACCGGGGAGCGGATCAAGGCCGGGACCGAGGTGCTGGCCGGGGAGGAGCTGGGCACCCTGGGGGACATCCCGGCGGAGATCTCCGCGGAGCCCCACCTCCACCTGGCCTTGACCAAGGAGGGGAAGGCAGTGGACCCCGCCGAGGTGCTGACTTTCGGTTAAGAGCCTATCCGGGGCAGCTCAGGCCGTCAAAAAACTTTATCCCAGGAACAGCGGCTTGCGCGCCCACGGGGGAAAAAGTGTGAAAAGGGGGGCCGTAAGGCCCCTCTTTTCGCGTAGAACGAGCATAGCGAGCGGATAACCCCGCCGGTCGCGGCGGGACTTAACTTGTCGAAAAACTTTTTCGACAAGTTGAGCTGCCCACCGAAGGCGGCTGTTTCCTTTTTTTCGGCGATGGAAAAAGTCGAAATTTCTCTTTTCTTTCCTCCCGCCGCGTGTTATACTAATTATACTGGATGTAAAAATTCCGGCTCGTCCGGGGCGGTGAAGGGATGTGAGACATTTGGAGGCGGTCATCTGCACCCAGGGGGAGCCCCCAAAATTCGATATTCTCCCCACCTACAAGATCACCGACTATCCCCTGGAAAAACGGGACTACAAACCCTTTGCCCAGGGGCAGATCTGTCTGACGCCGGAGCGCCTGTACCTCCGCCTCTGGGCCTTTGAGGCCCGGCCCCGCCCCCAGAGCATGGTGGAATGCGTCCTCACCACCCGCCAGAGCCAGGCGGTGCTCCGGCTGGCGGCCTGGGCGGAGGGGCGGTGGAGCTGCCTGCTGAACACCCCCTCCGGGGAGCGCCCGCTGGACGCCATCGCCCATTCTATGGCGGGGGATGACTTCCAGGGGGAGTACTGGGGCATCAGCGCCGCCATCCCCCGGCGGCCGGTGGAGGAGGCCCTGGGCCTCCTGCTGGAGCCGGGCGCGGTGGTGCTGGGGAACTTCTACAAGCGCAGCCGGGACCGGGAAAAGCCCCACGACGGCTCCTGCTGGCCCGCCGACTTCGCCGGGGGGAGGGAGTACGCCCTGTCCTCCCTGGTCCCCTTCACCGTGGCGGCCTACTGACGGACAAGCCGAACAACCGGCGCAACATAAGAAGGAGGATTCTTTAAGATGAATTTTTTGAACAAGCTGATCGCTCTGCTCGTAAAGGTCGTTGTGCTGGCCGCCGGCGTGGTGGTGGCGATGGAGGCGGTGGACCGCTTCCGGGAGCGGGAGCAGTCCCGCTACCTGGTGGATGAGGACTTTGAGGACTGAGAACTGCGCCGCCAAAAGCGGGACAAACGCATGAACATGAAAAAGGGGGGCCTGACGGCTCCCCTTTTTTGTACAAGGCCAGCGTGTTGATCCCGCCGCCCGGCCCTCCTTCGGGGGCCTTTTTTGTTTTTATCAGTTCTTGCCGGTGGAGCCGAAGCCCCCGGTGCCCCGGACCGTCTCATCCAGCTCCTCCACCCGGAGGGGTTCCGCCATGGAGACCGGCAGGATCACCATCTGGGCGATGCGCTCCCCAGGGGAGACGGTGTACCCCTCCCGCCTGTGGCAGGTGAGGAAAACGGTCAGTTCCCCCCGGTAGTCGCTGTCCACCACCCCCACGGCGTTCACCGGGGCCACGCCCTCCTTTACCGCCAGGCCGCTGCGGCCAAAGACCAGACAGACATAGCCGGGGTCCAGCTGGATGGCGATGCCGGTGGGGATCTTGGTGATCTCCCCGTGGCGCACCTCCACCGGGGCGTCGATGGCGGCGGAAAGGTCCAGCCCGGCGCTTTCCGGGGTCCCCCGGCGGGGCATCGCCGCGCCTTCCCGCAGCAGCTTCACCCGCAGCACCGGCTGTCCCGTCAGGGCGTCCACCGTGTCCCCCTGGTGATCTGCCATCCGCTTTAATATTTTTTCTGAATACTCCATACTGCTCCTTGACTGTTGTAGTATACTTGCATATAATTCTAAAGTGCTACACATATAAAACGGAGGTGCCGAAAATGCAACAGGAACAACTCACTGCGCTGATCCTGCTCCTGCCCGATGAGGTCCTTGAGGGCCTGGACAAGCTCTGCTCCGGCTCCGGATGCACCAGGGAAGAGATGGCGGCGGAGATCCTGGCCAGAGGCGTAGCCTCGGATGCTCTTTCCCCCTGACGCCGGCGGAGGGGGTTTTATCATAGCGTTACATCCGTGAAAAACCGAGCGGTTTAGGGAGCGCCCGAACAAGGAGTTAAAGCCAATCTGGGCCGAGATGGAACCCCTCCGTCTCGCTTCGCTCATCCCTCCCTGCGGTCGGGAACGTGGGCTACGCCCAACCTCCCCTTTCAGGGGAGGCTCTGGCGGAGCGCAAAGCCATCCGTTCTGCCAAGGGCTCCCCTGAAAGGGGAGCTGGCATTTCCCAAAGGGAAATGTCTGAGGGGTTTTCCCGCCGGGGAGGCGAAAGAAATCTTAGCAGTTACTGCTGGCCTGCGGCAACAACAAAACCCGGCAATCGGGCAAAAAATCTCCGCCGCTCCCCTTTGCGGCGCTATTTCAGCTCCCGCAGGTACAGCCCGTTGGTCCGCTCGTCCCGGAGGGGCGCCCCCTCCTGCCATAGCTGCACCACGCGGGCGCACCGGGCCGGGTCTTCGATGGTAAAGCGCAGGGTGGCGTGGGAAAAGCCCTCCAGCATCCGCTGCTTGTCCCCCAGGTAGAGGGGTACGGTGTTGAGGAGCTGGCTGTACTGCCGCCCCCGGCAGACCACAGGGAAGCTCTTCCCCAGCCGGTCGGTGAGGGCGGCCTGGCCGTTGCACCGGCCGCAGCCCTTGGGCCCCTGGGCGGGGCAGGCCCGGAAGGTCATCAGGGGCAGGTATCCGTAGGCGATGACCCCGCAGGGGAGGTAGTCCCCCAGGGCAGCCCCCTGGCGGAGGTTCGTCTCGAAGGAGAGGGTCATATCCTCCGCCCCCAGCTCCCGGCACTCCCGCAGGGCGTGGGAATTGAGGACGTTCAGGCCGTAGTCGCCGTAGGGGCGCAGTCCCGCTGCTTTCGCCAGCAAAATCTGCCCTGGGCCGGGGCAGAGGGCCTTTTCCAGCCCCGCTTCCCGGAGGGCGCGCAGGGTCTCCCCCAGCTTCTGCTCCGCCCCTGAGGGGAGGAAGACCGGCAGCTCCGCCGCCAGCCGCGCCCCGTATTCCGGGATCAGCTCCCGGTGGGCGGCGATCTCCTCCACCGGCAGGATCACCAGGGCCGCCGGCTCTGTCACCGCCGGGGAGAGCTGCTCCGCCCGCTCCAGCCGCACCCGCAGCTCCGGGTATTTGAGGTTCAGCAGCTTGGGGTGGGCCTCCGGATCCTCCTCCGGCATCCGGAAGGGGTGGGGGACGATCTCTTCCCGCAGGGCCAGCAGCCGCTCCAGGGCCTCCTTCCGCAGGGCGTTGAGGGCGGAGACCGGGACCATCAGCCCTTCCTCTATGGCGCAGTCCAGTTTCTCCAGGCGGAAGGGGGTGCCCCCGGTCTTTTCCAGCGCCCGGCGGCAGAGGGCCTCATCGGTGGGGCGGTTCCGGGCCGTCTCCGGGATGGGGCCGGAGACGGTCACCTCCCTCTCCCTGTCGGAGACGGTGAGGACCACCGGCTTTTCCTCCCGGAGGGAAAGGGCCATGGACACCGGCACCCGCGGAGCCTCCCCCCGGCAGGTGAGGGCCAGCTCCCGGAGGACCCCGGCGGCGGCGGTGACGTCCTCCTTGCGCCGCCAGCCGAACATCTCCACCCCCCGGCGGCCGGTGAAGTACCCGTCGGTGAACCCGCTGCGGGAAAAGACTGCCCGGAGGGTGTCCATATCATAGGGCCTGCCGTCCAGGGCCGCCCGGCAGGCGGCGGTGGCGGCGGCCACATATTCCGGGCGCTTCATCCGCCCCTCGATCTTCAGGTAGGTGACGCCGGTCCGCTCCAGCTCCGCCATCCGGGGGATGAGGGAGAGGTCTTTGAGGGAGAGGGCGTACTCCCGCCCGTGGGGGGAGCGGAAATCCAGGCGGCAGGGCTGGGCGCACCGCCCCCGGTTGCCGCTGCGCTCCCCCAGCATGGCGGAAAGGTAGCACTGGCCGGAAAGGCTCATGCACAGCGCCCCGTGGACGAAGGTCTCCAGGGCGACGGTATCCCCCATTTCCCGGTGGATGGCGGCGATCTCCTCCCCGGTGAGCTCCCTGGCCAGGACGATGCAGGAAAAGCCCAGGTCCCGCATGGCCTGGGCTCCCGAAAGGTTGTGGACCGAAAGCTGGGTGCTGGCGTGGAGGGGGAGGGAAGGACAGCACCGGCGGGCCAGGGCAGCCACCCCCAGGTCCTGGACGATGGCCGCATCGGCCCCGCTTTCGGCGATCTCCCGGAGCTGCCGGAGCAGGGGCAAAGTCTCCCGGTCGGTGACCAGGGTGTTGAGGGTGACGTGGACCTTCACCCCCCGGCCGTGGCAGTAGGCCACCGCCTCCCGGAGGCTGCCGCCCCCGAAGTTTTCCGCCCCGGCGCGGGCATTGAAGCCCCCCGCCCCCAGGTACACGGCGTCGGCGCCGTTTTTCACCGCGGCCTCCAGCTGTTCCCGGCCCCCTGCGGGGGCCAGCAGCCGCATCCGGGACATATTACTGCTCCTCATCCAGGCCCAGGCGGCTCAACTCCATCCTGGCCCGGTCAAACTGCCGCTTCTGCTTTTCCAGCTCCTGGCGGAACTGGGCGCAGAGGCGCTTTTCGTCCTCCAGCTCCTGGGTGACCCGCTCGCAGAGGCGCTTCTGGTCCTCCAGCTCCATCCGGGCCTTGGCGGCGTCCTCCAGGTACTGGCTCAGCTGCTCCCGCATCCGGTCGGTGGAGCTTTCCGCGTCGGTGATCTCGTCCATCAGGTTCAGGGAGAGGATCACCAGGGCGTCCAGGGTGGAAAGGCTGGGGCGCTGCTCCTGGATGGCTGCCAGCTGCTCGTTCATCTGCTCCTCGATGCGGCGCACCTGATCCTCGCTGCCGGAGGTGGTGATATAGTAGGTGGTACCCAGCACCTTTACCTTGCTTCGTGTCGCCATAGCTGTTATGCGTTCCTTTCTTTGGTAGTGTTTATAGTTAGATTTTATTTTACCACAAGTGCAGGAAATGGACAAGGGATTTCCGGGTTTCTTTTCTATTATAATAAGAAAAAATCGCAGGCGGCAGGAGCGTCCTCCCGGTTTGCGCCGCTGCCCGGCCTGTGGTACAATAAAAACATTACAAAAACGAACAGGAGGCGGCCCCATGGAGGAGAATTTCTACCGGCAGATCGAGGAATGGCACGAAGCGGACGACCACCGGCGCATCATCGAGAGCATCCTGACCATCCCCAGGGAGGAACGGGGCTACCGCCTCACCTGCCTGTTAGCCAGGGCCTACGTGAACACCCAGGAGCCGGAAAACTGGGAGACGGCCCTTTCCCTCATCCTCTCGGTGGAGGAGGAGGGAAAGGCCGACCCGGAATGGCACTTCCGCACCGGCGGCATCCTCTGCCGCCTGCTGCGCAAGGAGGAAGCCCAGGCCCGCTTCCGGGAGGGCTTTGCCCTCCTGCCGCCGGAGAGCGAAGAGCGGCAGGGCTGGCAGGAAAAATGCGACCTGGTGCTGCGGCTCTGCCAGGCGGAGATGGACCGGGAGCGGGACCGCAAGGCCGCCTGGGAGCGGTATCAGGATTCCCTGGAGCCGGAAAAAGCCCTGGACTTCTATGTAAACGGCCTGCTCCACGGGGGGCTCCAGGAGGAGGACCGGGTGGAGGGCAGCGCCGTCCTCCTGCCCCGCCTGGGCATCCGCATCCGCCCCCAGGTGGAGCAGATCAGCCAGCGGGGGGCGGTGGTGAACCTCTGGCTGGAGGCCCCCCAGTGGGGCAAGCGGCTCTTTGAGTGCTCGGTGGGGATGGGCGGCTCCCCCGGCCAGGCCCTGGGGCTTTCCGCCAGCTCCTTCATCTTCTCCTTCCTGGAGGGGGTACTGCGGATGGAGGACCGGGTGGAGCCCAGGGAGCTGGAGACATCCTTGGACGGCAGGACCCACCGCTGGGAGCTCTACCCCAGCAACATCGTGGGCCTGGGCACCGCACCCCAGCCGGAGGGCCAGGTCTGGTGGGACCTCCTGGGGGAGGATATTCAGCGCCGCCTGGGGAACCAGCGGGTCTGCTATGTAAAGGTCTACGGGGCCAAGGTGGACGGCCAGGTGACCGGGGAGTGCCGGGTGGACGACATCAAGAGCGAGGAGCTGAGCGCCAAGGTGGCCCAGGCGGTGGAGCGGTGGCCCGCCGGGCAGTTCGCCAGCCAGAAGCAGTTCTTCTTCCTCCGCCAGCGGGAGGAGACCATCCTCCCCTACCCCTACGAGGGGGAGGAGGGGGAGCGGCGGCTCCGGAACGCGGTGGCGGAGGCCGCCCGGATGTTCCGGGCCTGCCGCACCGAGGCGGACTACGACAGCTACAGCCGGCGCCTGGCGGAGCGCATCGGGGATAAGACCCTGGCGGACGAGTGCCTCACCTTCCTGCCGGAGCTCTGCGCCGCAAACGCCTTCCCCCAGCTCCAGGCTGCGGAGACGGTGGAGATCTGCCGGGAAGGACGCCCCCCGGAGACGGTCTACAAAAACCAGCTGGCGGATTATTACCCCCTTTGGACGCTGCTGCTCCAGCTCCTCCGGGAGGGGGAGCTGGGGGAGGACGCCGACGCCGTATACCGAAAGTACGTGGGATACAGCTCCACCTACAACGTGGTCCGCCGGCTGGAAGAGAAGGGCTCCCGCATGGAGAACTGCCGCCTCACCGCCCTTCTCTGCCAGGTGGACGGAGACTTCCAGATCCGGTAAGGCCGCTCCCCTTTATCCCCTCTATCCCCTTTTTTGCGGCAAAAGCAGTTGATTTTTTTGATCCTTGTGCTATACTGGAGGGGAAGAAATCCCAGCTATCTCACCAATGAAAGGACAGGATCATTATGCTCGATCAAAAAGTCGCGGAACTTCTGAACACCCAAGTGAACAAGGAGTTTTACTCCGCCTATCTGTACCTCCACTTTGCCAACTTCTACACCGAGCAGGGCCTCAACGGCTTTGCCAACTGGTATCAGATCCAGGCCCAGGAGGAGCGGGACCATGCCCTGCTCTTTGTGAAGTACCTCCAGAATAACGACTGCCCGGTGGTCTATGAGGCCATCGATAAGCCCACCGCGGAGCTCCACGACAAGATGGACCCCCTGGCTGCGGGTCTCCGGCACGAGCAGTATGTCACCAGCCTCATCCACACCATCTACGAGGCGGCCTATGAGGTCCGGGACTTCCGCACCATGCAGTTCCTGGATTGGTTCGTCAAGGAGCAGGGGGAGGAGGAGACCAACGCCTCCGACCTGGTGAAGAAGATGGAGCTGTTCGGCGGCGACTCCAAGGGCCTGTACATGCTGGATTCCGAGCTGGGCGGCCGGACCTACTCCGCCCCCTCCCTGACGCTGTAAGATTGATCTGTTTTTAAAAGAGGAGCCTTTCCGGCTCCTCTTTTTGTATCTCCGGCGGGGGAAGAGGCCCGCCGGTATTTCCCGAAAAAAAGATGCTTCCCTGTCTGTGGGAAGCCCGGAAAGCCGCAAAATATTCCCCAAAAACCACCCGAAGGTGGTTGTAATTTCCAAAGAAAACGTGTATAATGGCATCAAGGCACAAAAAAACAAGTGCAAGCGGGGAACGAGGTGGTGACACACCCCGTCCCCTGTATACGGAGCAAGCCCTCCATACACAACGGCTTTCGCCGCACACTGCACCCCTATTATATCTGTTTTCCCTCCGGAAAACAAGGGCATACCTTCTAAAATGTTCTTAAACGATAAGTAGGGAAACGTTGTGTGATGTACGAGTGACAGCGCGAGGTATGGGACCTTTCCGTACACCGCGCTGTTTTTTTGCTGCCTTGCTGGGGAACCGGGGCGGGGGCTTTTCTTCCAACCTCGCTTGGCATGAGGACCCTCCTCAAAGTGTCCTTTTCTTCGTCGGCCAACCACCGATGATCTGTGGGTCTCCGCCCCTTCCCAATGCAGGCAAGGATATAAACGGCCTCCCGGCGCGGGGACCTTCTGCGGAAGGTCCGGGTGCCCTAACGGGGCTGCGCCTCTTCGGGCACGTCTGCTGCGCAGAAGGCGCGTTTCGAGACCAACCGCCCCGCAGGGGCGGCTCTTAGGCCGAGATGGGTGAAACCCCGGATCGGCATGAACAACACGTTTGAACGGAAGGAGGCTTGCCTGGGCGGGGCCCGGTGTGTTATACTGCTGGTGGAACTAAGAAGCCGCGCCGGCGTCTGCCTGGGGGCGGCCGAAGAGAAAGGAAGCTGGCGGGATGGAGAGAACGGACGGCCGGCGGGTATGGCTGGGCATCACCTACACCGTCCCCGCCAAGCCCTCCCGCGCCAGGGTGTACATCTGGCGCAAGCTGAAGGAGCTGGGGGCGGAGTACTACCACGGTATGGCCATGGTGCCCCAGAGCCCCCGCATCCAGGAAAGCGTCAAAAAGCTGGCGGCCCGCATCCGGGAGCTGGGGGCGGAGGTCTCCGTGCTGGAGATCCGCTTTGTGGACCCGGCGGACGAGGAAAAGGTGGTGGCCCAGTTCCGGCGGCAGGCGGAGAACGACTTCCGGGAGCTCTTCCTGGACTTTGCCCGCCTCTACGAGGAGCTGGGGGAACCCCTGGACGGGGACGAGGACCGGCAGAGGATCTTCCGGCGGCGGTACGGCAAGGTGAAGAACCGGGACTTCTTCCACGTGACGGAGGAGCCGGATTTTTCCGCCAGCCTCACCCAGCTGGCGGAGGACATCCGCCTTTCCGGGGGATTTCCCCAGCTGCTGGACGACATACAGCTTTCCACCGGGGAGCTGTACCGGCAGTTCGTGGCCCTCTTCTCCGAGAAGTAGCCGATCCCCGCGGATCCCTTCCCGTCCCGGTCCGCCGGGTCTGCGGGGCAGACAGGAAATAAACGTTTACTTACAGAATATGGGAAAAGGCGGCAACTCATTCTTGCTTTTCTGCCCCAAGTGGTATATACTTGTTATCACAAGCAACAGAAATGCTTCTGGCTTTTGTTTAAAAATGGAGAAAATACCGGATTTGCAGAGGGCAGGCGGCCGCAGAGAGAAAAACGGGGTATCTTGCGAGTGTTCCCGGCAGCTTTTAAAACAGCCGAGGGCGCCCGCTGTAAAAAGAAGGCGTGGCGCTTCCGCTTTTTTTGAGCAGGCTTTGGGCAGACCACGCGCCTGACGGCGACAAGGGAGGATTCGCAGGATGGAAACGCAATTTGTGTGGCAGGAAGAGTTCAACATCGGTGTGGAGGCCATCGACCGGGACCATCAGCAGCTTTTCAAGATCATCAACAAGCTCTACGCTCTCCGCAAAGAGGGGAAGAACAACCAGTGGGCCTGTCAGGAGAGCATCAAGTTCTTCCGCACCCATGCCCTGAACCACTTTGCCGACGAGGAAGCCTATATGACCTCCATCGGCTATGAGGGCCTGGCCAACCATCAGCGGATCCACCGGGGATTCCGGGAGAACACCCTCCCCATCCTGGAGCAGGAGCTGGAACGGACCGACTATTCCCCGGAGGCGGTGGACCACTTCCTGGGGGTCTGCGCCGGGTGGCTCATCGGCCACACCCTGACGGAGGACCAGGCCATCACCGGCAAGAAGATCCGCAGGTGGGAAGATCTCCTGCCGGAGGAAGAGCAGACCGCCATGGAAAAGGTGATCGTCCAGCTGATCTTTGATCTGTTCCAGCTGGAATCCCACCTGGTAAGCGGCTCGTACGGCGGCGAAAAATTCGGCAAGGGGGTCTACTACCACCTGGTGTACGGCCGCGAGGGGGACGAAAAGAATCTGGAGGTCCTCATGGTCTTTGAGGACCGGGCGCTCATCAACACCGTGGGAAAGGTGATGGGCATCCAGACCAACAAGCTGGATGATATGCTCATCCACGCCGCCCGGCACACCGCCCGGCAGTTTGTGAGCCGGGTGATGGAGAGCTTCCCCTCTATGGACGGGTTTGAGCTCCGGGAAGAAAACCTCCTGCTCTATGACCAGTTCAGCAAGATCTTCCAGCGGGAAACGATGCAGACCAGCCTGCTGTTCGATACCGGGGCGGGATATTTTGCCTTCTGCCTCATCGCTCCCCACCTGCTGAAGAAGGGGGTGGGCACTTCTATCCGGGATGAAAACGCCATGACCGAGGTGGAGGAATATCTGGCGCGGCGCAAGACCCAGGAGAAGCAGGCCGGCAAGAAGCCCAAGATCCTGGTGGTAGACGATTCCACCACCATCCTCCAGGGGATGAAGAGGATGCTGGAGCAGGATTACCAGGTGACGCCGGTGGATTCCGGTGTTGCCGCCATCCATGCCATCACCCTGGACCGCCCCGACCTTGTGCTGCTGGACTACGAAATGCCCATCTGCGACGGCAAGCAGATGCTGGAGATGCTGCGCTCCCTTAAGGAATTCGAGGAACTGCCGGTGATCTTCCTCACCGGCCGGCGGGACCCGGAAAGCATGATCAAGGTAATGCCCCTGAAGCCGGCGGGATACCTCATCAAGACCTCCAAGCCGGAGACCATCAAAAAAGAGATCGACGCATTCTTCGCAAAACGCAAGCAAAAGGCCTGATCCGGGCCGGTGTCTACATAAGCTAAAAAAGGGAGCGAAACGCCCCTTTTTTTTGCGTTCCGCGCCGCTAATACTCCAGCTCCTCCTCCCAGCCGTCCTTGGGCTTTTTTTCGGTCTTCCCGCTGTCCGCCAGGGGGAAAAGTTTCACCTTGCGGCAGAAGGTGCTGACGCTCATCCCCAGCTGCCCCGCGGCGGCCTTAAGGGGGATGCGCCCTTCCAGGTAGGCCCGCTGCACCTCGGCAAAGCCGGGGGGAAGGGGCTTTTTTGCGGCGCCGAAGCGCACCCCGCGGGCCTTTGCCGCCGCGATGCCCTCCGCCTGCCGGCGCCGGATGTTTTCCCGCTCGGTCTGGGCCACGTAGGAGAGGATCTGGAGCACCAGGTCGGCGATGAAGGTGCCGGTGAGGTCCTTTTCCTTGGCGCGGGTATCCAGAAGGGGCATATCCAGCACCAGGACATCCGCCTGCCGCTCCTTGGTGATCCACCGCCACTGCTCCAGGATCTCCTCGTAGTTGCGGCCCAGGCGGTCGATGCTCTGCACCACCAGCAGGTCCCCTGAACGGAGGCGCTTCATCAGCTTCTGCCATCCGGGCCGGTGGAAGTCCTTGCCGCTCTGGCGGTCGATGAATATTTCTTCCGGGGCAATTCCCCATTCTCCCAGGGCGATCCGCTGGCGGGCTTCATTCTGCTCCCTGGAGGAAACCCGGATATAGCCATACGTCGCCATAAAACTGCCCCTTTCCGGTCCTTCTCTTCTTATTTTACCAGAAAAGAAGGATTTCGTCCTCCCCCCGGCGCAGGGACCTTCTGCGGAAGATCCGCGCGGAGGAAAACCCCTCAGACATTTCCCTTCGGGAAATGCCAGCATCCCTCCCTGCGGTCGGGAACGTGGCCTACGGCCACCCTTTCAGGGGAGCCCTTGGCAGAACGGACAGCTTTGTGCTCCGCCAGAGCCTCCCCTGAAAGGGGAGGTTGGGCGTAGCCCACGTGCCCGAAGGGACGCGAAGCGGCCCGTTAGGGCTGAGCGAAGCGAGACGGAGGGGTTCTCCCAAAGGAAAAACCTCCCTGCCGGGGAGTAGCGCAGGGCTCATTTATCACAGGGCGGACAGACAAAAAGCCTGCGCTCCCGCCTTCCCGTGGCAGTTGACAACCGGCCCGGCCGGTGTCATAATAAAGGGTGGAGTATTTTGCCCACAGGGCAGGAGGTAAACATGGCGATTCTTGGCATTGATCTCGGAACGACAAATTCCCTGGCCTGCGTCTGGAAGGACGGCAGGCCGGAGCTGGTAAAAAATTCCCTGGGGGAGCTGCTGACCCCCAGCGTGGTGTGCCTGGATGAGGAGGGGAACCTGACGGTGGGGGCAGTGGCCCGCGAGCAGCTCATCACCGCCCCGGAGAACACCGCCGCCGCCTTTAAGCGGTGGATGGGCACCCAGAAGACCTTTACCCTGGGGGAAAAGACCTTCACCCCGCCGGAGCTTTCCGCCCTGGTGCTGGAAAAGCTGCGCCGGGACGCGGAGGCGGCCCTGGGGGAGGAGGTGACCGAAGCGGTCATCAGCGTCCCCGCCTACTTCAACGACAACCAGCGCTCCGCCACCAAGCTGGCCGCCCAGCTGGCGGGGCTCAAGACCGAGCGGATCATCAACGAGCCCTCCGCCGCGGCCCTGGCCTACCGCCTGGCCAGCGGGGAGGAGGACGCCTGCCTCATCATCTTTGACTTTGGCGGCGGCACCCTGGATGTTTCCGTTGTGGAGTGCTTTGAAAACGTCATCGAGATCACCGCCATCGCCGGGGATAACCGCCTGGGGGGCAATGACATCGACGAGGCCATCGCCCGGTACTTCTGCGCCTACAACGGCATCCCCCAGAATGTCCTCAGCGCCGAGCAGCAGGCCATGCTGCTGCGCCAGGCGGAGCGGTGCAAGTGCGCCCTCTCCTGGAGTGCCATGTCGGTGATGGTCCTCCCCGGCCCGGACGGCACCACCTACAACCTCACCCTCACGCGGGACCTGCTGGCGAAGCTCTGCGAGGAGCTCTTTGGCCGGATGAAGAAGGTATTGGCCCGCGCCATCCGGGACAGCGGCCGGGGCATCGGGGAGATCGACCACGTCATCCTGGTGGGGGGCTCCTCCAAGCTGGCGGTGCTGCCGGACTTCCTGGGCTCCCTCTTCGGCAAGCCCCCCCTGATGCTGGACGACCCGGATACCATCGTGGCCCGCGGCGTGGGCATCTGCGCCGGCATCAAGGAGCGCAAGGGGGAGATCCGGGACATCGTTATGACCGATGTCTGCCCCTTCACCCTGGGGACCTCGGTGGTGGACAACGACAAGGACCAGAACCCCCATATGGCGGTGATGATCGAGCGCAACAGCGTCCTGCCCATCAGCCGCAGCGACCGCTTCTACACCACGCGGGATAACCAGGAGAAGATCCGGGTGGACATCCTCCAGGGGGAGGAATACTACGCCAAGGACAACCTGAAGCTGGGGGAAGTGGTCATCACCGTCCCGCCGGAGCCCGCCGGCAAGCAGTGGGTGAAGACCACCTTTACTTACGACATCAACGGCGTCCTCCAGGTGGATGTGGAGAACACCTCCACCGCCCGCAAGAAGACCGCCTATGTGGTGAACCCCAGCCTCCACCTCAGCGAGGAGGAGCTGGAGCGGAAGCTCCAGGAGCTGGCGGCCATCCGCCGGGAGCTGACCCAGAGCGAGGAGGAGCAGCTGCTGCTGGCCACGGCGGAGCGCATCTTCGCCGAGTCCACCGGCCGCCTCCGGGAGGCGGTGGGCAAGGTCCTCACCGCCTACCGCGGCGCCCTGGAGGACCAGAGCCCCTCCCGCCGCCACCGGGCCCGCAAGTGGATGAAGGAGCAGCTGGACACCCTGGAGAAGTACCAGGACAGCGGCGTCTTCGACCCGGAGATCCCCGATTCCTGGGAGGATGACGGACGATGAACATTTGGAGAGTGCTGGGGCTGGAGCCCACGCGGGACCTGGGGGCCATCCGCCGGGCCTACGCCAGGGCCGCCCGGCAGTACCATCCGGAGGAGCAGCCGGAGGAATTCCAGCGGGTCCACGAGGCCTACCAGCAGGCCCTGCGCTACGCCCGCACCGCCCCCCGCCCCAGGGCCAGCCGGCCCTACAGCCCGGAACAGGAGAAGGACAAGGGCTACAAGGGGCTGGGGAACAAGACGAACCCCAAAAAATCCGCGGGAGGCTCCTACTCCGGCGGGGGCGATCCCCGGCCCCTGCCCCACCTGGATACCCTGGGCCCTCGGCGCCCCAGGGCGGAGGCCCGCATCGTCCCTCTGGGGGGGAAGCCGGCCGCTCCGGAGCCCGCCTGGCTGCGGGAAGAGACGGCGGAGGGCCAGGCGGAGCTGTTCCGCCGGGCCCCGGCCATGGCCGCCTTCCGGGAGGTTTGGCAGAACGAGAAAAAACGGGGGGACAAAAAGGCCTGGCGGGAGTATTTTTCCTCCCCGGCCTTCCTGGCGGTGCAGCGGGAGGAGGGCTTTGCCGCCGCCCTCTGCGGCTTTGTGGAGCAGGAGGTAAAGAACGGCCGCCAGCTTCCCCAGAAGTTCCTCCTGGAGCTGGCCATCGTCTACGGCATCCGCTACCGCTCCGGCAAGGAGATCTACTACCTCTCCTTCGCCGCCTTCCCCGGCATCGAGTCCGTCCGGGACATCCTGCGCCTGGGGCGCCCCCTGGATGAGCTGAGCCACGAGGAGGACAAGATCTGGGCCGCCTGCTGGCGGGATTACTTTGAGCTGCTGGCCATCGCCAAAAACGGCGGCTTTGAGGACCCGGACCGCTCCGGCCGCTGGAAGGAGCTCTTTGACCGCTACCGCAAGGAGAAGATCACCGAAAAGCCGGAGACCACCCGCCGCAAGGAAAGCGAGGTGGAGACCCGCCATCCCTACGGCCTGCGGCTGCTGGCCTTCTTTGTGGAGAAGAATCCCTTGCCCCCCGATGCGGCGCAGTACCTCTACGACACCCTGAAGCTGGAGCAGGTGGCTGCCACCAGCGCCAAGAGGTACTACAAGCCCCTGCTGGACGCCGTCCTGCCCATCCTGCCGGACCAGGCCGCCGTCAAGGCGGAAAAGGAGGCCATGCGGGTCCTTTACGCCGCCATCGCGGACTTTATGCGGCTGTACGACCGGCAGTCCTATTTTACCAACGTAAAACTCCTCCCCTCCTACGACCAGCGGCCCACCCAGGGGGAGCTGCGGGAGGCCCGGAAGATCATCGAGTCCCCCCAGTTCCGGCAGATGGCCTTTACCCGGAAGTTCCAGGAGAGCTCCGCCGCCAAGCGGATCATGGACTCCGGCACCTGCCTGCCCGCCCTGCTGGCGGAGGAGTACAAAAAGCACCGGGGGGAGCCGGTGGCCGACGCCATGCTGGAGTGGTGCCTTTCCACCGTCCGCCTCCAGGAGCATGACCCGGAATTTTTCTACGACCGGCCCTATGTCTACCCTTACACCGGCCAGGACCAGATCACCCTGGAGAACCGGGAGTTCTGGTACTACTACCTCTCCACCGCCTTTCCGGCGGCCCTTTCCACCAGCCGGGAGGTCCCCATCGCCCAGATCATCCGGGAGCACTGCCACCCCTCCTGGGGCTGGCGGAGGGCCTTCACCGGCTTTGACGAGAACCTCCAAAGGATCCCGGAGCCTAAAGGCATCGCCTTCCGGGTGGGGGAGCGGGAGGTCTTCCTGCTGTTCCACTACTTCTACCAGCAGTTTGTGGCGGAGGGGAAGGGGGTGGAGGAGCTCTTCCCCTGGGAGGAGCTCCAGGCCGTCGAAGAGGACGCCAAATTCTGGCTGGCCCTGCCCCTGGCCATCGCCGGGGACACCCCCAGGGCGGTGATCCGCCGGGAGATCTACCGGCGTCTTGCCGCTCTGCCCCTGGATGAGTGCATCTGGTCCGACCTGGCGGACTGCCTGGTGAACCATGTCACCACCCCCAAAAAGCCCTTTAGCGGCCTCCTGCGGGACCGGATGGAGGACGGCCACACCCTCTACGGCTACGAGGTGCACCAGAACCGCACCCTGGAGGTCTACCGGTTACAGGGCATCCTCCGGCGGGACAGCATGCGGTGGGAGCGCCCCTTCCCCAATGAGCGTCTGGCGCGGGAGGAGGCGGAAAAATACATCCGCAGCCGCCTGGCCCCCGCCATGACCCTGGCGAACCGCGTCCCCGTCCATGGGAAGAGCCCCCGCGAGAAAGCGTCTGTTCTGGTATCCTGCCTGGGGGAGGGGATCTACACCCAGGAGGACCGGCAGGCGGACGAGGCGGTGAAGCTCCCCGCCACCGAGGATTTCCTGGGGTACGGGGTCCGGAACCACGGCCACTTCACCTCGGTGATCTACCAGGCCTACCGGAAAACCCCTTACCGGGCCGCCATCCGCTTCGGCAAGCAGGAGGCGGAGCGGTTCCGCTTCCTGCTCACTCTGGAGATCTGGCCCTTCGGCTCCCCCAAGGCCAAGGAGCAGAACCGCCTGGCCCTTCTCACCCGGCTGGGGGCGCTGGGCACCGGCTGTTATCTCCTGGGGACCATCGGCCTTGGGAAGGAGAGCTACACCCTGGTTTCCAGCAGCACCCAGCACAAGCTCTACGCACTGCGGGAGGGCAGCGAAAGGATCTTTTCCGGTCCCGACCTGGCCGCCCTGGTGGAGACGCTCCTCTACCCCAGCGAGTGGAACGCGGTGGAGTTTGTGGAGAGCTGGCAGGAAGGTTAGGCGCAGAGCCTTGCCCCTCCCGCAGACTAGCGGCTTCCGCCAGGGCCTCCCCTGAAAGGGGAGGTTGGGCGAAGCCCACGTGCCCGAAGGGACGCGAAGCGGCCCGTTAGGGCTGGCGGCGAAGCCGTGACGGAGGGGTTCTTCCTGCGGCGGCTTCGCCGCCGCTCTGCTCGTTGCCGCCGGTGTGTCGTTAGCCCACCAGCCTTTTGTTTTCCACTTTCGTATCAATGACTTTGGTCGTTCTTCTTTTTGCTTCTTTTTCTTCTTTCGCAAGAAGAAAAAGAAGACAAAGCGGCCGTCGGAGCGGCGCACAACACACAAGGAGGAGATCTATGTCCTTCCCAAAGGAGAACATCCGCAATTTCTGCATCATCGCCCACATCGACCACGGCAAGAGCACTCTGGCGGACCGTTTGCTGGAGGCCACCGCCTCCGTTTCCCAGCGGGAGATGGAGTCCCAGATCCTGGACAACATGGACCTGGAAAAGGAGCGGGGCATCACCATCAAGGCGCGGGCGGTGCGCCTCTACTACGACGCCGATAACGGCCAGCGGTATCAGTTCAACCTCATCGACACCCCCGGCCACGTGGACTTCGGCTACGAGGTGAGCCGCTCCCTGGCCGCCTGCGAGGGGGCGGTGCTGGTGGTGGACGCCAGTCAGGGCATCGAGGCCCAGACCCTGGCCAACACCTACCTGGCGGTGGACCACGACCTGGAGATCGTCCCGGTCATCAACAAGATCGACCTCCCCGCCGCCGACCCGGAGCGGGTGGCCCACGAGGTGGAGGACATCATCGGCATCCCCGCCCTGGACGCCCCCCGCATCTCCGCCAAGAACGGCATCAACATCCACGAGGTGCTGGAGCGCATCGTCTCCGATGTCCCCCCGCCGAAGGGGGAGGACGCCGCCCCCCTCAAGGCGCTGATCTTCGACTCGGTATACGATCCGTATAAAGGCGTCATTGTATACGTGCGGTTGATGGAGGGTTCGGTAAAGCCGGGGATGACCATCCGGATGATGGCCACCGGGGCGGAGTTCGGCGTGGTGGAGGTGGGCTCCATGGGGGCCACCAGCCTCACCCCACTGCCGGAGCTTTCCGCCGGGGAGGTGGGGTACATCACCGCCTCCATCAAGACGGTGCAGGATACGCGGGTGGGCGACACCGTCACCGGGGCGGAAAACCCCACCCCGGAGCCTTTGCCGGGCTACCGGAAGGTAAATCCCATGGTCTTCTGCGGCATCTACCCCGCCGACGGGGCCAAGTACCCGGACCTGCGGGAGGCACTGGAAAAGCTCCAGCTCAACGACGCCGCCCTCTCCTTTGAGCCGGAGACCTCGGTGGCCCTGGGCTTCGGGTTCCGGTGCGGATTTCTGGGCCTTCTCCATATGGAGATCATCCAGGAGCGGCTGGAGCGGGAGTACAACCTGGACCTCATCACCACCGCCCCCAGCGTGGTCTACCGTCTCACCCTGACAAACGGGGAGACGGTGAGCATCGATAACCCCACCAACTACCCGGACCCCGCCGCCATCGCCGGGGCGGAGGAACCCTTTGTAAAGGCTAGCATCTTTACCCCTACCGAGTTCATCGGCACCATCATGGACCTGTGCCAGGGCCGCCGGGGGATCTATAAGGACACCAAGTACCTGGATACCGACCGGGTGGAGCTCCACTACGACCTGCCCCTGGCGGAGATCATCTATGATTTCTTCGACGCCTTAAAATCCCGCACCAGGGGCTACGCCAGCTTTGATTACGAGCTTTCCGACTACCGGGAGAGCCGCCTTGTAAAGCTGGACATCCTCCTCAACGGGGAGATGGTGGACGCCCTGTCTTTCATCGTCTTTGCGGACAACGCCTACCCCCGCGCAAGGAGGATGGCGGAAAAGCTGAAGGAGCACATCCCACGCCAGCTCTTTGAGGTGCCTATCCAGGCGGCGGTGGGGGGCAAGATCATCGCCCGCGAGACGGTGAAGGCCATGCGCAAGGACGTGCTGGCCAAGTGCTACGGCGGCGACATCACCCGCAAGAAGAAGCTGCTGGAAAAGCAGAAGGAGGGCAAGAAGCGGATGCGCCAGCTGGGCACCGTGGAGGTCCCCCAGGAGGCCTTTATGGCCGTCCTCAAGCTGGATGATTAGCTGCCGTATTGGCAATTCTGGGGTGTTGCCCATCTCGGCCCAAGAGCCGCCGCTTCGCGGCGGTTGGCCTCGAAACGCGCCTGCGGGCGCAGAGCCCCCACTTCTTTTTCTCACTCGTGAGAAAAAGAAGCAAAAAGAACGACCGGACTTCGTCCGGTTTTCGCCCATCTCCGCGCTAAGAGCCTCGCTTCGCTCGGTTGCGCTCCGAAACGCGCCTGCGGGCGCAGTACTCGGAGCGGGGGCAGGCCCCGCTCCTTGACCGAAGAGAAGGGCGCAAGGGAGTGCCTGGAGTTTTAGCTTGCAGGGCCGAAGGCCGCCAAAAGTTTCGGTCAAGCCTTTTCAAAGGCTTGCGGTTTCCAAAGGCAGAGCCTTTGACCGCCTTCCGCAGAAGGCGGAACACCTTTCCGGAGGGAGCCTTTTCTTTGCTTCTTTCTTTTTGCGATACAAAAAGAAAGAAGGAAGCCTACCGCCCTGCACCGAGGGAGGGCGCAGAACAGGGGAAGGTTGGGTCTTTTGGTGACAAACGGCGAAAGCCGTTTGGAGCTGAAAAGCCCAACCGACCGGTTTCTGCGCCCGAACGGGCTGCCCCTCAAAAACATCCCGGTGGGATGTTTTTGAGTAGGGGCCGCGCTTCCCGCAGGCTCTCCCGCAAAATATGCGGCGGCATATTTTGCGCATGCTGGCTGGGGAACCCCTCCGTCTGGCCTATCGGCCAGACACCTCCCCTTTCAGGGGAGGCCCTGGCGGAAGCCACCAGCTCGCGGAAGGGGCAAGGCTTTCACCTATCCCCTGTAAATCTGCCTCAACACCCCTAAAATAATCCCTTGGAGAACAGCCTATGTACAAAAGAACAGCCGCGGCCTTTTTGGCCACGTGGGGGGCGGTCCTCTTGCTGGCCGCCTGCCGGGCGGCGCAGGAACCTCCACCAGCCCCGCAGCTTCCGCCTTCTTCCCCCGCCGCCGGCCCTTCCCAGAGCGCGCCGGAGCCGGTCCCGGAGGAGGAGCCCGCCTGGCTCCCTTCCCCCGGTCCGGGGGAGACCACCCCGGAGCTGTTTTTGGCCGCCCGGACCGAGGAGGAGCTGCTGCGCTTCATCGATGCCGGCTGGTCCGCCGTGGGCGGGCCGGGGATGGAGCGGGGCTTTGCCTCCCCGGCGGACATCGGTTCGGAGGGCCTTATGAGCTTTTTCTTCCGCACCGCCGATTCCCTCCCCTTCTACCGGGAGGACATCGGGGAGGACGGGGAGGAGCGGCGGTACTGCCTCATCCCCCTGGAGGCCGTCACCCGGCACCTGGACCGGTACTTTGACGGATACACCTTCCGGATGGAGGACACCGCCTGGGTGCAGGACTACGACCCGAAGAA
The DNA here is from genome assembly GCA_021769525.1 of Oscillospiraceae bacterium. Classification (GTDB taxonomy): domain Bacteria; phylum Bacillota; class Clostridia; order Oscillospirales; family Ruminococcaceae; genus Angelakisella. The sequence goes on from JAETSQ010000007.1 coordinate 63,966, forward strand.
GCAGGAGCTTTTCTCCCGCAGCTTCACCGGCTGGGGGGACAGCATCACTTGGAAGCTGGTGGGAGCGGCGGCGGAAACAGATAAAAATGTGATCTTCATCACCGCAGACCGGATGGACCCGGAGGACCCGGAAAAGGCCCTGGGGACGGCAACGGTGCGCCTCTCCTTTGGGGACGGCGGCCTGAAATTCCTCTCCTTCCGGTACTTTGACGGCCGGGAAGGCCCTTCGGAGACCGCCCTTTGGGGCACCCACCGCCAGGAGGCCCGCTTTTCGCCCCGATAAATTGACATTTCACCGGTTTCCCACTATAATAACCTTTATCCTATGGAAAAGTATTATTTTTTGGAGGGATCATTTTTACCATGGACCCGGACACAGCCAACCCCTTCCCGGAGCCCGGCGCCAGCCTGCTCCTGTTCCTCGCCTTCCTGGCCCTGGGGGGCTTTGTGGTCCTCTGCCAGAACAGCCTGGTGGAACTCAGCGACCAGAAGCTGAAGAAAGCCGCCGGGGACCCCGGCGGCAGCCCCGCACTGGAGCGGGCCGCCCGTCTTCTGGAGCATCCGGGGCGTTTTTCCAGCGCCATGCGGGGGGCCTATACCTTCTGCCACCTCTGCGCCGTGGCCTTCCTGACCCAGGGGGCGGGGGGCTGGGGGATCTTCTCCCATCCCTTCTGGCAGGGGGCCTGGGGCCGCCTGCTGGAAAATCTCCTTGTCACCCTCCTGGGGGTGGCCTTCATCATGGTCTTTTCCCGCGGCATCCCCCGGCGGCTGGCCGCCCGGTATCCGGAGGCCTTGGCCCCGGCCCTCAGCGGCCCGGCGGCGGTCATCGTGGCCCTCTTCACCCCTCTGGCCTGGCTCACCGAAAAGGCGGTGGCCCTGGTGCTGGCTCTCTTCGGCGTCCGGGACCTGGACCAGCCGGAGAACGTCACCGAGGAGGAGATCCGGATGATGGTGGACGTGGGGGAGGAGACCGGCGGCATCGAGGCCGCCGAAAAGGACATGATCCTGGGGGTCTTCGACTTTGCCGACCGGACGGTGGATGAGATCATGACCCACCGCACCGACGTTACCGCCGCCAATGAGGACACCACCCTGGAGGAGCTGGTGGCCCTGGCGGGGGAACACGGCTTTTCCCGCATCCCGGTGGTGGGGGAGGACGGCCTGGACGACATCCTGGGCATCCTCAACGTCAAGGACCTGCTGCCCCTGGTGGTGGCGGACCGGCGGAAGAAGTTTTCCATCAAGAGCTACGTCCGCCCCCCCTACTACGTACCGGAATCCACCAAGTGCCGGGACCTCTTTGCCGCCTTCAACCAGCAGAAGAACCAGATCGCGGTGGTGGTGGACGAGTACGGCGGCACCTCCGGCATCGTCACCATGGAGGACCTGCTGGAATCCATCGTGGGGGACATCCAGGACGAATACGACAACGAGGCGGAGGAGATCACCGCCATCTCCCAGGACCGCTACACCCTGGACGGGGATGTGGACCTGGAGGAGGTGAGCCGCCTGCTGGGGTGCAGCTTTGCCGAGCGGCCGGACTGGGAGGATTACGACACCCTGGGGGGGCTGCTCATCGCCATGCTGGACCGCATCCCCTCCCCCGGCGAGCACCCCTCGGTGGAGCTGGACGGGGTGCGCTTCACCGTCCAAAAGTCCAACAGCCGCCAGATCCTGGAGGTGCTGGCGGAGCGGCTGCCGGCGGAATAACCGGACTTTGCCCCGCTTTTTTCCAAAAAAACCTTGCCTCCCCCTTTACAAAGTCCTTGCTTTCCGCTATAATAACTCGAAGAGCCTGCCAGATGGCTGTGCCGCCAAACAGCAGGACCCGGTTTGTGGAGGGAGGAAGGAAAAATGGTCTTACGGACAAAGACGCTGCACCGGCTGCTTTTTCCCGCTTTCCGTTTTTACCTCTCCCCGTTTCCCCCGGCGTTTTGAGAAAAAAGGTATTGGCGTTTCCCTCTTTGGAAGCCGCCAGTGCCTTCTTTTTTTGCCTGGGGCTGTGTGCAAAGAAGGAGGATGTTTTTTTATGTCGACCGAAAACCAGAAGGACCAGGGGATCTACGACGCCCGCACCCTGGGCACCCCCAAGATGCTGGTGCTGGGGTTCCAGCACGTTTTTGCGATGTTCGGCGCCACCGTCCTGGTGCCCCTCATCACCGGCCTCAGTGTCAGCACCACCCTGCTGATGGCGGGGCTGGGCACCCTGCTCTTCCATTTCGTCACCGGCGGAAAGGTCCCCGCTTTCCTGGGCTCCTCCTTCGCCTTTCTGGGGGGCTTTGCCATCGTGGCCCCCAAGCTGGCGGACGCCAATGGGGAACTCACCGTCCCCAACGCCGAGATGCTCCCCTACGCCTGCGGCGGCGTGGTAGCCGCGGGGCTGGTGTATGTCATCGTCGCCGGCCTCATCCACCTCTTCGGGGTCAATAAGGTGATGCGCTTCTTCCCGCCGGTGGTCACCGGCCCCATCATCATCTCCATCGGCCTCATCCTGGCCCCTTCCGCCATCGCCAACGCCAGCACCAACTGGCTGCTGGCCGTGGCCGCCCTGGCCATCATTATCGTCTGCAACATCTGGGGCAAGGGGATGGTGAAGATCATCCCCATCCTGCTGGGGGTGCTGGGCTCCTACGCCCTGGCCCTGGTGATGGGCAAGGTGGACTTTGCCCCCATCGCCCAGGCGGACCTGCTGGGGTTCCCCATCCACGCTTCCGCTATGGCGAAATTTGATGTGGGGGCCATCCTCACCATCATGCCCATCGCCCTGGCCGCTATGATGGAGCACATCGGGGATATGGCGGCCATCTCCGCCACCGTGGGGCAGAACTTCATCGCCAAGCCCGGCCTGGCCCGGACCCTCCTGGGGGACGGCCTTGCCACCGCCCTGGCCGGATTCTTCGGCGGCCCCGCCAACACCACCTACGGCGAAAACACCGGCGTCCTGGCCCTCACCAAGGTCTACGACCCCAAGGTGATCCGCATCGCCGCCGTGGTGGCCATCGTCCTCTCGGTGAGCCCCAAGTTTGACGCCGTGGTGAACACCATCCCCACCGCCATCATCGGCGGCATCAGCCTCATCCTCTACGGGATGATCTCCGCCATCGGCGTGCGCAACGTGGTGGAAAACCAGGTGGACTTCACCAACTCCCGCAACCTCATCATCGCCGCAGTGATCCTGGTCTCCGCCCTGGGCTTCAACAGCGTGGGGGGCCTCACCCTCTTCCGGAGCGAGAACCTCACCATCAGCCTTTCCGGCCTTGCCATCGCCGCCATCCTGGGCATCGTCCTCAACGCGGTGCTCCCCGGCAACGATTATGAATTCGGCAAGGACCTGGCCGGTGACGACTCCGCCAACTTCGGGCGGTACTAAGAGCCGGGGCACCGGAAAAACAATATGGAAAGAGGGGGCCGCAGGGCTCCCTCTTTTTTGCTATGGATTTTGTTTTTGCCGGAGTGGATCGCACCTGCTTATTCGATCTGCGCCTATCCGGCGGATGCCCTCCTTTCCGCCAACCTGCACAAAACGGGAACCCGCTTTTTGGCGGTTTTCCCGTTTTTTCGTGCTTTTTCTGCCCTGTACTGATACTGGTACAGCTCTTATGCTATACTATTTTTGTAAAGAAATTTGCCGTTTCAAATCATATTTCCAGTGGGGAGGCTTCTTTATGTCCGAATATCTGGCGCACATCAGCGACGACAGGACCCGGAAACAGACGGTGCAGGAGCACCTGGAGGGGGTGGCCCGGCTGGCGGGGGAATTCGCCCGGCCCTTTGGGGCGGAGGAGGCGGCCCGGCAGACCGGCATGGCCCACGACATTGGTAAATTTACCCAGGGATTCCAGGCCCGGCTCCGGGGCGGTCCAAAGGTAGACCATTCCACCGCCGGGGCGGTGGAGCTGCAGAAGGCAGGGAATCCCTACGGGGCCTTCTGTGCGGCAGGACATCACGCCGGACTGCCGGACGGGGGGAATCGCCATGACGAGGAGGGGCCCTCCCTGCTGGGGCGGCTCAATCGGGGCGCGCCGGAGGACTATTCCCCCTGGGCGGAGGAGATCCGGCTGCCAAAGGCGGCGGTGCCCCGTCTTTTGGGCTTTGAGGGGGCCTTCTTCACCCGGATGCTCTTCTCCTGCCTGGTGGACGCCGACTTCCTGGACACCGAGGAGTTTATGGCGGGGCATCCGGTCCCGCGGGGCACCGGGGAGGACATCCCGGCCCTCTGCCAAAGGCTGCGGGACTACACCGCCCCCTGGCTCCGGGAGCCCAAGGGGGAGCTGAACCGGCGGCGCACCGTCATCCTGCGCCGGTGCATCGAGGCGGGACGGGAGGGAGAGCCGGGGCTCTACAGCCTCACCGTCCCCACCGGCGGCGGCAAGACCGTCTCCTCCCTGGCCTTCGCCCTGGAGCACGCCCTGGCCCACGGGAAGCGCCGGGTGGTCTATGTCATCCCCTATACCAGCATCATCGAGCAGACGGCGGATACCTTCCGGAAGATCCTGGGGGAGGAAAACGTTCTGGAGCACCACTCCACCGCCCATCTGGACCAGAGCTCCGACAGCGACGAGAGCCAAGAGCGCCTGCGGCTGGCGGCAGAAAACTGGGACGCCCCGGTGATCGTCACCACCAACGTCCAGTTCTTTGAATCTCTCTTTTCCAACCGGCCCTCCCGGTGCCGGAAAAACCACCGGCTGGCGGAAAGCGTCATCATCTTTGACGAGGCCCAGATGCTCCCCCTTCCCTTCCTCCGCCCCTGCCTGCGGGCCATCCGCTGCCTGGTGGAGGGGTACGGCGCCACCGCCGTCCTCTGCACCGCCACCCAGCCCTCCCTGGAGAAATTCTTTGACGGCCTGCCGGTGCGGGAGATCTGCCCGGATACCCAGGAGCTGTACGAGGCCTTCCGGCGCACCACCCTCCGCCGGGCGGGGGAGCTGACCCTGCCGGAGCTGGCCAGCCTGATGGAATCCCACCTGGCCGCCCTCTCCATCCTCAACAGCCGGGCCGGGGCGGTGGAGCTTTTCCGGCTGCTGCCGGAGGAGGGGCGGTTCTGCCTCACCACCCTGATGACCCCCGTCCACCGGCGGCGGGCGCTGGCGGAGATCCGGCGCCGCCTGGAACAGGGGCTCCCCTGCCGGGTGGCGGCCACCTCCCTGGTGGAGGCGGGGGTGGACCTGGACTTCCCCGCCGTCTACCGGGAGGAGGCAGGGCTGGATTCCATCCTCCAGGCCGCCGGCCGCTGCAACCGGGAGGGCAAAAATCCCCCGGAGCAGTCCCTGGTCACCTCCTTTTCCCTCCCCCGCCGCATCCCCGACGAGCTGGCCCAGGGCCGGGCCCTCTTTCGGGAGATCGCCGGGGAGACAGAGGACGCCGCCTCCCCGGAGGCCATCCGCCGGTATTTTGACAAGCTCCATGATTTTAAAGGGAGCGCCCTGGACCAAAAGGGGATCCTGGAGGCCTTCGAGAAAGGCATCCGGGGCTGCGGGATGCCCTTTGCCCAGGTGGCGGAGAAGTTCCGGCTGATCCAATCGGGGACCTGCTCGGTTTTTGTCCCTCTGCCGGGGAGACACACCGAGGAGGAGCAGCGGAAACTGGAGGCCCTCACCGCCGCCCTGAAGGCGGGGACCTGCTCCCGCAGGCTGCTGCGCCAGGCGGGGCAGTACATGGTCAGCATCTACCCCAGCCACCGCCAGGAGTTGCTGGACACCGGAGCCTGCACCCTGGCCCCAGGGGACATCGCCATCCTGGAGGACACCTCCCGCTACGACGAGGCGGTGGGCCTCTCCCTCCCCGCCGGAGGCGGACAAGGGCTGTTCTTCTGAAAAAGCCAATCTGGGGCGTTGCCCCAGCCCCCACTTCTTTTTCTTTTCACGGGAAAAGAAAAAGAAGCAAAAAGAAAAGCGGCCAAAGCCCTTGATACAGAGTGGGAAACAAAAGGTCATTGGGCCAATAACACGCCGGTGGTAACAAGCTGAACGGCGGCTCTGCCGCCGCAAGACCGCCGCCGCAGGCGGCAGCCGCCTGCTCTGGCAAAAACAAAAGAAAGGAGGCTAATGTCATGCCACCGCTGTAGCAGGCCAAGGCGAGAAGGAACCCCGCCGTTCCCCTTTCGGGGGGAGCCCGGCGCAAACATAACCATGAAACTCAACGAAAGGAGTGATTCTATGATCCAGGTGGAAGTCCGGGGAGAGTACGCCCTTTTTTCCCGGCCGGAGCTGAAGGTGGAACGGGTCTCCTACGATGTGATGACCCCCTCCGCGGCCCGCGGCATCCTGGAGGCCATCTACTGGCACCCTGGGCTCAGGTGGGTCATCGACCGCATCTATGTGCTGGCCCCCATCCGCTTCACCAGCGTGCGGCGCAACGAGGTCCTTTCCCCCATCTCGGCCCCGAATGTCCGCACCGCCATGACCGGCGGCAAAAAGGACCTGTACCTCAGCGCCCCGGATGAGATCGTCCAGCGGGCCTCCCTGCTGCTGCGGGATGTGCACTATGTCATTGAGGCGCACTTTGACATCGTTACCGGCAAAGCAAACCCCGGAGACAACCCCGGCAAATTCCAGGACATCATGAAGCGGCGGCTGGAAAAGGGGGCCTGCTATCATCAGCCCTATTTCGGCTGCCGGGAATTCCCCGCCCAGTTTAACCGCTGGCCCGGAGGGCCTGTCCCCACCGCCTACCCCGATGAGGAAAAGGACCTGGGCCTTATGCTCTTCGATATGGACTACAGGAACCCCCAGGACATTCAGCCCCGGTTCTTCCGGGCGGTGCTGAAAAACGGGGTGCTGGACCTCACCCAGAGGGAGGTGTACCGATGATCCTCTCCGCCCTTGCAAGCTACTATGAGATTTTGGCGCAGCAGGGAAAAGCACCCGTCCCCGGCTGGGAAAACGTGAAGGTCTCCTTTGCCCTCTGCATCGATGGGGAGGGCACGCTGACCGACCTGCTGCCCACCACCGACCAGGTGGAGCGGGGCAAGAAGCTGGTATCCGTCCCCAGGGCCATGGGCCTGCCCCTGGGGGTAAAGCGCACCGTGGGCGTGGCCCCCAACTTCCTGTGGGACAACGCCACCTACCTGCTGGGCCTGCCGAAAAAAGACCCGAAGCGGGACCGGGAGTGTTTCCGTCTCAGCGCCCGGCTCCACCGGCGGCTGCTGGAGCCGGTGGACCATCCCGCTGCCCAGGCGGTCTGCCGCTTCTTTGCGCAGTGGGAGCCGGAAAAGGCCCCGGAGCACCCGGTCCTCCTCCCCTACCTGGAGGAGCTGCAAAAGGGGGGCAACCTGATCTTCCGGGTAAACGGAGAGGACCTCCACGAGATCCCGGAGGTGGGGGCCGCCTGGGACCGGGAGTACAGCCAGACCCCGGCGGACGCCGTCACCGCCCAGTGCCTCATCACCGGGGAGCGGGCGCCGGTGGCCCGGCTCCACACCGCCATCAAGGGGGTAAGAGGGGCCCAGAGCAGCGGGGCGGCCCTGGTCTCCTTCAACGCCGATGCCTTCTGCTCCTACGGCAAGGAGCAGAACTACAACGCCCCGGTGAGCGAGCGGGCCGCCTTCGCCTACACCACCGCCCTCAATGCCCTCCTGGCGGACGAAAAGCACCGTCTGATGCTGGGGGATACCACCGTCGTCTGGTGGGCCGTCCCTGCGGATAAGGACACGGCACCGGTCTACGCCGATTTCTTCGCCGGGATGATGGGCCCCGACCGGGACGACACCTTCGGCGAAGAGGGCCTGGCCCGCGGGATGGACGCCCTACGCCAAGGAAAGTCCTTCCCCTTCCGGGAGGCGGAGCTCCACCCGGACACCCCCTTCTTTATCCTGGGACTGGCCCCCAACGCCGCCCGGCTGTCGGTGCGGTTCTTCTACCGGGATTCCTTCGGAGCCATCGGGGAGAACATCCTGGCACACTATGAGCGGCTGGAGATCGTCAAGCCCTCCAATGCTCCCAAATACCTTTCCCCCTGGGGGATGATCCGGGAGACCGCCAACCAGAACGCCAAGGATAAAAAGCCCCCCGATACCCTGGTGGGGGCGGTGATGCGGTCCATCCTGGAAAACGTCCCCTACCCCGCTGCCCTCTTTTCCGCCGTCCTGCTGCGCATCCGGGCGGACCACAATGTGAATTGGCAGCGGGCCGCCATCCTCAAGGCGTACTTTCTGAAAAACCAGCCAAAAAACCAGGAGAATCAATTCGACTATAAGGAGGCTGCTACGGTGAAACTCAACGACGAGACCAACTATACCCCCTATCTGCTGGGGCGGCTCTTCTCCCTACTGGAGAACATCCAGGAGACTGCCAGCCCCGGACTGAACGCCACCATCAAGGACCGGTACTTTAGCTCTGCCAGCGCCACCCCGGCAGCGGTGTTCCCCACACTGCTGCGGCTGGAGCAGAGCCACATGAAGGTCATCCGGCGGGACAAGCCCGGCCTGGCCACAACGCTGGACCGCCAGCTCCAGGAGATCATGGGAAGGATCGAGGAGACCTTCCCCAAGCACATGAACCAGGAGGACCAGGGCACCTTTGTCCTGGGCTACTACCACCAGCTGCAAAAGCGTTATCAGAAAAAGGAGGAGAAGAGCAATGGCTGAGACCATCAAAAACCGCTATGACTTTGTGATCCTGTTCGACGTGGAAAACGGCAACCCCAACGGCGACCCCGACGCCGGCAACCTCCCCCGCACCGACCCGGAGACCGGCCTGGGCCTCGTCACCGATGTCTGCCTCAAGCGGAAGATCCGCAACTATGTGGAGACGGTGAAGGAGGACGCCGTGGGCTACCGCATCTACATCAAGGACGGGGTGCCCCTGAACCGCAGCGACCGGGAGGCCCTGGAGTATCTGCATATCGCCGACGAAAAGTCCCTGAAGGCGATGAAAAAGGACAACCCGGAGCTGGACCGGATGGTTTTGGACTTTATGTGCAAAAACTTCTTTGACATCCGCACCTTCGGGGCGGTGATGACCACCTTTGTGAAGGGCAACCTGAACTGCGGCCAGGTGCGGGGGCCGGTGCAGCTGGGCTTTGCCCGGTCCATCGACCCGGTGGTGCCCCAGGAGGTGACCATCACCCGCGTGGCCATCACCACCGAGAGCGACGCCGAGGACAAGGGCACCGAGATGGGCCGCAAGCACATCGTCCCCTACGGCCTCTACCGCTGCGAGGGGCACGTCTCCGCCAATCTGGCCCAAAAGACCACCGGTTTTTCGGAGGAGGACCTGGAGCTGCTGTGGCAGGCCATCCTCAATATGTTCGAGGACGACCATTCCGCCGCCCGCGGCAAGATGGCAGTGCGGGAGCTCATCATCTTCCGCCACGAGGACCGGATGGGCTGCGCCCCCGCCCACAAGCTCTTCGACCTGGTGCGGGTGGACCGCCGGGATCCGGAGGGCGGCGCCCCCCGCTCCTACAGCGACTATGTGGTGACGGTGGATGAGGCCGCCCTGCCCCAGGGGGTCACCTGCCAGCGGCGGTCATGACCGCCTACGGCGAGGAGGATCTCCTCCAGCTCTCCGGCCTCCAGCACTTCGCCTTCTGCCGCCGCCAGTGGGCCCTGATCCACCTGGAGGGGCAGTGGGCGGAGAACATCCTCACCGCCCAGGGACAGATCCTCCACCAGAACGCCCACGACGACGGCTTTGCCGAAAAGCGCCGGGACCTGCTGGTGACGCGGGGGCTGCGGGTCTTTTCCCGCTCCCTGGGGGTCTCCGGGGCCTGCGATGTGGTGGAGTTCCGCCGCTCCCCGGAGGGGGTGCCCCTCCGGGGGCGGGAGGGCTCATGGCTCCCCACCCCGGTGGAATACAAGCGGGGGCACTCCAAGGAGACCGATGCCGACCGCCTCCAGCTCTGCGCCCAGGGGATCTGCCTGGAGGAGATGCTGGCCTGCCCGGTGCCGGCGGGATACCTCTACTACGGGGAGACCCGCCGCCGGGAGGAGGTGCCCTTCACCGAGGCCCTCCGGACCCAGGTGCGGGAGATGCTGGAGGAGATGCACCAATACGCCCGCCGGGGCTACACCCCCAGGGTGAAGCCGGGTAAATTTTGCGGCGCCTGCTCCCTGAAAGAGCTGTGCCTCCCCGGCCTGTTGGGGAAATTATCCCCGGAGAAGTACATACGCGCCCATCTGGAGGAGGTGGCGGAAGAATGAGAAAGCTGCTGAACACCTTATACATCCTCACCCCGGAAAGCTACCTCTCCCTGGAGGGGGAAAATGTGGTGATCCAGGAGGGGAGCACGGAAAAGGGGCGCTTTCCCCTCCACACCCTGGAAATGATCCTTTCCTTCAGCTACAAGGGGGCCAGCCCCGCCCTGATGGGGAGCTGCGCCAAAAAGGGGGTGGGGCTCTGCTTCTTCACCCCCAACGGGAGGTTTCTGGCCAGAGTCATCGGGGAGGAGCGGGGAAATGTGCTGCTGCGCAAGGCCCAGTACCGCCTCTCCGACGATCCATCCGCCAGCTGCCGGGCCGCCAGGGGCTTCATCCTGGGGAAGCTCTACAACAGCCGCTGGAGCCTGGAGCGGGCCACCAGGGACCACCCCCTGCAAGTGGACGTCCCCGCCCTCAAGGAGGCCTCTGCCTCCCTGGCCGGTCTCTGCCGGGATGTCACCCGGTGTGACAGTCTGGAAAGCCTGCGGGGGCTGGAGGGGGCTGCCGCCACCCTCTACTTTGGTGTTCTGGATCAGCTCATCCTGCAAAACAAGGAGGATTTTTTCTTCCGGGAGCGGAGCCGCCGCCCGCCTCTGGACCGCTTCAACGCCCTCCTCTCCTTTGTCTACACCCTTTTGGCCAACGACTGCGCCGCGGCCCTGGAGGGGGTGGGTCTGGATGCCTATGTGGGGTTCCTCCACCGGGACCGTCCCGGTCGTATATCTTTGGCCCTGGACCTGATGGAGGAGCTGCGGGTCCCCCTGGCGGACCGCTTTGTGCTCTCCCTCATCAACACCCGGACCATTCGCCCTAAAGATTTCTCGATCCAGGAAAACGGAGCGGTCCTCCTTTCCGATGAGGCACGGCGGGGCGTCCTGTCCGCCTGGCAGCAGCGCAAAAAAGAAACCATCACCCACCCTTTCCTGGGGGAGAAGCTGCCCTGGGGGCTGGTGTGTCACATCCAGGCCCTGCTCCTGGCCCGGTACCTCCGGGGGGACCTGGAGGAATATCCTCCGTTTTTCTGGAAGTGAGGGGAAAAGAATGCTGGTACTCATCACCTACGATGTAAACACCGAGGACGCCGCCGGCCGCAAACGCCTGCGCAAGGTGGCAAAGGAGTGTGTCAACTACGGCCAGCGGGTGCAGAACTCGGTCTTCGAGTGCCTGCTGGACGCCGCCCAGTACGCCATGCTGAAGCACAAGCTGGAGGCCCTCATCGACAAGAGCAGAGACAGTCTGCGGTTTTACAACCTTGGCAATCATTATCAGAGCCGCATTGAACATATTGGGACCAAGGAGAGCTACGAGCCGGAGGGCGTGCTGATCCTATAGGTATCGGCTGTATCTCCAGGTGCGAGAGGGCAGCTCCCACGATTTTCCCTTGTGCTTCGCACCAGGTTTGGGGCTGCTTTTAAGGTTAATTATAGGCGCTTCCCCCTCAAACGAGATGAGTGCTCCGTGCTTTTTGTGGAAATCGTCTTGTTCGGTTTTGTTTTTTCGCGTTTTTATTGGTTTGTTTTGCTGTCACCCTCCTCGCGGAGGGTGTGGGTTGAAATCCTTTGATATGAACAAATGCACGTTGACCCTTTGGTCACCCTCCTCGCGGAGGGTGTGGGTTGAAATTTGC
>JAETSQ010000042.1 GCA_021769525.1 Oscillospiraceae bacterium
GGCTTTGCCCTTAGGTATCCCACCGGGGGGTTCCCCCCTGGACCCTCCCAAAGGGTGGGGCAAACGCCCCACACCTTCTTATCCCTGCGGGGCTATTGATGATCCCCTTCGGGGATGATACCCCCTCCGGCCTGCGGCCTGCGGGGCCGCCGCCTGCGGCGGCGGGATTGCGGTGGCTGCGCCGCCGTCCTGCTTGCTGCCGCCGGTGTGCCGTTAGCCCGCCAGCCTTTTGTTTTCCACCCTGTATCAAGGAGTTTGGCCGCTTTTCTTTTTGCTTCTTTTTCTTTTCCCGTGAAAAGAAAAAGAAGATGAGCCTGGGCGGCAGCCCGGATCAGCAACGACAAAGGAGAGATGGATCATCAAACGAAGGACGATAAAGACGCGCCTGCCGGCGCTGCTGCTGGCCCTGGCTCTTTTGGCCGGGGGCTGTGCCGGCGGCGGGAACACCTCCTCCGCTTCGGAGGCGCCCCCGGAGCCGGTGTCCTCCCGGCCTCGTTCCTGGTGGGAAGAGGCGGACTGGAACGGCTCCGGCAAGGTCTCCGCCGTGGGACCGGAGCTGGAGGTGGAGTGGTTTGAGGACGGGCGTGCCCGCATCCTCTTCCGCGACCCCATGCTCACCAAGACCGAGGGCCAGGACGGCCGCTGGGAATTCACCTTCCTCACCCAGGAGGGGGAGAGCGCCACCGTCGCCTCCCACTCGGATGAGCCGGTGGAGCTCCGCGCCTGGGAGGGGGCCGGGGAGGCCCATTCCCTGGTGGAGGAGGACGAGACGCTGACCCTCCTCCTGCGGCAGAAGCCCTGGGAAGGGGAGCTGTACGGCGTCCGGGCGCGGGCCCTCCACGGGGAGGGGACCACCCAGAACACCGAAGCCTTTTACCGCATCGAGGGGGACACCGTCACCCAGGAGGAGAGCACCCGGCCGGACTTCTCCGAGGCCCAGCCCCAGTTCCGCTACCTCCAGCTGGACACCGGCAAGGACCGGATCTTCCTCACCCTCTACTGGGATGACACCTTCCTCCTCACCCGCCGCCTGGAGGAGACGGGGGAGACCGGGGAGGTCTGGGGCAGATGGCAGGACGGCAACACCGCCATCACCCTGTGGCCGGACGCCCAGTGCTGCGGGCCGGAGGCCCAGTTCCGCCTGGAAAAGACCGGTGGCCTGCGGGTCTACGACGGCGGCGGCCCCGCCTCCCTGCCCCTGAAGGAGGGGGACGCCTTCCAGAAGATCGGAAAGCTCCTGGACCTGGCTCCCTTTGATTCCGCCATCGTCAGCCAGGTGGTGGACGGGGACCGCCCCGCCCTCTTCCTCAGCCGGGAGGAGGACCCGGAGCTGCTGGACGCCTTCCGGGAGATGATGCTGGACGCCGCCGAGCTGCGCAACCCCCGGTGGACCGACATCGATACCAGCCTGCCCAACCTCCAGTTCGACCTGAACATCAACGGGGAGGACATCACCATGGTCCTCTGCCCCAGCATCGTGGCGGGGACCGAGGACAAGTACCTGCTGGTGGAGAAGACCTCCTGGATGGGCCGGGTGACCTACACCTACTACCAGACCCAGCAGGGGGACGACTACTTCCGGATGGCCGCCCTCTTCGACGAAGCCTACGAGAAGGACCCCCAGGTCTTCACCGCCGCCATGGCGGCCCAGACCAGGGCCCTCACCGCCGCCATCTCCAACCTGGACTGGTCGGAGGAGTTCCCCCTGGATGAAAACGGCATCCCCCAGGAGTACCGCTATGTCCTGCGGGAGCAGCGGGCCACCGGCTACGCCACCCGCTCCGGGCGGCAGACCTGGGGGGCCGGCTCCCGCACCTGCCAGGCCAAGACCGGCGTCTACTACTGCACCGCCGGCACGGTGGCGGTGCGCTCCAACGAGATCCCCTACGGCACCCGGATGTACATCCGCACCCCTGGGGGAGGCTTCATCTACGGCTACGCCGTGGCCAACGACACCGGCACCGGCCTGGTGGAGGGGATCATCGATGTGGACCTCTTCTACGACACCTATGAGGAGAGCGTCCTCAACAGCGTCCGCTGGGTGGACATCTACATCCTGGACTGACCGATTGCCAAGATAAAAAAGCGAGGCGAATTCTGTTCCATGTACCGTATTCTGAAAAAAGAAGCATTGAATCCTACCGTCACCCGGATGGTGGTGGAGGCCCCCCTGGCGGCCCGCCGGGCCCAGCCGGGGCAGTTCGTCATCCTCCGGGTGGATGAAAAGGGGGAGCGCATCCCCCTCACCATCGCCGGGTACGACCGGGAGAAGGGCACCGTCACCATCATCTTCCAGCTGGTGGGGGCCTCCACCATGGCCCTGGACCGCCTGGAGGAGGGGGACTTTATCCAGGACTTTGTGGGGCCCCTGGGCACCCCATCCCACACCGAGGGACTGCACAAAGTCGCCGTGGTGGGGGGCGGCGTGGGCTGCGCCATCGCCCTGCCGGTGGCCCAGAAGCTACACAGGGAGGGGGCGGAGGTCCACGCCATCGTGGGCTTCCGCAATAAGGACCTGGTGATCCTGGAGGAGGAGTTCCGGGCCGCGTCCAAAAAATTTATCCTGATGACCGATGACGGCTCCGCCGGGGAGAAAGGGCTGGTGACCGCCCCCCTGGAGGCCCTCATCCAAAGCGGGGAGAAGTACGACCAGGTCATCGCCATCGGCCCCCTGGTGATGATGAAGTTCGTCTCTGCCCTCACCAAGAAGTACGAGGTCCCCACGGTGGTGAGCATGAACCCCCTGATGGTGGACGGCACCGGGATGTGCGGCGGCTGCCGCCTGACGGTGGGGGGCAAAATAAAATTTGCCTGCGTGGACGGCCCGGACTTCGACGGGCACCAGGTGGATTTTGACGAGGCCATCGCCCGGTCCTCCGCCTACCGGCCGGAGGAGCTCCGAGCCAGGGAGGAACACTGCAATCTGTTCCGGAAGGAGGTGCGCTGATGGCCGGAAGGAACATGGACCCCAAAAAGAACCCCATGCCGGTGCAGCCCCCCCAGGAGCGCAGGAGGAATTTTTCGGAGGTGGCCCTGGGGTACACCTCGGAGCAGGCGGCGTCCGAGGCCGCCCGGTGCCTCCGCTGCAAGAACAAGCCCTGTGTGGAGGGCTGCCCGGTGCGCATCGACATCCCCGCCTTTTTGGAAAGGGCGGCACAGCAGGATTTTTCCGGAGCCTATGAGGTGATCTCCCAGTCCAGCTCCCTCCCCGCCGTCTGCGGCCGGGTCTGCCCCCAGGAGACCCAGTGCGAGGCCCGGTGTGTCCGGGGCATCAAAGGGGAGCCGGTGGGCATCGGCCGGGTGGAGCGGTTCGCCGCCGACTGGCGGGCCGCCCATGGGGCGGAAGCCGCCGTCCCGGCCGTCGCCGGGGAGAAGGCCCCCAGGGTGGCGGTCATCGGCAGCGGCCCCGCGGGGCTGAGCTGCGCCGGGGAGCTGGCGAAAAACGGCTGCGCCGTCACCGTCTACGAGGCGCTGCACACCCCCGGCGGGGTGCTGGTCTACGGCATCCCGGAGTTCCGTCTCCCCAAAGAGATCGTCCGGCGGGAGATCGGCGCCCTGGAGGAGCTGGGGGTGACGGTGGTCACCAACGCGGTGGCGGGGCGGAGCTTCACCATCGATGAGCTGCTGGAGGAATACCGGGCGGTATTTGTGGGCAGCGGCGCGGGGCTCCCCCGGTTTATGGGCATCCCTGGGGAAAACCTGAAAGGGGTCTATTCCGCCAACGAGTTCCTCACCAGAGTGAACCTGATGAAAGCCTACGAGGAGGGGAGCCCCACCCCTATCCAGCGGCCCCGGCGGGCGGTGGTGGTGGGTGGCGGCAACGTAGCCATGGACGCCGCCCGGTGCGCCCTCCGCCTGGGGGCGGAGGAGGTCTCCGTCGTCTACCGCCGCAGCATGGAGGAGCTCCCCGCCCGCGCCGAGGAGGTGGAGCACGCCCAAGAGGAAGGCATCGTCTTCCGCCTGCTGCGCAACCCCGTGGAAATTTTCGGGGACCAGGACGGCTGGGCCGCCTCGGTAAAATGCGCCCGGATGGAGCTGGGGGAGCCGGACGCCTCCGGCCGCCGCCGCCCGGTGGAGGTCCCCGGCGCCTTTGAGGAGGTCCCGGCGGACTGCGTCATCATGGCCATCGGCACCAGCCCCAATCCCCTGCTCACCGGCACCACCCCCGGCCTGGAGACCCAGAGATGGGGGGGCATCGTGGCGGACGAGACAGGCCGCACCTCCCGGAAGGGGGTCTACGCCGGGGGGGATGCCGTCACCGGAGCGGCCACCGTCATCCTGGCCATGGGGGCGGGAAAGACCGCTGCCCAGGCCATTCTGGAGGACCTGGGGCGGGGTGTTCTCTAGGGGGTGCTCCCCTATGGGAGACTGCTCGACTGCCTGGTTTTGCTTTTGCCATGATGGGCGGCACCCTTTTTACCCTCATGCGCCTATCCGGCGAGGGAAAACCCCTCAGGCATTTCCCTTCGGGAAATGCCAGCTCCCCTTTCAGGGGAGCCTTTGGCAGAACGGATAGCTTTGCGCTCCGCCAGGGCCTCCCCTGAAAGGGGAGGTGTCCCCGAAGGGGACAGAGGGGTTCTTTTGTGGGAGGTTACCCGATTGCCGGAACCTGCTTTTTGCCGGAGGCGGCGGCTTCGCCGCCGCTCTGCCTCATTACCGCCGGCGTTTTGTTAGCCCAACTACTTTTCGCCCCGCACTGATCTGTCAAGAACTTTGGCCGCTTTTCTTTTTGCTTCTTTTTCTTTTCCCGCGAAAAGAAAAAGAAGAAATACGCTCTCTTTGCAAGGAGGGAAAGCGCAATGGGGTTTGATGTGACTTGGCATCCCATCAGCCAGGAGGAGATGTTCCTCTGGTATTTTGACCGGCTGGAGGAAGCCCGGCGGGGGGACTACACCGCCGCCATGTCCTTCGCCGAGCAGTACCGGATGGGGGCGGCGGACGGGAGCCAGGATTCCTGCCGGAAGGGTTACCGGGGGATGCTGGAGCAGGGGGCGGGCATCCCTCCGGATGTCCCCTTCGATAAGAGCCACAGCTTCCTGCTGGCCATGGTCCAGGGGCTGTTCCGCACCTACTACTACACCAGGGGCGGCATCTACTCCGGCCTGGCGGAGATGGATCCCGCCATGGCCTCCTACACCCTCCCCTTCCAGGAGATCCTGGGGGCAAAGCTCCAAAACCCGGTGCGCAACCGCATCTACGAAAACTACTGCGGCGGGGTGTACATCCCGGAAAAGGAGGTTTCCCGCCTTCTGGAGGACTACGAGAGCGGCAAGGTGGAGGCGCCCCTGCGCCAGTGCTTCGGCAATACCCTGCCGGTGTTTTTAAAGGCATTGCTCCACGCCAAGAAGGAGCGCCTGGGCCTCCTGGAGGCCACCGAGGTACTGGAGCCGAACCCCCTGAACCTGGAGGCCACCGTCTGCCGGTCCTACCTGCGCAACTGCGACCTGGGCGGGGTGAAGATCTATGCCGAAACAGCCAGGCGCCAGCTGGAGGAGGCCATCCGCCGGGGCGGGGACGACCCCGCCGGCGTCCAGGTGGCCCGGCAGGTGCGCCGGGAGGAGCTCCCGCCGGAGCCTCCGGCCAAAGAGCCGGAACCGCCGGCGCCCCCAGAGGAGGCCGCCCCGAAGAAGAAGGGCTTTTTGGGAAGGCTCTTCGGCGGAAATTAACAGTTAGGAGGTCGGCCCCATATGACAACCTTTATCATCGCGGCCCTGGTGCTGCTTCTGATCCTGGGAGCGGCTGCTGCCGGGTTTTTCCTGCTCCGGGGGCCCCGCACCGATGCCCCGCCCCGCCCGGAGGGCCTCACCCCGGAGACCCGCAAGCGGCTGGAGGGCATCGCCCGCCAATGCGACCTGGGCAGGGAGATCGTAGGGGACCTGGCCCAGGTGGATGGGTCTGCCCTTTGGCCCGCCTACCGGGAACGGATCACCGACCGGGCGCAGCGCCGGTGCCTCCGGCAGAACCTGGACGGCTGCCTGGAAAAGAAGGTCCCCCTGCGGAAGATCTATTCCGCCTCCGAGTACCGGGAGGACACCGCCTCCCTCCCCATCGCCAGGGAGGAGGCCCGGCCTTTTAAGCCCCTGAGCATCCACAACACCATCAAGACCCTTTACATCCGCTTCTACCTGGAGGACCACAACCGGGAGCTGCTGGCGCCCCCCACCTACAGGCCCCTGGTGCTGGATATGGAGCAGCAGGCCGCCTACCTGGACCAGATCCGCCCCCGGATGTCCCAGGCCAAGGGGCTTTTAAAGCAGGTGGAGGAGGCCTCGGACGAGAACTTCCTGAAGGTGATCTATGCCGCCTGGTCCATGAGGCGCCCCAGCCGGGAGATGCGGGAAGCCGCACTGATCCTCTACCCCGACCACCCCAAGGACCACTTCTTCATGGCGGTGGCTATGCGCCAGTGGTTCCTCATCCTCCGGCGGACCCTCCGCCGCCACATGGGCCTGCTGATCCAGGACTACGACCAACGCCGCCGGGAGCTGGTGGGCAGGGTCCGGGCCCTGGAGCCCCTCCAGAAGGCCCTGAACAAGCGCCAGCCCCCGCCGCCCCCCGGCTTCCGGGTGCTCTACCACTACCGGGTGGTGCGGGACGGCCGCTCCGCCGAATGCGATGCCCTGGTGATCGCCTGCTCCGGCATCTACCCGGTGGAAGCCCTGTATTTCAGCGGGGAGAGCCCCTTTTCGGCGGACGCCGCCGCGGCCCCCGGCCTCCTGCGGGCGGTCTTCCTGTGGGATTACTTCGCTCCGGTGCTGGAAAAAATGGTCCCCGGCAGGGGGAGCGACCTCATCCAGCCCATCCTGTCGGTAGCCGGAAAGGCCCCCTTCCAGCACACCAGCCCCTGCACCATCCTTCGGCCGGAGTCGGTGCGGGACCTCATCACCTCCAGGGCGGAGATCTTCACCCCCAAGCAGGTGGACGAGCTGTACCAGATCTTCCAGTCCCAGGGGGCGGAGCCTTCCGCCTACGCCCTGCCGGATTATACCGCCGCCATGGACCTCTTGGACCGCGGCCCCCTGCGGGAGTTCCGCCGTCTGCGCAAGGTCGCCGAGCATCTGCCCCACCGCACCTGGCTCCGGGAAAAGGGCCAGGAGTGAAAGAGGACTTTCTTAAAAGACCGCGCTCCGAAAGGTTTTTGGGAGCACGGCCTTTTTTGTTTTTCTCCGGCGAATGACGGGAGAAATCCGCCGGGAGCCATCCGATCCAAATTTTGCGGCAATATTTTCCGGCCGGATAACAGCCGCCGTTTGGGCTACAATAATCCTGCGGACACGGGGAGGATGATTTCTTTTCCCTCCGGCGTCCGCTTTTCTCCTAAAAGAAAAAACCATCCCGATACAGGAGGATCTTTCCTATGAGCTGCAACTGCAACAACGCCAACAAGTCCATCGAGTGCACCGTCACCAACTGCCGCAACCACTGCGACAGCGCCAACTACTGCAGCCTGGAGCGCATCCTGGTGGGCACCCACGAGGCGAACCCCACCATGGACCAGTGCACCGACTGCAAATCCTTCCAGATGAAGTAACTCAGGCAAAGACCTGAACCCCTTCCAGGCAGCCCCCGGCCAACCGGCCGGGGGCTGCTGCCGGTCGGCGGCACAGAAATGCCCAAATTGCGCAGATTTTAAGTTGATTTACTGCGTTGCAAATACTTTGGCCGCTTTTCTTTTTGCTTCTTTTTCTTTTCCCGCGAAAAGAAAAAGAAGTGGGGGCTGGGGTGAAACCCCAGATTGGCAGAAGCAGTGCGCTTGCGCTTTCCCCCGGTGGGCATTATAATAGGTGGGAAAGAAAGGGGGGCCCAAAAATGACGGAGGACATCTTTGCCCGGCAGCGGCTTTTGATGGGGGACGCGGCCATGGAGCGGCTGGCCCAGGCCACGGTGGCGGTCTTCGGGGTGGGGGGCGTAGGTTCCTACACGGTGGAGGCCCTGGCCCGCAGCGGGGTGGGGCGCCTGCTGCTGGTGGACCACGACCGGGTCTCCCCCACCAACCTGAACCGCCAGATCATCGCCCTCCACAGCACCCTGGGGCGGCTGAAGGTGGAGGTGGCGCGGGAGCGGATCCTGGACATAAACCCCGCCGCCGCGGTGGAGGTCTTCCCCCAATTCGTCACCCCGGAGAACCTGCCCTCCTTCCCCCTGGAGGGCTGCGGGTATGTTGTGGACGCCATCGACACCGTCTCCGCCAAGCTGGCCCTGATCCAGCGGTGCCGGGAGCTGGGGATCCCCATCCTTTCCTCCATGGGCACCGGCAACAAGCTGGACCCCGCCCGGCTGGAGCTGGCGGACATCAGCCGGACCTCGGTCTGTCCCCTGGCCCGCGTGATGCGCCGGGAGCTGAAAAAGCGGGGCATCCTCCACCTGGAGGTCCTCTACTCCCAGGAGCCCCCCGTCTCTCCCGGCAGCCCCCCCGCCGGGGAGGAGGAAGGGCAGCCGGGGCGGAGATCGCTCCCCGGCAGCACCGCCTTTGTCCCCGCCGCCGCCGGGCTCCTCATCGCCGGGCAGGTGGTGCGCCGCCTGGCAGCCGGGGTGCCCCCGGTGCCCCGCCCTGCCCGCTAGGCGCAGGGACCTTCTGCGGAAGGTCCGGGGAATCCTGACGGATTCCGCTGCGCCTCACGGGGGGACCAGTCCCCCCGTGTACCCCCCTGCCCTCCGGGGGAGATTGGCCGGTGTGCCTCCAGTGTCTCGCCTTACTTGCTTCGCCCCCGGAGGAACACCACTGCTGTCGCCACTACCAGCGCCGCCGTCACCGCCCACGCCAGGTACACCGAAAACGGCAGCGGGCCGGAAACGAAGATGGCGGTGGGGCCGTCGGCGCCGCCGATAATATCTGTTCCATACCGGACGGAAAAGAGGTAAGAGGATGTCACGGCGGTGGAGAAGGCCAGGGATACTAAGGAAAGAACCAGCAGCGCCGCCCTGACCCGCCCGCTGGCTCCCTTCCGGCCGGGTGGCTCCGGGATGGTGCCGCCGGGGACCAGGGTATCCAGCGGCACCCCAAAGACCCCGCAGAGGGCCAGCAGATTGGCGGTGCTGGGCTGGGACTGGCCCGTTTCCCTTAGTTAAAGATATTGTTGGGTATCTCAAGATGTGTCATTCGATTTTGCCGATAAAGCGGTAGAAGATTTCCACTTCCTGTTCCCGGCTTCCGTCCTCACTTTTGA
>JAETSQ010000008.1 GCA_021769525.1 Oscillospiraceae bacterium
CGCTACCCCTCCACGGGGCGCATACCGCCTTTTCTTGTTATCCAGCCCTCCGGCTGTATCGGTTGAGCAAAAGTCCGCGTGGGATTGATGTGGTATCTTTAACTTTGGGAAACTCCGCTCTCCCACTTGGCCACCGCCTGCCGGGAAATTTCCAGCCGGGCGGCCAGCGCCTCCTGGGACAGGCCCCGCTCGCTCCGTAACGTTTTGATTTTTTCTCCAAGTTCCATATCGTTGTTTCCTCCTTGTGCGTGATGGCCCTATCATACCCCAAACCCCGCCCCGCGTCTACCAACTGCGGGGGCAACTATTGGTTGCGGGGGAAGATAGGACGTAAAAAACACCCCCCAGTCACACGACCGGGGGGCTCTCTCTGTCACATAGGCTCTGCGCTTACACCTGCGGGCCGGCGGGGACCAGAGCCTTGCCGGCGGGGTTGCCCTCGTACTTGTGGAAGTTCTTGATGAACCGCTGGGCCAGGTCCTTGGCCTTCTCCTCCCACTGGGCGGCGTCGGCGTAGGTGTCTCTGGGGTCCAGGATGGCGGGGTCCACGCCGGGCAGGGCGGTGGGGACCTCAAGGTTGAAGTAGGGGATCTTCTTAGTGGGGGCATCCAGGATGGCGCCGGAGAGGATGGCGTCGATGATGCCGCGGGTATCCTTGATGGAGATGCGCTTGCCGGTGCCGTTCCAGCCGGTATTTACCAGGTAGGCCTTGGCGCCGCTCTTCTCCATCCGCTTCACCAGCTCCTCGGCGTACTTGGTGGGGTGCAGCTCCAGGAAGGCCTGGCCGAAGCAGGCGGAGAAGGTGGGGGTGGGCTCGGTGATGCCCCGCTCGGTGCCGGCCAGCTTGGCGGTGAAGCCGGAGAGGAAGTAGTACTGGGTCTGCTCCGGGGTGAGGACTGAGACGGGGGGCAGCACGCCGAAGGCATCGGCGGAAAGGAAGATGACGTTCTTGGCGGCAGGGGCGGCGGAGACCGGCCGCACGATCTTCTCGATGTGGTCGATGGGGTAGGAGACGCGGGTGTTCTCGGTGACGCTCTTATCGGTGAAGTCGATGTGGCCCTCGGCATCCAGGGTGACGTTCTCCAGGAGGGCGTTGCGCTTGATGGCGTTGTAGATGTCCGGCTCGGATTCCTTATCCAGGTTGATGACCTTGGCGTAGCAGCCGCCCTCAAAGTTGAAGACGCCGTTATCGTCCCAGCCGTGCTCGTCATCGCCGATGAGGAGGCGCTTGGGGTCGGTGGAGAGGGTGGTCTTGCCGGTGCCGGAAAGGCCGAAGAAGATGGCGGTGTTCTCCCCGTTCATATCGGTGTTGGCGGAGCAGTGCATGGAGGCGATGCCCTTTAAGGGGAGGTAGTAGTTCATCATGGAGAACATACCCTTTTTCATCTCGCCGCCGTACCAGGTGTTGACGATGACCTGCTCCCGGCTGGTGATGTTGAACATGGCAGCGGTCTCGGAATTGAGGCCCAGCTCCTTGTAGTTCTCCACCTTGGCCTTGGAGGCGTTGTAGACCACGAAATCAGGCTCGAAGGTCTCCAGCTCCGCCTCGGTGGGGCGGATGAACATATTCTTGACGAAGTGGGCCTGCCAGGCCACCTCCATGATGAAGCGGATGGCCATGCGGGTATCCGCGTTGGTGCCGCAGAAGGCATCCACCACAAAGAGGCGCTTGCCGGAGAGCTCCTTGATGGCGATGTCCTTTACCACGCGCCAGGTCTCCTCGGAGGCGGGGTGATTGTCGTTCTTGTACTCATCGCTGGTCCACCAAACGGTGTCCTTGGAGTTCTCGTCCATGACGATGAACTTATCCTTAGGGGAGCGGCCGGTGTAGATGCCGGTCATAACGTTGACAGCTCCCAGCTCGCTGAGCTGGCCCTTTTCGTAGCCGGTGAGGTCCTCCTTCAGCTCCTCCTCAAACAGCATTTCAAAGGAGGGATTGTAGACGATCTCTGTGGTGCCGGTGATGCCATACTTGGTCAAATCGATCTTTTTCATGACTTTTCCACCTCTCCTAGTTTGTACTTTAACAGCGGGGCGGTAAACCCCGCCTCTTTACCGAAATCAAATCTATTATATTACATTTCTGCCAAAAAGGCTATGGATAATTTGTTAAAAAAGCGGCGAGACCCGGAAATTTTTTTGGAGCTGAAGGCTGATGCGGGGAGACTGCCTAAAACTCCAGGCAGTCACTTGCATCTTCTGCCAAGGTGAGGCCGAAGGCCGTGTAGGGCGAAAACCGGACGAAGTCCGGCCCGGTTGCAAAAAACGGCGTTTCGTATTATAGTAGTAGCGTTACAGTTTTCCGGAAAGGAGCGGTGTTTTATGAAACTGCTTTCCATCGAGTCCTCCTGCGACGAGACGGCCGCCGCGGTGGTGGAGGACGGGCGGCGGGTACTCTCTTCGGTCATCGATTCCCAGGTGCGGGAGCACCGGGTCTACGGCGGGGTGGTGCCGGAGATCGCCAGCCGCCGCCACACCGAGAACATCGTCCGGGTCACCCGCATGGCCCTCCGGGAGGCGGGGCTGGCCCTGGAGGAGGCGGACGCCGTTGCCGTCACCGCCGCGCCGGGCCTCATCGGGGCGGTGCTGGTGGGGGTGAACTTCGCCAAGGGGCTGGCCCTGGCCGCCGGTAAACCTCTGGTCCCGGTGCACCACATCCGGGGACACGTGGCGGCCAACTACATCACCCACCCGGACCTGGCCCCCCCCTTTCTCTGCCTCATCGTCTCCGGGGGGCACAGCCACATCGTCCGGGTGGAGGACTACACCACCTACCGGGTCCTTGGGCGCACCCAGGATGATGCCGCCGGGGAGGCCTTTGACAAGGCGGCCCGGAGCGTGGGGCTCCCCTATCCCGGCGGGGTGGAGCTGGACCGCATCAGCCGGAGCGGGGACCCGGAGCGGTATCCCCTCCCTACCCCCCACACAGCCGGGAAGTACGATTTCAGCTTCTCCGGCCTCAAGACCGCGGTCATCAACCTTGCCCACAACGCTGCCCAAAAGGGGGAGGCCCTCTCCCCGGAGGACCTGGCCGCCAGCTTCTGCCAAAAGGTCAGCGGCATCCTTTGGGATAAGCTGGAAGCAGCCGGGCGGGACCTGGGGGAGACCCGTGTGGCCATCGCCGGGGGCGTCAGCGCCAACAGCTGGCTGCGGGAAAGGGCGGAAAAGGGCTGCCGGGAAAACGGCTGGCAGCTCTATATGCCGGAGCTGCCCCTCTGCGGGGACAACGCCGCCATGATCGGCGCCCAGGGGTACTACGAGCTGCTGGCGGGACACACCGCCGGGATGGACCTCAACGGCCGGCCCTACATGGAGATCGACGCGGGATTCTAAGAGCCTATTCCCTGACCTCAAAGACAAACCCCTCTGCCGGAGGGGTTTCTTTTTGCCCCGGATGTAGTGGCAGTAAAGTGGCAGATTCGGGGGCAGGCCGCTTGTGTAATCCGCCTAGGGCGAATATAATGGTACTATTCTGTACCGACAGGGGGGAACGCCATGCAGCCGTCCATCCTCCGGCAGGTCCGGGAGTTCCCCGGCCGGGCCGGGCTCTACTGCCAGGACCTTGCCACCGGGGAGGAGTGGAGCGTCCGGGGGGAGGAGGCCTTCGAGGCCGCCAGCGTCATCAAACTCCCCATCCTGGTGGAGGTGTTCCGCCGGCTGGAAGCGGGGGAGGCGCGGGAGGACGAGAGCTTCACCATCCGGGAGGAGGATAAACTCCCCTCCTGCGGGGTTTTAAACTACCTCCACACCGGCCTCACCGTCACCCTCATGGATCTGGCGGTGCTGATGATCATCGTCAGCGACAACACCGCCACCAACCTCCTCATCCGCCGCCTGGGGATGGAGCGGATCAACGAGACCATCCGGGAACTGGGGATGACCGCCACCCGGCTGCGCCGCCTGCTCTTTGACAGCGAAGCCGCCGCGCGGGGGATCAAGAACACCATCGCCCCTGCCGAGATAGGCCATCTGCTGGCCGCCCTTTACCGGGGGGAGGTGGTCTCCCCCGCCGCCAGCGCCCGGATGCTCCGGATCTTGGGGGACCAGCGGCTGAACGGAAAGCTGCCCTTCTGGCTGGACGGGAAGGTAAAATGCGCCCACAAGACCGGGGAGGACACGAACATCACCCACGATGTGGGCATCCTCTACACCCCCCGGCCCCTGGTCCTCTGCGTCTGCGGGGACCCGGTGGAGGCCCCGGCCCTCAACGCCCTGATGGGCACCATCGCCCGTTGGCTGGCGGCAGAACAGGGGGTAAATTTGTAAAAAGCCCGGCATTTTGACAGATTTACCGGAGAAGTTGCATTTTTTATTAAGGCAAAGCGTAAAATCGTTCGGAAAATCCTTTACAACATCCGGGGGTAAATGGTATAATAAAAAACATCATCCCACCGGATTTGCAACAAGAACCTGTTTGTCCTGCATTTCCGGCCCGAAGAACAGGAGGTGCCGCCCTATATGAAGATCACCGGGATCGCCACCGGGGAGGTCCGTATCCCCCTGGCGCGACCCTTCAAGACCGCTCTGCGCACGGTGGAGCGGGTGGAGGACATCGTGGTCCGCGTCACCGCGGAAAACGGCATGGTGGGCTACGGGGAGGCCCCGCCCACCGCGGTCATCACCGGGGACACCAAAGGCTCGGTGCTGGCCGCCATCCACCAGCACATCGCCCCCGCCGTCACCGGTATGGACATCTTGGCTCTGGACGAGGTGCTGGAGCGGATGGACCGGTCCATCAAGGGGAACACCTCCGCCAAGGCGGCGGTGGATATGGCCCTCTACGACCTGTGGGGCAAGGTGCTGGGGCAGCCCCTCTGGCGGCTGCTGGGGGGCTACCGCCCCTCCTTTGAAACGGACCTCACCATCAGCGTGGGGCCCATCCCCCGGATGGTGGAGGACTCCCTGGCCGCCGTGGGGGACGGCTACCGCATCCTGAAGGTGAAGGTGGGGAAGGAAGGTCTCGCCGACCTGCCCCGCATCGCCGCCATCCGGGAGGCGGTGGGGCCGGACATCTCCATCCGGGTGGACGCCAACCAGGGCTGGACGGTGAAGGACGCCATCCGGGTCATCACCGCCATGGAGGACAAAGGCCTTTCCGTTGAGCTGGTGGAGCAGCCGGTCCCCGCCCACGACCTGGAGGGCATGGCTAAGATCACCCAGGCGGTGTACACCCCCATCCTGGCCGACGAAAGTGTATTCTCCCCCCTGGACGCCCTGGAGATCATCCGCCGGGGGGCCGCGGACCTCATCAACATCAAGCTGATGAAGACCGGCGGCATCCACGAGGCCCTGAAGATCTGCGGCATCGCCTCCCTCTACGGGGTGGAGTGCATGATGGGCTGTATGCTGGAATCCAAGCTGGCGGTCTCCGCCGCCGCCCACCTCTGCGCCGCCAAGGGCATCGTCACGCGGGCGGACCTGGACGGCCCCTCCCTCTGCTCCGTCGACCCCTATGAGGGGGGACCGGACTACGATGGTGCCACCGTCCGGATGAACGAGCTGCCGGGCATCGGCATCACCGGCGTTCCCTGTGATTTTTCCTAAAAACGCCCTGTCTGCCGGGCCCCTGCCCCGGCTTTTAGGAATAGAGAGAAGTTTTACTACATAAAAGGAGGAAACCCATATGAAACGATTCCTTTCCCTGCTGCTGTGTCTGGCCATGTTGCTGAGCGTGGCGGCCTGCGGCGGCAACAACGATGGCGGCAGCAGCACCCCCGGCGGGGACCAGAACCCCAACACCAACGATCCCGGCTCCGCCGCCAACATCTACCGCAAGCTCTACGCCTCCGAGGTGACCACCCTCAACTACCTCTACACCGGCACCACCCTGGAGTTTGAGCCGGCCGCCAATGTCATCGACACCCTGGTGGAGTATGACAAGTACGGCATGGTGCAGCCCGCCCTGGCCACCAGCTGGGAGACCTCCGAGGACGGCCTCACCTGGACCTTCCACCTGCGCAACGATGCCAAGTGGGTAAGGAGCGACGGCACCGAGTACGGCCCCGTCACCGCCCACGATTTCGTTACCGGTCTCCAGTGGGTGGTAGACCCCGCCAACGAGTCCAAGACCTCCGATGTGGTGTGCAGCGTCATCCAGAACGCCGATGAGCTCTATACCAAGAAGCTCACCGACTTTAACGAGCTGGGTGTCAAGGCCATCGATGACTACACCCTGGTGTATACCCTCAAGGCCCCCACCCCCTACTTCCTCTCCATGCTCACCTACGTCTGCTTTATGCCCGCCAAGGCGGAGTTCATCGCCGAAAAGGGCGATAAGTTCGGCGCCGCCGACAGCGCCGACAACCTCCTGTACTGCGGCGCCTTCCGCATCGCGGACTTCCAGCCCCAGGTGTCCCACACCTTTGTGAAGAACGACAGCTACTGGGACAAGGACAACGTCTTCATCGACGAGATCCAGGAGACATTCAATAAGGAAGCCACCACCCTGGCCCCGGCCATGTACCAGCGGGGCGAGACCGATTACGCGGTCATCTCCGCCGACATCCTGCCCACCTGGATGAACGACAGCAAGCTGAAGGATGTCGTCGCCCCCCAGCGCAACAGCTACTACAGCTACTTCTTCTGCTTCAACTTCGACCCCCACTTTGACGCCGCCTACGAGCCGGACAACTGGCTCAAGGCCGTCAACAACGAGAACTTCCGCAGGTCCCTCTACCACGCCCTGGACCGCGTTAAGGCCAAGACCGTTGAGGAGCCCTACGACCCGGAGAGCCAGCTCATCAGCACTGTGACACCCCCCAACTTCGTTGCTGCGGACGGGGTGGACTACACCGACCTCACACCGCTGAAGACCCTCCCCAACGGCTTTGACGAGGCCAAGGCCAAGGAGTACATGGCCGCCGCCAAGACCGAGCTGGCCGCCGCCGGCGCCACCTTCCCCGTCAAGGTCCTGATGAGCTACAACCCCTCCACCGCCAACTGGGACCGCCAGTGCCAGATCATTGAGCAGCAGATGGAGGAGCTTCTGGGAACCGACTACATCGACATCGTTCTGGAGGCCGGCCCCTCCACCAACTTCCTCTCCGAGGTGCGCCGCGCCGGGAAATACGCCCTGATGCTCTGCAACTGGGGCCCCGACTACGCCGACCCGGAGACCTACTCCGACCCCTGGAGCCTGGGCTTCACCTACAACTGGCCGGAGCTCTGCACCGACCCCTCCTATGAGACCGGCGACACCTACACCGCTGAGGACGCGGCCGCCCTGGGCCTGGATGAGAAGTTCATCGGCACCAAGGTGAAGATCTACAACAAGATGGTGGATGAGGCCAAAGCCGAGAAGCTGGACATCTCCACCCGGTACCAG
The DNA here is from genome assembly GCA_021769525.1 of Oscillospiraceae bacterium. Lineage (GTDB taxonomy): Bacteria > Bacillota > Clostridia > Oscillospirales > Ruminococcaceae > Angelakisella. The sequence continues at coordinate 7,325 of JAETSQ010000008.1, forward strand.
AAGTTCGCGGAGGCGGAAGCCTATCTCATCGACCACGCCTTCATCATCCCCTTTGCGGTGAAAAATGACGGCTACTGCGTCAACCTGGTCAGCCCCTTTGACCGTCCCTTTGCCCCCTTCGGCGTTTCCAGCCTGAAGTACAAGGGCGCCAAGCTCCTGGAGAAGTCCATGAGCCTGGAGGAGTACCAGGCCGCCGAGGAGCAGTGGAACAAGGAGCGGGAGGCCGCCATGGCCGCGGGCTGAGTGCCCTTTCCGTAACCGAAAAGCTGTCCCGCCGGGGGGCCGGGCAGGGGAATACCCTGCCCGGCCCCAGGGCGCAGCTACTTCTTTTTCTCACGGGTGAGATAGAGAAACTCCCTCCGTCACCGCCTGCGGGGGAACCTCTCCTGTCGCCTACGGCCAGCCCTAACGGGCCGCTTCGCGTCCCTTCGGGCACGTGACCTCCCTCGGCGAGGGAGGCTTGGCCCCTGCGGGGAGAACCCCTCCGTCCCCTTCGGGGACACCTCCCCTTTCAGGGGAGGCCCTGGCGGAAGCCGCCAGTTTGCGGTCTGAAATCTGGAGGCCGGAAGACCGGCCCCCAAATTTGAGCCCGCAAAAAAGCAAAGTCCCAGCCTTCCCCCAATCTACATAAGGAGCTGTTCCATTTGCTGAAGTATATCGCGAAGCGGCTGGTCCAATCGGTCCTCACCCTGTTTATCATCATCACCATCATCTTCTGCCTCCTGCGCCTGATGCCGGAAGAGGGCTACCTGGGGGCCGGCTACGACAAGATGAGCGAGGTCCAGAAGGAGAGCATCCTCACCGAAATGGGGCTGCGGGATCCGGTGCCGGTGCAGCTGATGAAGTTTTACCGGGGCCTCCTCCACGGGGACTTCGGCACCTCCTGGATCTACCGGCCCAATGTGGCTATCACGGAGATACTGGCGGACAAGGCCCCCATCTCCATCCGCATGGGGCTGATGGCTATGGGCATCTCCCTGGTGGTGGGCATCCCCCTGGGGGTGCTGATGACCCGCTTTAAGGGGTTTATACCCGATAAGCTGGGGATGGGCTTTGTGGTGCTGGTGATGGCCATCCCCCAGGCGGTGTACCACCTCTTCATCCAGACCTACCTCACCGATTTCTTCGGCCTGCCCATGCTCTTTAAGGAAGCCAACCCCATGAGCTGGATCCTGCCCACCGTCTCCCTCTCCCTCTACAACACCGCCACCTTCGCCCTGTGGATGCGGCGGTACATGGTGGACGAGCTGAACAAGGACTATGTGCGGCTGGCAAGGGCCAAGGGCGTGAAAAACTCGGTGATCATGGCGAGCCACGTCTTCCCCAACGCCTTTGTCCCCCTCATCCAGACCATCCCCACCCTCATCCTTTCCACCGCCATGGGCTCCATCTATGTGGAATCCCTCTACTCCGTCCCCGGCATGGGGGGGCTGCTGGTGGACGTCATCCAGCGGCAGGACAACGCCATGGTCCAGGCCCTGGTCCTCATCTACGCCGCCCTGGGCATCATCGGGCTGCTGCTGGGAGACCTGCTGATGGGCCTGTGTGACCCGCGCATCACCTTTGCCGAGAAAGGAGGGGCCCGCTGATGAAAAAGTTCCTGGACGGCCCGGTGGACGAACTCACCGAGAGCATCACCGAGACCATCGCCGGCGACGCCTTCACCTTTGCCGAATACGACGAATCCGCCGGGGAGAAGGTGGCCTGGACCGACTACTCCTACTGGGGCTCCACCTTCCGGATGTTCTTTAAAAACAAGATGGCGGTGGCCCTCCTGCTGCTGCTGGCGGCTATCCTGCTCTTTACCTTCATCCAGCCCCACCTGCCGGGGCAGCGCCCCGCCACCCTCATCAACAACGATCCCAACACCGGCCTCCAGCTGATGAACATCCCCCCCAACGACGAGTTCCTCTTCGGCACCAACTCCATCGGCCAGGACCTTTGGAGCATGGTCTGGAGCGGCACCCGCACCTCCCTCCTTATCGGGCTGGCGGTGGCCTGCTCGGAGATCGTCATCGGCATCACCATGGGGGTGCTGTGGGGGTACGTGCGGCAGCTGGACCATCTCCTCACCACCATCTACAACATCGCCGATAACATCCCCCAGACCATCATGCTCATCCTCATCTCCTACATCCTGCGCCCCAGCATGAGCACCATCATCCTGGCTATGTGCCTCACCAGCTGGCTCAAAATGGCCCGCTTTATCCGCAACCAGATCGTCATCATCCGGGACCGGGACTACAACCTGGCCTCCCGGTGCCTGGGCACCCCCACCTGGCGCATCATCCTGAAAAATCTCCTGCCCTACCTCGTCAGCGTGATGATGCTGCGCATCGCCACCACCATCCCGGAGGCCATCGGCAACGAGGTCTTCCTCACCTACATCGGCCTGGGCCTGCCGGTGGCTATCCCCTCCCTGGGGAACCTCATCAACAGCGGGCGGGGCCTTCTGATGTACGAATCCCTGCGGTATCAGCTCATTTTCCCGGCGGTGGTGCTCTCCGTCGTCACCGTTTCCTTCTACATCATCGGCAACGCCTTCGCCGACGCCGCCGACCCCAAAAACCACGTGTAAAGGAGGTCTCACACCATGGCAGAAGCCACCGTCACAGCGGCCCCGGTCATCCTCTCGGTGCGGGACCTGGATGTCAAATTCAACCTCCGGGGACGGGTCCTCAGCGCCATCCGGGGCATCTCCCTGGACCTCTACCAGGGGGAGAGCCTGGCTATCGTGGGGGAATCCGGCTCCGGCAAGAGCGTCTTCACCAAGACCTTTATGGGCCTTTTGGACCAGAACGGCGAGATCGCCGGGGGCCAGATCCTCTATAACGGCCAGGACCTGGCCGCCTTTAAGACCGAAAAACAATGGCGGGCGATACGGGGGAAGGAGATCGCCATGGTCCTCCAGGACCCCATGACCAGCCTGAACCCGCTAAAGACGGTGGGGAGCCAGATCGGGGAGGCCATCGCCATCCACCAGGGGCTGCGGGGCTCCGCCCTCCGGGACAAGGTGCTGGAGTGCCTTAGTGACGTGGGCATCCCCGACCCGGAGAGCCGCCGCAAGCAGTACCCCCACGAGTTTTCCGGCGGGATGCGCCAGCGGGTGGTCATCGCCATCGCGGTGGCCTGCCGCCCCAAGATCCTCATCTGCGACGAGCCCACCACCGCCCTGGATGTCACCATCCAGGCCCAGATCCTGGACCTCCTGAAGAACCTGAAGAAGAAGTATGACCTGACCACCATCTACATCACCCACGACCTGGGGGTGGTGGCCAACGTGGCGGACCGCATCGCGGTGATGTACGCCGGGGACATCGTGGAGATCGGAAGCTGCGAGGAGGTCTTTTACACCCCCAAGCACCCCTACACCTGGGCGCTCCTTTCCAGCCTGCCCCAGCTGGGCATCAAGGGGCAGGAGCTCTACTCCATCCAGGGGGCGCCGCCCAACCTCTTCACCGAGGTAAAGGGGGACGCCTTCGCCCCCCGGAACCCCCACGCCCTGAAGATCGACTTTGTGGAGCGCCCCCCCTACTTTGAGGTGAGCCCCACCCACAAGGCCCGCACCTGGCTCTTGGACCCCAGGGCCCCCCAGGTGGAGCCGCCGGAGCATATCCGGGATCTGCAAAAGGAGGGGGTGCGCCGGTATGGGAAATGAGAACCGGGAGGTCCTGCTTTCGGTACGGGACATGGTGGTGGACTTCGGCAGCCGCCGCGATCCCTTCCGGGCGGTGGATCATGTGAGTTTTGACGTCTACAAGGGGGAGACCTTCGGCCTGGTGGGGGAATCCGGCTCCGGAAAGACCACCATCGGCCGGGCCATCATCCGCATCAACCCCATCTCCGGGGGGGAGGTCCTCTACCGGGGGGAGCGGATCAGCGGCAAGATCAGCCGGGAGAAGGACCGGGAGGTGACGAGGAAGATCCAGATGATCTTCCAGGACCCCATGGCCAGTCTCAACGAGCGGGCCAAGGTGGATTACATCATCTCCGAAGGGCTGTATAACGTCCAGAAGGACCTCACCGAGGCCCAGCGCCGGGAGCGAGTGGAGCGAGCGCTGACGGCGGTGGGCTTATTGCCGGAGTTTGCCAGCCGCTTCCCCCACGAGTTCTCCGGCGGGCAGCGGCAGCGCATCGGCATCGCCCGCGCCCTCATCATGGGGCCGGAGTTCATCATCGCCGACGAGCCCATCTCCGCCCTGGATGTCTCCATCCGGGCCCAGGTCCTCAACCTCCTGGCCCGGCTCCAGAAGGAGCGGGACCTCACCTATCTCTTTGTGGCCCACGACCTTTCGGTGATGCGGTTCATCACCGACCGCATCGCCGTCATCCACAAGGGGGTCATCGTGGAGCTTTCCGAGACGGAGAAGCTCTTTGCCCACCCCCTGCACCCCTACACCAGGGCGCTCCTTTCCGCCATCCCCCTGCCGGACCCCATCCGGGAGCGGGAGAAAAAGCTGGAGGTGTACGACCCCGGCTGCCACGACTACACCGTGGATAAGCCGGAATGGGTGGAGATCGAACCGGAGCACTTTGTCCGGGGGAACCGGGCGGAGCTGGAGGAGTACCGCAGGAAACTGGCAGAATAAAGCAGCAGGCCCGCCCGGTCTTGGGCGGGCTTTGCGTGCGGGGGAAATACGTTGTTTCTGGTGATTTGGACCCCTGCGGGGGAACCCCTCCTGTCGCCTACGGCGACATCCTCCCCTTTCAGGGGAGGCCCTGGCGGGAGCCGCTAGGTTGTGGGAAGGGCAAGGTCCTGCGCTGCTTCCTCCGGCCCTCAGAGAAATTTAGTGATATACCCGTGAGTGAAAGGAGATACCCATGCTTTATCCCACGCCCCTAGCCCCCGGCGACCGGGTGGCCCTGGTGGGCCCCAGCGGCCCTGTCCCCCCGGAGCGGGTGCAGCCCGCCGTGGATGCCGTAAAGGCACTGGGCCTTACACCGGTCCTCTATCCCAGCGCCACCGCCGCCCACGGCTACCTGGCGGGGGAGGACCGCCGGCGGGCCCAGGACCTCACCGATGCCTTCCTGGACGACAGCATCCGGGGCATCCTCTGCATCCGGGGCGGATACGGCGCCCAGCGGATGCTCCCTTACTTCGACCCGGAGGTGGCTCTGGCCCATCCCAAGGTCTTCTGCGGCTACAGCGACGTCACCGCCATCCACAGCCTGCTGAACCGCACCGGGGAGGGGCTCCTCACCTTCCACACCCCCATGCCCAGCACCGAGTGGTACAAGGGCCTGGACGGCTACACCATGGAGTCCATGAAGGGGCTGCTCTTCTGCCCTTGGAACCAGTGGAGACCCCTGGAGAACGCCCCCGGCTGCCCCCCGCCGGAGGTCATCGTCCCCGGCGAGGCCTTTGGGACGCTGCGGGGGGGCAACCTCTCCCTGGTGGCCTCCTCCATCGCCACTCCCTACGAGGTGGACACCGACGGCGCGGTGCTTTTCCTGGAGGATGTGGGGGAACGGCCCTACCGGCTGGACGGGATGCTCACCCACCTGCGCAACTCCGGCCGGCTGGAGCGGTGCGCCGCTGTTTTGCTGGGGTACTTCACCGACTGCCAGGCCGAGGACCCGGCCCGGAGCCTCACTGTCCCGGAGGTGATCCGGGAGGTGGTGGAGCCGGTCTGCCGGGAGCGGGGCATCCCCCTGGTGGCCGGGCTGACCTGCGGCCACAGCCTGCCCACCATGAGCCTGCCCCTGGGCAGCGGGATCCATGTCCGGGCCGGGGCGGACGGCGCCATGGCGCTGGAGTTTTCCCGGATCATCGGGGAAGCCCATACCGCGGTGGAGATCGAGATCGGTGAATAGAGAAAGTGAGGCCATCGCCATGAAATATTTTGTCCGGACCCCCATCGCTCCCCTCTACCTGCGGCCGGAGAGCCCCTGCGAGCTGGCGGATGAGGCCCTCTGCGGCTGGCCGGTGGAGCTGCTGGAGGAGCTGCCCGGCGGCTGGTGTAAAGTGAGGACCCACTACAGCTATACCGGGTTTACCCGCCGGGACCTCCTGGTGGACGCGGAAAAATCCCTTGCCGGGTGGGAGGCCCGGCCCAAGGCGGTGGTCACCCGCTTCACTGCCGACATCCTGGACGCCCCCAAGGTCCAGGGGGGCTGTGTGGAGACCCTCACCAGGGGGGCCTGGGTGAGCCCCGACGGCCCCGCCGACCAAAACGGATGGGTGCCGGTCTCCCTCTGCGACGGGCGGAAGGGGTACACCAAGCGCGGCTTCCTGGGGGAGGTCCTCACCGGCTGGGATCCCGATGATGAGGAACGGCTTCGGGAGAACATCGTCCGGACCGCCCTTTCCTACATGGGCTGCCAGTACCGCTGGGGCGGGCGCACCCCCCTGGGGGTGGACTGCTCCGGCCTGTGCAGCCAGGCCTACCTGATGAACGGCATCCTCATCCACCGGGACGCCCATATGGAGCCGGCCTTCTGCATGAAGGAGATTCCCAGGGAGCGGCTGGGGCGGGGGGACCTCGTCTTCTTTAAGGGCCATGTGGCGATGTACCTGGGAGAGGAGCGCTTCGTCCACTCCACCGGCAAGGACGGCAGCGACGGGGTGGTGATAAACAGCTTTGACCCCGCCGCCCCGGACTACCGGGAGGACCTGGCCAAGGGCATCCTCCAGATGGGGAGCGTTTTTTGACCCCGCAAAGAGCAAACGCAAAAAAGCACCGTCCCCAAAAAAGGACGGTGCTTTTTGTGCGGGTAAGAACTGGTCTGGGGCGTTGCCCCATACCCCACTTCTTTTTTCTCACTCGTGAGAAAAAAGAAGCAAAAAAGAACGACCGGACTTCCTCCGGTTTTCGCCCTGCCCGGAGCGGGGGCAAGCCCCGCTCCTTACTTTTGAACAGGGCGTAAGGAACTGCCTGGAGCCCTGGTTTCTGCTCTTTTGCGGCGGAGACATTGGTCATTCTTCTTTTTGCTTCTTTTTCTTCTTTTGCAAGAAGAAAAAGAAGGCGGGTATGGGCGGCAGCCCATATTGGCCGGGACGGCTCAGCTTTCCAGGGCGAGGATGTATTCCTCCAGGCAGATGCCCTGGCGGCGGATCTCCGCCGCGGCTTCGGTGCCCACATACCGGTAGTGCCAGGGCTCATAGATGGTCCCGGTGAGGTCCGTCTTATCCGAGGGATACCGCTGGATGAACCCATAGAGGTGGGCATTCTCCGCCAGCCAGGAATAAACGGCGTCCGCGGTGGAATAGGCCGGGTCCCGGTTGATGTCCACCGCCAGGCCGATCTGGTGCTCGCTGGTGCCGGGGACCGCCACCCATCTTTCCGCCAGGGTCCTCGCCTGTTCCGGGGAGAAGCCGCTCTTCTCGTAGGCCGCGATCTTATCATCCAGCAGGTACTGCTGATGCTCCTGGGTGCGGTATCCCGCCACTACTTTGGTATAGACCCCCGCGGCCTGGGCATCGGCCAGCATCCTCTGCAAGGCAGGATAGATGCGGGAATCCACCCGCTGTCCGTTTTCCAGGGTGCTCAGTTCCAGGGTATAGCCCTCCGGGATGGGGTTCCAGCGGTTCACCAGGATGAGGTTCCAGCCGTTATCCCGGCTGGGCCGGACTGCGGCGCGGCGGGTGGTGATGCCTTGGGTCACCGCCCCTTCATTGACGTGGATGCGGGCGCCCAGATTTTCCAGCGCCACATTGCCGGTGTAGGAGCCGCTGGCCGTTACAAGGCTGGCGGCGGCGTTTACCGTGCCGCTGTTCACCCGGCCCCAGTTGGAGATCTTCACCGGGGCTTCCACCTCCAGCCGCTCCACCTGGGCGTTGGCGCCGATGACCACCGGGCGGTTCAGGGTGCTGTCCAGCAGCAGCGTGCCGATCTTCCCGTAGAAGTTGACGATCTGCTGTTCCCCCAGGGCCACCTTCACCGGCTCCCCCTGGATGCCGTTCAGGCAGATCACCAGGCTGCCGTCCCGGTCGGTCATAACGGTGATGTCGCTGTCGGAGGTTTTGAAGCTGTTGACCACCGCGCCGCCTTTCAGGACGGACATCGCCCCCTGTCCCATGGAGATGCTGTAGGTGGAGATGGCGTCCGCCCAGGCGGTCACCATGCCCCCAAGGCAGATCCCCGCCGCCAGCGCGGCCCCCAGGAAACGCTTCGCCCCGCGGCGGAACCAGTGACGCTCCATTTTGGTCAGTTCCCCTTCCCACTAATGATTTATAAACCATTTGTATTTTTCCGCTACATTATAACATTGCCTGGGGAACAAATCAAGTTTTTCGACAAAATTTTGCCTTGCCTCGCGGGGGCCGCTTTTCTTTTTGCTTCTTTTTCTTTTCCCGCGAAAAGAAAAAGAAGGCGGGGCTGGGCGGCAGCCCAGATTGGCTTTAACTTTTCGTTTGGATGCTCTCCTTACTTGCGGTCGTACCGGTCCAGGAAGCTGTGGGGGCCGTCCTCGGCGCTGCGCCAGCCGATGACGGTATCCAGGTTTACATTGTGGACGCTGCGGAAGATATTCACATCCACCTGGGGGTTTTCCTTTCGCAGCCGGGCGATGAGCTCCTTCACCTCCTGGCGCTTGGAGAGGCCGGGCTGGTCCCCGTTCCCCACCGCCTCGGTGAAGCGGCAGGCGCATTGCAGGAAGGTGAGGTGGTTATAGTTCTTCCAGGCGATGATGTCCCGCTCCCGCACCAGGTAGAGGGGGCGTATCAGCTCCATCCCCGGAAAGTTCTGGCTGTGGAGCTTCGGCATCATGGTGCGGTACTCCGCCCCGTAGAGGGTGCTCATCAGCACCGTTTCCACCACGTCGTCAAAGTGGTGCCCCAGGGCGATCTTATTGCATCCCAGCTCCCTGGCCCGGCTGTAGAGGTATCCCCGGCGCATCCGGGCGCAGAGGTAGCAGGGGGAAGAGGGGATACCGGCCACCACGTCGAAGATCTCCGTCTCGAAGACGTGGATGGGGAGCTCCATCATCTCTGCGTTTTGCAGTATTTTTTGCCGGTTCTCCGGGCGGTAGCCGGGGTCCATCACCAAAAACTCCAGGCCGAAGGGGACCTCGCTGTGGCGGTGGAGCTGCTGCATACACTTGGCCAGGAGCATGGAGTCCTTCCCCCCGGAGATGCAGACGGCGATGCGGTCTCCCTCCCGGATGAGCTGGTAGTCCTTGATGCCCCCGATGAAGCGGTTCCAGATGGACTTGCGGTACTTGGTGACGATGCTGCGCTCGATCCTCTGGCAGGGGGTGAGGGGGGCGCGGGGCTGGATGATCTCTTCGGTCTGCAAGGGCGGGTCCTCCTGTTGGGTGGATTTTTTGTGGGGTGAGCCTCCCTCGTCGAGGGAGGAGGCTGGCCGGTAGGCCAGACGGAGGGAGTTCTTGGAGAAGGATTTCGTTTCTAGGATTTGCTTTTTGGTTACGCTACCGCCGTTCGCCTACCCGGCGGGAAAAACCCCTCAGACATTTCCCTTCGGGAAATGCCAGCATCCCTCCCTTTGGTCGAGAACGTGGCCTACGGCCACCCTTTCAGGGGAGCCCTTGGCAGAACGGACAGCTTTGCGCTCCGCCAGAGCCTCCCCTGAAAGGGGAGGTGTCAACGCCGCAGGCGGTGACAGAGGGGTTCCCCCGCAGGGAAAGCCTCCCTCGTAGAGGGAGGTGTCTGGCCGATAGGCCAGACGGAGGGAGTTAAGTCTCCAGGCAGTCACTTGCGCCTTTTGCCAAGGTAAGGCCGAAGGCCGTGTAGGGCGAGAACCGGACGAAGTCCGGTCGTTCTTTTTGCTTCTTTTTCTCACGAGTGAGAAAAAGAAGGCGGGACTGGGCGGCAGCCCGGATTGGCAAAAGCCGGGGCTTTCGCCCCGGCTTTTAAAGGCTTAAAGGGTCACGCTTTGCCCTGGTGGAAGCGGTCCAGCTTACGGTAGGAGGTGTGGAGCACCTGGTGGGCCACATGGCTGCCGGGGGTCTTCAGGAACTCCTTGTAGATCTGCTGGAGGACGGGGTTCTCGTGGGACTTGCGCAGGGGCAGGTCCTTGTCCTCCTGGTAAAGGGCCGCCGCCCGGAGGGACTTGAGGTCCACCCAGTTGCGGACGCGGGCCGGCTGGACCGGCTGGCCGCCGCCGTTGACGCAGCCGCCGGGGCAGCCCATGATCTCGATGAAGTGGTAGGTCTTTTCGCCGCTGCGCACGCTGTCCAGCAGGCGCTTGGCGTTGCTGAGGCCGGAGGCCACCGCCACGTTGAGGGTCAGGTCCCCCACCTGGTAGGTGGCTTCCTTGACGCCCTCCACGCCCCGGACCTCCACGAAGTCCACCGGGGCCGCATCGCTGCCGGTGAGCCACTCCGCCGCGGTGCGCAGGGCCGCCTCCATGACGCCGCCGGTGGCGCCGAAGATGGCCGCCGCGCCGGTGGAAACGCCCATGGGGTCGTCAAACTCCTCGTCGGGGAGCTCCGTAAAGTTGATGCCCGCCCGGTCGATCATCCGGGCCAGCTCGCGGGTGGTGAGGGCCACGTCCACATCGGGGACGCCGGCCGCCGCCTCATCCTCGCGGGCCACCTCGAACTTCTTGGCGGTGCAGGGCATGATGCCCACCACAAAGATGTCCCTGGGGTCCAGGCCCATCCGCTTGGCGTACCAGGTCTTGGTGAGGGCGCCGAACATCTGCTGAGGGGACTTGCAGGTGGAGAGGTTCTCCACAAAGTCCGGGTAGTAGTGCTCGCAGTAGTTCACCCAGCCGGGGGAGCAGGAGGTGATCATGGGCAGGGTGCCGCCCTTCTTGAGCCGCTCCACCAGCTCGTTGGCCTCCTCCACGATGGTCATATCGGCGGCCAGGTCGGTATCAAAGACGGCATCGAAGCCCAGGCGCCGCAGGGCGGAGACCATCTTGCCCTTCACGTTGGTGCCGATGGGCATATCGAAGGCCTCCCCCAGGGTGACCCGGATGGAGGGAGCGGTCTGGACCACCACGTGCTTGTGGGGGTCGGAGAGGGCACGCCACACGTCCTTGGTGTTGTCCTTTTCCGCGATGGCCCCGGTGGGGCAGACCACGATGCACTGCCCGCAGGAGACGCAGGCCACGTCCCCCAGGCTCTGCTCAAAGGCGCAGCCGATGTGGGTGGCAAAGCCCCGGTCGTTGGGGCCGATGACCCCCACCGCCTGCCACTTCTGGCAGGCCGCCACGCACCGGCGGCAGAGGACGCACTTGTCGTTATCCCGGAACATATGCTTGGCGGTGTCGTCAAACTCGTGCTGGGGGTTCTCCCCGGCGTAGACGTCCTCGTCGTAGACCCGGAAGTCCTTGCAGAGCTTCTGGAGCTCGCAGTTGCCGCTGCGGACGCAGGAGAGACACTTCTTCTTGTGGGTGGAGAGGATCAGCTCCAGGTCGATCTTGCGGGAAGCAAAGACCCGCTTGGAGTTGGTGAGCACCTCCATCCCCTCGGCCACCGGGTAGACGCAGGCGGCCACCAGGTTCTTGAGGCCCTTCACCTCCACCACGCAGATGCGGCAGGCGCCGATCTCGTTGATGTCCTTGAGAAAACACAGGGTGGGAATATCGATGGCCAGTTTCCGGGCGGCCTCCAGGATGGTGGTGCCCTCCGGGACGGTGACCGGAAGGCCGTTGATCGTTAAGTTTACCATTTTCATTTCACAGCCTCCTCCCTTACTTCTTCACGATGGCCCCGAAGCGGCACTTCTCGATGCAGACGCCGCACTTGACGCACTTTTCGGGGTCGATGACGTGGGCTTCCTTCACCTTGCCGCTGATGGCGCCGGTGGGGCAGTTGCGGGCACAGAGGGTGCAGCCCTTGCACTTGTCCGGCAGGATCTGGATGGTGAGGAGGCTCTTGCAGACCCCGGCGGGGCAGCGCTTTTCCACGATGTGGGCGATGTACTCATCCCGGAAGTACTTGAGGGTGGAGAGCACCGGGTTGGGGGCGGTCTGTCCCAGGCCGCAGAGGGCGTTTTCTTTGATGTGGTAGCAGAGGGTCTCCAGCTTATCCAGGTCCTCCATGGTGGCTTTGCCCTTGGTGATCTTGTCCAGCAGTTCATAGAGGCGCTTGGTGCCGATGCGGCAGGGGGTGCACTTGCCGCAGCTCTCGTCCACGGTGAACTCCAGGAAGAACTTGGCGATGTCCACCATGCAGGTGTCCTCGTCCATGACGATGAGGCCGCCGGAGCCCATCATGGAGCCGATCTCGATGAGGTTGTCGTAGTCCACCGGGATGTCCATATACTGGGCGGGGATGCAGCCGCCGGAGGGGCCGCCGGTCTGGGCGGCCTTGAACTTCTTGCCGCCCGGAATGCCGCCGCCGATCTCCTCCACGATCTCCCGCAGGGTGGTGCCCATGGGGACCTCCACCAGGCCGGTGTTGTGGATCTTGCCCCCCAGGGCGAAGACCTTGGTGCCCTTGGACTTTTCGGTGCCCATGGAGGCGAACCAGTCCGCCCCCTTGAGGATGATCTGGGGGACGTTGGCGTAGGTCTCCACGTTGTTGAGGATGGTGGGTTTTCCGAAGAGGCCCTTGACGGCGGGGAAGGGGGGACGGGGACGGGGCTCGCCCCGGTGGCCCTCGATGGAGGTCATGAGGGCGGTCTCCTCACCGCAGACGAAGGCGCCGGCACCCAGGCGGATGTCGATGTCAAAGTCAAAATCGGTGCCCAGGATGTTTTTGCCCAGCAGGCCCAGCTCGCGGGCCTGGCCGATGGCTACCTGGAGGCGCTTGACGGCGATGGGGTACTCGGCCCGGACGTATATGTAGCCCTGCTGCGCCCCGATGGCGTAGCCGGCGATGGCCATGGCCTCCAGCACCACGTGGGGGTCACCCTCCAGAACGGAGCGGTCCATAAAGGCGCCGGGGTCGCCCTCATCGGCGTTGCAGCAGACGTACTTGATGCCCTTGGGCTGGGCCGCCGCGAAGGCCCACTTTTTGCCGGTGGGGAAGCCGCCGCCGCCCCGGCCCCGCAGGCCGGAATCCAGGATGCACTGGATGACCTCCTGGGGGGTCATCTCGGTGAGGACCTTCCCCAGGGCCATGTAGCCGTCGTAGGCGATGTACTCGTTGATGTCCTCCGGGTCGATGACGCCGCAATTTTTGAGGGCCACCCGCAGCTGCTTTTTATAGAAGGCGGTCTCCCCCAGGCTCTTCACCGTGTCCTCCTGGACCGTCTCGGAGTACAGCAGGCGCTTGACGATGCGGCCCTTGAGGAGGTGCTCCTCCACGATCTCCGGGATGTCCTCCGGCTTCACCTGGGAGTAGAAGGCGCCCTCCGGGTAGACCACCACGATGGGGCCCAGGGCGCAGAGGCCGAAGCAGCCGGTCTTGATGACCTTCACTTCCTTATCCAGACCGGCGGAGGCCAGCTCTTTTTCGAAGGCGGAGACGATGCGGGCGCTGCCGGAAGAGGTGCACCCGGTGCCGCCGCAGACCAGTATATGGGAACGGAACATGATGTCGCCCTCCTTCCTACGCCTGGGCGCCGCTGGCGCCGATGGTATATTCGGTGACCGGGGTGCCGTTTACGATGTGCTGGCTGACGATGGTGGGGACCATCTCCGGGGTGACCTTCACGTAGGTGACCTTTTCCTTCCCCGGCTCAAAGACCTCCACCACCGGCTCGTACTGGCAGATGCCGATGCAGCCGGTCTGCCCCACCGAAACATGGGTGAGGCCCCGCTTTGCCACTTCTTCGGTGAAGGCGGCCAGCACCGGCCGGGCCCCGGCGGCGATGCCGCAGGTGGCCATACCCACTACGACGCGGATGTTGCTGTCCCCGTCGTGGCGGATGCCCACCTTTCCTTTCATCTGCTCCCTAAGAGCCTGAAGCTCCGCTAAACTTTTCATTGAGGTGTATCCTCCTTATTCTCATTCTCTTCACTCCCGCCGGACAGCAGCTCCTGGGTGTTCTCCGCGAGGTATTCCCGCAGGAACCGGAGCACCTCCGGGGAATCCAGGGGCATATCCTCCAGGATCTCCCGGAACTGGCGGGTGTCCATCACCATCTCCCGGCCGTCCTTGCGGCGGGTGTACACCCAGTCGATCGAGGGGTTGCACTGGACCAGGGCGGCGATGGTGCCGTTCATATCCCCCAGGGGCATCCGGTCGATATTGGTCAGCCCAAAGGTGGCTGTGACCGTCGTCCCTTTCCCCACCTCGCTTTGGATGGTCAGGTCCCCGCCGGTGAGCTGGGCCGCCATCCGGAAGAAGGGGATCCCCAGCCCCACCTTGCGGGTGGTGCGGGTGGTGTAAAAGGGGTCGATGACCGTCTTTACCTGCTCCGGGGTCATTCCCTTGCCGTCATCCCGGATGACGATGGTGAGGCGGTCGGCGGCGGTGTCCTCCTCCACGGTGATCTGCACCAGGGAGGCGTTTGCCCGCACCGAGTTTTCCGCCACATCCAGGACGTTGAGGGAAAGCTCCTGCATCATACAGGGCTCCCCCCTACTGGGCGTCCCGGTATTTGGCCAGGATGCCGTCGATGTCATCCGGCACCAGGCGGCCGTAGACATCATCGTTGATGGTCATGACCGGGGCCAGGCCGCAGGCGCCGATGCACCGGCAGGCCTCCAGGGAGAACTCTCCGTCCGGGGTGCACTCCCCGCTGCCGATGCCCAGCTTTTCCTGGAGCTTTGCGTAGACATCGCCGGAGCCCTTGACGTAGCAGGCGGTGCCCAGGCAGACCGAGACCTTGTAGCGGCCCTTGGGGTTGAGGGAGAACTGGGAATAGAAGGTGGCCACCCCGTAGACCTCCTCCAGGGGGACGTTCATGGCGGTGGAGATGATCTCCATCACCTCGATGGGGAGATAGCCGTAGATTTCCTGGGCGCCCTGGAGAATGGGCATCAGAGCCCCTTCCTGCTCATGGAGCTTTTCAATGAGAGCCCGGAGCTCCCGCTCCTGGTTCTCGGTCCCCTGAAAGGGGAGCTTGCAGACACGGCTGGACATTTTTCTCGCGTTCCTCCTTCTTTCGTACCGTAGCCTCTTTCGCCGCCCGTCCCGTACTCCTCCAAAAGCATCCCGGACATCCGCCCAAGGGGCGATCTGCCAAAGCGGGAAGCGGCTTTTCCATATGATTGATATTATTATAACATGGCTTTTTCCGGATTTCTATAGGGGAAGGGGTTTTCCGCAAAATTTTCCATGGAGCAAAAGCTGATCTGGGGTTTCACCCCAGCCCCCACTTCTTTTTCTCACTCGTGAGAAAAAGAAGCAAAAAGAACGCCCGGACTTCGTCCGGTTTTCGCCCTACACGGAGCGGGGACAGGCCCCGCTCCTTACCTTTGTGCAAGGCGCAAGGGAGTGCCTGGAGTCTTAGGCGAACTCCCTCCGTCAGCCTACGGCTGACACCTCCCTCAGAGAGGGAGGCTTTGGCCGAAGGCCCGCAAAAGTTTCGGTCAAGCCTTTTCAAAGGCTTGCGGTTTCCAAAGGCAGAGCCTTTGGCCGCCTTCCGCAGAAGGCGGAACACCTCTCCGGAGGGCGCATTTTACTTTGGCATGCCTTCGGCAACGTGGCCTACGGCCAACCTTTCTTTTTGCAAGAAAAAAAGAAAGGTGGAAGCCTTGCGCTCCCCACCGAGGGAGGGCGCAGAACAGAAGAAGGTTGGGTCTTTTGGTGACAAACGGCGAAAGCCGTTTGGAGCTGAAAAGCCCAACCAACTGGTTTCTGCGCCCGAACGGACTACCCATCAAAAACACCCCAGTGGGGTGTTTTTGAGACCGCAAAAAAGCCGCCCTATTGCTGAGGCGGCCCTGTGGCTGCTGAAAGCTGAAAAGGGGGGCGGAAACAGGCCCTCACTCCACCGGCTGCGGCGCGATGAAGCACCGGCGGTAAACGTGGTCCTCCACCCCGGTCATGCCGTAGAAGGCGAAGTTCGTCAGCAGGCGCTGCATACTGTAGACGTAGTAGCCGTCCTGGTTGTGGTCGGTGTCGTCGGAGGGATCCGCCAGGATCACCACATCGTCCCAGGGGTCCACGGTGCCCATGCTGTCGTAGCCGATGACCACCTGCCAGTGGCCCCCCCGGTCGTTCCAGCCGATGATGGTGGGGATGCCCTTTTCCACATTGGTCTGGAGCATCAGCTCGTTGATGGAGTTGACCCGCTTGCCGTAGTCGTAGGTGGTCTTCAGCTCAAATCCCCCCACCTTCTGGAAGATCTCCATCATCTGGTCCAGGCAGAGGCCGCCGTGCACATCCGCGTGGCTGGTGGCAAGCTCCGCCAGAGACTTTTCGTTCCAGTCCCCCAGCTTGCCGTAGTAATCCAGCACCATCACCACACAGGCGGGGCCGCAGGTGTCCTGGGAGGTCTGCTGGTAGGTGCGGAAATTGGGGAGGAGCAGGAGGGTCTCGGTGGGTTTGGCGTTATAAAAATCGATGTTGCAGAAGTAGGGGGAGCCCTGGTGGTCCCCCAGCCGCTCCCGGTCCTTTGTCCCCTGGTCCAGCACCGCGCCGGCGGGGATCTTCATCTCGTCGGTGTAGTTTTCCCTGGGCTGGTCTTCCAGGGCCAGGACGGAGCGATCCGGCCCGTCTTCTTCTTCGCCGGCCCAGGGGTCCTCTTCCTCCCCGCCGTCCGCCCAGGGGTCCTCCTCCCTGGGGAAGGAAAATTCCGGCAGCGCCCCGCCGGAAAGCTGCCAGGCAAAAAGCCCGGCGAAAAGCAGCGTGGTGCAGAGAAAAAGGGCCATCAGCCGCTTTGCGGTGGTGAGTGTCATGGTCGGTCCCTCCTTGGCCGGCCCGGCCTCTTCGCCGGCCGGTATTTTTCTTGCGCCCGATTATCATTATAGGGCCGGCCCCGGTGGATGTCAAGGCGCGGGGAGGGAGCGGGGAGCGGGCCCTCTTGCCGGCGGCGGTCCCTTCCAAAAAGCCATGGGCCTTTCCAAAGGGGATATTTCCTGCAAAAATGCGGAGTTGAGCCTTGACTTCGCCGGACAGGTGTGGTATAGTGATACTACCTCTCGGAGAGGGTTCTTTTTTTGTGCGCCCGAAAGGCCGCAAAGGGGGGAGCGCCTCTCAATACGCAAGAGGGAGGCAAACTAGGGCCCTGCCGGGTAAACCGCCGGGGCGGCCACGATTAGGAGGTGCCGATATGCGAGTGAAGATCGTTCTGGCCTGCACAGAGTGCAAGCAGCGCAACTACAACACCAAGAAGAACAAGAAAAACGATCCGGACAGGCTGGAGATGAAGAAGTACTGCCGCTTCTGCCGGAAGCACACCGTCCACAAGGAAACCAAGTAAGGAGGGCTGACGAGTATGGCAGGTACCGAAAAGAAACCCGGCTTCTTCGCCAGGATCTCCCGTTCCCTGCGGGATATGCGGGGGGAGCTGAAGAAGGTCGTCTGGCCCAGCAAAAAGCAGATCCTCAACAACACCCTGGTGGTGCTGGCCGCCATCCTGATCTCCGCGGTCTTCATCGGCGGGCTGGATGCCATCCTGGGCGCCGTGATCCGTACCGCCCTGGGGGGCTGACACCTGAACCGCGGGTAAAGAGGGGAGTGTGAAAAATGGCAGACGAAGCAAAATGGTATGTGGTCCACACCTACTCCGGGTATGAGAACAAGGTGGCGGACAGCATCGTGAACGCGGTGGAAAACCGCCAGCTCCATGACCTCATCCACGAGGTGAAGATCCCCACCGAGATGGTGACCGAGATCAAGGACAACCAGAAGAAGGAAGTGGAGCGAAAACTCTTCCCCAGCTACGTCCTGGTGAAGATGATCATGACCGATGACAGCTGGTATGTGGTCCGCAATATCCGGGGCGTCACCGGCTTCGTAGGCCCCGGCTCCAAGCCGGTCCCCCTCACCGAGGCGGAGATCGCCCGCTTTGGGGTGGAGACCCGCACCACCGAGGTAAACTACGCCGTGGGGGACAGCGTCATGGTCTCCGGCGGCTACATGGAGGGCTTTGTGGGGGTGGTGGATTCCATCGACCTGGACAAGGGCCTGGTGCGTGTCACCGTCTCCATGATGGGCAAGGAAGTACCGGTGGAGCTGGAGCTCACCCAGGTACAGCCCCTGGGATAAGGTATCCCGAAGAGAAGAGAAAACGCGCCCCCCAGGGAATGGGGCGGCGCATCCGTGGGAGGGGGCGGCGGCTCCCCAGCATAGGAGAGAGTCCCCGCTACCCGCTAAACATTACCACTTTTTGGAGGTGCATTTCTTATGGCACAGAAAGTAGTTGGCTACATCAAACTTCAGATCCCCGCCGGCAAGGCGACTCCGGCCCCCCCGGTGGGCCCCGCCCTGGGCCAGCACGGGGTGAACATCATGGCTTTCACCAAGGAGTTCAATGAGCGTACCAAGAACGACGTGGGCCTCATCATCCCGGTGGTCATCACCGTCTACGCGGACCGCTCCTTCACCTTTGTCACCAAGACCCCCCCTGCCGCCGTCCTCATCAAGAAGGCCCTCGGTCTGGAGAGCGCCTCCGGCGCCCCCAACAAGACCAAGGTGGGCAAGATCACCAAAGCCCAGATTCAGAAGATCGCCGAGACCAAGATGCCCGACCTGAACGCCGGCAGCCTGGAAGCCGCCATGAGCATGGTGGCCGGCACCTGCCGCAGCATGGGCGTAGAGGTCGTGGACTGAGGACCCTATTGTGGGAGGAAAAGATCCGTTTATTACCACTTGGTAGGAGGAGAATGAAGAGTTATGAAACACGGAAAGAAATATGTGGAGAGCCGCAAGCTCATTGACAGCTCCACTCTTTATGACATCACCGAGGCCATCGAGCTCTGCACCAAGACCGGCAAGGCCAAGTTCGACGAGACGGTGGAGGTCCATGTCCGCCTGGGCGTGGACAGCCGCCACGCCGACCAGCAGGTCCGCGGCGCGGTGGTGCTGCCCAACGGCACCGGCAAGAAGGTCCGGGTGCTGGTCTTTGCCAAGAACGACGCCGCCAAGGCCGCCGAGGCCGCCGGCGCGGAGTATGTGGGCGGCGAGGAGTATATGCAGAAGATCATGAATGAAAACTGGATGGACTTCGATGTGGTCATCGCCACCCCGGATATGATGGGCATCGTAGGCCGTCTGGGTAAGATCCTCGGCCCCCGCGGCTTGATGCCCAACCCCAAGGCGGGCACCGTCACCCCCGATGCCGCCAAGGCGGTCACCGAGGCCAAGGCCGGTAAGATCGAGTACCGCCTGGATAAGACCAACATCATCCACTGCCCCGTCGGCAAGGTCTCCTTCGGCGTGGAGAAGCTCCAGGAGAACTTCGATACCCTGATGGGCGCCATCATCAAGGCAAAGCCCGCCGCCTCCAAGGGCCAGTACATCCGGTCCTGCACCGTGGCCACCACCATGGGCCCCGGCGTGAAGATCAACCCCGCCCGCTTCGTGGTCACCAGCGCCCCGGAGAAATAAATTCAGTCAGATGCAAGCGCCCCCGCTTTTACCGCGGGGGCGCTTTTTGCGAAATGAGTATATTTGATTCATTTTAAAGGAATAAGAATTTATTCTTATTCTTAAGTCATCGAATCCTGCTGATACAATAATGGAGACCGCGGGCGGTGCGGACTGCTCCGTGGCTTGGTCTTTGTTCTCCTGGGGGGATCCCCGATATGGACAACTGGAGGTATGACAATGGCTGGGAATTACTACGCGCCTTTTTCGGTCCGTGTCCCGGAGGCGCTTCTGGACAAGGTCAAACAGCTGGCAAAGATGAACAAGCGCTCCGCCAACAAGCAGGTGGAGCTCATCCTGGAAAAATTTGTGGAGCAGTGGGAAGCGGAGAACGGGCCCCTGGCCCCCTGGGAGCCCTAGCCGTGAGGCGGCCTCTCTTTTGCTTTTCCGTCCTGTTTCTGGCCCAGCTGGCCCTTGCCCTGGGCCGGGGAGGATCGCCTAGGCTGACGGTGGCCTGCGCTGTCCTCCTTTTTGCTGTCTGCCTTCGGGACGGAAGGCGGCGGAGGCAGCTGCTCCTTTGCGGCGGACTTTCCCTGTTGCTGGTGTTCTTGGTGACCGGGAGCTTCCAAAAGCGGCTGGCGGACTGGCAGGCCCTGGAGGGGGCGACGGTGGACTTCACCGGCTGGGCGGGCCAGGAGGACCCCTATGCCCAGGACCGGGGGACGGTCCACGCCACCGTGCGGTGGGAGGGGGACAGCCGGAGGACCCTCCTGGAGCTGCGGGGGCTGGGGGATGAGCTTCGCCCCGGCCAGTGGATCGCCGGGAGGGTGCTGGTGCTGTCGGCGCGGGAGGACGGGGATGCCCTGGGAGGTATTTCCCTCTTTGGCCGGGTGGAGGGGACGGTGGAGCCGATCCCCCCGCCGGAGGGGCTGCACCCCCTTCCCCGTCTGGCGGCCCTCCGCCAGGAACTTTCCCAGGCGGTCTGGGAGGAGCGGCCGGGGGACGCCGCCGCCGTGACAGCCGCCATCCTCTTTTCCCGCCAGGGGCTCCTCTCCCAGGAGGCCCTGACCCGGATCGACCGGGCCGGGATGCGCCATCTGCTGGTGGTCTCCGGCCTGCACCTCTCCATCGCCGTGGGGTGGCTCCGGGGGCTCCGCCGCCTGGGGCTGGGGGAACGGGCCGGCTCTTTATCGGCTCTGGCGGGGGTGTGGCTGCTGGCGGGGCTGGCGGGCTTTTCCGTCTCGGTGCTGCGGGCGGCCGTCATGACCAGCCTGGCCCTCCTGGCGCGGCTGTGCTGGGCCAGGGCGGACAGCCTCACCTCCCTGGGGGCGGCGGCCCTGCTCCTGGCCCTGGCCTCCCCGCCGGTGATCCTCCGGGCCGGGTTTCAGCTCACCTTTGCCGCCACCCTGGGCCTTCTGCTGGGGCTGGAGCCCCTGCTGGCCCTGGCGCAGAGCCTTTGGGAGGGGCGCTTTGGCTCCCTGGGCCGGGGTCCCCGCTGGGTTCTGGAGGGGATGTCCGGCTCCTTTTGCGCCCAGCTGGGAGCCGCCCCGGTGCTGGCGGCCCACTTCGGATACTTCACCCCCTGGGGGCTGTTCACCGGTTTTCTGGCCCTCCCCCTGGTGATGGGGGTGCTGCTGACGGGCTGGGCCGGGGCGGTGCTCACCCAGGCGGGGGATTTTTTTGCCCCCGCGGCCTCCCTGCTGCTGGCCTGTGCCCGGATGCTGTCCGGAGGTTTCCTGTTCCTGGCGGAGGCAGCGGGCGCCCTTCCCGGCGCCGTCCTCCCGGTGCTCCTCCCCTGGCAGCTGGCCCTCTGTGTGCTGGTCCCGGCGGAGGTCCTGGGGTGGCTGCTGCTCCGCCCGCGCCTGCGGCGGAGCCAGTCCGGACGCCTTTTCCTCTGGGGCCTGGCGGGCCTGGTCCTCTCCCTCTGCTACGCCGGGCTCTACTACCGGGGCGGGGCCCTGATCTCCGCCAACGGGGAGACCGGGGCGGTGGTCATTGCCGCCCCCGGCGGGACGGTGGTGCTGGCGGAAGGCGGGGAGGGCTGGCAGCGGCGGATGCTCACCAGTCAGCTGGAGCGCTGCCAGGGATCGGGGCCGCTGGTGCTGGTCTGCTCCTGGGACACCGATTTCAACGGCATCCTCGCCCTTCGGCAGGAGCTTTCCCCCGCCGTGACCCTTGTGCCGGAGGGGGAGCTTGCCCTCCTCCGGGCGCAGTCCTCCGCGGTCTTCCTCCCCCTGGGGGAGGAGCCGCTGGAGGTGCTGCCGGGGGTCCGGGTGGCCTGTCCCCTTCCCCAGCTGGTCTCGGTGGAAACAAACGGCAGAAAATTGCTGAAATCCTGGGCGGGATATGGTATAATAAATGAATCCGGCATCCCCCCGGACGGGGACCTCCTGGTGGACCCGGATGGAAGGGTGTATCCCCTGGCCCCGGAGCTGCGCCCCGGAAGGCTCCCCACGGGGGATACCAACCTGATACTGAAACCGGATACTGAAAAAGGAGAGCGGGTGAAGGGATGATCCTGGCGGGCCCAAATCAGCTGGACACCATGATGAAGGACGGCAGCCTGCCGGGGCTGCTGCTCCTGTGGGGGGAGGACGCTCCCCTCATCGCCGGATACCAGCGGCGGCTGGAGCGGTGGGCGGTCACCGCCTTCCCGGATTTCAACCGCTCCCGGTACGACGGCCGCTTCCCCCTGGATCTGGACGCCCTGGGGGACGCGGTCCGCTCCCTCCCCATGATGGCCCCCCGGCGCTTCGTGCTGGTGGACGACCTGGACGCGAACCTCCTTTCCGCCGTCGGTCTGGAAAAATTCCGGCAGCTGGCGGAGGAGCGCCCGGAGGAGACGCTGCTGGTGGTCACCATGCGCAGTGTTCTCCCCGACCTGAAAAAGAAGGGGAGCAAGGGGGCGAAGCTCTTTGACCTCTGCGACCGGTTCGGGGGGGTCTGCCGCTTCCAGAAGCCCACCGGCACCGCGGCGGTGCAGCGGACGGCATCGGCGGCGGAAAAGGCCGGCAGCTCCATCAGCCGGGAGGCGGCTCAACTGCTGGCGGAATACTGCGGCCGGGATCCCCAGCGGATGCTCACCGAGGTGCAGAAGCTGGCGGCCCACTCCCCGGAGGGCATCACCCCGGAGGACGTCCGCGCCCTGGTGGCCCCGGTGACCGAGGCGCGGGTCTTCGACCTCCCGGATAAGATCATCGCCGGGGACTACACCGCCGCCATGGCCGCGGTCAACGACCTGATCTTCCTCCGGGAAAGCCCGGTGACCATCCTCTCCATCCTCTCCATGGCCTTTGTGGACCTGTACCGGGCCGCCGTGGCCCGGAGGGCGGGCATCCCGGACGCCGAGGCGAAGAAGGCCTTCGGCTACGGCGGCAGCGGCTTCCGCTACGACAAGGGGGTGCAGAACCAGCGAAAATTCTCCCTCCCCGCCCTGGAGCGGATCCTGGAGCTGCTGGCGGAGACCGACGGGCGGATGAAGACCGCGGGGCCGGACCCCAGGGTGATCCTGGAGACCACCGTGGCGGAGATCTTCCGGGAAATGGAGGGGGCCTGATGGAGCGGCTGCGGGTGAAGTACCCGGTGATCGTGGAGGGGCGGTACGACAAGGCGAAGCTCGCCTCCCTCATCGAGGGGGACATCCTCCAGACCGACGGATTCCGGGTCTTCTCGGACAAGAAGAAGCTGGCCCTCATCCGGCGGCTGGCGGCGGAGGAAAAGGTGGTCATCCTCACCGATTCGGACCGGGCGGGCTTTCGCATCCGGGGGTATCTGGCGGGGGCCATCCCCCCGGAGCGGGTGATCCATGTCTACATCCCCCAGGTCCCCGGCAAGGAGCGGCGGAAGAAGCGCCCCTCCGCCGAGGGCACCCTGGGGGTGGAGGGGATGGATGCGGAGGTCCTCCGGGAGGCCCTGGCCAAGGCCGGGGCGCTGGCCGGGGAGGATGGGCCGCCCCGGCAGCCCATCACCAAGGGGATGCTCTACACCCTGGGGTTTTCCGGCGGGGAGGGGAGCGCCGCTCTGCGCCGGGCCCTTCTGGAGCGGCTGGGGCTTCCGGCGGGCATCGGGGCCAACGCCCTTCCGGGTGTCCTCACCCGGCTGGTGACCCCCCGGCAGCTGGAAGAGCTGGCGGAGGAGCTCAAAGGCGGGGCAGAGCCGCAGCAGTGACCGGCGGGAAAACCCCTCAGACATTTCCCTTTGGGAAATGCCAGCTCCCCTTTCAGGGGAGCCCTTGGCAGAACCGATAACTTTGCGCTCCGCCAGAGCCTCCCCTGAAAGGGGAGGGGGACCGCCGAAGGCGGTGGAGGGGTTCCCCCGCAGGGCCAAGCCTCCCTCGCCGAGGGAGGTGGTCCTCCGAAAGGAGGACCGGAGGGAGTTTTAGGCGCATGAGCCTCGACGGGTGCCAACCTGCTACAAAAAAGAAGAACCCGGCAATCGGGTAATCCTCTGGAGGGAGCGGCAAACGGCAACGCCCCAGATTCGATAAAAGGAGGGGAAAATATGGAGCCGGTTCATTATTTGGTCACAAAAATCGAGGGGGATTATGCTATACTGGTAACCACCGGCCGTCCGGAGGCCGTCGAGGCCCCGGTGGCCCTTGCCCTCCTCCCGGACGGCGTGGCGGAAGGGACCCGCCTGCTGTGGGAGGACCTGGAATACACCATCATCGGATAAGGACGGAGCGCCTATGAGACTATTTTGCGGAGAACGGGCCATCCAGGTGAATGTCGTCGGCTACCAGTTCCCCTACGACCCCCTTCGGACCATCTACGACAACAACTGGCTGATGGTGCGCATCCGCCTGGCCGAGGGGATGCTCACCTACGACTTTGACGACCCCTGTATGACCGCCGCCGAGCTGGCCGACCTGGTGCGGGGGCTGGAGCACGTGTCCAAGGGCCTTACGGTGGAAAGCGAGGCCCAGTTCATCGAGCCCTATATGCGCCTGCACACCCACCGGTGCGTGGGGGGCGTGCTGGTGAACCTGGGGATCGCCCTGACCGAGGAGGAGGATGACCCCAGCTTTGTGGAGCTCCAGGAGCGGCTGGAGGAAAACGACTGGGAGCGCTTCTGGGTCTCCGCCGTGCTGAGCGACGAGGATTTTTCCCTGATGATCCGCCGCTTCCGGGAGATGTCGGAGCGGTTCCCCCAGCGGTGAAGACCGGCGGGGCCGAAGCAGTAAAAAACCCGAACAGGATGAAAAGACGATACAAGGAGGAAACGGAAGTGGATTTGGAGCAGAGGATCGAAAACGCGAAGGAGAAGCTGGGGGACGCGGTGGAAAAGGCCGCGGACCGCGCGGAGGAAGCCGCCCAGCAGTTTTCCCAGGAGGTCTACACCGAGCAGGTGCGGGTGCGCCGGGAGAAGCTGGCGGCCCTCCAGGAGGAGGGCCACGACCCCTTCACCATCACCAAGTACCCGGTGAGCACCCTGGCCGTCCGGGCCAAGGCGGAATTTGCCGCCCGCCCCGAACCGGAGGACGAGGAGACCCCCGGCCCCCGCGTCTCCATCGCCGGGCGGCTGATGACCAAGCGGGGGATGGGCAAGGTGGGCTTTGCCGACCTCCAGGACAGCTCCGGGCGCATCCAGCTCTATGTCCGCAGGGACATCGTGGGGGAGGAGAGCTACGCCGCCTACAAGAAGTTCGACATCGGGGACATCGTCGGCGTCACCGGAGAGATGTTCCGCACCAAGATGGGGGAGATCTCGGTGCGGGTGCAGGAGATCACCCTGCTGGCAAAGGCCCTCCTGCCCCTGCCGGATAAGTGGAGCGGCCTCCGGGACGTGGATACCCGCTACCGGCAGCGGTATGTGGACCTCATCGTGAACCCCGGCGTGAAGGTCACCTTCTACAAGCGCTCCAAGATCATCAATGAGATCCGCAACTACCTGGACGGCAAGGGATTTTTGGAGGTGGATACCCCTATCCTCACCCCCTGCGAGATCGGCGCCGCCGCCCGGCCCTTCATCACCCACCACAACACCCTGGATATGGAGATGTACCTGCGCATCGAGACCGAGCTGTACCTCAAGCGCCTGGTGGTGGGGGGCATGGACCGGGTCTACGAGGTGGGGCGCATCTTCCGCAACGAGGGGATGGACACCAAGCACAACCCGGAGTTCACCACCGTGGAGCTGTACCAGGCCTACACCGACTACAAGGGCATGATGGACCTGGTGGAGGAGATGAACACCATGCTGGCCCAGAAGATCTGCGGTAGCACCAAGATCACCTACCAGGGCACCGAGATCGATATGGGCCATTGGGAGCGCCTCACCATGGTGGAGGCGGTGAAAAAATACTCCGGGGCGGATTATCACGCCTGGGAGAGCGACGAGGCTGCCCGCGCCTGCGCGGGGGAGCTCCATGTGGAGGTCCCGGCGGACGCCACCAAGGGGACGGTGCTGGCGGAGCTCTTTGACGCCTTCGTGGAGGAAAAGCTCATCCAGCCCACCATCATCTACGACTACCCGGTGGAAAACAGCCCCCTGGCCAAGCGCAAGCCGGAGGACCCCGCTTTCACCGAGCGGTTTGAGTACTTCATCTGCGCCAGGGAGATGGGCAACGCCTTCTCGGAGCTCAACGACCCCATCGACCAGCGGCAGCGGTTTGAGAGGCAGGTGGCCCAGAAGCGGGCCCAGGAGCCGGGCACCAAGGCGGAGGTGGACGAGGACTATGTCACCGCCATGGAGTACGGGATGCCCCCCATCGGCGGGCTGGGCTTCGGGGTGGACCGCCTGGTGATGCTCCTCACCGACAGCGCCTCCATCCGGGACGTGCTGCTCTTCCCCACGATGAAGCCGCTGGGCTGACAGGGCGCCCCCGGCAGCATAGGTGAATGCTTGGAGCCTTACTCCCTCCGGCTGACCTATCGGTCAGCCACCTCCCTCTTAGAGGGAGGCTTGGCTGTCTGCCGCTAGCCTAACGTCTTTTCGCCCTGCGCTTGTTTTTCAAGGAAATTGGCCGTTCTTCTTTTTGCTTCTTTTTCTTCTTTCGCAAGAAGAAAAAGAAGCGGGGTGTGGGGCGGAGCCCCATCGGAGCCCCATCAAACCAGCAGGCAGGGAAGGAGGGGAGGCAGATGGATGCCCACCGAAAAGAGATACTGGCGGAGATCTGGAGCGCCCAGGATGACGCCTACGAGCTGATGTATGAATACAACTCCCTTCCCCACTACTACGGCGAGAACATCCTCTACCAGGCGGAGGGGCAGATCATCGACTTTGTAGCCATCCACCCCGGCATCACCATCACGGAGCTGGGGACCCTGCTGCAAAAGACCCCCAGCGCCTGCTCCCAGCTGGTGCGGAGGCTCCGGGCCAAGGGCTGGGTGGAGCAGACCCGCAACGAAGAGAACAACCGCCTCTATAACCTCACCCTGACGGAAAGCGGGATGAGCATTTACCGGGATCACCTCCAGTTTGCCCAGAGCTGCCAGAACATCGCCTTTGGGCTGCTCTCGGAGTTTTCCACCGAGGAGCTGGAAAACCACCTGCGGGTGCAGCGGCGGCTCATCGAGGCCTACCAGGGGGATGTGATGCGCAGCCGGACCAGGCTGGCCGTTCCGGAAAAAGACGAAAAGGCTCCGGAATAGACCGGAGGGGTATGGGAAAGAAGCATGGGAAGGGGGAGAGCCGCCGTGGGGCAGAAAGGCCTGGGGGAGAAGGAGCTTGCCCTGGAGATGGAGCGGCTCTACCGGGAATACCGCTCCCCCATGTTCCGCATCGCCCTCGCCATCCTCCGGGATGAGGGCCTGGCGGAGGACGCGGTGCAGCAGTCCTTCCTGAAGATCTTTCAGAATTTAGAAAAAATTGACCGGTCCGACTGCAATAAAACCAAGTCCTTCATCGTTATCTTAGTAAAGAACACAGCCATCGACCTCTACCGCCGCCGGGGCCGGGAGAACGTCATCTCCTTTGAGGACCTGGAAAAGCCCCTGCCGGACCGGGAGACACAGCCGGAGGACCGGGCCATCGCGAAGCTGGAGGGAGAGAAGCTGTCCGCCTGCCTCGCCAAGATGGAGGATAAGTACGCGAACCTCCTGCTGCTGCGGTACTACCACGGCTACCAGAACCGGGAGATCGCGGAGCTTTTGGGGATGAGCCAGGCCCAGGTGGCCATGGGCATCTACCGCGGCAAGCAGCGCCTGGGGAAGATGCTCCAGGAAACACCGTAAATTTTACACGGAAGGGGGGATACGCCATGGGACACGAGCAGGAATGGGAACGCCTTTTCGCCGAGGGAGCCGGGGGGTACGCCGGCCAGTTGGCAAGCCAACTGGAAAGCGGGGAGAGAACTTTCTCCCCCCGCTTTCAGTCCGCCATGGATGAGATGATCCTCCGGGAGGCCTCCCGCCGGAGCAGGGGCAAGACCGCCGGCTGGACCCGGCAGCTGCGGGCCGCCGGGCTGGCGCTGGTCTGCCTCATCGGGCTTGGGGCCGGCGCCATGCGGGTGGAGGCCATCCGCATCCCCCTGATGGACTTCCTTGTGGGGGAAAAGGAGAGCTACACCCAGGTGACCTTCCCTTCCCTGGAGGGAAACGCCGCCTTCCGGGGGGAGGTCCAGGACTATCTGCCCACCCGGCTGCCCCAGGGCTACCGCCTGGAGAGCGTGGAGGGGGACAGCCGCTTCATCCACAGCGCCTACGTGAACGACAGCGGGGACAGGTTCTTCCTCTCCGCCACCCCCAGCAGCGGTGCCTCGGTGATGCTGGACCGCCAGGGGGCGGTGGTGACCCAGACCGAGATCGGCACACGGGGGGCGTTTATCAGCCGGCGCACCCAGGATGACCGCATCGTGGTGCTGATGTTCGACCAGGACTACGCCTACACCCTCACCGGCTACCTGGAGCAGTCGGAGGCCGTATCGGTGATGGAATCCATCCCCGGCGCGGGATAAGCCATCCGCGGGGGCAAAGCGCGCGGCACAGCCGGGGCGCCGGGCCAATGCCCGGCGCCCCGGAGCCTTTTTGGCGCTTTAGCGACAAAGAACCCCCGGTTCTACCGGGGGGAGAAAAACTTTAGCATATGCAAAAATAACCTACTGTGATATAGTGGTAAAGGTTTGGTGACCGCATTACCAAAATAAAACAGGGGGTTATTAACCTATGGAAAGAAGGAACTACAGCATGGTGCTCACAGCACATGGAGATGTCAGTATTACACAGTGTTTGCCCCAAAGTATCGAAGGAGGGAGATATATGGGAAACTAAAAGCAGATATAGGACAAATTTTGAGAAAACTGTGTGAGGAAAAGAAAGTAGAGATTATAGAAGCAGAGGCGTGTCCGGATCACATTCATATGCTGGTAAATATTCCACTATATTTAAGTGTATCGCAATTTATAGGATTTCTCAAGGGAAAAAGTACATTGATGATATTTGACAGGCATGCCAATCTCAAGTACAAATATGGAAGTCGACATTTCTGGTGCCGAGGATATTATGTTGATACAGTAGGGAAAAACAAAAAAGTAATAGCGGAATATATCCGAGGACAGTTGGAAGAAGACGAAATGGCAGAGAAGATGACATTAAAGGAATACAGGGACCCGTTCACGGGTGACAAGAAGTAAAAGGCACTGAAAAAGGCCGCTTTAGCAGCGGCCTGTAATAGTAATGCGGTGTCAAACCTTCGTAGGGGTTGAGCCTGTAATTGGCCCTTCTAGGGCCTGTGCAAACCCCCACTTCAGTGGGGGTTTTGATTGATCATAATTTGGGTCCCTTTTTCTCGTTCTCCTGTTGCCAAAGGGCAAAAGCCTGTTTTCCTTCTTCGCTTTCCGGGTATGCCCGCATGAGGGGCAAGAGAGTGTAGGCAAATGTTTCCATTTCACGGCGGGGAATCCCCGTTTCCTATCTGCATTATTCTTGGACAAGGCATGACCGAGCATGGGCGCAGGAGCGCGGGCCGCGAAAAATCTGGCTGCGCCGGAAGAAACTGGAAACATAATTCCTGCGCCGCGGAGCACACTAACCACGAAGCAGCGGCAAACCTTCCACGACCGCCGCGGCTTAGAATTTCAGGTCCGCCTTGGAGGCTCCCGAATTTCCCCCAGCCTCCGGATGCGGCCAAATCCAAGGAAGAACAGGTGATTTTAAGATGAAAACAAAGCGACTTGCGGCCCTTTCCATCGCGGCGGCGCTGGTACTGGCTCTGGGGATGAGCGGCTGCACCGGCGGCTGCTCCATGAACGGAAACACCTCCATGCCCTCCTCCCCCGGCGGTGTCTCCGGCAGCGTTTCCGGAAGTGTGGGGAATGGTTCCGGCTCCTCCGGCAGCTCCCAGCACTCCGGTTCCTCCGGCAGCATCAGCAATTCTCCCTCCAGCCTGCCGGACGATAACCTGATGGACGATATTGAAAGCGGGATGGACGACATCCTGGACGATGTCACCGGCGATAACAGCCGGCCGGACGGCTCCAGCTCCTCCCGCCCCGGTTCCGGTTCCAGTTCCGGCTCCGAGTCTTCCTCTGCAACCACCACCATGGGCACCGATCTGGGGGAGATCGGTGCCCTCTCCGCCAAGGGGCTGGATTGGGGCCCCGGAGGCCCGCGGGATGAAAAGAACCGCTCCCAGGGGGCCCTCCTCTACAACCAGAAGTACGGCAAGTATGACGCCCTCTTCCTGGCGGCGGATGAGCCGGTGGTCTACATGACCTTCGACGAGGGGTATGAAAACGGCCTGACCCCCACCTTCCTGGCGATCTTAAAGGAAAAGGGCGTGAAGGGACTGTTCTTCGTTACTTACGACTTTGCGAACCGGGAGCCGGAGCTGGTGAAGCAGATCATCGCGGAGGGCCATGTCCTGGGGAACCACAGCTGGAGCCACAAGAACTACAGCACCCTCACCCCCAAGGAGGCGGCGGAGGACCTGATGAAGCTCCACGACTATGTGAAGGAAAACTTTGACTACGAGATGAAATATTTCCGCTTCCCCAGCGGGAACTTCAACGAGCAGACCCTGGCGGTGGTGCAGTCCATGGGGTACAAGTCGGTCTTCTGGTCCTTTGCCTACCAGGACTGGCTGACCGATAAACAGCCGGAGGCCGCCGCCTCGGAGGAGCGGCTGGTAAAGGCCGCCTGTCCGGGGAATATCTACCTCCTCCACGCGGTGAGCACCACCAACGCCCAGATCATGGGCAGCTTCATCGACCGGGTGCGGGACGCCGGGTACACCTGGGGGGATCCGGCTACGCTGTAACACGACGCAAAAAAAGCCAGGGCCTGCCGTGGGGCGGGTCCTGGTCTTCTTTTGCGCAAAGCGGGTGCCTTTATTCCTCGGCGGGGGTCTCCTCGGCTTCTTCCTCCTGGGGGGCGTCCTCATCCCCGCAGTCGGCGCAGCCGTCGCAGCAGCAGTCCTCGTCGTCCTCGCCATAATATTCCATCAGTTCATCGTCCAGATCGTCGCAAAGGGCGCAGTTGCGCCGCTTGAAGTAGGCGATCAGGGCCACCAGCAGGCCAACGATGGATACCAGCAGGGCGATGATGGAGATCACGGTGCCTTTCCTCATTTCGGTTGAACCTCCTTCTCTTTGTTGTGGTTTGGCTTCTTATTATTATATTACGAAATCCGGGAAATAACAACTGCCTGGGAAGAAAATCTCCCGCCTGCAAAGGGAGCGCTTACTTTACCAGCAGGCTCTTGCCGTCCATCTCCGGGGGCTGGGGCAGGCCCAGCACCTCCAGCATGGTGGGGGCGATGTCCGCCAGGCGGCCGCCATCCCGCAGGGCCTTGGCCCCGGTGCCCACCGCCACAAAGGGGACGGGGTTGGTGGTGTGGGCGGTGAAGGGCTTTCCGTCCGGCTCGTACATCTGGTCGGCGTTGCCGTGGTCGGCGGTGATGAGGGCCGCGCCCCCCAGCTCCCGGATCTTGGCTACCATCCGGCCCACGCAGGTATCCACCGTCTCCACCGCCTTGACGGCGGCCTCAAAGATGCCGGTGTGGCCCACCATATCGCAGTTGGCAAAGTTCAGGATGATGACATCATATTTGCCGCTGTCCAGCCGGGCGATCACCTCGTCGGTGACCTCATATGCGCTCATTTCCGGCTTCAGGTCGTAGGTAGCCACCTTGGGGCTGGGGATCAGGGCCCGGTCCTCGCCGGGGCAGGGGGCCTCCACGCCGCCGTTGAAGAAGAAGGTGACATGGGCGTACTTCTCGGTCTCCGCGATGCGCAGCTGGGTGAGCCCCTTGTCCGAGATGTACTGGCCGAAGGTGTTCTGGAGGGACTGGGGCGGGAAGGCGATCTTCACGTTCGGCATGGTGGCGTCATACTGGGTCATGCAGACGTAGTAGAGGGAGAACAGCCCCTTCTCCCTGGGGAAGCCGGAAAACTCCGGATCCACCAGGGAGCGGGTGATCTCCCTGGCCCGGTCCGGGCGGAAGTTGATGAAGATGACCGAGTCGCCGGGGCTGATGGTCCCGTCAGGGCAGCAGACGGTGGGGACCACAAATTCATCGGTGGTGCCGGCGGCGTAGGAATCCTCCATGGCCTTCACCGGGTCCGGCTGGAGGATGCCCCAGCCGTTTACCATGGCGTTGTAGGCCTTCTCCACCCGTTCCCAGCGGTTGTCCCGGTCCATGGCGTAGTAGCGGCCGGAGATGGTGGCGATGCGGCCCACGCCGATCCGCTCCATCTCCCCCAGGAGGCCCTGGATGTAGCCCTTGCCGGAGGCGGGCGGGGTGTCCCGGCCGTCCATAAAGCAGTGGACATAGACCTTGGTGAGGCCCTGGCGCTTCGCCATCTCCAAGAGGCCGAAGAGGTGGCTCTGGTGGCTGTGGACGCCGCCGTCGGACATAAGGCCCATCAGATGGAGGGCAGTGCCCTTTTCCTTGGCGTTCTCCATGGCCCCCGCCAGGACCTCGTTGTGGTCGATCTCCCGCTCCTTCACCGCCTTGGTGATGCGGGTCAGCTCCTGGTAGACCACACGGCCGGCGCCGATGTTGGTGTGCCCCACCTCGGAGTTGCCCATCTGGCCCTCCGGCAGACCCACGTCCATGCCGGAGGCGCCGATGTCGGTGCGGGGATTTTCCGCAAAGATGCGGTCCAGGTTGGGGGTGTTGGCGGCATGGATGGCATTGCCGTAGTCCTCGGCGCGGTCGCCGAAGCCATCCATGATGATGAGTGCAAGCGGTTTCTTCATGGTTCCATTATCTCCTTTGACTGGTGCTTGTAGGGGTGCGCTGCGCCGGGCCTTACCGGGACGCTGCCTTGACGATGGCGGCGAAGTCCGGGGCCTTCAGGGAGGCGCCGCCGATGAGGCCGCCGTCCACGTCGGGCTGGTCCAGGAGCTCCTCGGCGTTTTTGGCGTTCATGCTGCCGCCGTACTGGATGGTGATGCCGTCGGCGGCCTCCTTGTCGTAGAGCTTCTCCACCACGGTGCGGATGTAGTGGTTCACCTCGTTTGCCTGGGCGGCGGTGGCCGTCTTGCCGGTGCCGATGGCCCAAACCGGCTCATAGGCCAGGATGATGTTTTTAAGCTCGTCCTTGGTGACGCCCCCCAGGGCCACCTTGGTCTGCATCCCCACGATCTCCTCGGTGATGCCGGCCTCCCGCTGCTCCAGCAGCTCGCCGATGCAGAGGATCACCTTTAGGCCGGCGTTCAGGGCGGCACGGACCCGCTTCTGGACGGTGACATCGGTCTCCCCGAAGTACTGGCGGCGCTCCGAGTGGCCGATGACCACATACTCCACCCCCAGCTCCCGGAGCATCGGGGCGGAGATCTCTCCCGTGAAGGCGCCGGACTCCGCCCAGTGGCAGTTCTCCGCGCCCACGGCGATGTTGGTGCCCTGGGTGGCCGCCAGGGCGGTCTCCAGGTTGGTATAGGGAACGCAGATGACCACGCCGCAGTCCGCCTCCTTCACCAGGGGCAGGAGCTCCTGGATGAGGGCCTTGGCCTCCGGACGGGTCTTGTTCATCTTCCAGTTTCCGGCGATGACCGCCTTGCGCAGCTTCTTATTCATAGTCGATACTCTCCTTTTCTGTCTGGCTTCGTTTACTTTATTTCAGGACCTTCCCCGGAGGGGGGCGGGTCCTGGGGATCCGGATAAGGGGATTGGGACGGCTGGGGTCCGGGCTGGCCGGACGGCGCCTGTCCCCACGGACCGCCGTAAGGGGCGTTTTGCTGGGGCGGCTGGTTCCACTGGGTAGTATAGGGGCCGCTTTGCTGGGGAGGCTGGCCCCATTGGGTGGTATAGGGACCGCCCTGCTGAGGCGGCTGGTTCCACTGGGGGCCGTAAGGGCCGCCCGGATAGGGACCGGCGGGGCCCTGGGGATAGGCTCCGGGGGGAGGATACCCGCCCATCCGGGCGGAAACAGGCACCCGGTCCCGGAGGACAAAGAGGATGATGGCCTGGGCCATGCCGCTAAAGATCACCGAGAGAACGGTGAACAGCACCTCTTTGCCGGGGGCGTAGTCGCAGTAGAGGTTATAAAGGGCGATGGCCATAAGCACTGTAAAGGCCAGCCCGATGAGGCTGCCGATGCTGGAAAAGAGATTTTCCCACAGCATGGGGGGATAATCCCAGTCGTAGTACAGGTAGTCGGTGAACTCCTCCAGGAAAGCGAGGGAAGCGCCGCCGCCGAGGAAGCGGACCAGATCCAGCACCGGGAGGATGACCGAGAACTTCCAGGCCCTGCCGGTGCGGCTGATGCCGGACCGCTCGCAGAGGGTGCCCAGCAGGTGGTTGTTGGCAAAGGGCACCCAGGCCAGACCGGGGCTGGGCAAGCCGGCGTTGCGGGCCATGCGGGAGAGGGCCATCCCCTTGAGGACATACTCCACCACAAGGATGACCAGCCAGATCAGAAGAAACACCGCGATGATGCCGAACAGAGTGAGGAAAAATTCCTCCATTTCATACATAGCGTCACATCCTCTCATTACAGTTCCGGGCCGTTTGGGCCGGAAACATCTTCCCTAGGGGGATAGAGGGTATCCCGGTCCAGGGGCAGGCGGTTTAGGCCCACCGGCGGGTCGTAGTACCGCCGCTCCGGGGGCGGGCCATTGCCCCAGCCGGTGGTAAAGGAGCCGGAGCCGGGAGCGCAGGGGGGAGACTGCCCGCCGGCGGAGAGGGGGATCCGGCTGCACAGGAGCATCAGGAAAATGGCGGGGGCAATGGAGGAGAAGAGAAAGCTCAAAACGGTATAGAGCCCCGCCTGGGCCGGGGAATAGTCGCTGTACAGGTAGTACAGCCCCGCCGTGGCCGCCACCAGGAATATCAGCCGGAAGAGCTGCTGGAGCCCGTACCCGGTGTAGCTGTAGAGGAAAGAAACATCGGGGAGAAGGTATTCCCAGAGCATGATCTGGAGAGTGGAAGGACTCAGAAGGCTGAGGATGGGCAGGATCGCCGCCAGGTGCCACCGCCGGCCGGTGCGAAAGGTGACGGACCGGTCGCAGAGCCGCCCCTGGATGTAATACTTGGCAAAGGGGACCCAGGCCAGGACGGAATAGGCCGTCCCGGCGTTTTTTGCCATCTGCCAGAGGGCGAAGGAGTGGACAAAGTAAACCCCGACAGCCAGCAGGCCGGCCAGCAAGAGCACACCCAGCAGCAGGTACATCCCGCCCATATCAAACATCGGGGCTCTCCTCCTTTAGAAGCCGTACGCACGGCCATCGGATGCCATCCGGCTGTGAATACAGGCTCTTACAGCTCCGGGCCGTTGCGGTTTTCCCCCTCGTCGCGGGGGCGCTCCGGGGGCGGAGCAGGGGTCTGGGGATTTTTGGGGTCATATCCGCCGGAGGGGAAGTTCCGGGAGGGGTCGTAGGGCTGCTGGGCCGGGGGCTGGTAATAGCTCCCCTGCCCCTGGTAAAAGGACTGCCCCTGCCCCGAATAGGGGCTCCCCTGCTGGTACGGGGGCTGCTGCCCCTGGTAGAACTGGGGCCCCTGGCCCTGATAGGGCTGGCCGGGGTTGGTGGTGTAGGCGGTGTTCTGGGGGCCGTAGGCCGGCGGCGGATAGCCCTGTCCGGGTGCCGGGCCCTGGCTCCACTGGTGGTACCGGTCGTACTTGGGCCGCCCGTAGGGGAAGGGGCCGAAACCGGCCACCGAGACCGGGACGGTGTTCATCTCCACCAGGAGGAAGATCCAGTAGATGCCGAAGAACAGCCCCAGCAGGAAGAAGAGGATGGCGTTATCCGGGGCGTAGTCCTTGAAGATGTAATAGAGGGCGTAGTAGTACAGCACTGCTCCCGCCAGGCCGCCGATGATGAGCAGGAAAAGGCTGAGGCCCACCAGGGCGTTGAAGTCCGAATCCGCCAG
Source organism: Oscillospiraceae bacterium (assembly GCA_021769525.1). Taxonomy (GTDB): domain Bacteria; phylum Bacillota; class Clostridia; order Oscillospirales; family Ruminococcaceae; genus Angelakisella. The sequence goes on from JAETSQ010000008.1 coordinate 42,851, forward strand.
GGCCAGGGGAATGAGCAGCACCAGCGCCGCCAGGGGCACGCCCTGGAGGATAGCAGCCCAGCGGGCCAGGTGCCTGGGGCGCTGGGTGTAGGTGTAGATGGACCGCTCCGCCAGCAGGCCGGCGACCCAGGCGTTGCCCACCGGGATAAAGGCCAGCCAGGGGCGGGGGATGCCGGCGTGCTTTGCCATCCGGTAGAGGCCGAAGTTGGTCAGCACCCAGACGCCTCCCAGAATGACAAGATAGAAGAGCAGGACCATAACGATGGTGGCAGCCATAGCCATAGAGTGGATCACATTCCTTTCTGTGGCGGGGAAAATGACAGCCGGGAAGAAAAGCCGCCCCGGCCGCCGTATCCCCAAAATCTGTGAAGCGGGGGACGGGCGGTTTTCCGTCCGTCCCCCCATCAGGCGCTGTATTTACTTATCCGCGATGGCCGCGATGCCGGGAAGGACCTTGCCCTCCAGGTACTCCAGGGAGGCGCCGCCGCCGGTGGAGATGTGGGTCATCTTGTCGGCGTAGCCAAGCTGCATCACAGCGGCCGCGCTGTCGCCGCCGCCGATGACGGTGGTGGCGTCGGTCTCCGCCAGGGCCTTGGCCACGGCGTTGGTCCCGGCGGCAAGGACCGGGTTCTCAAAGACGCCCATGGGGCCGTTCCAGACGACGGTCTTGGCCTCCTTGGCGGCGGCGGCAAAGAGCTCCTGGGTCTTGGGGCCGATGTCCAGGCCCATCTTATCCGCGGGGATCTTGTCGGAATCCACCACCTGGGTCTCCACAGGCCCGTCGATGGGGTCGGGGAAGGCGGCGGCGACGACGGTATCGATGGGCAGCAGGAGCTTTACGCGCTTCTCCTCCGCCTTCTTCAGCATATCGGCGCAGTAGGCCACCTTCTCGTCGTCCACCAGGGAGGTCCCGACTTCATAGCCCTTGGCCTTCAGGAAGGTGTAGGCCATGCCGCCGCCGATGATGAGGGTATCCACCTTGTTTAAGAGGTTCTCGATGACGCTGAGCTTATCCGCCACCTTGGCGCCCCCCAGGATAGCCAGGAAGGGCCGCTGGGGATCCTCCACGGCGTTGCCCAGGTACTTGATCTCCTTCTGCATCAGGTAGCCCACGGCGGTCTCCTTCACAAAATCGGTGACCCCGGCGGTGGAGCAGTGGGCCCGGTGGCAGGAGCCGAAGGCGTCGTCCACGTAGACATCGCAGAGGGAGGCCAGGTCCTTGGAGAAATCCTCGATGTTCTTGGTCTCCTCCTTGCGGAAGCGGGTGTTCTGGAGAAGGACCACGTCCCCGTCCTTCATGGCGGCCACGGCAGCCTTGGCGTTGTCGCCCACTACGGTATCGTCATTTGCGAAGACCACGGTCTTGCCCAGCAGCTCGGAAAGGCGGACCGCCACGGGAGCCAGGGAGAACTTCTCCTCCGGGCCGTTCTTGGGCTTACCCAGGTGGGAGCAGAGGATCAGGCGTCCGCCCTTGTTCATCAGGTATTTGATGGTGGGCAGGGCGGCCACGATGCGGTTATCGTTGGTGATCTTCCCTTCCTTCATGGGAACATTGAAGTCGCACCGCACCAGCACCCGCTTGCCGGCGACCTCAAGGTCTTCGATGGTGACTTTGTTGTAGGTGATCATGGCAAATCTTCTCCTTCCTTTTTGTAAAGGGGGCTTCTCCCCCGGTTTTAGAACCTGTATTCATAGCCGGACGATGCCGGCAGGACAAGGGATTTTTTCGCCCTGCAAGGCAAAAAACCGCAGAAATACTTGCTGTATTTCAAGGTTTTTTAACGCGGCAGGACGGAAAAAGACCCGGCCTGATGGCGTTGGATGGTTGTGAATACGGGTTCTTAGGTTTACTTCCTTATTTTACCCGATTCCGTCCCCGATTACAAGGGATTTTCCGCAAAAGGGAGGATGGGGGCGCGACATTTGTTAAATGCTTATCAAATAAGCGGGCGGAGCTCCCGCCTTTTTGATGAAGTTTCAGAAACGGCGGCGGAGAATGTATGTGAAAGCGCGCAAAAGAACCCCCGCCGTGGTGGAGACACAGCGGGGGCTTTTTTATGGAAGAAACCGCACACACATGAAAAGCGGGATCTTCTGATTGAGGGAGGTCTGCCGCTTATTTCTTCAGGGAGACAGCGGCGGCGGAGACCAGAGCGACAGCGGCCAGAGCGGTGGCGATGCCAACAACGTCGTTAGCGCCGGTGTCGGGGTTGGGGTTGGTGGTGTCAGCGGGAGTCTCGACAGCGTCCACGGGCAGGGGCTTGTCGGACATAACGAAGTGCTCAGGCATGGTGCGGGTCTTCAGGATGTAGCAGCCCTCGTCGTCGTCCCAGTTGACCTTCTTGCCGATGCCGGCGGCGCCAGCATTCTGCTTGCCGTTCATGTCGACCAGCTTGCCGTCCACCCACTCATAGAAGTAGGTCTCGCCCTCTTCCTTGTAGATGCGGGCGGTGGCGGTGCTGTTGAAGGTGGTGTTGGGGTGATTCAGGAAGGAGATCTCGGCGTCCTCATCGGCAAAGGCCTTCAGAACGTCGGTGATGGGGTCAACATCGCTGTAGAGGTACAGCTTGTCGCCATCGTAGACGCGGACGGTAACGTCCACATCGGGGTCAGCGGTGCTGTAGTCCAGGTCGCCGTAGTTGTCAGCGCCGGTGTCCTTCTTGACCTTCCAGACGATCTTCTCGCTGGCGGCAAAGACATCGCTCAGGTTGTTGGTAGACATCGGGGCCTTACCACTATCAACAACAACTGTAGGATTCTTCGCGGCAACGTCGCCGCTGGTGTTGATGATCAGGGCCTCTTCATTCAGCATATAGCCGACGGTGCCCTGAATGCGGACAACGATGTTCTCCGGCTTGAAGGTCTTGCCGACCTTCTTGCCCTTCAGGGTGAACTCAACGTCCAGGGTGCTGGTCGTGGTCTTGCCATAATTCTCAGCCAGCTTGATCTCCACACGCTCTTCGGCGTTGTTGATCTTGATGCCCTGGCTGCCGCCGGCAACCAGCTTCTTGCCATCGGTGAACTTGATGCTGGTGATGGTGTAGTTGTCGGTGTTGATGCTCTTGACAACAGTTTTGCCACCGATGTTGGCATCCTTGCCATTGCCATCCTTGGCGAGCATGAAGTTGGCGGGATCCTTACCAACAATACCGGAATCGGTGACTTTAATGGTCTTGCCGGGGAGCCAGCTCTTGAAGCCGTTGCCGGTGGAGTCAGTGGGGTTGGTGACTGTGGCGGCAAAGGCAACGGTCGCCATCATCATGACGGCCAGAACCAGTGCGAGAACCTTTTTCATTTCTGTTTTCCTCCATTTAAAATTTTAATCTTTGGACGGGGGCTCTCCACTTCCCTCGTCTGCATCCATAATATTACAAATCGTAACTCTGTTGGTAAACTGAAATCGAACAATTTTAAGAAAATTTGCGTCTCTATCCTGGAATATTCGTGGAAACACAAAAGTTTTGCGTGTAGAATATGTAAAAATTCCGTAATCACAAATTGGGCGAGTACAAAAAGAATGTGCAAAATATTTCAAAACGTAATTTATAGGACGACAAATATGCTGTAAACTGTCCGATAGACGACAAAAACAGCGCAAAACACCGACCAATTTTTTGTGTAATCTTTTCCACAAAAACAGCACAAAAAAGAAGATGACAACCAAGCTACAATTTGGTACGGCACCCCCTTTCTTTAAGGATTGTTCATATCTCCTTGGCAAAATAAGGGAAGAAAAAAGGAAGGGGGCGGCATCCGCCTATGAAGAATAAGATCCTGGCGGCCCAGCAGGAGGACGCCGCCCGCCGCTTAGTGAGCACGGCACTCCTGCGGGAGGGGTTTTCGCCGGTCCTTTCCGAGGAGGAGTCCGGCCAGCTGGAGGGCGGGGAAAGAAGGGTGGTCATCACCTACCAGATCCACGTCACCGGCAGCGGCAGCACCGCCCCGGTGCAGACCATCACCATGGCGGCAAAGCCGGAGGAGCTGCTGGCCTACACCGGCGGCCTGCGGATGGACCGGGTGGAGTTCGGCCGCCTGGCCATCAGTTACCGGGCCCGCTCGGTGACCATCGGGGGGAGGGAGCTCTGCCTGACCCTGAAGGAATTTGAGCTGCTGGCCTACCTGGCCTACCACAAGAACCTGGTGCTCACCCGCAGCCAGCTCCTGGGGGCGGTGTGGGAGATGGACTACCAGGGGGACATCCGCACCGTGGACAGCCACATCAAGTGCCTGCGCCAGAAGCTGGAGGAGTACGCCCGCTGCATCGTTACGGTGCGGGGCATCGGCTATATGTTCCAGTGGGAGGATACGCTGATCGGATAGCGGTCCGCAGGCAGGAGGCCGAGGGCGGCGGTCCCGCGGCGCGCGGAAAGATTTTAAAGAGGACATAAAAAAGGCGCTGTGCCGGAATGACCGGCACAGCGCCTTGACCTGTTTTACAGGGCCGCAAGGTCTGTGTGGGGTTTAACATGATGCGGCGATTCTGTCCGGGGGTGGAGCCTACAAAGATCGTTGCTTAAAACCGCATACACAGCAAAAAGCACCGGTCTGATGACCAGTGCCTTTTGTTTGGTGGAGACGGTGGGGATCGAACCCATGACCTCTTGAATGCCATTCAAGCGCTCTCCCAGCTGAGCTACGCCCCCGTGACAACGAAAATTATTATACCCGACCGACACCCAAAAGTCAATACCTTTTTTCTTTTTCGCAGAATTTTCCCTCGGATCTTGCATAAAAGATGACGGGGTGCCGGTAAAATTAAGAGGTCCGGGGCCCTTTGCGCGGCTCCGGACGCTCCTCTCGTCACGGCCAAACACCTTGGATGCAGCCTATGTCTCCGGGCAGCCGCTAAAATTCTGCACAAAGGTAAGGCCCCCTCGTATGAGGGGGCCGGGTAGGGGCTGGCCGCGGGGCCTGCCCCGCTGTCTCGCTTGAACAGTTTAGATGCCTGGGGTTCACCCGCTGATTTCGGACAAAACAAAAGGCCCGGAGCCACACAAATGGCTCCAGGCCCTGGCCTGGTGATCCATCGGAGGTTCGAACTCCGGACCCTTTGATTAAAAGTCAAATGCTCTGCCAACTGAGCTAATGGATCGTGTACATTCCAAGGGATCCGCCGAAAAGGGGACAGCTACATTATTATAACAACCGCCCCTGCCCTTGTCAACCTTTTCCGGGAGATTTTGGGGCGGGGAAAGGATTTTTCCGGCAGGCCATGACAAACAGACCGGTTTGGTTTATAATAAAAGCAGAAGGAGCCGAAGGGAGGGAAGAACGGCTGTGAGCGTCACGCTGGAAAGCGAGGTCCGCTTCCTGCGGGGGGTGGGGGAGCGGCGGATGCAAAATTACCGGAAGCTGGGCGTCACCACCGTGGGGGATCTCCTGCGCCATATCCCCAGGGATTATATCGACCTGCGCCGGGCCGTCACCATCCGGGAAAGCACGCTGGGGGAAAAGCAGGCGGTGCGGGCCGTCCTGGGGGAGAAGGGCCCGGAAAGGATGATACGCAAGGGCCTCACCACCCATAAACTCATAGGAGTGGATGAGCGGGACACCATTACTTTGACCTTCTTTAACGGGAAATATACAGTGGCCGGGCTGGAAGTGGGCAGGGAGTATCTCTTTTATGGCCGGGTGGAGGGCACCCTCATCCGCAGGGAAATGACCAATCCGGCGGTCTATCCCGGAGATGCCGCGGGGCTCTCCCCGGTCTATCCCCTCACCGCCGGCCTCACCAACCGGGGGATCGCCAAGGACGCAGCCACCGCCCTGGCCGCCCTGCCGGAGATCCCGGACCCCCTGCCGGAGTGGGTGCGGGAAGAAAACCACCTCTGCTCCCTGGACCGGGCCCTGCGGATCATCCACCGCCCCCCCTCCTGGGAGGCCGCGGAGCGGGCGCGCCGGCGGCTGGTGTTCGATGAGCTGCTGACCCTGAGCATCAGCTTTGCGCGGGTCAAAAAGGGCCGCCAGGGGGAGCGCACCCGGCCCATGGAGCCGGTGGACCTGGCCCCCTTCCGGAAGGCGCTGCCCTTTCCCCTCACCGGGGCCCAGGAGAGGGCCATCCGGGAGGCGGCGGGGGACCTCTGCTCCCAGGTGCCTATGAACCGCCTGGTCCAGGGGGATGTGGGCAGCGGCAAAACGATGGTGGCAGCCGCCTGCTGCTGGTTCTGCTACAGAAACGGCCGCCAAAGCGTCCTGATGGCCCCCACCGAGATCCTGGCGGAGCAGCATTACCAAAGCCTTGCCCCCCTGCTGGAGCCCCTGGGGATGCGCCTGGGGCTGCTGACCGGTTCTTGCACACCTAAAGAAAAGCGGGAGCGGAAGGCCGCCCTGAAGCAGGGGGAGATCGACCTGATGATCGGTACCCACGCCCTCATCACCGGGGATACCCTCTTCCGGGAGCTGGGGCTGGTGGTCACCGATGAGCAGCACCGCTTTGGGGTGGCCCAGCGGATGCGCCTTTGCGGAAAGGGGGAGGACCCCAACGTCCTGGTGATGTCCGCCACCCCCATCCCCCGGACCATGGCGCTGATCGTCTACGGGGACCTGGAGCTTTCGGTGATCGACGAGCTGCCCCCTGGGCGGCAGAAGATCGACACCTATTTTGTGGGCGGGGATAAGCGCCGGCGGGCCCTGAACTATGTCAAAAAGCACCTGGACGCCGGGTACCAGGGGTATATCGTCTGCCCCCTGGTGGAGGAGGACGAGACCGGGGAGGGCATCCCCGGCCTGAAAGCCGCCGTCACCTATATGGAGGACCTGGTGAAGGGGCCCTTTGCCGGATACCGGGTGGGGCTCCTCCACGGCAAGATGAAGGGGAAGGAGAAAGAGGCGGTGATGTCCGCCTTCGCGGCGGGAAAGCTCCAGCTTCTGGTCTCCACCACCGTCATCGAGGTGGGGGTGGATGTCCCCAACGCCGTCATCATCCTCATCGAGAACGCCGAGCGGTTCGGCCTCAGCCAGCTGCACCAGCTCCGGGGCCGGGTGGGCCGGGGGAAGGCAAAGTCCTGCTGCATCCTCCTTTCCGACGCCAAGGGGGAGGCCGCCAGGGAGCGGCTGCGGTTCATGACCTCCACCGGGGATGGCTTCGCCATCGCGGAATACGACCTGCGCACCCGCGGGCCGGGGGATTTCTTCGGACTGCGGCAGCATGGCCTGCCCCAGCTCCGGTTCGCGGACCTGGCCGCGGACAGCCAGGTGCTGGCCCAGACCCAGCGCGTGGCCGCCCGCCTGCTGGCGGAGGACCCGGAGCTTTCCTCCCTGCCGCTGCTGGCGGCGGATGTGGAGCGGATGACCGCCATGGTCTCTGGGGGATTATAATACATTTTGTATAAACAGATAAAATCCATACAAACAATAAAGGAGGACAGCCCGCCGGAGACCGGCAGAGGACCGCTGTGCCATCCCCGGAGGCAGGGCCTTGCGCCGGAATCTCACCGTTCTTTTTTCTTTCGCAAGAAAAAAGGAAGAAAAAGTTTGGAGGTATAAAAATGCTTTATGATGTTTTGATCCTGGGCGGGGGGCCTGCCGGGCTCACCGCAGCTCTTTACGCCAAGCGGGCGGGGGTATCCGTCCTGGTGCTGGAAAAGACCATCTACGGGGGGCAGGTGGTGAACACCCCCATGGTGGAAAACTACCCCGGCATCCAGAGCATCGCCGGGGCGGACCTGGCCATGGCCCTCTACGATCAGGTGACCAGCCTGGGGGTGGAGATCCGCCTGGAGGAACCGGTGAGCGTCCAGTTGGACGCCGATCCCAAGGCTGTGGCCACCGCCAGGGGGCTCTACGAGGGGAAAACGGTCATCATCGCCAACGGCGTCAAGCGCCGCAAGCTGGGCTGCCCTGGGGAGGAGCGGCTCGCCGGCCGGGGGGTCTCCTACTGCGCCACCTGTGACGGGGCCTTCTTCCGGGGGAAGGAGACCGCCATCGTGGGGGGCGGGAACACCGCCCTGGAGGACGCTCTCTTCCTGGCGAACCACTGCTCCGCCGTCCACCTGATCCACCGGCGGGATGCGTTCCGGGGCAGCCAGATCCTGGCGGAGGCGGTGAAGAAGCGGGAAAATATCCACATCCACTACAATACCGTTGTGGAGGAGATCACCGGGGAGGACAAGGTCTCCGGCCTGCGCCTGCGGGAGGTGGGGACCGGGGCCGAAAGCTCCCTGGCGGCGGCGGGGGTGTTCGTAGCCATCGGCCTTATGCCGGATAACGCCCTCTTTGCCGGGCAGCTGGAGCTGGACGGGGCGGGATACATCCGGGCGGGGGAGGACTGCCGCACCAGCCTCCCCGGAGTCTTTGCCGCCGGGGATACCCGCACCAAGGCGGTGCGCCAGATCGTCACCGCTGCGGCGGACGGAGCCGTTGCCGCCCTGGGGGCGGCGGGAGAGATACGCTAAAGAAAACACCCCGGAGAGGAAGGGCAGGAAGCCTTCCCCCTCCGGGGCATTTTTTATGGATGCGTTGTTTCCTCCCCCAGCAGGCGGAGGGTCTCCTGACAGCTCCCCTGGAGCTCCATTTGGAAGGGGACGGTGTTCAGGGGGGAGGCGGGGTCCGCCAGCAGCCGCCGGTAGGCCCGGCGGCGGAGCTTCCGGGAGTTGGAATGGGCGGCCCAGCGGTCAAAGGAGGCCATGTAGCTGTCCGTCAGCTCCCGCCAGCCGGAGAAGGTCTCCTGGATGGCCTTGGCGGCGGGGAGGGAGTATTCCAGCAGCTCCCGCCGGGTGAGGTATCCGGCGGCGTAGCCGTACCCCAGCACCATAGGGGCCCGCCCAAGCTGCCAGCCGTCGCGGCCCAGGCGGCCGGTGCGGATCAGATGCTCCACCGTGGAGAACAGCTCCTCCCGGCCGGTGACCTCCCAGCGGGCCTCCAGCACCCAGAGGGCCTGCTCCCGCTGGTACTGGGTGCGCTCAAAGCCTCCGGCAAAGGCGGTGCTCCCGTCGCGGTAGTCCTGCCCCTCCAGGTAGACACAGTAGGAGGTGACGAGCCATTCCTCGTACCGGCTGCGGATCCGGTTCTCCTCCAGGATGGGGCTGCGGTCCCACCGGGAAAGACCCAGGGGGGCCTGGGGCGGAGGGGCCTTCAGCCTCCGGAAGTCCGCCGGGCGGTCCTGATGCTGGGCCTCCATGCGGAAGGCGGTGAGCCTGCGGCGGTCCCCCCGGTCCGCCTGGGAGTGCATCTGGGCCAGGTATTGGTAAATATCCGGGTGCCGGCCCGGCGGGAGGTCCACCGTCATTTCGTTCCCCTGGTCGTCCACCAGGGTGATGCGGACCTTCCGGGAAAGGTACTGCCGGGAAAAGTCCTCAAAGTAGACCCCGGCCACGGCGTCCCGCTTCATGGCGCGGCCGGGGAAGACGATCCACTCCTCCCCCATCCAGATGTCGGAGTCGCCCAGCACCCGGCAGCGCAGGTCCTCCGCCAGCAGGGGGAGGGGGTCGCCGGAGTCCGGCGGCAGGTAGCGGCAGGCGGTCTTTTTCAGCCGCCCCCTGTGCCCCAGGAGGGCCAGCAGCCGGACGATGAGATAGACTGCCGCGATGCCGGCCCCCATCAGGCCGGCGCAGGTGACCATCCCCATCAGGAAGGGGTGGGCGTTGGCAAAGGCCTCCCCCGGACCGTAGAAATACTCGATGGCGGCGCACCCTCCGCCGCAGAGGATCGCGGTCCAGAGAAGGGGCGCCGGCAGCCGCCGGAGGAAATAGCCCCGCTGCTGCCGCAGGAGCGGGAAAGCCATAAGGGGTCCTCCTTTCGGTATGTCAACAGGGTTTGTCACCGCCCGGCGGGAAAGAGCACCGCCTGGAGGAGGAACTGCCCCTCCTGCCACTGGCAGCGGAAGAGGCCCCCGTACCGCTTTACTGTGGACTGGATGCTCCGCAGGCCCAGCCCGTGGCCCTCCCTGGGGGGAGTGAGGGGCAGCCCGTCGGGGCCGAAGCGCACCGGCAGGGGGCAGGCGTTGCCCACCCGCAGGGCAAGGCGCTGGTTATCGGTCAGCTCCAGGTCCACATTCAGCCACCGCTCCTCCTCCGGCAGCTCCCGGAGGGCGTGGATGGCGTTTTCCAGGGCGTTGGAGAGGATCATGCAGAGGTCCATCTCGTCGTAATGGGGGAGCTGGGCGGGGACGCGGATGTTGGTCTCCAGGCGGCAGCCCGCCTCCTTGGCCTGGGAAAAATAGGCGGTAAGCACCGAGTTCAGGGCGGTGTTGGCGCACCAGTCGCTGCGGTCCAGGCCGTTGAGCTTCCCCTGCAGCTCCTGGACATACTGCTGGGCGCCGGCACAGTCCCCCTGCTGGAGCAGCCCGGTCATCACGATGAGGTGGTGGCGCATATCGTGGCGGTAGATCCTCTCCAGCTCCATCTTCTGGCAGATGGCGGTGTAATCCCGCTGGCGCAGCGCCGTCTGCCGGGCGCTTTCATAGATCTGCATCTGCCGCCACAGGGAGCGGAGGATGGTGATGTAGGTGAGGGGCATCAGGATCAGCACCAGCAGGATGCGGATGAGCCCGACACGGTCCGGCATGGGGGCATCCACCGGCACCGCAGTGACCATGATGAGCAGGTAGTACACCGCGCCCATGGCGGTAAACATCCACCACCCCCGCAGCAGACTGGCCTGGAGTTCCAGAAAGGGGCGGCGCAGATACCGCCACAGCAGGTACTCCGCCACGGGAAAGGCCACCAGACGGCTCACCAGCAGGACAACGTAGGTATCCCCGGTGAGGCGGTCCAGGAAGTTGGTGACCTGCAGGAGCCAGAAACAGATGGTGTCCGAAAGGCAGAAGAGGAAGAAATACCGTCCGTCCCGGTATTTGGAAAGCAGGAAGAAGAGCAGCATGGTGGGCAGGGTGCAGGAAAAGAAGGCGGCGCGCATGATGATGCCGTGCCCCAGCCAGTACATGGCGAACACATTGAAGACGAGGAGCGTCCCCGCCCCGGCAAAGCTGATGACCAGCGTCCTGCCCCAGGGATAGCGTGGGATGAAGAGCAGCAAAAAGATGGCGATGACATGGAGCATCGACCAGAGGAAGGAAATGTCTCTTAAAATCGTCACAGAGAAATTCTCCTTATACGATAGTTTTCCGGGACGGGCCGGTTATCGCGGGGGATCCAGCCAGTAGCTGCTCCACCGCTGCCGGGCTTGGGCGGCCATGCTGCGGGAAAGGGGGACCCGTCTGCCCCCGTCCAGCAGCAGGCAGCCCTTTTCCACCGCGGTGACATAAAAGAGATTGACCGCAAAGCTGGCCCCGCAGAGAAAGAACCGGGGGTCTGCCAGGAGAGGCGCGATCTCATTCGGAAAGGGGCCGCGTATCGTCGTGCTGGCCAGCCGCTCCCCGCCGGTCAGGTGGTAGTGCACTGTCCGCTCCACCAGCTCCGCATAGAGGATCTCGTCCAGGCGCACCCGCCGCAGGCTGTCCCGGCTTTTCACCATAATGCAGGCGCTTTTCTTTTTCTCCATAGCGGCAACGGCCTCGTCCAGCACCCGAAAGAGCATTTCCGCGTTCACCGGCTTCATCAGGTACTGGAAAGCCCGGACGGAATAAGAATCGATGGCGTACTCCGGGGAGATGGTAAGGTAGATGATGGCTCCGGAGCTGCCCAGCTCCCGGAGGCGCTCCCCCAGCCGGATGCCGGAGAGGCCGGCCATCACCACATCCAGCACGTACAGGTCAAAGCTGCTGCTTTCCTCCGCAGCCAGCAGGTCCAGGCCGGAAGAAAAAGCAGAGACCTTGACGGAAAGACCGGGACGGGCCGCCGCATAGTCCAGCAGCAGCTTGCGCACAGCGGCCCGTTGCTCTTCGTCGTCATCACATAAAGCAAAGTGCAGCATTGATATGCCTTCTCCTTTCCTGGATTAGCAAATTATACGCAAAAATGCGCAAAATCTGCGCAAGGCCTCAAAAATCACGGTGGGTTTGATATAATGAACATACCACGTCTAACACAGGTTTGTCAAGGTGTTTCGCCCGGCCGGGCGGAGGAGAGTACCAAAGGGGGGGGCCGGCCCCCCCTTTGTTCCCGGAGACCTCCGGGAACAAATCCTTTTATTTGCCGCAGGGAGAGGAGGCGCAGGTTCGGAATGATGGAGATCCAGGAGAGATCCGCAGGGAAAGGCGGCAGCCCATCGCAGGGGAGCCTGAAGAAGACCCGTCCCGGCGGAAGTGTCTGGCCGGAGCAGCGGTGTCCGGTCTTTGCGGGAAGGCGGATCGGCCTCTGCGCCGTGAAGAGCTGCTGGTTCTGCCGGTACGCCAACTTCCATCTCCAGGAGCAGATGGCCCTGGAGGTAGGGGTCTGCTGCTGGCCGAAAGCCCAGATGGACTGACCGGAGGGCGTCACCTCTGCGGCGGCACCTGGCGCAGTCCCTCCCGGAGGGTGCGGATGGTCTCGGTGATGAGGCGCAGCTCCCAGTGGGAGCAGTCATCAAGAAGAGCCATGAGCTCCTGCCGGTATACGGTCCCGGAGGCGGCGATGCTGTCGCAGAGGAGCTGATCCGCCGTCACCCCCAGGGCGTTGGCGATGCTCACCAGGGTGGGCAGGCTCAGCTTGGTGGCCCCCCGCTCGATGTGGGAAATATTGGAGGGCTCCTGGTCGGAAAGCTCCGCCAGGGTCTGCTGGGTCAGACCCTGGGCCTTGCGCAGGCGGCGGATCCGTGTGCCGATGGCCTGATAATCGATCTCCATGTTCTCACCCCTTTTTGGAAAGACTGAGTTTGACTTCGTGTGAGGATTTGTGACATTCCCAGCGAAAAGATGAGGCAATTCTATCGAGGACGCTTTTTATGCGGAAAATTCTGCAAAAGTTATTGTATATCCGAATCGGATATGATAAAATTTTCTTGGTGTCCGATTCGGATATGGAATAAAGTTTTGGGCGCAAATTCTTTAGAAGACCCGCATGGAAAGCGGATTTAAAGAAAGGAAGGCCTCCCGGCGCGGAAGGAGTCCGGGGGGACGTGGAAACGCTGCTTTATAAACGCAGGTGTATTATTGGCAGGGAAAGAAAGTTCCAGGCAAACGGCCGGCGGGGCAAAGGGTACATAGAGGTAAACAAATGAGGGGAAAGATTTTGCACAAACAGAACAGCGGCTTCACGCTGGTGGAGACATTGGCCGCGGTGGCGATCCTTGTGGTGCTCCTGGGGATCTCCGCCGTGGCTGTGTTGTGCTTCCAGAAGCAGCTGGAGATCACCCGGCTGGATAACGCCGCCCGCGGGATCTACATGGCGGCCCAGAACCGGGCGGTGCTGCTTTCCGGCGGCAAACAGCTCAAGGGCCTGGTAAAAGGGGAGGGCAACGCGGTGGCCCTTGCCGCCCGCGCCGCGGGGGAAGAGGAGCAGAACCTCTATTATATTGCCCACACGGCGGAAAAAACCGACCCCTCCCTGGAGCGGCTCCTGACCACGGGCAGCATCGACCCGGCCCTGCGCCAGGGGGAGTTCTACATTGTTTATGAGCCGGTGAGCGGCAGCGTCACCGATGTCTTCTATGTGGACGGGGAGCTGGAGAAGCTGGTGGCGGGGGATTTTGCCGCTTTTTACCGGGATTGGAGCACGGCCCCCCGGAGCGAGCGGATGAAGGCCGTCCCCATGCTGGGCCGCTACAGCGGCGGCATGGCCGAGGGGGAGGACATCGATACCGCCGCCACCCCCACCCTGACGGTGATGATAAAAAACGAAGAGCGGCTTACCGTGACGGTGAGCCGCTGGGTCCCGGATGCCATCGGGCGGGACAAGGCCAAGCTGGCGGTGACGCTGCAATACGGCGGGGAGACCGTCACCCTCTATGACGACGGGGCGGAGACCAAGGACCCCTTCTTCGAGCGGGCGGAGGCCTCCGAAAGCGCCGAGGGGAAGGGGAAGAACTACACCCGGACCTGGGTGCTGGATGAGCTGGGGGATCGCCGGTTCGCCGGGCTCTTCCCCGGCAGGACGATGGACCTGGGGGAGATCTTTACCGTGGAGGCCAGCCTGACCTCCGCGGACGGCAGCTTCAGCCAGATCACCGCCCAGGACGATGACAACAGCCTCTTCGCCAGGGAGAGCAGCGGCAGCGATACCGCCTACCTGGAGTACCTGCGCCACCTCCAGAACCTGGACACCGGTTTTTCCGGCGTGGGGGCGGATAAGGACAAGGCGGTCCAGATGGCGGAGATACGCTGCGCCAGCAACGAGACCTACCCGAACTATAAGTTCCGCCCTATCACCAATAACAGCCTCACGAGCTTTGACGGCAGGGAGTTCGCCATCCGGGACCTGTATGTCTCGGAAACGGGGGACGCCCCGGCGGGCCTCTTCGCCAAGGCGCAGGGCAGGAAAGCAACCGACCTTTTTGCCTTCCGGAACGTGCGGCTGGTGAACGCCGGCGTGGAGACCGGCACCGGCGCCGCCGGGGCGCTGGCAGGGCAGGCGTTCTATGCCAGCTTTGACGGCTGCTGGGTCTACTGGGAGCCGGAGGAAGGGGAGCTGAATCTGCGCAGCCTCCTGGGCAGCGACACAGACGAGGCCGGCTACCGGTACAGGATCCGGGGAGCCAAGGCCGGGGGCCTGGTGGGCGGAATGACCACCGGGACGATGACAAACTGCCTGGCGGCCGCCACCGTCCAAGGGAGCAGCACAGCCGGCGGGCTGGTGGGCTCGGTGGAGGCCGGGGGCCAGGTGACCGTCCAAAATTCCTACGCCGACTGCTACCTGACCGGGAACAGCAACGCCGCGTGCAGCGCCGCCGGTCTCATCGGGGACCTGAGCGGAACGGCCGGGCTGGAGAACTGCTACGCCGCCGGCTTTATCGTAACCGGGGGCAATACCAAGATGACCACTGCCGGCCTCTGTCTGGGCAGCGGGAAGACCACCTCGAAGAACGTCTACTCGGTGCTCTGCTCGGTTGGGACAAACGGCAGTATCACCTACCCGCCCCTTACCGGCAACACCGGCGATAGCCTGACGAATACATACCGCCGGGGCGGGAACTCTGCGGACAGCAAAACCTATGAGGAGATGACCGGGAAGGACTTTGGCATGCTGCTGGGGAACGCTTTTGCCTGGAAGACGGGGCAAAGCAGCAGCCCCTACAACCTCCGGGAGCGGCTGAACCTGGTGGTCTACAGCTTCCCCGGTCTTGCCGCCCTGCCCCACTACGGGGACTGGAACGCGGAGTTCAAAAAGCCCAGCCTGGTCTACTACGAGGAATACGCCGGCAGCGACGGGAAGAGCAGCTACGGATTTTCCGGCGGCAACGCCCGGTACCTCATCGGGGAGCTTTCCGACAAGGAGACCATCCTGCTGGACGGCTACGCGGTGGCCCTCCTCCAGGACGACCTGAAGACCGACGAGGTGGAAGTGACCTACAATTACTTTGACCCCGCCGACGGCACGCTGGTAGTGCCACCGGTGACGAAGACCTACGCGAAGCCCGGAAAAGGGGGCGGGACCACCCCGGAGCTGATCCCTACCACCTGGAAAAACAGCGAGGGAAACGAGGCGGATTATTACCTTGCCCCCCTGCCGGAGGAGCTGGTGAACAGCAAGACGGCGGACGGGAAGATCTACCGGTATCTGAACTTCTCCTTTATGCCGGGAACGGGGGAAGAGGAGGCACGGGGGGAATACTTCTACAGCCCCCACTTTGCGGAGACGGTGGTCCCCTACCAGGCGGAGAGCGGAAGCAGCTACTGGACCGCCGTCGGTAATAACGAGACATGGACGAAATACACCGAAGAGCTGGAGAAATACCATGGGGAGCTGGCGGACGCCCGCCATACCCTGGGCCTGCGCACCCCCCGGCACCTCTACAGCCTCGGCAAGTTCCCGGAGTACCACCACAACGAGGCCCACAGCCTCACCTTCCGCCAGGAGCTGGACCTGAACTACGGCAGCTACACCGGCTACGGGCTCTTTGAGACCAAGACGGCGGACGGCGCTTTCCGCCAGGAGCCCATCGGGCGGTTCGACCTCGACCAGTCCTTCCTGGGTACTTACAACGGGGGCTGCCACACCATCTCCGGGGTGGTCTTCGATGTTCCGAAGGGGAGCACCCGTTCCTACGCCGGGCTGTTCGGTTTTTCGGAGGGGACGCTGCGGGGCATCGTTTACAAGATGGACCCGGACGCCCAGGTGAAGGTAGAGATGGAGAACGGCTCCGCCCGGCTGTACATCGGGGGGCTGGTGGGCCGCAGCGACGGCACCGTGCAGAACTGCGCCGTGTCCGGGGCCAGCTTTACCGGGTATAACAGCGGCTCCAGGATGTACATCGGGGGGCTGGTGGGGCGCAACCAGGGCATCCTTGAAAACTGCGGAGCGGAAGCCGCCCTCCTTGCCTCCGATAACTACTCCTACGCCGAGACCTATATGGGCGGCGCGGTGGGGGAGAACACCGGCACCATCCGGAACACCTACAGCGTGGGCCGCCTTACGGCGACGGTGGACGAGACCGTCAAAGAAGTCCGGATCTGCGGATTTGCAGGCTATAATTCCGGCAGCATCAGCGATTCCTACGCCGCCACAGACCTCCGGTCCAGCGGCCGGAAGGTGGAGACCTACGGCTTCTGCGGCCGGCGGGAGGGGACCCAGACGGGGACCTACTACCTCAACCAGGGGAACTTCACCTACCGGGGGACCTCCTACAACGCCGACTACACCCCCCGGAAGGCCTCGCCGTTGCCCTACGGGACGCTGGCGGGCACGCCCTCCGCGGTGAAGGGGATGTCCAAGATAGAGAAGAGCGGAGAGTTCCCCTACCCCACCGCGGTGAAGGATGCCGACGGGGAGCCCATCCACTACGGCGAGTGGCCTGACCCTATGGACCTGGGGGAGATGGGCGCCTACTACTGGGAGAAGCTGACCAAGGACGGAAAGGACGCCTATTATATACAGCTGCTGGCGGTGGACTCCCAAAAGACCGAGGAGAACAAGATCAGCAGACTGACTACCCTTTCCAACGCCCACGATGACGGCGGCGTTGTGACCGGCTACGGCTACGGCTACTACGAAAAGGACGGCACAACGGTCGGCGCCAGCGGAGGGAGCCTCTATTACGCGGACGGCAGCGGGAAAAACACCGTGCCCTTCACTGCCGACATCCCTTCCGAAACGACGGTGAACGATGCTCTGGCGGTGCTGATGCCCGGCTACACCTTCCGGTCCTACCACACCTACATTCCGGACAGTGCCAAAGCCGGTCTCTATCCGGAAAACAAACCGGATCATCCCAACGCCTCCCTGACCCTCACCCAGGGCAGCTTCAGCGTCACCTTCGCGGTGAACCCCCATTTCGCCGGGGCGCTGGCGGTGGAAAAGGCCCCCGGCGGCTGGACCGTTGCCAAGGAGCTTGAATCCATTCCCGGCACAGAGGAAAATCCCTATGGGGTGCGGTCGGTGGAGCAGCTGGAGTTCATCAACTGGAATACCAGTGGCAAAAACACCCGGACGGTGATCCAGGCCGGCCAGAAGGGAGGGGATATGGGATATTTCCCCTACCTCACCTCCTCCCGGAACCGCAAGGCCGGGAAGCTCTACTGGCTCCAGAGCCACGACCTGAACGGGAACAGCAAAGAATACACCCCCATCGCGGAATACTACGACAATACCGGCGGCGACACCGGCGACCTCTACGGCTGGTTCGGCGGCAGCTACAACGGGGCGGACTATGTCATCGAAAATGTCAGCATCCAGGGCCAGCAGTCCTCCTGCGCCGGGCTGTTCGGCATCGTCTACGGCGGCACCCTGGAGAATATGATCCTCCACGATTCCAAAGGCACGGGCTTCATCAACAGCGGCTACTACAAGGGCATCACCAGCGACTCCAGGTGGTACGCCATCGGCGCCCTGGCGGGGCTGGCGGCGGCGGACGGGGACGGCAACGGCAACGGCAAGGTGGAAAACTGCGCCGTCTCCGGCTACACCATCAACGCCAAGGTGTACACCGCCGGCGGCTGGGGCGGCAGCGGCATCGGCGGCCTTCTGGGCATCTCCCGGATGGAGCTGAAGAACTGCTCCGCCGTCACCAATATCGATGTCCCCGATGGCACCCAGAATAACGACAATATGCGGGTGGGGGGCCTGGCGGGCATCTGCCAGAAAAGCATCACAAACTGCTACGCCGGGGGAAGCATCACCATCGATGCCAATGTGTCTGTCAAAAAGCCTGATAACGAAACCGTATTCCCCAAGGGCGCCTACATCGGCGGCATCGTGGGGGGCAGCTATATGAAGCCCCTGCGGGTGGGGGGCGATAATTCCGAGCTCATCGGCCGCCAGACAGGGAACGACACGGATAACGCCCTGGCCAACTGCTACAGCTTTGTGGAGCTGCCCGGCGTCACCGACCGGGATGGCAAGAAGGCCAATCCCTATATCCGTGCCCTGTATGCCCTGGGGGGCACCGGCGATGTCTATACCGTGTTCGAGGATGATAGCATAGATAAGAAGCATCATGTTGGGAATCGCGGCACCTGCACCATCACCAACTGCTACTACTACAAGGACACGGTCCTCAAAAACAACGGCGGCAAGGCCGAGAATATCCGCAAGCAGAGGCCCACAGACGATCCCCTGGCCTTCAAGACCGATCTTTTCCAGACCAACGGCATCGACCACAGCGACCCCAGCAAGGACAACACCACGAAGAACCCCAACGTGACGGAGCTCACCTACCGGCAGCTTGCGGGGCTGGAGCTGGTGGACGGCAAGAGCATTTATACTCTGCTGCCGGACTTCCACCGGGTCACCACCGAGGTGGAGGGGCTTTCGGTATCCGGCAAGTACAGCTACCCGCCGTCCAAGCGCGCCGAGCTTGCGGGCCTGGATTACCCCTTCCCCACCATCCTCACCAAGGACCAGGGGAGCTACCGGGTCCACTACGGGGAGTGGCCCGTCTACGGCATCACCCGCCCCCAAGGCGGCCAGCCCATCACTTTGGATCTTTTCACCGCCGCGCCCCATACCGAGACCCTGGGCCTGGCGGTGGTGCAGCCGGGGGGCAAATGGTCGGTAGCCACCGACCCGAAGGACCAGACCGCCGTGGATGTACAGATCGGAGAAGACACCGGGACCCTGACGGTGACCCCCCAGAATGTGGGCACCACCAAGCTGGTCATCACCTACACCAAGGACGGTACGGCCCACAGCTTTACCCTCACTGCCAACGTCACCACCGAGCTGGAACTGCGGCCCAATACGGTCCGGCTCTTTAAAGGCGGCACCACAACAGTGCCGGTGACGCCCTACAGCGGCGGCAACGCCCTGCCCCTGAGCAGCCTGGAGCTGACAGCGGCGGTCTGCGACGAGGTCATCTGCCAGGTGTCCCAGGCTAAGGAGGACGGCACGAAAAAGCCTGCCATCACCTTTACCGGCGGGGCCCCCTGCGAGGCGATGGCCCATATCAGCTTTACCTGCACCACCGTGGGGGGAAGTCCCATCCAGGGCCTCAGCCCCATCGCCATCACGGTGCTGCCCCTGCCAGAGGCGGAGAAAGGCACCGGCGGAGACTGGCAGATCGACTTTGGCGCCTACGATGTTTCCAACCTAGGCGCCGTCCTCCGGGGCACGGCCGACCCGCCTCCCGCCAAGGTGACGGCGAGCGATAAAAAGATCACCCTGAGCGACATCGGAGCGGGCGTCACGGAGATCCCGCTGGAGATCACCCTCACCATGGAGGGCAGGAGCCACACCATCCAGATGACCGCAAAGGTGGGATAGACCGGCGGAGAAAGGATAGACCGGCGGAGAAAGGAGAGACCCCCTTGGAGCAGCTGCAACGAAAACTGAAGAGCCGCCGGGGGGCCTCCATCCTGCTGGCCCTGGCGCTGCTGCTGCTGTGCATGATGGTGGCCGCCTCCCTGCTGACCGCCGCCGTATCCAACGCCGGCAAGGTCCGCAGCAACAAGGAGGAACAGCAGAAGTACCTGGCCCTTTCCTCCGCCCTGCGCCTGGTGTGCGGGGAGCTGGAGAAGGCGGAGTACCGCGGGCGGTACAAGTACACCAGCGTTGACCCGGTGGCGGGGGACCCTGATGCCGAGCCGCCGGGGGAGCGCACCTACACCCAGGTGCCGGGGCACTTTGCCTGCGGCCTGAAGGAGGTCCTCCCCCTGGAGCGGGACCTGGACGCCCTCTTCCGGGGGCAGTTCACCCTCCCCTCCTCCAAGCAGGAAAGCGGCTATAACTACGAATTTACAAAGCTGGGGGATACCCAGCTGACCCCCCGGAGCCCCTATACCCTCTCCCTGACGGCGCAGGTGGACCAAACGGCCTACCCCGGCCTGGGGGAGAAGGTGACCCTTCTGGCGGAGGTGCGCAGCAGCGGCTTCATTGCCCTCACCGCCACCCTGGAGGACCCGGCGGGAACCCCCTACATCATGGAGGCGGAGCTTGCCCCCAGCATATCCCCCGCGGAGCTCTTCGTCCTGAATGATAAGCCGGCAAACGAGGAAAACCTAACCGATCCCATGACCTGGAAGGTCAACTGGATCGCCAAAAAGGAGGCGCAGGCAAATGAACCGGAAACTCCGTAACAGCCGGGGGGAGACCCTCATCGAGGTGCTCTGCGCCACCCTGGTGGCGGTGCTGTCCGTGGCCCTGCTCTTTGCGGGGATCACCGCCTCCGCGGGTATCGACCAGCGGGCCCGGCAGACCGACCGGGACCACTACGCCGCCCTCACCGAGGCGGAAGAACAGACCGCCGCACCGGCGGCCCAGGCGGAGCTCACGGTGAAAAATCTCACCCTGGGGACGGACAAAAAGGTGCAGATCGACCTTTACGGCGGGGAAGGGATGTACTCCTACACCCGCAGACCGGAGGCCGCCCCATGAGAAGAAAACGGACCGATGAGAGAGGCTTCACCCTGGTGGAGATGCTCTGCGCCACCCTGATCCTGGTGCTGCTGGCCCTGGTGGTGGGCACGGGTCTGCGGCTGGCCCTCCGGGGCTACCACGAGGTCACCGCCGAATCGGAGACCCAGCTGCTCCTTTCCACCGCCCTGGATGCCCTGGCGGACGATCTGCGGTACGCCAGGGACGTGGTGACCAAGGCGGACGCCGCCGGCCCGGTGCTGGATACCTACCGCAGCGACTCCTACGGCCAGGGAGCGGCCCTGGAGCTGGACAGCGCAAAGCAGCTGCTGGCCGGGGGGAAGCGGGTGCTGCCCCCCGGAGCCTACGGCAACGGCGCCTACGAGGTGCAGGACCTCCGGGTGCTGTGCACCGAGGGAGGCTTCATCATCCACCTGACGGTGGGGGAGGCCAATGGGAGCATCGCGGCCAGTACGCCGGAGGAGGGGGTCTTCGTCCGGTGCCTGAATCCATATAAACTGCCAACAGAGGGGGAAGGACCATGAAATACATCCGACTGGGGGACCTGCTGGTAAAGGGCGGGATCATCACCCAGGAACAGCTGGAGGAGGCCCTGCAGCTCCAGAGCGGCAGCGGCCAGCGCCTGGGGGAGGTGCTCCAGGCAAACGGCTTCATCACCGAAAAGCAGCTCATCAGCACCCTGATGGACCAGCTGGGGGTGGAGTTCATCGACCTGAACACCTTCGCCATCCCCCCGGAGATGGCCCAGGCGCTGCCCAAGAGCATCGCCAAAAAGCATATGGTGGTGCCGGTGCGGATGACCCGCAGCGACATCCAGATCGCCATGGCGGACCCCCTGAACTTTGTGGCCATCGAGGAGGTGCGGGCGGTGACCCGCCGCCGGGTGATCCCCCTCATCGCCTCCGCCGCCGCGGTGGAGCGGGCGGTGCAGAACCTCTACAGCAACCAGGGGGCCATGCAGGCCATCGAGGATATGCGGCGGGACCTGCTGGGCAGCCAGTACGCCGCCCCCGGCCCCCAGAGCGTGACGGTGGATGAGGAGGAGGCGGACGCCGCCCCGGCCATCCGGCTGGTAAACTCCATCATCGACCGGGCGGCCACCGAGGGGGCCAGCGACATCCACATGGAGCCGGGGGAGGACAGCATGGCCATCCGGATGCGCATCGACGGGGTGCTGCGCAACATCATCACGGTGCCCCTGGAGCTCCAGGGGCCGGTGATCTCCCGCATGAAGATCATGGCCCGGATGGACATCGCCCAGAAGAACATCCCCCAGGACGGCCGGGCCAACGCCACCGTCCGCCAGGAGGCCCTGGACCTGCGTATCTCCACCCTGCCCACCATCCACGGGGAGAAGGTGGTGGTCCGCCTGCTGCGGAAGACCCCGGAGCTTTCCACCCTGGAGGGGGTGGGCCTGCTGGGGGAGAACCTGCGGCGGCTGCGCCACCTGCTGGATACCACCACCGAGGGGATGGTGCTGATGGTGGGCCCCACCGGCTCCGGCAAGACCTCCACCCTCTACGCCATCATCCACCGGCTGCGGCGGGAGGAAGTGAACCTGGTCTCCCTGGAGGACCCGGTGGAGTACCAGATGGACGGGGTCTGCCAGGTGCAGATCAACGAGAAGACCGGCCTCACCTTTGCAAGCGTCCTGCGGGCGGTGCTCCGCCAGGACCCGGACATCATCGCGGTGGGGGAGATCCGGGACGGGGAGACGGCGGAGATCGCCATGCGGGCGGCCATGACCGGCCACCTGGTCTTTTCCACCGTCCACACCAACAGCGCCCTTTCCTCCATCGACCGCCTGCTGGACATCGGGGTGGAGAGCTACCTCATCGCCGGGGCCCTAAAGGGCATCGTCTCCCAGCGGCTGGTGCGGCGGGTCTGCCCCCACTGCCGCCGGGCCTACACCCCCACCCCGGAGGAAGCCCAGGCCCTGGGCCTTGCCCCCGACGGGGAGTACACCTTCTACCGGGGAGCCGGGTGCGGGGAGTGCTTCGGCACCGGCTACCGGGGGCGGGTGGGCGCCTTTGAGGTGCTGACGGTGACCCCGGCTATCCGCCGGGCCATCCGGGAGCGCTCCATGACAGAGCTGGAAACGGCTATGGGGGCCGCCGGATTTTCCCCCATGATGGACGACTGCCGCCGGCTGGTGCTGGAGGGGGTGACCTCCGCTGAGGAGATCAACCGGGTGCTGGGGGACGGATAGGAAAAAGAAGGCAAACGCGCAAAGGATAAGGAGAACAAGGCTTATGATGATCGAAGGACTTGTAGCCAAGGCCCTGGCGGACGGGGCCAGCGACATCCACCTGGTGCAGGGGCTGACCCCCCGCTACCGGGTGGACGGCAGCATCCGGGAGATGGACGACACTCCCCTGACCGAGGAGGCCTGCACCGCGGCGGCCAGGGAACTGGCGGGCGGGGAGCTGCGCAAGGCGGACGTGGTGGGGGAGGCGGACCTCTCCGCCACCATCGCGGGGGTGCGCTGCCGCATCAACCTCTTCCGGCAGCAGGGGGCCTGGTCCGCCGCCATCCGCCTCCTCAGCGAGGAGATCCCGGAGCTGGACCGCCTGGGGCTGCCGCCGGTGGTGGCGGAGTTCCCCGCCTACAACCAGGGGCTGGTGCTCATCACCGGGGAGACCGGCTCCGGCAAATCCACCACCCTGGCCGCCATCCTGGAGCAGATCAATCGGCGGGAGCAGAAGCACATCCTCACCCTGGAGGACCCCATCGAATACGTCTACACCCCCAAGAAGTGCGTCATCAACCAGCGGGAGATCGGCCGGGACACCGGGAGCTTTGCCGCCGGGCTGCGGGCCGCCCTTCGGGAGGACCCGGACGTGATCCTGGTGGGGGAGATGCGGGACCTGGAGACCATCGAGACCGCCCTCACCGCCGCGGAGACCGGGCACCTGGTCTTTGGCACCGTCCACACCAACTCCGCCGCCGATTCCATCGACCGCATCGTGGATGTCTTCCCCGCGGGGCGGCAGCAGCAGATCCGCCTCCAGCTCTCCATGTGCCTGCGGGCGGTGCTCTCCCAGCAGCTCCTGCCCAGGGTGGGCGGGGGCCGGGTGGCGGCCTGCGAGGTGATGAAGACCGACAGCGCCATCAAAAACCTCATCCGGGAGGGGAAGACCCCCCAGATCATCAACGCCATCCAGACCAGCGGCAGCCTTGGCAATGTGCTGATGGATAAGACCCTCCAGGGGCTGTACAAGGCGGGGACCATCAGCCGGGAGACCTACGAGAGCGCCCTGCGGGATACCGGCGGCCAGAAGGCCCCCCAGGAGCCGGGCCGCGGCCCCATGCCGTCCCGCCGCGTCATAAACCCCGGAATCGGGATATAAAGGAGAAGTTCCATGCCTACCTATAAGTACGAGGCGGCCTACCCCGGCGGGGAGAAGGTATCCGGGGTGGTGGAGGCCCTGAACCGGGCCGACGCGGTGGCTCAGATCCGCCAGAGCTGCGAGGTGGTCCTCTCCCTGCGGGAGGTGCCCAGCGGCACCGGGCGGGAGCGGGTGAATCCCCTCCACCGCATCCGGGCCAAGAGCCTGGCCCTGGTCTGCCAGCAGTTCGCCATCATCCTCCAGGCGGGGCTGCCCCTGGTGCAGACGGTGGACCTGGTAGCGGGGCAGACGGAGGACAAGGCCCTGGGGAACCTGCTGCGCCAGGTCTCGGAGGATGTCAGCAACGGCTGGAGCCTCAGCTACAGCCTGGCCCAGCGGGGGGAGGGGCGGCTGCCCATCACCTTCCGGGAGAGCGTCCGGGCCGGGGAAGAATCCGGCGACCTCACCTCCTCCTTCCGGCGGATGGCGGACTACTTCCAGCGGATGGAAAAGACCCGCCAGAGCGTGGTGGGAGCACTCACCTATCCCGCCTTCGTCATCCTGGTGGCGGTGGTGGTGGTGGCCATCATCATGGGGTACGCGGTCCCCACCTTTACCCGCCTCTTTGAGAACATGAACGTGGAGCTGCCCTGGGTGACCGTCGTCCTCATCGCCGTTTCCGGCTTCTTCCAGAAGTATACGCTGGTGATCCTGGGCCTCCTGGCCCTGGGTCTCCTGGGCCTGCGGATGTACGCCCTCACCGAAAAGGGCGGCCCCGCCCTGGCCCGTCTCCAGCTGGGCCTGCCCATTCTGGGGCGGATCGTCCAGATGTCCAGCGCCAGCCAGTTCTGCCACACCATGTCCACCCTGCTGACGGCGGGGATGCCCATCCTCCAGGCCATTGAAATTTCCGGCCGGGCCGTATCCAACCAGTGCATCTCCCAGGAGATACTGGATACCCTCCCCGGCGTGGAGGGAGGCCGGAGCCTGGGGGAGTGCATGAGCTACGGCCCGGAGCTGCCCCCCATGCTGGTGCAGATGACCACGGTGGGGGAGACCACCGGCTCCCTGGAGTCCACCCTCCAGGTGCTGGCGGAGTACTACGACAACGAGGTGGACGTGCGGATCAAGCGGGCCCTGTCCCTGCTGGAGCCCGCCATCATCCTGG
>JAETSQ010000043.1 GCA_021769525.1 Oscillospiraceae bacterium
TGCTTTTTGGGTATTTTCCCCAGGTAGACATGGTTACTGAAGGTGATTCTTTTGTGCATTTCTACAATTTTTCCTTTTCCTGCGCGGAAAAGTGGATGTTATCCTTGCAATTGACTCCGGCATAGGATGGGAAAAAGAAAAACAGGAGGGTTTTTTATGATGATCGACGCGGCAAAAGGGGTCTTTGTCATCGTTGTGGGCTATCTTGCCATTGTGGGCCTTGCCCAGATCTGTGTCACCCTCAGCCGGTGGTTTTCCGCCGCCGGGGGGCTGGAGCACTGCTGGCTGGTGGTAGCCGCCACCCCTGGGGACCAGGGGATCGAGATGCGCCTGCGCCAGGCCTACAGCCAGGCCGTCACCGCTCCCGCCATGGACGGGGTGCGCATGGCGGTGGTGGACGGCGGCGCGGACGCCGAGACGCTGCGCATCTGCCAGTGCTTCTGCGAGGAAAAGGGCCTGCCCCTGGTGGAGGCCGGGCGGATGGGGGAGCTGGTGCGGGAAGGAAAATAGCTCTACCCAAGCGGCGAAAAATGCGCTATAATGGAAATAGTATTTTTTCGCGGCGGGGGTGAGGAGATGGCGGGAAAGCAGCTGGAGCACCTGGAGGGCACCGTGGAGGACGTGATCTTCCACAATGAGGACACCGGCTTTACGGTGCTGGAGGTCTCGGTGGAGGATGAGCTGGTGACGGTGGTGGGCACCACCGCCGGGGTAGCGGAAGGGGAGGAGATCGCCGCCGACGGGGCCTACGGCTCCCACCCCAAATACGGCCAGCAGTTCAAGGCGGAGATGATCCAGCGCACCCTCCCCAAGACCGCCAACGCCATCCTGAAATACCTCTCTTCCCGCGCCATCAAAGGGGTGGGGCCGGCCATCGCCCGGCGCCTGGTGGACCACTTTGGCAGCCGGGCCCTGGAGGTGATGGAGAAGGAGCCCCACCGCCTCAGCGAGGTGCCGGGGGTCTCGGCGGCCAAGGCCCAGCGGATCGGGGAGGAGTACGCCCGGCTCTTCGGCATCCGGACGGTGATGATTTTCCTCACCGACTGCGGCCTGGAGCCCGCCACCGCCATCAAGGTGTGGAAGCGGTGGGGCGCTCCGGCAGTGGAGCTGATCCGGGACAACCCCTATGTCCTCTGCTGCGACGAGATCG
The DNA here is from genome assembly GCA_021769525.1 of Oscillospiraceae bacterium. Taxonomy (GTDB): domain Bacteria; phylum Bacillota; class Clostridia; order Oscillospirales; family Ruminococcaceae; genus Angelakisella. The sequence continues at coordinate 1,151 of JAETSQ010000043.1, forward strand.
GCCTGGACTTTGAGCAGGTGGACGAGCAGATGTCCGAGAAGTTCCGGATCCCCTGGGAGAGCTACAAGCGCCTCTCCGCCGGGGTGCGGTACATCCTGCGGCACAACAGCCGCCAGGGGCATACCTGCCTGCCCCGCGGCACGCTGGAGGAGTTCAGCGCCGAATACCTAAAGATCACCAGGGAGAAGGCCCAGGACACCCTGGCGGAGATGGAGGAGAACGGCGACCTGGCGGAATACGCCGCCGGGGGCAAAAGCTGGCTCTACCTGCCGGAGTTTTACGCGGCGGAGACCACCATCGCCGGGCGGGTGGCCCTGATGCTCCGGCTGGCGCCGCCCCCCTCGCGGGATTGGGAGGGGGAGACGGACAAGCTGGAGGCCGCCCTGGGCATCCGGTACGGCCGGCAGCAGCGCCGGGCCATCCGGGAGGCCATGGAGAACCCGGTCTTTATCCTCACCGGGGGCCCCGGCACCGGCAAGACCACCACCCTCAACGGCATCCTCTCCCTCCTGGAGGGGGAGGGGCTGAAGGTGGCCCTGGCGGCCCCCACCGGCCGGGCCGCCAAGCGGATGACCGAGGTCACCGGCAGGGAGGCCAAGACCATCCACCGCCTGCTGGAGGTGGAGCCCTTCCGGGATACCCTCACCTTCAAGCGCAACGAGAAGAATCCCATCCCTGCCGACGCTGTCATCGTGGACGAGATGAGCATGGTGGACGTCCTCATCATGGAGTCCCTCTTCCGGGGGATGCGCCTGGGGTGCAAGCTGATCCTGGTGGGGGACAGCGACCAGCTGCCCTCGGTGGCGGCGGGACAGGTGCTGGGGGACCTCATCGCCAGCGGCTGCGTCCCCACCGTCCACCTGGACGAGGTGTTCCGCCAGGCGGCGGAAAGCCTCATCGTCACCAATGCCCACGCCATCGTGGGCGGGGAGCTGCCCCAGCTGGACAAAAAGGACAAGGATTTCTTCTTCCTCCCCCGCCACAGCCCCCAGCAGGTGCAGCAGCTGGTGGCGGACCTCTGCGCCCGCCGCCTCCCCCAGAGCTACGGCTTCCGGCCCCTTTGGGACATCCAGGTCATCACCCCCATGAAGCAGGGGCCCCTGGGCACGCGGGAATTAAACCGCATCCTCCAGCAGCACTTAAACCCCCCGGACCGCCAGAAAAGCGAGTACACCGCCCTGGGCCGCACCCTGCGGGAGGGGGACAAGGTGATGCAGATCCGCAACAACTACGACCTCCTTTGGAAGAACGACAGCGGCCAGGAGGGGGAGGGGGTCTTCAACGGGGACATCGGGGTCATCGAGATGATCGACCCCTCCTCCAAGACGGTGCTGGTGCGGTTCGACGACCTGGTGGCCCCCTACGCCTTCGATGCCGCCGACCAGCTGGAGCACGCCTACGCCATCACCATCCACAAGAGCCAGGGGAGCGAGTTCGAAGCGGTGGTGATGCCCCTGATGGGCAGCCACCGGAACCTCCACTACCGCAATCTCCTTTACACCGGGGTCACCAGGGCCCGCCGCCTGCTGGTGATGGCGGGGGAAAAGGAGACGGTGGCCCGGATGGTGCAGAACAACCGCCGCACCAAGCGGTACACCAACCTGCGGGCGATGCTGACCGAGGCGGTAGAGGGGGAATAATCTCCTTCTCCGCCGCCTAAACTGTAGGGTGACGGATCTTTATGCCATTCGTTTACAGCCTGTTTGCAATTTTTTTTGACAAAGGACATAAAACCATAGTATAATCAGTATCGTGGAATTTTCTGTCAATTATCGATAGATACAATGAGGATATAAAAGGGGAGTTGGAACCGTGTTTCGCAATGACATCGGCATCGACCTGGGGACCGCCACCACGCTGATCTATGTCGCCGGCAAGGGCATCGTCCTGAAGGAACCCTCCATCGTGGCCATGGACGCCCGCACCAACAAGAAGATGGCGGTGGGCCAGGCCGCCTACGATATGCTTGGAAAGACCTCGGACCTCATCCGGGTGGTGCGGCCCCTGGCGGAGGGGGTCATCTCCGACTATGAAGTCACCGAGGAGATGCTCAAGGACTTCTTCAAGAAGGTCTGCTCCAGCAAGTTCTTCAAGCCCAGGGTCTGCGTCTGCGTTCCCTCCGCCATCACCGAGGTGGAGAGCCGGGCGGTCATCGATACGGTGATGTCCTCCGGCGCCCGCAACGTCTTCCTCATCGAGGAGCCGGTGGCCGCGGCCATCGGGGCGGGCATCGACATCACCGTCCCCGGCGGCGTCGCCATCCTGGACATCGGCGGCGGCACCAGCGACATCGCCATCCTCTCCCTCAACGGCATCGTCTGCAAGACCAGCCTGAAGATGGCGGGGAACACCTTCAACCAGGCCATCGTGCGGTACATCCGCAATACCTACAATGTCCTCATCGGGGATAACACCGCCGACCGCATCAAGCGGGACATCGCCACCGTCTGGCCGGAGGACGCCACCACCAACGAATACGAGGTGAAGGGCCGCAATCTGGTCACCGGCCTGCCTCAGCGCATCACCATCACCAACCAGGAGCTGCTGGAACCCCTGGCTATGGAGGTGGAGCATATCATCCTGGCCCTCCAGTCGGTGCTGGAGCGCACCCCCCCGGAGCTGGTGGCGGACATCGAGCAGAGCGGCCTCATCATGACCGGCGGCGGCAGTATGCTGGGCGGGATGGATAAGCTCATCAGCAGCCGCATCCGCATCCAGGCCCGCCTGGCGGAAAACCCGGTGGAGGCGGTGGCTATCGGCACCGGCCTTTCCTTCGATTATCTGGGCAAGCTCTACGATGGCTTTGTCACCTACACGAATTATTCCTCGAAATAACACCCCGGATAAAACACAGCGGCCCGGCGGGAGATGTCCCGACCGGGCCGTTTTTGTGTGCAAAAGGGGGAGTGACTAAATCGCGCAGATTTTGAGTTAATTCACTGCGTTGAAAACACATTGGCCGCTTTTCTTTTTGCTTCTTTTTCTTTTCCCGTGAAAAGAAAAAGAAGGCGGGTTGGGCGCAGCCCACGTGCCCGAAGGGGCGTAGCCCCGTTAGGGCTGGGCGGCAGCCCATATTGGCAAATTAGAAGCGGTAATAGAGGTAGCTCTCGATCCGCAGGAGCTTGTACTGCTCGTCCCGGATGACGTAGACATCCACTTCGCCGTCCTCGTAGGAGTAGTAATTGCCCCCAAGCTGGTCCTCCAGCACGTGGACCGGCTTGCCGTCCATCTGCCAGCGGCCCTTCTCGTCCTTCTCCAGGCCGTGCTCTTTGTACTGGGCGGCGGTCTCCTCCGGGTCCAGGGCCGGAGCCACCAGCACCCGGAAGGCCCCCGGCTCCACCCCGAACTCCAGGGCCAGCCGCTTCTGGATGTCCCTTTCCAGGGCCTCCACCCGTATGTCGTCGGGGGAATCCTTCACTACCTCCATCACCACCTGGTTGGCGCGGCTGCGGGCGTAGTCCCGGCTGCCCCCCAGGGAAATGGGCCGGTTCAGGACCGCCCGCGCCACGTAGGTGTTCCCGCCGTAGCACCAGTCCCCCAGGTAGTCGTTAAAGAAGCTCTGGCCGCAGGTGGCAAAGGCGGTGGCGGAGGTGAGGACCACCACGGCAGCCGCCGTCAGGGTGAGGGCCCCCAGCCTGCGGTAGGAGAGTACACCCTTTACCCGCCGCTCCACCTCGGTGCGGCTGAAGGCGCTGGCGAACAGCCCTCCGGAAAGCCCCGGCACCGCCATCCGCAGCAGGCTCTCGGCGTAGGGGGCGCTTTCCGCCTGCCCCAGATGGGCCAGGGCCGCCTCGTCGCAGGCGGATTCCATATCCCGGCACATCTGGCGGGCCATGAGCCAGACCAGGGGATTGTACCAGTGGAGGCAGAGGGCCGCCATCATGATGAGCTTCACCAGGTTATCCCGGCGCCGGATGTGCATGGCCTCGTGGGTGAGGATGTGCCGCACCAGCCCGGCCTCCCGGAAGTCCAGGGAGGCGGGGAGCAGGATCAGCGGCCGGAAGATCCCCACCACCGCCGGGCTCTGGATGGTGTCGCAGGTGCAGACGCCGGCCTCCACCCGGCAGCTTACCAGGGTCTGGCGCACCGTCTCGTTTTCTTCGATGGGATAGACGCCCGAAAAGCGGCTGCGCCCCCGGAAGTACCGCCAGCAGAGGATCAGGGCCAGCGCGGCCATCCCCGCCAGTCCGATGCCGCCGAAGCCCATCCCCAGGCGGCCCATCAGGGAGGGGGCGCCCCCCAGGGCAACGGAAAACTCCTCCGTTATGGGCAGATCCTTTGTCACCAGGCGGATAGAGGCTTCGCCGGGAACAGCTTCTTCCTTCGGGATGGAGTCTGGTTCCGTCTCATGGACCGAGGCGATCGAGGAAGCGGGGGAAAAGAGGACATAGTCCGAAATGGCCGTTGCTTCCCTCTCCGAATATTCCATATTCCACAGGTCCTCCAAAAAGGCGGGCACCGGCAGGGAAAGGGGGCTGGAGATGGAGAAGGGCACCAGCAGCCGCACCAGCACCAGCGCCCACAGCACCGGCATCACCCGCTTGGGGAGCCACCGCCCCAGCAGCAGACGCAGGGCCAGCACTACCAGCACCATCACCCCGCCGTAGACCCCCATGAGCCACAGGGGCATATCAAACGCGAATTGGATCATTGTTTTTCCCCGCCTTTCTTCCGGATGAGCCGCAGCAGTCCCTTGGCCTCCTCCTCACTGACCCCCCGCTCCCGCAGGAAGGAGGAGAAGAACAGCTCGCTGCTGCCGCCGAACATCTTCTCGATGAGGGCCTCAGTCTCCTCTTTCTGGACCGTTTCCCGCTCCGCCAGGGGGTGACAGACAAAGTCCGGCTCCTCCCGGCGGATGGCCCCCTTTTCCATACACTTTTTTATGACGGTGTAGGTGGTGTTTTTGTTCCAGCCGATGCGCTGGCCCAACACCTCCACCACCCTGCGGGCGGGGACCGGGCCCTCCTCCCACAGCACCTCCATGACCTTTAGCTCCGAATCGAAGAGCTTCATTCCGGGACCTTCCTTTCCGCCAAAGGGGGAGCGGCCCCCTTCGGCCTATTTGGACTACTGCATTAGTCTGACTATAGACTATCACGATAGTCTGCCATCTGTCAAGACGATTCCGATAGTCTTAATAAAAAGTTCACAGTTGGGGGGAGTGGGGATTGCCCCTTCGGCCAAAGCATCCCTTTGGTCGGCTTTAGCCGCTTCGCGGCAAATGCGGCGGCCGCGCCGCCGCAAGCCCGCCGCTGCAGGCGGCGGCCCCGAAGGCCGGAGGCCGGAGGGGGTACTTATCCCCAGAGGGGATTATCAATAGCCCCGCAGGGATAAGAAGGTGTGGGGCGTTTGCCCCACCCTTTGGGAGGGTCCAGGGGGGAACCCCCCGGTGGGATTATCAAGGGCAAAGCCCTTGAGCC
>JAETSQ010000009.1 GCA_021769525.1 Oscillospiraceae bacterium
TCACCAGGGAATATTGAAACAGGTCGGAGTAAGTCACCATCCGGGCGTCCCCCTTTTGAAATGATCTCAGGGGGCAGTAAAAAGACTTGCGCCCCCTGGAGTAAGTAGATGCGCAGGGGACTAGCCGCCTACCGTTTTTCGGCAGTGCCAACTACATTCTATCATATTCGCCGCGGTTCGGCAAGACAAACGCTTTGCTCTCTTCGCTTATCCAAAGGTCAGCCCTTTAAGAAGGCCACCAGCAGCTGGACCACCGCCCAGAAGCCCTGGTAAGCGGCGATGGTGATCCAGGTGAGGGCCGGCATCCCGCCGGTGAAGGCAAAGAAGGTCACCAGGGCAAAGCCCACCACCACCGAGAGGAGCAGCAGGGCGGTCTCCACCGTCAGGGTGCTGTCGCAGCTGCGGGCCGCCGCCACCCCCCGGATATAGGAGGACGGGGCGCCGTTGTGGATCATCCCCGCCCTGGCCTTGGCCTTGGGGTCCAGGTAACGGTCCATCTCCCGGTGGAGCTTGGCGGGCATCACCTGCACCAGCTCCTTGGGGAAGCTGTAGGTCTGGCAGATGCGCTCCACCGTAACGTTGGGGTCGGTGGTGTAGACGCAGACGGCAATATCCCGGTCCGCCAGCAGCTCCAGCGCCCGGCGCATCTGCTTATCCGCCTTGTAGCTGAGGACACACATGGCGGCGGCCTGGCCGGAATTGGCGATGTAGAGGATCTGCTTGCCCTGGCCGTACCGCTCCTCGTACTCCATGGGGGGGATGGCCACCCCGTAGGATTTCATCAGCTCCCGGTTCCCGATGAGCACCCGGCGGCCGTTCACCCAGGCGGAGACCCCCTTCCCGTCCTCAAAGAGGAAACTTTCCGCCTCCTGGAGCAGCTGCGGGTCGGGCACCATGTCGGTGAAGATCTTGGTGAGGGTGCTGCCGCACTGCTTCAGAACGCTGGCGATGTCCACTACCACCTCGTCCATGGGGGTGCGGTTGAAGGGCTTGATGGTGTGGAGGGTGACGCTTTCCGGCGGGAAGAGGTCGTACCCCCGCAGGAGGACGCCGTTCACCCCGGCGAACTGGTCCACCGCCGAATAGCCGCAGAGGGTGGCCCCCCACCGCTCCAGCTTGCGGTTGGTGAGGGTGATGGGCAGATTGGCGGCGATCACCCCGGCGATGGGGGCAGTGATGCACAGAGCGGCGGTGAAGACACAGGCCGAGGTGAAAATATCGTGGTGGAAGGGGTAGGAGATGAGGGCCATCACCAGGGCCGCCGCGGCGGTCATGGGGGCGATCACCTTGGAGACATCCTCCGCCTTGCTCTCCGAGAAGGCCTGGTCCATAAAGGCGGAGATGCCGGAGGCGCGGGTAAAGTAGGCGATCTCCGGCTCCCCCTCGATGAGCTTGCGCCCCAGCTTGTCCGCCAGGGCCTCGTCCTCGATGACGGCGGCGGTGTGCTTCGCCCCCTCCTTGGCGATGAGGCGGTAACTGGCGGCGATCCTCCCCCGGAGGATCAGCTTGCCGATGGTGTTAAAGAGCAGCAGCAGCGCCGCCATGGGCAGGTAGATGTTGGCGGAGTAACCCTCCAGCACCTCCGGGCGCATGGCCATATAGGCCCCCTGCACCAGGCAGGCAAAGACCCCGATGGCGCTGTAGCTGTCGTTGTTGGGCCGCAGGCAGAAGAGGGAGATCATCCCTCCCCCCACGGTATTCCCCGCCACCAGGGCGGAGAAGGCCACCAGCCCCACCTCCAGCCACAGGTAATGGGTGGGGTTCTCCCGGAAGTATTCCGGGATGGGCCATTCCTGTCCCGGAGCCAGCATCAGGTAGATGACCCCCGCGGCACAGAGGAGGTTCACCACCAGCCGGATGATGAGGCTGGTCTTCATCCCCTGGAGCTGGGCGCCGATGCGGGCGCGGCTCTCCCCCCGCTCCGGCCGCTCCTCCCCCTCCGGGGGATCTTTGCGTGAGCGGCGGGGTCTGGGTTCCTCATTCTCGTCCTCACCCTGTGCTTTTGCCCGTGAGCGGCGGGGCCTGGGTTCCTCATTCTCGTCCTCACCCTGTGCTTTTGCCCGTGACCGGCGGGGGCTGGGCTCTTCATCCTCATCCTCGCCCCGCGCTCTTGTCCGCGGGCGGCGGGGACGCTCTTCCTCTGTCTCCGGGATCCTTCCCCGCGGGCGGGGCTCTTCCTCCTGCTCCCGGTCCTCCCGGACCGAGCGGGCAGCTTTGCGCACCACCCGCTCCTCAAAGCTCTCCTGCTCCCCGTCCTCCTCCATATCCATGCCGGTGATGCGGCGGGCGGCTGCGGCGGCATCCGGGCGCCGGGCCGCCGACTTTCTGGCGGGCGGGGCGTCCTCTTCCTCCTGCCACAGGGCAGGGGCGGCCGGAGCAGGCGGCGCCGGACGGGGCTCCGCCTCCCGCTTCGGGGCGGGACGTCCCGCCGGGGCGGTCCGCTTCGGGGCAGGCGGGGGAGCTTCCTCCTCATCCTCCTCCCACATGGGGCGGCCGGAAGCAGGCCGCTGCTGCTGGGGCGGGGCGGAGCGCTGGGGCCTCTCCGGCTTCTTTTCCCGGCGGGTAGGGGCCGCCGGTTCCGCCGCCTTCCAAAGCTCGTCCAGGGTGGGCATCTGCACCACCGGCTCCTCCGGCAGCTCCAGCTTCACCGGCGGGAAGTATTCCTCCCCGGTGTCCAAAAGCTCCGTCTCCGGCGGCTCCGGCTCCCGGAACTGCTGGGGGACGCGCTCCCGCCGGGGACGGCGGGGCCTTTCCCCTGTCTCCTCCCGGCGCTCCGGCACCGGCTCCCGCTGCCGCTCCCTTGGGGCGGAGCGTCTCTCCCCGGTCTCCCCCTGGGGCGGCCGTGCCTGCCGGGACGGTTCCCCCTGCTTTTCCCGGATCTCCCGGAGAATATCATCTACGCTGTAATTTCTGTCTGGCAATGCTGCAACCTCCCGACTCCTGCCTTCAGACCCGCCCCGGACCCTGCTGCTTTGCCCGGAGCCCCATACGCTGGCGGGTCACCTCGTACATCACGATGCCCGCCGCCACCGAGGCGTTGAGGGAATTGATCCTCCCCCGCATGGGGAGGGAAACCACAAAATCACACTTCTCCTTTACGAGCCGGCTCACTCCGGAACCCTCGGAGCCTACCACCAGCCCCACGCCGCCGCTGTAGTCCACCCCGCACCAGTCGGTCCCGTCCATATCGGCGCAGTAGAACCACACGTTCTTTTTGGTTTTCAGCTCCTCCATCACGGCGCTGAGGTTGGGCACCCGCACCACCGGCAGGTGGGCGGCAGCCCCTGCGGCAGCCTTGGCCGCGGCGGCGGTGAGACCGGCGCTGTGCCGCTTGGGGATGATGACCCCGTGGGCGCCGGCGGCTTCCGCCGTGCGGATGATGGCCCCCAGGTTGTGGGGGTCCTCCACCCCGTCCGCCAGGACCACAAAGAGGGGCTCCTCCCCCGCCCTGCGGTAGATGTCCTCCAGGGTGGCATAATCCGCCGCCGCCGGCAGGGCGGCCACCCCCTGGTGGGCAGCGATGCCGGAAATGGCCTGGAGCTTCTCCGGGGCGGTGTCCTTGATGGGGATCCCCCGCTCCCTGGCCAGGGCGATGATCCGCCCCACCGGCCCCTTTTCCAGGCCGGCCTGTATGTAGACGCACTCCACCTCCCGCGGGGAGCGCAGGAGCTCCAGCACGGGGTTGCGCCCGGCAACGATCTCGGTCTTCGGCTTGTCCATCTTCCCATCCTGTCCCCGCCGGCAAGGGCGGATAAATTCCCCAATTGGCTGATATAGAATGAGTATACCACAAATTTCCTGTCAATAAAAGAGTTATTCCGCCCTCCCACCCAAAAGTCGAGCCAAAATCTCCCGGTCCTCAGTCCCAGGAGCTATAAGGAAGAGTTTTGCCCCTTCCGCAAGCTAGCGGTTCCCGCCAGAGCCTCCCCTGAAAGGGGAGGTGTCGAGCGAAGCGAGACGGAGGGGTTCTTCCGCAGGGCTTCGTTTCTTGGTTATGCTTTGCGGTTGCTATAATGCCATGCGCCTATCCGGCGGGGACCCCCTTTCTGCGCCGGCAGAAAGGGGGGAAAGAACGGCTCAAGGGCTTTGCCCTTAATAATCCCACCAGGGGGTTCCCCCTGGACCTCCCAAAGGGTGGGGCAAACGCCCCACACCTTCTTATCCCTGCGGGGCTATTTATGATCCCCTTCGGGGATAGTACCCCCTCCGGCCTGCGGCCTGCGGGGCCGCCGCCTGCGGCGGCGGGATTACGACGGCTTCGCCGCCGCTCCTGAAGTACAGGCTTTACGTTTTTTCGTTAAGAAGGTCCCTGCACCATCCCCTCCCCTATTCTCACAAAGGCAGCAGGCCCCCCAGCCCCAGGGCGATGAGGGCCAGGCTCCCCGCCAGCGCCCCGGCGATCAGGAGTTTTTTCCACCCAAACTCCCGGCGGGGGCGGTACTTGATGGCCCGGACGTACTCCCCTGCCCGCCGGCGGAGCGTCCCCTCGTCGGAATCGGGGCGGCCCGGCCGGAGGAACAGGATCGCCCTTTCAAAGTATTCGCTCTCAATATCCACGACCTCCACCACCCGCTTGTTGACACCCTTCAGCATGGCTCTTCCCCCCGTTTTGGCATTTTCTCCGCAGCTTGCCTCTGCCTTTTAGGGTATCTCCCTCTCGGCTGTTTATACATCTTTTCCCGGAAAAGGCCGGACAAAAAATATACCATCCGTAAAGGCCGCCTTTCCACACTTTCAACTCTGCTTTCCACAAAACGCTGTTGAAAACCCTGTTGAAAAGGTGGAAATCTCCCCTAATTTCCCCGTTCTTTTTCGGAGCAAAGGAGTGTTGAGAACTTTTTCCACCGGAAAAGCCCCTTTGTTCTTTTCATACAGACAGTTATCCCCCCTTGTCACTGCTCCCCCGTTTGCCCTCTTGTTTTGCATTTTTATCCGAAAATCTGCAATATTATGCGTTTTCCCGGAAAAATCCGCTTTTCTCCGCAGCTTTTTTCTGCTATACTGGATGAGATCGAAAAAGGGGGGGAGCTGCCGCTGATGGAGGATCGCATTCTTTTGGAGCCGGAGGGCATCCGCCTGCGGGGGATGGCAAGGCAGTTCGCCCTGGGGGAGACCCTGGACTGCGGGCAGGCCTTCCGGTGGCGGCCCGCGGGGGAGGACCGCTGGGAGGGGGTGGCCGGAGGCCGCTTTCTTGCCCTGGAGCGCCGGGGCCCGGACATCTTTCTCCTGGGCGCGGGGGGAGCGGACCTTCCCTTCTGGCGGGATTACTTTGACCTGGGGCGGGATTATCCGGCGCTGGAAGCGCTCTTCCGGCGCAACCCGCCCCTGCGGCGGGCCCTGGACTGCTGCCCCGGCATCCGGGTGCTGCGCCAGGAGCCCTGGGAGACCCTCTGCACCTTTATCCTCAGCGCCAACAACAACATCCCCCGCATCAAGGGGATCGTGGAGCGTCTCTGCCAGGGATGGGGGGACACGGTCCCCGGAACCCCTCTCCGGAGCTTTCCCCCTCCGGAGCGGCTGGCCTCCCTCTCCGTGGAGGAGCTGGCCCCCCTGCGGGCGGGATGGCGGAGCGGATACCTCCTGGACGCCGCCCGGCAGGTGGCGGAGGGCCGCCTGGAGCTCCGGGAACTGGAGCGGCTGCCCACGCCGGAGGCTCTGGAGCGGCTGCTGGAGGTAAAAGGGGTGGGGGAAAAGGTGGCCCGGTGCGTCCTGCTCTTCGGCTTTGGCCGGGTGGAGTGCGTCCCCATGGATGTCTGGATGAAGCGGGTGATGGCGGAGCTCTACCCCAGGGGGTTCCCCCGGTACCTGCGGCCCTACGGGGGCATCGCCCAGCAGACCCTGTTCCACTACTACCGCACCCTCCGGTAAGGAGATCCCTCCCCCCGGCACCAAAAGGGCCGCAGCTTTCGCCGCGGCCCCTTTGGTGTGTTTGAGGTGTGTGTTTTTGAGGAGGGTAGTATCGTACCGGTTTGGAGCCTTGCTCTGCTCCCTCGGTACGATTATATTATAACACCCGCCAAAAATCAGTTGTTAAGGCACTGTAAATAAACTTGAGAGGTTTTGTAAAATGCAGATTCGGACAAAATTCCTCATTGGCGGAAGATCCTACGAAAATTTTTCGGAAAATTCAAAACATACGTTTGCAATCCGGGGCCGGTTATGGTATACTGATAGCGATAGCAGGCCACAGGGCAAGATCGAAGCGCCTGTGGGCAAACTGGCTCCATATAAGGAGGAACCGCCATGGCTGACCTGAACCCCAAAGCTATCCAGATCCTGGACTATATCCGGGACCGCATCGATGAGGGGCTCCCTCCCTCCGTCCGGGAGATCTGCGCCGCTCTGGACATCAAGTCCACCTCCACCGCCCACAAATACCTGGGGGAGCTCCAGGAGCGGGGCCTGATCGAAAAGGGCAGCCGCCTGAACCGGGCCATCTCCCTGCCGGACGACCGGAGCGTCCGGGTGCCTCTTCTGGGCACCGTCACCGCCGGGCAGCCCATCCTGGCGGTGGAGGAGGTGGAGGGGTACATCCCTCTGCGCAGCCGCAACCTGCACTCCAAGGACCTCTTCGCCCTGCGGGTGCGGGGGGAGAGCATGATAAACGCCGGCATCCTGGACGGGGACATCGTCATCATCCGGCGCACCCCCACCGCCGAAAACGGGGACATCGTGGTGGCCCTGGTGGAGGACGAGGCCACCGTGAAGCGGTTCTATAAGGAGAACGGCCGGTTCCGCCTCCAGCCGGAAAACGACGAGATGGACCCCATCTATGTGGATTCCGTCTCCATCCTCGGACGGGTGGTCACCCTCATCCGGGACTACGAGCTGCTGTAGCGCTCCGCCGCCCACAAAAAATTCATCCTAATTCTATAAGACTGCCCTGGGAACTGAAACAGCCCCCAGGGCGTTTTTGTTCAGCGGAAGGCCGTTCTTCTTTTTGCTTCTTTTTCTTCTTTCGCAAGAAGAAAAAGAAGGCGGGGGATCGGGCGCAGCCCACGTGCCCGAAGGGAGGCGAAGCGGCCCGGTAGGGCTGGCGGCAGCCCCATATTTGTCAGCTTTGGGGCCGCTCCAGGCGCTGGGGCTCCTGGAAGGGAGGGTATCCGCCGCTGTCCAGCACCGTCCGCCCCGCTTCGGAGGCGGCGCTTTCCGCCTCCCCGGCGGATGACGGCTCTCCGCTGTCCACCGGCCGCTGCTCCGAAATCGAGGCGGGGGCGGAGGCGGAGGACGGGCTTTCCGGCGCCGCCGGGGCGGCGGGCTTCTTCTCGTCCCGCACCGGCTCCTGTACCGGCAGAGGCTCCCCCAGGCGGGGAGGCCCCTGGGACGGTCCGGGCTCCCGGAACACCTCCCAGATGCGCTCCCGGCAGCTTTGGGTCAGGTGGTAGACGGTGTAATTCTTGCTCAGGGAGCCCTCCAGGAAGACGGTGGTGGTGGCGGGCATCTCCAGCCGCGCCAGGAACTGGAGGGCCGCGCTGCGCTGTAAGCAGTCGCTGGCCGAAAGGTCGGTATCCAGCACCGAAAGGGCCGTCTCCTGGAGCTCCGCCCCCGATCCGTCCAGGAAAAGCGGCAGGCTCCCGCCGATGAGCTGGGCGATGAGGAGGGCGGCCCGGTCGCTCCGCTCCCGCTCTCCCCCCTTATAGGCGGGGTAGGTTATCACATCCATCACCCGGCGGCCGTCCATCAGGTAGCGCCCCCGCGGCATGACGACCTGCCGCCCCTCCACGGTGTAGTCCAGGTCCACCGCCAGGTCGTACTCCATCAGGCCGGCGCAGCGGAGGAGCCGGTCCAGGTCCTCCGTCTCCACCAGGGCGCGGCGGTGGATGGGAATATCCAGGTACTGGGCCAGCCCCTTCTGGGCGTAGCCCAGCCCCCCCTGCTGCCACATCCGCCCGATGGTGGTCCCCTGCCCGCCGTACTCCAGGTAGGCGGAGGGCGGCAGGACACAGAGGGCGATCTTCCCCTGGTCCGGCAGGAAGCCCAGCAGCAGGTAGGTGGCCGGTTCCGTCCCCGCCTCCTCGCACCCCGCCGCCAGCAGGACCAGGCGGTCCTCCGCGCCGGGGAGGTAGGTATCCGGCGCCGCGGTCTCCTGGGCCTCCTGGGACACCTCCTTGTCCTGCATCCGGGAATAGGAGAGGAAGCACACCGCCCCCAGCACCAGCATCATCCCCAGGAAGGTGATGCCAAAGGAGGTGGAAAAGCCCATCACCCAGTCGCTCGTTTCCCGCTTCATCCAAACTCACCCCTTTTCAGAGCCTATTTAGGCTCTCTTAGGGAGAGTATGGGCCGGGACGGAGCGGGATAAACATCCCCCGGCGAACGCCTTGACGAACCGGAAAAACCCCCGTATAATTTTAAGGAGCTGCCGGTTCTTCCCGGCAAGATCCCTCCCGGAGGTAAAAGCATGAAGGAAAAAAAATTTCCCCTGCGGCTGGTGCTGTGGCTGGTCATCGGGGCGGCGCTGGCGGCCTCCCTCCTGTGGCTGGCCCGGCCCCAGGACACAGCGGGACACCTCACCGCCGTCATCTCGGTGGACGGGCAGACCGTCCGCACCCTGGACCTCACCACCGCGAAGGACCAGGAGTTCTCCATCCTGGATGAGACGGGGCTGCCCATCACCTTCCAGGTGCGGGACCACGCCATCCGCTTCCTCTCCTCCGACTGCCCGGACAAGATCTGCGTCAACACAGGCTTTCTCCGGGGTGACCTGGATGTTGCCAGCTGCCTGCCCAACCGCACCAGCCTCTTCGTCACTGCGGAATAGGGGAAACTTTCCCCGCCGGTCGCGGCGGGCACAGCTTGCCGAAAAGTCTTTTCGGCAAGCTGAAGATTTTTCCGCCCCTGCATCGTTTTAGTGTTCAGCGGGAAAAATATCCCTGGAACACGGAAAAAAGGACGGTGCGCGTATGGCCCATCTCATTGAGGTAAAGAACGTTTATAAAATTTACAACCCTGGGGAAAACGAGGTGCGGGCCCTGGACGGGGTCTCCCTGACGGTGGACCACGGGGAATTTGTGGCCATCATCGGCCAGTCCGGCTCCGGCAAATCCACCCTGATGAATATGCTGGGGTGCCTGGACGTCTGCACCAGCGGGGAGTACCGCATCAACGGCCAGGATGTCTCCCACCTTTCCGACGATGACCTCTCGGAGATCCGCAACAACGAGATCGGCTTCATCTTCCAGGGCTTCAACCTCATCCCCAGCCTCAACGCCCTGGAGAACGTGGAGCTGCCCCTCATCTACCGGGGCATCGGCCGGGAGCAGCGGCGGCGGCTCTCCGAGGCGGCCCTCCGGAAGGTGGGGCTGGAAAAGCGGATGGACCACCGCCCGGCGGAGATGTCCGGCGGCCAGCAGCAGCGTGTGGCCATCGCCAGGGCCATCGCCGCGGCCCCGCCGGTGATCCTGGCCGATGAGCCCACCGGCAACCTGGATAAGCGCTCCGGGGCGGATGTGATGGAGATCCTCCGGGGGCTGTGGCGGGAGGGGCGCACCGTCATCCTCATCACCCACGACCCGAAGATCGCCGAGAGCGCCCGGCGGGTGGTGACCATCTCGGACGGAAAGATCATCGGCGACGAGACCAAGGCCGATGCCGAAATGGCGGCCAAAGTCGGATGAAAAGGGCACAAAACAGCCCCCGGAGGGAAACCTCCGGGGGTTGTGGTTTTTGCGGGACGGGGAAAATCATACGAAAAACCAATTAAAACAAGATAAATTCCTATAAAATTGGTTTTTCGATGAGACGGGGCGGCGCGAAGCGACGCCAGCCTCGGCCCAAAGGAACGGGCCTCGGCAGACCTGACGGGAGTATGTCAGGCCAGCACGCGAAGCGTGCGTATCGCCGACTTTTAGTCGGTGATTCGTATCAGAACTCGATCTTCTTCGCGATATACCCCTCCAGCTCGCTGATGGGCATACGGACCTGGTCCATGGTGTCCCGGTCCCGGACGGTAACGCAGCCGTCGGTCTCGGAGTCAAAGTCGTAGGTGACACACATGGGGGTGCCGATCTCGTCCTGGCGGCGGTAGCGGCGGCCGATGGCCCCGGCCTCGTCGTAGTCCACCATAAACTTCTTGGCAAGGTCGGTGAAGATCTTCTGGGCGGGCTCCCGCAGCTTTTTGGAGAGGGGGAGGACGGCGGCCTTGTAGGGGGCCAGGGCGGGGTGGAAGCGCATCACGGTGCGGGTGTCGCCTCCCTCCAGGGTCTCCTCGTCGTAGGCGTCGCAGAGGAAGGCCAGGGTCACCCGGTCCGCCCCCAGGGAGGGCTCGATGACATAGGGGACGTACTTCTCGTTCGTCTCCGGGTCAAAGTACTCCATGCTCTTGCCGGAGTGCTCCTGGTGCTGGGTGAGGTCGTAGTCGGTGCGGTCGGCGATGCCCCACAGCTCCCCCCAGTCGAAGGGGAAGCGGTACTCAAAATCGGTGGTGGCCTTGGAGTAGAAGGACAGCTCCTCCTGGGCGTGGTCCCGCAGGCGCAGGTTCTCCTCCCGGAGCCCCAGGTCCAGGAGCCACCGGCGGCAGTAGTCCTTCCAGTAGGCGAACCATTCCAGATCGGTGCCGGGCTTACAGAAAAACTCCAGCTCCATCTGCTCAAACTCCCGGATGCGGAAGATGAAGTTGCCGGGGGTGATCTCGTTGCGGAAGCTCTTGCCCACCTGGGCCACCCCGAAGGGGATCTTTTTGCGGCTGGTGCGCTGGATGTTCATAAAGTTCACAAAGATGCCCTGGGCGGTCTCCGGCCGGAGGTAGAGGGTGCTCTTACTGTCCTCGGTGGTGCCCTGGAAGGTCTGGAACATGAGGTTGAACTTGCGGATGCCGGTGAAGTTTTCCTTGCCGCAGTTGGGGCACTTGACGTGGTGCTCCGCCATAAAGGCCTCCATCCGGGCAAAGTCCCAGCCCTCCGGATTCGTGCCGGTCTGGTCCTCGATGAGCTGGTCGGCCCGGTGGCGGGTCTTGCACTCCTTGCAGTCCATCAGGGGGTCGGAAAATCCCCCCACGTGGCCGGAGGCCACCCAGACCTCCGGGTTCATGAGGATGGCGCTGTCCAGGCCCACGTTGTAGGGGCTCTCCTGGACGAACTTCTTCCACCAGGCCCGCTTCACATTGTTCTTGAACTCCACCCCCAGGGGGCCGTAATCCCAGGAGTTGGCAAGGCCGCCGTAGATCTCGCTGCCGGCGTAGACAAAGCCCCGGCCTTTGCAGAGGGCGATGATGGTATCCATGCTCTTTTGCGAATTTTCCATCGAGACAAAACCTCCAGACAAAGTATCGTTTTTACCGCTACTATTGTACTTGTCCCGGCGGGTAAAGTCAAGGTGCAGATTTGGGGGGGAGTGTCCGGAGGATTTGAACCGCCCCTGTTTTTATGCTATACTTTTTTGGAAAAGGCGGCAGCTTTCGCCACGGGACGGGAGGGAAAGCAGATGGACAGGAGCACCGGAGGGAAGGGCCCCACTATAAAGCCGGTGTGGGCGGTGGCGTTTGCCGCGGCACTGCTGCTCTTTTTGGGGATTTGGGCCCTGCCCCGGCCCATGACGGACGCCCGCGCCAAGGAGCTGGCGGAAAGAGCCCTGGCAGAGGGCCGTCTTGCGCTGCCGGAAGGCGGCGATTTTTCCGGCTCTGTGTTTACGGTGCGGGAACCCCTCCAAGGCGGCTTATCAAAAGAGTACCATCTGGTCTCCGCTACGGAGAAGGGGCTGACCGGCTGGTTTCTCCTCACCGAACAGCCGGGAGGCAGGGGAGACTTCTTCTATCTGGGGCAGTCCTTCGGCGATGAGGCAGCCTTCTATGTGGCGGACATCGGCGGGGAGTGGGGGGATACCCTCATCGCCAACATCCCCACCATTGGCACCGGCCAGACCGGCCCCTACCACGAAAGCGCCCTCTACGCCCTGGAAAAGGACGGGCCGCGGGCGATCTACTGCTCCGGCTTTTTTCTGGAGCCGGTGGGCAAAATCGACACCGGCTTCCGGCTCTCCGCCTTGGAACGGGGCTCTGTGGTGGTGGAAAACCTCCACACGGGGAAGGCGGACCGTGTCGGGCTGGGCATCGTCCCCCAGGAGACCCTGGAGCATATATACGCCCGGTCCGGGGACCAGTGCCCCTTCACCTTCACCTACGCCGGCGACTGGAACAACTTCCTTGCCTTTGAGCCGGCGGATACAGACGGCGATGGGATCTGTGAGCTCCTTGCCTGGGGGAATAGTTTCCTCTCCTCCCCCGCCGTCCCCGGCAGCCTGAATATCGGCGCCTTTTTCACCGTCCTGAAGTACGACCCCGCCGCCCAGGGGCTGTATGTGGTGGATTCCGGCTTTTGGGACCGCTACAACAGCAATGAGACCCTGGAGGAATACGCGGCGGGCTGGTGGAAGTGAGGCCCCCGGCGGCCTGTCTGGGCCGGCCGGTTTTTTTATTTCGCAAGTTTATAAAGCATATACTGGTTCAGGCTGACGCCCTCCATCTCGGCGGCTTCTTTCAGCTCCCGGTGAAGGCTGCGGGGAATGCGGAGGACCAGCTTACCGCTGTACCCCTCCAGGCTCCGCTTGAACTCCTCCAAAGTGGTGGTCGTACCGTCATCCATCTCTTCCGCCTCGGCAAGCATGGCACGGTCCAGTTCGTCCGGTTCCTCAACCGGAAGCTGCTTCAGCTTTGCCTCAAACTCTCTCCGATCCATTACCGATACCTCCGATACTTGATATTTGTTCTTGTGTCGATCGCCTCTACAATGATAATCTCCCCGCCGCTGTATGCGAATATGATCCTATAGTGGGCGATTTTGAAACGGAATAGGTTCTTCTTGGGATTGATACAAACAATATCGCCGTCCAGTTCCTTCAATTTTTCCAGGGCGCGGGTCAGCTTTTCCCGTGTGTTGGCATCCACACTTGCAAGGTATTTCTGCGGCTGCTTTTTCAGGCGCAGCTCCATAACGTCACATCCTTCTGCCATTATAGTATCATATGCGATACTGTTTGTCAAGATGCCCCCGGCAAACCGATACCGGCCGCCGGGGGCTTTTGTTTTCACCTGTTGCCCTTTTCCGCATCAGGGGGTATACTCCGCCTCGCAGTAGAGGCAGCGGTACCCTTTCCCCTCCGGTCCGGCGGGAAGAAAGCGCTGGGGCAGTCCCTGCTCGGTGGTGGTGATGCAGTGGGGATTTTGGCAGACCGCGCCGGGGAGGGTGTTCTCCGGGAAATGGGGATGGCCCTTATCCGGTACGGCCTTGCCCTTCCCGCTTTCCTCCAGCAGCTTTAAGATCAGGGCCATGCGGATATACCGCCCGTAGTAGGCCTGGCGGAAGTAGCAGGCCCGCGGGTCCTCATCCACCGCCGGGTCGATCTCGTTGACCCGCGGCAGGGGGTGCATGACGATCATATCCCCCCTGGCCAGGGCCATCTTCTCCGGGGTGAGGATGTAGCTGTCCTTCAGGCGTTGGTACTCCTCCTCGCTGGCAAAGCGCTCCCGCTGGATGCGGGTCATGTAAAGGATGTCCAGCTCCCCCATGGCCTCCTCCAGGGAGCGGCACTCCCGGCAGGGGATGCCCTTTGCGTCGATGTACCGGTCCTTCTCCAGGGCGGGGAGGGCCAGCTCCTGGGGGGAGATGAGGACGAACCGCACCCCGGCGTACCGGGACATGGCCTCGATGAGGGAGTGGACGGTGCGGCCGAACTTCAGGTCCCCGCAGAGACCGACCGTCAGCCCCTCAAAGCGGCCCTTCTCGTGGCGGATGGTGAGGAGGTCGGTGAGGGTCTGGGTGGGATGCCAGTGGCCCCCGTCCCCCCCGTTGATGATGGGCACCCTTGTGTGCTCCGCGGCGATGAGGGGCGCCCCCTCCTTGGGGTGGCGCATGGCGATGATGTCGGCGTAGGCGCTGACCACCGCGATGGTGTCCGCCACGCTCTCCCCCTTGCGGGCGGAGCTGGAGGAGGAATCGGAGAAGCCCAGCACCCGGCCCCCCAGCCCCAGCATGGCCGATTCAAAGCTGAGGCGGGTGCGGGTGGAGGGTTCAAAGAAGAGGGTGGCCAGTATCTTTCCCCGGCAGGCGTCCCCGTACTTTTCCGGGTCTTCCATAATGTCATCGGCGGTGGCGATGAGGCGGTCGATCTCCTCCGCCGTCAGGTCCAGGATGTTCAGCAGATGGCGCATGGTGTCCCCCCTCCCCTTTACCTGCCGATCCAGCTCTCGTCGCCGGGGTCGTCCCGGAAGGCGATGAGCCGGGCCACATCCTCCGGGCGGATGTAGTTTTCCTCCGCGGCGATTTGGGCGATGACGTCAAAATTCGTGAGGCTGTGGTTTTCCACCCCGGCCTCCGCCAGGCGCTCCAGGCCCTTCCGCATCCCGTAGGTGAAGATGCTGGCGATGCCCAGCACCTGGGCCCCCGCCTCCCGGAGGACCTTCACCACCTCGATGACGCTGCCCCCGGTGGAGATGAGGTCCTCCACCACCACCACCTTCTGGCCCGGCAGGAGGCGCCCCTCGATCTGGTTCTTGCGGCCGTGGTCCTTGGCCCCGCTGCGCACGTACCCCATGGGCAGGCCCATGAGGTGGGCGGTGATGGCGGCGTGGGCGATGCCGGCGGTGGAGGTGCCCATCAGGGCCTGGGCCTGGGGGTAATGGGTACGGATGATCTCCGCCAGCCCATTCTCCACATCCCCCCGCACCGCCGGGGCGGAGAGGGTGAGGCGGTTATCGCAGTACACCGGGCTCTTGATGCCGCTGGCCCAGGTGAAGGGCTCGTCCGGGCGGAAAAAGACCGCCCGGATGGAAAGCAGGTCTTTGGCGATGGTTTTTTGTAATTCTGTCATACCTTTTTTTCCTCCTGTTTAACCCACGAACTCCGCCACGCACCGGCGGTAGGCGGCCACCGGGTCTGCGGCGGCGGTGATGGGCCGCCCCACCACGATGTAATCCGAGCCGATCTCCTTAGCCTCCTGGGGGGTCGTCACCCGCTTTTGGTCCCCGGCGTCCCCATCGGCAAAGCGCACCCCAGGGGTGACGGTGAGGAATCCCACCCCGCAGGTCTCCTTCACCTTGGCCGCCTCCAGGGGGGAGCACACCACCCCGTCCAGCCCCGCCTCCTTGGCCCGGCGGGCGTAGTGCATCACCACCCGGTCTATGGGCTCATGGATGAGCAGGTCCCGCTCCATGCTCTGCTGGTCGGTGGAGGTGAGCTGGGTGACGGCGATGAGCAGGGGCCGGCTGCCGTCCGGCCGGGTGAGACCCTCCAGGGCCGCCTCCATCATGGCCGCCGTCCCCGCCGCGTGGAGGTTCACCAGATCCACATCCAGGCCGGAGAGCACCCGCATGGCCTTTCGCACCGTGTTGGGGATGTCGTGGAGCTTCAGGTCCAGGAAGATCTTGTGCCCCCGGCGCTTCAGCTCCCGGACGATCTCCGGTCCTTCGGCGTAGAAAAGCTCCATGCCGATCTTTACAAAGGGCCTTTCCGTCTCCCCGGCGAACCGGTCCAAAAAATCCAGGGTCTGCTGCCTGCCGGAAAAATCGCAGGCGATGATCACGTCTTTACCCATGGTGCGCTCCTCCTATGATCTCTTCTAAGCTGTCCATCCCGTACCGCTCCATGGCGGCGGGAAGGTCCTCTATAATTCTTTTGCAGGCCCAGGGGTCGATGAGGTTGGCCGTCCCCACCTGCACCGCCGCGGCCCCCGCCAACATCATCTCCAGGACGTCCTCCGCGGTGGAGACGCCCCCCATGCCGATGACAGGGATCCTCACCGCCTCGCAGACCTGGTACACCATCCGCAGGGCCACCGGGAAGATCCCCGCCCCGGAGTAGCCCCCCATGCGGTTTGCGATGACCGGCCTGCGGGTCTTTAGGTCCACCCGCATCCCCAGCAGGGTGTTGATGAGGCAGAGACCGTCCGCCCCCGCTTCCTCGCAGGCTTTGGCGATGGGGACGATGTCGGTGACGTTGGGGCTGAGTTTTATGTACACCGGCTTTTTGGTCACCGCCTTCACCGCCTTCGTCACCTGGGCGGCAGCCTGGGGGCTCACCCCGAAGCTCATCCCGCCGTGGTCCACGTTGGGGCAGCTGACATTCACCTCCAGGATGCCCACCTGGTCCGAAGCGTCCAGGCGGCGGCAGGTCTCGGCGTATTCCTCCACCGAAAAGCCCCCCACGTTGGCGATGACCTTCTTCCGGTAAA
Organism: Oscillospiraceae bacterium; assembly: GCA_021769525.1. Classification (GTDB taxonomy): domain Bacteria; phylum Bacillota; class Clostridia; order Oscillospirales; family Ruminococcaceae; genus Angelakisella. The sequence continues at coordinate 16,162 of JAETSQ010000009.1, forward strand.
CCTTCGCCAGCCGGGGCAGCTCCACCGCCAGCACGTGGTCCACGCCGGGGTTCTGGAGACCCACCGAGTTGATGAGCCCTGCCGGGCACTCGGCGATGCGGGGGGTGGGGTTGCCGAACCGGGGCGCCAGGGTGGTGCCCTTAACGGAGAATGTCCCCAGGCAGTTGATGTCGTACAGCTCGGCAAACTCCAGGCCGTAGCCGAAGGTGCCGCTGGCGGGGATCACCGGGTTGTCCAGCTCCCAGCCGGAGAGGGTCACCCTTGTTCTTCCCACAGCACTTCCCCCCTTTCCAGCACCGGCCCGTCCTTGCAGATGCGCTTGCTGCCGCTTTTCGTCTTCCGGCTGCACCCCATGCAGACCCCAAAGCCGCAGCCCATCCGCTCCTCAAAGCTCAGCTGGCCGCCGGTCTTTGCGGCGGCGTCCACCGCCCGCAGCATGGGCAGGGGGCCGCAGGCGTAGAGGTAGGTGTAGGAGAGTTCCGGCATCACGGCGGTGACAAAGCCCTTCCTTCCGGCGGAGCCGTCCTCGGTGGCGATGTGCACCTCTGCCCCCAGGGCGGCGAACTCCTTTTCCAGCAGGACATCCCCGGCGGTGCCAAAGCCCAGCAGGACCACCGGCTCCTTTCCCTCCCGCCGCAGCACCCGGCAGAGGCCGTAGAGGGGGGGCGTCCCCACCCCGCCTCCCACCAGAAGGGGCCGCTGGCCGCTTTTCCCGGTGTCGAAGCCGTTGCCCAATCCTGTAAGGGCGTCCACCTTGTCCCCCGCCTGCATGGCGGCCATGGCCTCGGTGCCGTGCCCCAGGACCTTGTAGAGGAGGGTCACGCTCCCCTCGTCCCAGTCGCAGACCGAGATGGGCCGCCGCAGGGTGAAGCCGGGGACCCGGAGGTTCAAAAACTGCCCCGGCGCGGTGATGGCGCCGGTATCCCCGGCAAGCACCATCCGCCATACTTCCGCCGTCACCGGGACATTCTCCCGGATGGTGTAGAGCACCTGCTCCATATGGTCAGCCTCCCTTCTTATCCGTCTTATCCGTCGATGGTGGAAATTTCCATGGTGATCTCCTCCAGCACATCCAGCAGCACCCGGACGGTATCCAGGGCGGTGAAGATGGTGACGCCGTTTTCCACCGCGCACCGGCGGATGAGGAGGCCGTCGCTTTCGGTGGCGCCGCCGGAGCTGTAGTCCCTGGTGTTGATGACGTAGTTCACATACCCCTGGCGGATAGACTGGAATATTTCTTCGCTCTGCTCGCTGATCTTCTTCTTCACCCTGGTGCGGATGCCGTTTTTCCGCAGGAAGGCGGCGGTGCCGCTGGTGGCCTCTATGTTGAAGCCCATGTTGTAGAACCGCCGGATGAGGGGCAGGGCCTCCTCCTTGTCCCGGTCGGCCACCGTCACAAACAGGGTGCCGTAGTTCACCACCTGCATCCCGCTGGCCTGGAGGGCCTTATAAAGGGCCCGGTTCAGCCGCCGGTCGTAGCCGATGGCCTCCCCGGTGGATTTCATCTCCGGGGAGAGGTAGGCGTCCATCCCCCGGAGCTTGCCGAAGGAAAAGGCCGGCACCTTTACATACCACTTGTCCTTATCCCCTGGGTAAAGCTCCGTCAGCCCCTGGTCCCGGAGGGATCCCCCCAGGATGACGCGGGTGCCGATGTCGGCGAGGCTGTAGCCGGTGGCCTTGGAGAGGAAGGGGACGGTGCGGGAGGAGCGGGGATTCACCTCGATGATATAGACCCGGTCTTTTTTGTCCACGATGAACTGGATGTTGTAGAGCCCCCGGATGCCGATGCCCAGCCCCAGCCGCCGGGTGTAGTCCAGGATGGTATCCCGCACCGGCTGGGAGAGGGTGAAGGCGGGGTAGACGCTGATGGAATCCCCGGAGTGGATGCCGGTGCGCTCCACCAGCTCCATGATGCCGGGGACGAAGACGCTTTCCCCGTCGCAGACGGCGTCCACCTCCACCTCCCGGCCGATGATGTATTTATCCACCAGCACGGGGCGGTCCTCGTCCATCTCCACGGCGGTCTTAAGGTACTGGCGCAGCTGGCCTTCGTCCGCCACGATCTGCATGGCCCGGCCCCCCAGCACAAAGGAGGGGCGCACCAGGACGGGGTAGCCGATCTCCGCCGCGGCCTCCACCCCGTCCTCCACGCAGGTGACCGCTTTCCCCTGGGGCTGGGGGATGCCCAGGGAATCCAGCACCTTCTCGAAGGCGTCCCGGTTCTCGGCCCGCTCGATGGCGTCGCAGCCGGTGCCGATGAGGGGCACCCCCCGGCGGCGCAGGGGCTCCGCCAGGTTGATGGCGGTCTGTCCCCCCAGGGAGGTGATGACCCCCAGGGGCTTTTCCAGCCGGACGATGTTGCAGACGTCCTCCACCGTCAGCGGCTCGAAGTAGAGCTTATCGGAGCAGGTGTAGTCGGTGGAGACGGTCTCCGGGTTGTTGTTGATGATGATGGCTTCAAACCCCCGCTGGCGGATGGTCATGACGGCGTGGACGGTGGAGTAATCGAACTCCACCCCCTGGCCGATGCGGATGGGGCCGGAGCCCAGGACGATGATCTTTTTCTTCTCCGTCACCACCGATTCGTTCTCCCCGGCGTAGGTGGAGTAGAAGTAGGGGATGTAGGAATCGAACTCCGAGGCGCAGGTGTCGATCATCTTGTAATCCGGGAAGAGGCCCTCCCGCTCCCGCATGGCCCACACCTCATCCTCGGTGGTGTTCCAAAGACCGGCGACGGCCTTGTCGCAGAAGCCGTATTTTTTGGCCAGGGCCAGGGTCTCCGGGTCCAAGGGGGCGGCGGCCACCTCCCGCTCCAGCTCCACGATGTGCCGCAGCTTTTCGATGAACAGAAGGTCGATCTGGGTGAGGCGGCAGATGCTGTCCACATCCCCGTCCCGGCGCAGCAGCTCCCCGATGGCGTAGATGCGGTCGTCGGTCCCCTCCGCGATGTAGCGGTACAGCGCCTCCGTCTCCATGCTGTCGAACTTCTTCATGTGCAGGTGGCAGACGCCGATCTCCAGGGAGCGGATGCCCTTCAGGAGGCTCTCCTCGATGGTGCGCCCCACGCTCATCACCTCGCCGGTGGCCTTCATCTGGGTGGAAAGGCGGTTGCTGGCGTCGGCGAATTTATCAAAGGGGAAGCGGGGGAGCTTGGTGACCACGTAATCCAGGGCGGGCTCGAAGCTGGCGGGGGTGTTGGCGATCCTTATCTCGTCCAGGGTCATCCCCACGGCGATCTTGGCGGAGACCCTGGCGATGGGGTAGCCGCTGGCCTTGCTGGCCAGGGCGGAGGACCGGGAGACGCGGGGGTTCACCTCAATGACGTAGTACCGGAAGGACTGGGGGTCCAGGGCGAACTGGACGTTGCAGCCCCCCTCGATCCGGAGGGCCCGGATGATGCGCAGGGCGCTGTCCCGCAGCAGGTGGTACTCCTTGTTGGTCAGCGTCTGGCTGGGGCAGACCACGATGGAATCCCCGGTGTGGATGCCCACGGGGTCCAGGTTCTCCATGTTGCAGATGGCGATGGCGGTGTCGTTTTTATCCCGCATCACCTCGTACTCGATCTCCTTGTACCCCTTGATGCTCTTTTCCACCAGCACCTGGCGGACCGGGGAGAGCTTCAGGGCGTTCTTCACGATCTCCCGCAGCTCCTGGGGGTCGTCGGCAAAGCCGCCGCCGGTGCCCCCCAGGGTGAAGGCGGGGCGCAGCACCACCGGGTAGCCGATGCGCTCCGCGGCGGCCTCCGCCTCCGGGATGCTGGTGGCGATCTCCGAAGGACAGACCGGCTCCCCGATCTCTTCGCACAGCTCCTTAAAGAGCTCCCGGTCCTCCGCCCGCTCGATGCTGGCGGAGGAAGTGCCCAGCAGTTCCACCTGGCACTCCCGAAGCACCCCCTTCTTCTCCAGCTGCATGGCGAGGTTCAGGCCGGTCTGGCCGCCGATGCCGGGGACGATGGCGTCGGGGCGTTCGTGGCGGATGATCTTGGCCACATACTCCAGGGTGAGGGGCTCCATATAGATGCGGTCGGCGATGGCCCGGTCGGTCATGATGGTGGCGGGGTTGGAGTTTGCCAGCACCACCTCGTAGCCCTCCTCCTTGAGGGCCAGGCAGGCCTGGGTGCCGGCGTAGTCGAACTCCGCCGCCTGGCCGATGACGATGGGGCCGCTGCCGATGACCATTACCTTATGGATGTCGGTGCGCTTAGGCATAGGGATTCCCCCTCCTTTCCTTCCGTTCCGCCTCCATCAGGGCGGTGAACTGGTCGAAGAGATAGCCGCTGTCCTGGGGGCCGGGGGCGCTCTCCGGGTGGTACTGCACCGAGAAGACCTTGTCCCGCAGGCACCGCACCCCCTCCACCGTGTTGTCCAGGAGGTTCTGGTGGGTCAGCTCCAGCCCCGTCCCCCGCAGGGAGCGGGCATCCACGGCGTAGCTGTGGTTCTGGGAGGTGATCTCCACCCGGCCGGTGAGGAGGTTCTTCACCGGGTGGTTGCCCCCCCGGTGGCCGAACTTCAGCTTATAGGTGCGCCCGCCGTAGGCCAGGGAGATGATCTGGTGCCCCAGGCAGATGCCGAAGATGGGCAGCTGCCCCCGCAGCTCCCGCACCAGCCGGATGACCGGCTGGGCGTCCTCCGGGTCGCCGGGGCCGTTGGAGAGGAAGAGGCCGTCCGGCTTTGTCTCCAGCACCGCCTCCGCCCTGGCGTTCCAGGGCAGCACCGTCACGTTGCAGCCCCGCGCGTTGAGGGAGCGGACGATGTTCAGCTTCATGCCGCAGTCGATGGCGGCCACGGTGTAGAGATGGTCCGGCGTGCGGGAGAACCACCGCTTGCGGCAGCTGACCCGGCTCACGGCGTCCCGGCGGACCGGGGCGGTCTTGATCCGCTCCAGCCCCTCCTCCAGGGGGGTATCCACCCCGGTGATAAGCGCCCGGCGGCTCCCCAGGTCCCGGATGCTCCGGGTGAGCTTTCTGGTATCCACCCCCTGGATGCCGGGGATACCGTACTCCTCCAGAATTTCCGAAAGGGTCTTGGTGCAGCGGAAGTTGGAGGGCAGGTCGTTGTACTCGCTGACGATGAGGGCCCCGATGGTGGGCACCCGCGTTTCAAAGTCCTCATCGGTGATGCCGTAGTTGCCGATGAGGGGATAGGTCATCACCACCGCCTGGTCGGTGTAGGAGGGGTCGGAGACGATCTCCTGGTACCCTACCATGGAGGTGTTGAAGACCACCTCGCAAACCGTGTCGCCCCCCGCCCCGAAGCCGCAGCCGGGGTACTGGCTGCCGTCCTCCAGGATGAGCTTCCGGTCATATCGTCTCATGGGCCATATCCTCCCTTGCAAAAGATTTTCCGTTCCGGTGTGTCAGCACCCACCGGCCGTAGACCGTCTCCCCGGCGAAGGGGGTGCTGCGGCCCTTGGTGGCAAAGGCCTCCGGGTCGATCTCGTAGGGGGTCTCCACCTCAAAGACGGCGTAGCCGGGGTCATCGGGGATGGAAAACCGCCGCCGGGGAGCGTCGCTGAGGAGCCGGGAAAGGCGCTGCGCCGTCAGGATGCCGGGGCGGACCAAATGGGTGTACAGCACCGGGAAGGCGGTCTCCAGCCCCACCACCCCCATGAGGCTCTTTTCCAGCCCCCGGCTCTTTTCCTCCGCCGCGTGGGGGGCGTGGTCGGTGGCGATCATATCGATGGTGCCGTCCAGCAGCCCCTCCATCAGGGCCTCCCGATCCTCCCGGCTGCGGAGGGGCGGGTTCATCTTGAAGCGGCCGTCCTCCTGTAAGTCCTCGTCGCAGAGGACCAGGTAGTGGGGGGCGGTCTCACAGGTGACATCCACCCCGGCGGCCTTGGCCCGGCGGATGAGGTCCACGCTCTCCTTTGTGGAGACATGGCAGACGTGGTAGGGGCAGCCGGTCTCGGCGGCCAGGCGCAGGTCCCTTTCGATCTGGCGCCACTCGCTCTCGCCGGAGATGCCCCGGTGGCCGTGGGCGCGGGCATAGGCCCCGTCGTGGATGTACCCGCCCCGCAGGAGGCGGTTGTCCTCACAGTGGGCGGCGATGACCTTGCCCAGGCGTTTTGCCTCGGCCATGGCCCGGCGCATCATCTCCCCGTCCTGCACCCCCCGGCCATCGTCGGAGAAGGCGATGACCTCCAGGGCCAGCCCCGGCAGGTCCGCCAGCTCCTCCCCCCGCTCCCCCACGGTGATGGCCCCGTAGGGGTGCACCGGGATGGCGGCGTCCCGTCGGAGGGCCTCCATCTGGGGCCGGAGGTTCTCCGGGCGGTCCGGCACCGGGTCCAGGTTGGGCATGGTGCAGACGGCGGTATATCCCCCCCGGACTGCCGCCAGGGTGCCGCTGGCGATGGTCTCCTTATAAGAAAATCCCGGCTCTCTGAAATGTACGTGTACATCACAGAAACCGGGAAAAACGATATAAGGGCCAAAGAGAACGGGAACACTTCCGCCGCCGGAAAGAAACTGGCGGACGGCATCTTTACAGAGACAGAGCTGCCGGCTGTTCAAGGCGATTCCCCCTTTTTGCGCATTACCATAAAAAAGGCCGTCTCCCGCAGGAGGACGTCCAAGCATTTTTATAAGTCTACCATGGAGCGCGGGGGCTTGTCAAGGACAGGGGCCGCCGAAAATCCGGGGACCGGGCCCGCTCTTTTTGGGCATCTCTTCCAGGGGGCGGCCTGGGATCCACACCGGACCCCAGGCCGCTTTGCGTCTTACGCCGTGGTTTACTTTTTGCCGTCGCCCCGCTCCCGCACCACCATGCGGATGGGGGTGCCGGTCATCTGGAACTGCTCCCGGATCTGGTTTTCCAGGTAGCGCAGGTAGGAGAAGTGGAACAGCTCCGCCTTGTTGCAGAAACAGACGAAGGTGGGGGGCCTCGTGGAGGCCTGGGTCATGTAGTAGATCTTCAGCCGCTTGCCCTTATCGGAGGGGGGCTGCACCCGCGCGGTGGCGTAGGCCAAAAGGTCGTTGAGCCGCCCGGTGGAGATGCGCATGGCGTTCTTTTCCGCCACCTGGGTGATGAGGCCGTAGAGCTTATCCACCCGCTGTCCCGTCTTGGCGGAGATGAAGAGGAAGGGGACGTAGGACATGAAGGAGAAGCCCTCCTCCAGCCTTTTTTTCATCTCGTCCATGGTGGAGCCGGTCTTATTTTCCACCGCGTCCCACTTGTTGACGGCGATGATGCAGCCCTTCCCCTGCTCGTGGGCGTAGCCGGCGATCTTGCTGTCCTGCTCGGTAAAGCCCTCCGCCGCGTCGATGAGCACCACCGCCACATCGCACCGGTCCACCGCCATGTAGGAGCGCAGGACGCTGTACCGCTCGATGCTCTCCTCCACCTTGGATTTGCGGCGGATGCCGGCGGTATCGATGAAGAGGAACCTGCCGTACCGGTTTTCCACCGGGGTATCGGTGCAGTCCCTGGTGGTGCCGGCGATGTTCGATACGATGACCCGCTCCTCCCCGGCGATGTAGTTCACCAGGGAGGATTTGCCCACATTGGGCTTGCCGATCACCGCCACCTTGATGACCTCTTCCTCGTCCTCCTCCGCCGCTGCCCAGTCGATCTGGGCAAAGCAGGCGTCCAGCAGCTCCCCGGTGCCGTGTCCGTGGACCGAGGAAACGGCAATGGGGTCCCCCAGCCCCAGGTTGTAGAACTCGTAGAGCTCCGGGGGCGGAGCGCCTATCCGGTCGCACTTATTGACACAGAGGACCACCGGCTTGCCGCTTTTGCGGAGCATGGCGGCCACGTCGCTGTCGTTGGCCGTCACCCCGGCGGTGAGGTCGGTGACCAGGACGATGACGTCGGCGGTCTGTATCGCCAGCTCGGCCTGGCTGCGCATTTTCTTTAGGAGCAGGTCATCGGTCTTGGGCTCGATGCCCCCGGTATCCACCAGGCGGAAGGTCTTCCCCAGCCACTCCCCCTCGGCGTAGATGCGGTCCCGTGTGACGCCGGGGGTGTCCTCCACGATGGAAAGGCGCCGGCCGATGAGCTTATTGAAGAGGGTGGATTTGCCCACATTGGGCCGCCCCACCACGGCGATGAGCGGTTTTGCCATTCGTTTTACCTCCTTGAGGGAATCGCCTTAAGCGCCAAGCATGGCGTCCAGGAGCTGGGCGCCGTCGTTGTCTACCACCCGCACCGGGACGCCGGTCTGCTCCTCCAGCCAGGGGACGGTGGTATCGTCCAGGAACTTATCGGTCTCGTGGCGGAGCATCACCGAGGGGATGAGCAGCTCCTCCCCCAGCTCCATCCCCGAAAGGCCGCGGGCGATGTCCCCGCCGCACAGCAGCCCCGCCACGTTCACCGCCCCGCCGAAGAGCCGGTTGGGGATGCCGTGGACGGTGACGGTCAGTCCGGGGTATCGTTCCTCCGCCAGGGCCGCCAGGGCGGAGAGCAGGGGGGCGGCGGCGGTGCCGGTGGCGACGGAGACCCGCCGGGAAAGGGGGCGTCCCTCCTCCTGCTCCAGGGCGTCCAGAAACTCCTGCCGCAGCAGGGCCCAGAGGCCCACCCCATCCTCCAGCTGGTCAAAATCCTCGTAGTACTCCGCCTCCGGGATAGGCAGCTCCGCCAGCAGGAAGAACTCGTCGGCGGGGTAAGCGACGCGGGAGCCGTGCTTTTGGAGCATCTCCTCTTGGAAGGCTCCGGCTATATCCAGCACCTGCCGGGCCTCCTCCCTGGTGTAGGGCCGCAGGGGGAAAAGCCCCTCCCGGTGCCCGGTGAGGCCCACCGGCACCAGGGCGATGCTCCCCAGCCCCGGCCGGTATTCCGCCAGGTCCCGGAGGCTCTTTTCCAGGGCGGGGCCGTCGTTGATGCCGGGGCAGAGGACCAGCTGGGTATTCACCCGGATGCCTGCCTGGGTGAGCATGGGGATAAAGCGGAGGGAATCGGCGGCGCGGGGATTTTTCAGCATCTCCACCCGCAGCTGGGGGTCGGTGGTGTGCACCGAGATATTGATGGGGGAAAGGCGCATTTTTATAATGCGGCGGATGTCCTCCTCGGTGAGGTTGGTGAGGGTGACATAGCTGCCGAAGAGGAAGGACATCCGGCTGTCGTCGTCCTTGACGTAGAGGGAATCCCGCAGGCCCCTGGGGAGCTGGTCCACAAAGCAGAAGATGCACTTGTTGCGGCAGGTGTGCTGCCGGTCCATAAGGTAGGTCTCAAACTCCAGCCCCAGGTCGTCGTACTCCCCCTTGCGCACCGGCACGGAGAAGGGCTCCCCGTCCCGCCGGAGGGAAAGGGAAAGGCGGGTATCGGTCATATAAAAGCGGTAGTCCAGCACGTCCCGGATGGCCTCCCCGTTGATGGCTTCCAGGACATCTCCCGGCAGGATGCCCTTCTTGGCGGCGATGCTGCCGGGCTCCACCCCTGCAATGGTGACAGACACAGCCTCACCTCCTCCCACGAAAAAGGAGGGGGAACTGTCCCCCTCCTCTCTCGGTTGTCATCAGTCCGCCATCGGGACGACTTCCCGGCCCTTGTAGTAGCCGCAGCTGCCGCACACCTGGTGGGGGAGCTTCAGCTCGCCGCACTGAGGGCACTTGCAGAAGCCGGGGGCCGCCAGCTTCCAGACGTTGGAGCGGCGCTTATTCTTGCGGGCCTTGGAGCTTTTTCTCTTGGGTACTGCCATCTTCAGCACCTCCTTTTCTGGGATGGAACGGGGTCTGTAGACCCCTTACTCAAAGAACTTGTCCAGCGCAGCAAGGCGGGGATCGGTCTTCTTTTCCTCGCACCGGCACTGGGTCACGTTGCGGTCGCAGCCGCAGACAGGGCAGAGGCCCTTGCAGTCCTCCCGGCAGAGGAAGCGGCTGGGGAGCTCCGGGATGACATCGTTGGTAGCGAGCTCCTGGAGCTCGACGAAGCCATCCGGCGCCACCAGGTACTCGTCGTCATCCTCCGTGTTCTGGAGGGTGCGCACCACCGTGTGGGGGACCGTCAGGGTCATTTCCCTGCGGATGGGGGCAAGGCACCGGTCACAGCTGGCTTCCAAGATCAACCGGTAGGCGCAGTCGAGTGAAACCACGCCCGCCCGGTTCTGGGCCCTGGCGGTGACCCGGACAGGAGCCCTGAGGGGGTGTCCTCCCCCGGCGCTGTACCGGCTCAGGTCCACATCATCCGTTGCCACATCGGATACACCCGCGCCGTCCAGGAGCCTGTTCAGATCGAACCTCATGGAAACTCCTCCCATTGCCGTTACAAAGCGCGAAAAAGGGCAGAATGGCCCCTTGCCGCACAGTGTCACGAACATAATTATAGTGTCCCGGCGGCCCTTTGTCAAGGCAGTTTTTCACCTTATTTTTCGCTTTTTGCATCCGCCAGCGGTTTGCCGCAGTCCGGGCAGTAATTGGGCAGGCCTCCCCTAGGGTCCAGGAAAGCCCGGCAGGCCGGGCACCGGCAAAAAACCACCGACTGGAGCACGCCTGCCACCGTCACCATGCTCCCGGCGCAGAGAAAGAGGGCGGCATGAAAAAGCGCGGCCGTCACCGCCAGGATGCCGCCTATGAAGATGCACAGCCGCTCCAGCCGCCAGCTTTTCCGGTAGTCCATCTTACTTTACCGTCCCTTTGGGATCCGGTCCCCCAGGACCTTTTTCAGGCCCCGCAGGCAGAGGTCCAGGCTCATGCCGATGCCGAAGGCGCCGATGATGGTGCCCACCCCCAGGGTGCCCCCCAGGAAGAAGCCGATGACCCCCCAGGTGCAGTCCATGGCGATCCGCACCGGGCCGTAGGGGAAGCGGAGCTTTTCCGCCAGGAAGATCATCACCGCCTCCATGGCTCCCACGCCGTAATCCGGCAGCATATAGATGGCGATGCCCGCCCCGCAGAGGAACACCCCGGCGATATTCATGGCGATCTTCCCCAGCCACCCGGCGGGAGGGACCATCCCCATCCCGGCCATCAGCCCGGCGAAGAGATTGATGGAGGGGCCCAGGCAGAGCACCGTGATGACGGTGCCGATCCAGATGTTCTTGCGGTTCAGAAGGAGGGCCAGCAGAAGCATGGCGCAGTTGACCCCCAGGGCGATGGTGCCGGTGGCGATGCCGGTGGTGCGGCCCAGGCCCTCCTCGAACATGGTGAGGGGGTCCACCCCCGCGCCGCTGAACAGCTCCAGCTGGATGCCCAGGCCGCAGATGAGGGTCCCCAGGAGGACAACGGCAGCCTGGAGGAGCTGCTGCCCGACGGATCTCTTCATGGTACCTCCCCTTTCCTCACTCCGGGTAGACAAGGCGGTCGGGGCCGATGCCCACCAGCACCTCATCCAAGTACCGCCTGGCCACATAGTTGGCCATCCCCAGGTTGTGATCCAGGTAGTTGCCGCAGTCTTCGGGGGCCGCTCCCGGTATCTCCCCCCGGAAATCCCGGATGAAGGTGAACATCTCCACCATCAGGGGCACGATGTCCTGGGACTGGAGGTCCCCGGCCAGCAGGAGGTAGCAGCCGGTGCGGCAGCCCATGGGCCCAAAGTAGACCACCCGCTCCTTCCACTGGGGATGGCTGCGCAGAAAGACGGCCCCCAGGTGTTCGAGGGTGTGCATCTCGGCGGTGTTCATCACCGGTTCCTCGTTGGGGCTGGTCATCCGAATGTCAAAGGTGGTGACGATGCCGTCCCCCACCTTGTCCTTCCGGGAGACATACAGCCCCGGCTGGAGCCGGATATGATCGATCGAAAAGCTGGCGATCTTTTCCATAAACAAATACGCTCCTTCATCTAAAAAATACGGTGGTCCCGCTTCTTCCAGATTATCCACTTTTTCCGGAAAAGTCAAGCCCTTGCCCCTTGCAAATTCCGCCGGATCAGAGTAGACTGTACCGGAAAGGTGGGAATACAACATGGAACGACTGCAAAAATTCCGCTGCCTGGATTCCTTTGCCCTGAAGCTCTTGGCCATGGCCCTGATGTTCTGCGACCATATGTGGGCCACGGTGATTCCGGGGAACCTGTGGCTCAACTGCCTGGGGCGGCTGGCCTTCCCCATTTTCGCCTACCAGATCGCGGAGGGATTCTTCCTCACCCGCAGCTTCCGCAAATACCTGGGGCGGCTCTTCCTCTTCGCCCTTATCTCGGAGGTGCCCTTCAACCTGATGTACGGCGGCAGCCCCTTCTACCCCTTCCATCAGAACGTGCTCTTCACCTTCTGCCTGGCCCTCCTGCTGATGCGCCTGCTGGAAAAGGTCCGGGAGCGCTCCTTCCCCCTCTTTCTGGCGGCGGCTCTCCTGGCCGCCGGGGCCGGGTATCTGCTGGGGATGGTGCTGATGGTGGACTACTACGGCTACGGGGTGCTGACGGTGCTGGTCTTCTACTTTGCCCGGCGCTTTCCGTGGCCCTGGGCCTTCCGGCTGGCGGGCCTCGCCGTCATCAACCTGGGGATGATGGGCGGGATGCAGCTCCCGGTCAGCCTCTTCGGCCGGGTCTGGGAGTTCCCCCAGCAGGGACTGGCCCTCCTGGCCCTTATCCCCATCTGGATGTACAACGGGAAGCCCGGCCCCGCAAGCCGCCCCCTGCGCCTGGCCTGCTACGCCTTCTATCCGGTGCATATGGCGGTGCTGGTCCTGCTGTGGCGGCTCATCGTCTGACCTTGAAAACGGCTGGGAGGACATCCCAGCCGCTTTTATTTTGATTATACCCGGTCCACGGTGATGGCGGCCAGCAGCCGTTCCTCCCGGCGGCGGAGCTCCTCCTGGATGCGGCGGCAGAGCTCCTGGTCCGTCTCCCCCATGGAAAAGGGGGCGGTGATGTCAAAGATTAGCTTGGTGTGCTGGGGACCGGCCACCAGCCGCAGGTCGTGGAAGGAGATGCCCTCCCCCACCGCCGCCAGGGCCTCCCCCACCAGCTCCCGGTAGCGCTCCAGCTGGGGGTCCCCCACCACCACCGGGTCCATATGGATCACCAGGTGGATCCCCTTCTGGGCCAGGATGTCCCGCTCGATGGAATCGATGACATCGTGGCTCACCAGGATGTCCTCCTCCGCCGGGACCTCCGCGTGGATGGAAGCGAAGCACCGCCCCGGACCGTAGCTGTGGATCACCAGGTCGTGGCAGTCCAGCACCCCCCGGTAGGAGCGGACGAAGTCCTGGATCTCCTCCACCATCTCCTGGGAGGGGGCCTCCCCCAGCAGCTGGTCCATGGCCTTGCGGATGATCTCCACCCCGGAGCGGAGGATGAACACCGCCACCAGCACCCCCATATACCCATCGGGGGAGAAGGGCAGCACCGGCCCCAGCAGGGTGGAAAGGAGCACCCCGCCGGTGGCCAGCACGTCGGAGAGGCTGTCCGCCGCCGCCGCCTCCATCAAGCCGGAGCGGATGCGCCGGCCCAGCGTCCGCCCAAAGCGGCAGAGCCAGAGCTTGGCCAGGATGGAGAGGGTGAGCACCACCACCGTGGCCCAGGAAAAGACCGCGGCCTCCGGGGCGACGATGCGCTCCACCGAGGTGTGGAGCAGCTCCACCCCCAGCAGGAGGATCAGCACCGCCACCCCCATGCTGGAAAGATACTCGTACCGGGCGTGGCCGAAGGGGTGCCCCGCGTCGGCAGGCCGGGCCGCCAGGCGGAAGGCCGCCAGGGAGACCACCGAGCTGCCGGTATCGGAGAGGTTGTTCACCCCGTCGGCGGTGATGGCGACACTGCCGGTGAGGGCCCCGGCCAGGAGCTTCCCCACCGAGAGGAGGAGGTTCACCACGATCCCCACGATGCTCCCCAGGCGGCCGTACCGCCGCCGCACCTCCGGGTCCTCCGGCTCCTCCCAGCCGGGGACGAACCTCCGGATCAAAAACTCTGTCATGCAGGCACCACCTTCCGTCACGGGATCCCCTCCCGCAATATTCCAGTAGTATACCACATCCCGCAGGAAGAAACAAGGAAAAACTCGTGCGCTGTGCGGATCTGGGGCACCCCCACACCGCAAAGCAGCCGGAGAGAAAACTCCCCGGCTGCCTTTCCTTATTATCCCACGGCTTCGCTTTGGCCCTCCGGCTCCGGCGGCTCCTCGCCGCCCTCCTGGCCGGGCGCCTGCTCCGGGACCTCCGGCGGGGTCTCCTCCCCCTCTACCTGGTCCTCCGGGGGCACCACCGGGCCGTCCTCCGCCCCGGTGATCTCATTGTAGTAGGTTTCCGCCAGGTCCGGCCGGCCGTCGCTCATCAGCAGATTGTAGTAGATACCCAGCGATTCCTCGCTGTAGTTTTCCGCCAGGTAAGCAAAGTGGTCGGCGTACACCCTGCCGTAGCTGTCTGCGATCTCCCCGTACCCGCCGGGGAACCAGCCGTTTTCCAGGGTGGGCTCGGTGTAGACGGGGTTTACCAGCTTTGCCAGGTTCTGGGTGTCCATCTCCAGCTTCAGGCGGTTGTCCACATCCAGGGTGTAGTAGACCTTCTCGGCGTTCTGCTTGGACTCAAAGGTAATGCCGAAGTTCTCCGTGTAAACCCCCTGGGCCACCATCTTATCCAGCAGGTCCCGGCAGACCTGGGCGAACTCTTCCGGGCTGGCGCAGCCGTCCAGCAGGTGGACGCGGGTGCGCAGGTAGTCCAGCTCGTAGATGTACCGGCCCTCCGGGTCCTTCTGGAGGGTCAGGGGGCTGTAATGGTCCACGCCGCCGTTTACGTAGAAGACCTCCACCCGCTGGTCCCCCTGGAAGGCCTGGTAGAGCTTCTCCCGCTCGGCCTGGAGCAGCTGCTCCTCGCTGATGAACCGCTCCGGGCCGATGTAGTACATCAGGTGGGGCACCAGGGCCACGCAGAAGCTCCCCGCCACCAGGAAGATGCAGATGATGCCGCTGGCAAAATCGTACCTGTAGGTGCGGTCCTTGCTGAAGAAGTAGCGGATCAGCACCTCCACCCCCAGGCTGATGAGGATAAGGGGGGCAAGGTAAGAGACAACGCGAATATCGAAGGAGGGGTTCACCATGTACAGCAGGATGCCCACCCCGATGAGGATGAGGGAGATGCCCAGGGTCATGGTCCCCACCCGGCGCACCGTCTTCTGCTTCGCCTTTTCTTCCCGGCGCAGCAGCCGCTCCTCGTCGTCCCGGCGCTTCTGCTCCTGGCGGCGTTCCTCATCCTGGCGTTTCCGCTCCTGCCGCCGCTGCTCCTCCTGGGCCTTGCGCTGCTCCTGGGCCAGCTTCAGCTCCAGCTTTTTGGCCTCCCGCTCGGCGGCCTTGTCCTGGCGCTCCGCCTCCTGGCGGGCCCGGCGGGTCTGGGCGTCCTCCTGCCGGGCCTGGGCCTTGCGGGCGGTGCGCCGCTCCCAAGCCGAGGGGGCAAAGACCGTCTTCTCCTCTTCCTGGGCCTCCGGGGCCGCCTCCCCGGCGGTCTCTGTTTCCGGGGTCTCCGGGACGCTCTCATCCGCCGGGGCGCTCCCGGCCTCCGGGAGGTCTATGCTCTCCGGCGGGACGCCGGTCTCCTCCGGGATGGGGGTCTGGGCCCCCTCCTCCCGCTCAAGCAGATCGTTTGTCATGGCTCTTCTCCTTTCCGCTGTCCTCCCGCTCCCCGTACTGGGGGTAGTCCTCCACCTTGTCGGCCGGCATCCGCTTGCCCCGGATGAGCCACACCCCCAGGGCGATGACGGCGAAGGAAAGGACCATGCTGGGGAGATAGTCCAAGAAGTCATACACCCACTGGGGGATGAGATGGCTGCGCCAGAACCACCGGACCAGGCGGTTATAGAGACTCAGCACCCCGGCGAAGATGAGCCCCGCCCCCAGGAGCACATGGTACTTTTCCACGGCGTCCCCCAGGGTGAATTTTCCCCCCAGCAGGTCCTGGAAGAAGTACTCATCCTTTTCCTGGAGCTCGGTGAGGGCGTAGTAATCCAGGTTGCGCAGGGTGAGGGTATCAAAGAAGGAATAAAACCACAGCACCGGCAGGATGAAGATGATCCAGGGGAAAATGCCGCTGGCGCCGATGGCAAATACCAGCCAGAACAGGGTCATGATCCCTATCCCCCGCTTCATCAGGCCCAGATACATCTCTCCGGCGCCGGGCCAGAAGGCGCACAGGAGGCTGAATAGTCTACTCTTTCTCATGGCGAATCGCTCCTCTCAAATCAATGGCCCGCAGCTGATCCATAAGGCCGTACAGTCCGTTGTTTACCCCGTCGGTAAAGTTCTCCAGGCGTTCGCTGATGGATACCGTATCCCTGTCCGGCTCCAGCCGGGGGGGCTCCAGGGAAATATCCCGGAAGCTGGTAAAGACGCCGGTGCTCCACAGCACCAGGGTGAGGCTGGCGGCCACCGCCATATGGAAGTAGCGGTTCACAAAGACCTTGGCCGCCTTTTTGCGCAGGGCGGAAAGGACGCTCTGCTTCATGGTATCCGGGGCCTCCAGCAGGGTCTCCTCGGTCAGCAGGGCGGTGTACCGCTCCACGCAGAGGTCGCAGTAGGCCAGGTGCTCCGATACCTCCAGCCGCTCCAGCTCCTCCAGGGAGCCCTTCACCAGGCTCTCCAGGCCGAAGGCGGTGAGACATCCGGTCTCGTCGTCAAACAGGAGTTTTTTTCCTGGTTCTCTCATGGTCGCGCTCCCTCCTTGATCCTTTTTTGCAGGGTCAGCTTTGCCCGGTACAGCTGGGTCTGCACGGTTTTTCTGGGCCGCCCCAGCATCTGGGCGATCTCATCGATGGTCCGCTCCTCCAAGAAGTACAGCACCGATACCTTCAGGTACGGCTCGTGTAGGGAGCGGATCATCTCCCGGATGCTCTCGGCTCCCTCGCTGACGATGTAGAGGTCATCGGGGGAGCCCTCCGGATCCGGGGGGGCCGGGCCCGGCCCGCTTTCCTGCCCTTCCTCGTCCTCCCTGGCCAGCTGGACCCGGCGGACGTAGGCGCTTTTCAGGTGGTCCTTGGCCTTGTTGGCGGCGATGCGGCAGAGCCAGGGCTTCATGTCCTCCTCCCGGCACCGGTCCATGTGGGTGTAGGCGGAAAGAAAGGTCTCCTGGCAGAGGTTCTGCGCCTCAAAGTGGTCCCGGACCATTTGGTAGCAGATGGTGTACACCAGCTTCTGGTACTGCTCCACCACCGTGCCAAACTGTTCGTTTGTCATCCCGCTGTCCATCACCACCCTATGGGAGCCGGCCGGAGATCATCTCCTTCGGCCACGCCCCGGAACGTCCTTCGTATACTTAGACGAGGTTCCCCCTTCTGCGGCTTCAAAATACCATATTCTTTTGCGAAATTTTTTTGAGGATGAAAAAACCGGAGACAGCGCCTCCGGTTTGGATGTTCGTATCACAGGCTGGGGAGCACATCCACCAGGATGAGGAAGGAAAACACCAGGCTGAAGCCGCCGCAGACAAAGAGATACGCCCGGCGGGGCCCCTTTCTCCGGATGTTCCGGGAGATAGCCCCCACCAGCGCCATGGTGACCACCAGCGCCCCCAGCACAAAGAGGAGCTGCCAGTGCCTGGCCCCCAAAACATCGCTGAGCATATCCAGGCGGGGCGCCAGGGCGTAGGCCACCACATTGGCACAGGGGACCACCAGCAGGGGCAGGAGGGCAAAGGCGATCCCCCGCCGCCCGCTGCGCAGGGTAAAGTACCACATCACCACCACCATCAGGGAGAGGATGACGCTTTCTGTGAGCATAGGACTGCCTCCTTTGCCGCCCGCTATCCCAGGGCTTTTTCAAAGACCTCTCTGGCCGCCGCCACCCCTTCTTTGGTGCCGGTGACCATGGCCACCACATCCCCGGAGGCCAACACCACGGCGTTTTCCTCCACCGCGGCGTATTCCTCCGGCAGGTAGCCGTCAAAGCTGTCCTTCAGGTCCTGGATGCGCTGCTGGCACATGGCCTTGGCGGCATCGGCGTTTTTAACATCGGCCAGGCGGAACACCGCCACCTCCTCGCCGATGTACATGGTGCTCAGGTAGATGCGGTAATCCTTCACCATGTCCCCCATGGCGTAGTAGTTTTCCGCCGTGTCCCCGGTGACTTCCATGGTCTCCCCCTGGGCCTTTAAGGCGGCCAGCATATCGTCCGCCAGGGTCTTGGGGTCCGCCGTCTTGGCATCGGAGCCGCCGCCGCAGGCGGCCAGGGAGAGGAGCAGGAGCAATGCCAGCAGGAGCGCAGTAAATCGTTTCATCGTCTATGACCTCACTTTAGTTTGTCGTTATGATCCTTTCGAGCCAGGGGGGCGGTCATTCCGTCACGCCATGGCTGCGCAGGTAATCGAACCACTTGCGGTACCAGGAGGAGCCGAAGTGGATGCCGTCCTTGGGGCTGGCGCTGTTTGGCAGGCAGCCATCGGCGTCCTTGAAGACCTCCGCCACGTTCAGGTAGTACACCTGCTTTTCCGCCGCCAGCTCCTTCAAAATTTCGTTGTACCGGTCGATCTTTGCGTTATCCGCCACGGCGTTCTGGCGCTTTTCGTAGTCCGCCGTCACCGGCAGGATGGACTGGATATAGAGGATGGCGTCCGGGTGCTGGGAGGTGAGGGTATCCACCACGCGGGCGTAGGCGGTGCGGAAGCTCTCCTCGTCGGAAAGGAGGCTGTTGACCCCCATCATCAGGTAGATCTTGCCGGGGGAGTAATTTTTGCTGGCCTCCAGGATGGGCACCTTGCTGCCGTCCGCCAGGGTCACGGCGTCCTTGGTGTAGAGGCTGTCCAGATTCACCCCGGTGCTGGAAAGGACGGTGGCGTTGTTCATCACGTCGTAGAGCTTGATGCCCTCGGTGATGGAATCCCCCACAAAGAGGGCGTCGTCAAAGTAGCTGGAGGAGAGCCATTCCCCCTCCGGCACCTGGGGGTTCTGGAAGGTCACGTCCGCGTTCCCGTCGCCGGAGGACTGGGAGGAACCGCCGGAGCCCTCCGGGGGCTGGAAGGTGACATCCGAGGAGGCGCCGTCCTCCGGGGGGGGACTCGCCGGGCTGCCGCCATCGCCGCCGAGGGCATCGGCTTCCGGCGGGCCCAGGGGCGAGGAGGTGAGAGGGGCCAGGGGCGGCTGGTATTCCACCGGGTCCAGCAGCTGCCAAACCCCCGCCCCCAGCAGGGCGATGGCCGCCGACCCCAGCAGTGTCACCAGAAAAGACCGCAGGCCGCTGCCGGTTTTCTTTGGCCGATAGGCGGGGCTTTTTCGTTTCTTCATCGCTTCACGCTTTCCCTTGTGCAGATCGTTCACGGTGCGGGGGCATATCCCCCGGCAACAATAATCTTTATTATTATAGCAAATCCGGAAGGGAAAAGCTATAGGGCGGCTTTGAATTTTCTGTGAAAGTTCCTTTTTCCCCGCTTCTATACCCTTCGTATTCAACATTTTCAACCGGGTTTTCAACAATTTCCCGGCTCCGGGGGTGGAAAGGTTTTAAAAAGTCCCGCCGGGCCCCCCTTTCCCCGGTGGAAACAGTTTCAACAACCCAGTTCTTACCAATCAACAGACAGTAAACGGAGCTTTACACGGAGCGCGCCTGGAACCATATTTTCGGCTTGCCTTTTGGTAAAAAAGTGTGTATAATGGCACTGAGGCACAAAAATAGTGCAAGCAGGAGCGGGGTGTTCCTACCACCCCGCCCCCTGTCTACGGAGAGCACGCTCCATACACAACGGCTTTACGCCGCACTTTGCAACCACCATTATACCGTTTTTCCCCGGCGAAAACAAGGGTAAGGGGAAGGGCGGGGATGGCTTTTGTGTATTGCATGGTTCGGTGGCGCAGTGTATGGTTTCTTTTCCGTACACCGCGCCATTTTTTTGCTGCCTTGCGGAAGGAACGCGGCGGAGGCGGGGCGGCCTGAAAAAGCGCCTTCGCCGCCGTCCCCGAAGCAGGGACCACACGGCCTATACGGCCCATCCTGACAGAAAGGGAAAGGAAACGCACCTATGAAAACGATGCACTACAGGAAAGTTCTCACCGCCCCTCTGGCCCTCCTGCTGGCGGCGGCTCTGGTCCTGGCGGGGTGCCAGGGGACGGCCACAGCGCCGCCGGACCCGGTCTCCCAGCCCCCGGCGGAGGAAAGCTCCGGCGCTGCCCCGGAAAGCAGCAGCCAAGCCGATGAACCGGCGGAACCGGAACCTTCCGGCTCGGAGCCCCCGGCGGAAAGCTCTTCCCAGGTGGAGGAGCCCCCGGCGGAAAGCGGCAGCGCCCTGGAACCGGCCCCGGAAAGCCAGAGCGCGGCCGGTGAAGGGGGACGGTACATGGATGGTCTGGATATGACCGACCCGGACAACCATCCGGAGATCCCCACGCCGGTATGGCCCAACGAGGCCACCAAAAAGAACAACCCTAGGCCGCGCATCTCCCTGGACGGCATTTATGACCGTGCCGGCCGCCAATACGAAGCCGGCTGCGTTGCCCCGGATGATGTGAACAATCCGTATCATTTTGATTTCCGCGCCTATGATTTCTTCACCGGCATCCCGGAGGGCGGCTGGGTGGATGAGCATGGCTATGTGATCCATCCCAATGGGGCGGTCTATTGGTCCACCGCCTCCAATCTCCCCATTACGCACAATGGGGAGGAGCCGGGCTCCGAACCCGATGCCGCAGCCTCCGGGTCTCAAACCACCAAGGCCCAGGGGGAGAAGAAGATCGTTTGCAGTGAGGCCGCCAAGGCCCGCCTCAAAAAGTACGGCTATGAGCCCTTCTGGGGCTATGAAAGCACCGATGACGGCCAGTGGATCGAGTATGAGGACGAATGGGGCGATTACGTCCAGAAAAAAGGGGACCGTATTTACATTGATATGGTTCCCCGCATCCTGATGCTTGAGTTCCTGGGAGACTTTGAGGACGAGGAAACGGTCCTGTCCTGGACCGAACACGACATCCAGAGTGCGGCAAACAAAGCCCGCTCGCGGTACGGTGTGAGTGAAGGGGCCCTCCGCGGCCTGGTCACCTACGCTCATTGGCTACAGGAAAAGTTCGGCAAACAGTCTTCCGGGGGACAGGTAGCGCGGGGGCAGACACCCGGCGTGTCTAGTGGCCAGAATGGAGGCACCGGCAATGGGGGTGAACAGCGCCAGGTGCCTGAGTGGACACCTCCCACACAGGAGGAAATCGAAGAGCAGGAGCGTCTTGCCGAGGAGTGGCGCAAAAAGGTCCTGGAAGAGGCGAAACAACGGGCTGCTGAACAGGAAGCGGAGAGACAGCGGAAGCGCCGGGAGGAGTACGAGAGGGAGCACGCAGAGGAGATCGCAGCGCGAGAGGAATACGAGCGTGCCACAAAAGCTGCAGACGATGAGCGTCTGCAGCGTGAGGCGGAGGAAGAACGCAAACGCCAGGAGGAGCAGGCATATTACGAAAAGCTGCAGGAGGAGTACGCCAAAGAGGTAAAGGAGCGCGAGGAGGCCGCACTCCAGCAGGAAGCAGAGGAAACACCCTAAAAGCCCGGTGGCACAAGCAAATGATACCTCCCGTAAACCACAAAAAAGGCCCGGCCTGTTTTCACAGGCCGGGCCTTTTTTGTGGGACCGGTCACTCCAGGGGAATCACCACCCCGTCCAGGACGATGGCTCCGATCTCCTCCGGGTCGATGAGGGGCAGGAAGGTCGCCACGCAGTCGCGTCCCCCGCTGCTGCTGGCCCAAGTGGGGATGCTCTCCCCCGCCCGGTCCTTTATCTCCAGCAGCACCGCGCCCACCTGGGGGGTTCCCCCGGTGACGAAATGCACCCGGCGCAGCAGCCGCTCATCGCCGGAAAGCCGTATCCGGATGGACAGCGGCCCCACCTCCACCTTCTCCACCGTAAGCTCCCCCTTGATGAAGCCCCGCTCCACCCGGATGGTCCTGCCGGGGCGGAAGGTGGTCACCTCATCCCGGTAATCCAGCCGGAAGGGGAGCTCCCAATCCAGCTGTGCCAGGCGCTCCACCCGGTCATCCCCCTTCTCCGCCGGGTCGAACCACACCGCCTGGATACCGGTGACTTTCAGGGTCCCCTTGGCATTGCGCAGGTCCCCCTTCATCTTCATATCCAGCAGGAAGGAGAGCCGGTTGTCGGTCTTGTCCTCGTCCTCCAGGCACTGCCAGCCCCAGCTGCCGCCGCGATCCTTATCAAAGACCGGCCGGCAGTCATCCAGCAGGTAATAGTCGGCGTCCAGCACCGTCCCCTCCGGGGCGGCGAGGTCCAGCAGGAGATAGGCGCAGTTGCGGTCCCCCACCGCCTGGTTCAGGGTCATGGTCCAGCCCCCTGCCTCCTGTGAGGTCTGGATCGAGGTGCCCCCTACCCCCTGGGGCTGACCGTCACCGGCCCCCAGCTCCTTCGCCAGCCCCTTGTCCCACTGGAACAGGGCGGCGGCGCTTGCCACCACGGCACCGGCGCAGAGGACGCCGGCCAGCAGCATCAAACCAAATCTCGATTTCTTCATGGTCCTTTCTCCCTTCCCTGGGGCGGTCAGTCCCGCCTTGGCCAGGGTCCGGGCCAGGATACGCGCTTCCTCCTCCGGGGAGAGGGTCTCCCCGGAAAGCAGCTCCCCGCTGCCCTGGGGCAGTCCGGTCATCTCAAAAAGCTCGGTCAGCCTCACAGGATCACACCCCTTTCCGTCAGCTTCTGCCGCAGCCGCTGCCGCCCCCGGCAGAGTTTATTTTCCACCGTCTTGGGGGGCAGGCCTAAGCGGGCGGCAATGGCGTTTATCCGTTCATACAGATAGTACCGGCGGATGAATATTTCTTTGTCCGGCGGGGGCAGCTCCTCCACCGCCTGGCGCAGCAGCCGGGCGTTTTCCTTGGCCGCCGCCTGGTCGGTGAGGTCCGGGTCCTCCCCCGGAAGCTGGTCGGTGAGCTCCCGGAAGGCCCCGCCCCTCCCCAGGTCCCGCCGGCGGCGGAGGGCGGTGCGCCGGGCGATGCCGTAGAGCCAGGCGGAAAGGGGCTGTTCCGGGTCGTACCGCTCCATCCCCCGCCACAGGGCCACAAAGGCATCGGAGGCCGCTTCCTCCACCTCCTGGCAGTTCTCCGCCCCCAGGATGGCGGCGCAGATGGTCCGCACCGCCCCGCCGTACCGGGCGATGGCCGCCTCCAGCCCCCGCGCCGGGTCGTTTTTCAGCAGCAGGGCTAGCCGCCCGTCCTCCATCTCCCTTGCCATGCCCCCGCCTCCTTTCCTCACTTCTGAAAGCGCTTTCACCTTACAGTTGTCCTTCCGGGGGGATTTTCCCTCACCCTCCGGGCAGAAAAATTTTCCGCCAGGCCGCCCCCGGAGGACTCCCACAAAAAAAGCGGCCACCTTCGTGACCGCAACAGGCTGTAGAGAAACCCTATTTCAGGAGCAGTGGCTTGCGCACCCACGGGGGCTGCCTTCTTTTATCCCAGCGCAACATCCAGCGCCAGCATCACCGTAAACCCCGCCGCAAAGAACAGGGTCCCCAGGTTGGAGTGCTCCCCAGCGGAGGATTCGGGGATCAGCTCCTCCACCACCACATAGATCATCGCCCCGGCGGCAAAGCTCAGGAGATAAGGAAGGGCCGGCAGGATAAAGCCCGATGCCCAGATGGTCAGCAGGGCGGCCAGCGGCTCCACCACCCCGGATAGGGCCCCGTAGAGGAAGGCCCGGCCCCGGCCCGCGCCCTCCCCCCGCAGGGGCAGAGAGATGATGGCTCCCTCCGGGAAGTTCTGGATGGCGATGCCGATGGAGAGGGCCAGGGCGCCGGTGATGGGGATGGTGTCGCTCCCGGCCATCCACCCCGCCAGCACCACACCCACCGCCATGCCCTCCGGGATGTTGTGGAGGGTGACGGCCAGCACCAGC
Organism: Oscillospiraceae bacterium; assembly: GCA_021769525.1. Taxonomy (GTDB): domain Bacteria; phylum Bacillota; class Clostridia; order Oscillospirales; family Ruminococcaceae; genus Angelakisella. The sequence goes on from JAETSQ010000009.1 coordinate 39,809, forward strand.
ATGGTGGTGCGCTTCAGCCGGGTGTGGGGGCCCTCCGGCTCATCGCTGTTCTGGTGCAGGTGGGGGATGGTGCGGTCCAGCAGCAGCAAAAACAGGATGCCCAGCCAGAAGCCCGCCACCGCCGGGACAAAGGCCCACTGCCCCATGCCCGACGCCTGCTCCATCGCGGGCACCAGCAGGCTCCAGACCGAGGCCGCCACCATCACCCCGGCGGCAAAGCCGGTCAGTGCCTGCTGTACCTTTGTATGGAGCGTTCCGCCCATAACGAACACGCAGGCCGCCCCCAAAAGGGTCCCGGCGAAGGGGAGCAGGATCCCCTGTATCACTTCGGACGGCATACAAAACCTCCTTTGCACAGCCCGCGCTCTTTGCAGGCGGCTGTTTTCATCTCATACAGTATAAACCTTTTCTTCCCGCTGTCAAGGGGCGCACCCTCGCCGCCAGCGGCCCAAATCGGCCCCAATGTGCTTTTTCCACAAAGTCCGGGACAGGCTCCGAAAGGATACTGTAACAAACAGGGAAAAACCGGCAAGGGTCTTGCAAAGAATTTTTATTGATACTATCATAAAAAGGCTATAATTAAGAAGGAATTTTGGATTCCTGGTCCGGGACCGCGGCGCGGCCCCATCCTGGCAAGAGAAGGAGTGATAGCGTTGGAAGAAAACAAAATGGGGACGATGCCGGTCCTCCCCCTCATCTTCTCCATGGCCCTGCCCGCCATGTTCTCCATGCTGGTGCAGGCGCTCTATAACATCGTGGACAGCATCTTTGTCTCCCAGTACGACCCCGTCAATGCCCTGGCGGCGGTGAGCCTGGCCTTCCCGGTGCAGATGCTCCTCATCTCGGTGGCTGTGGGCACCGGGGTGGGCCTCAACAGCCTCATCAGCCGCCGGCTGGGGGAGGAGCGCCAGGAGGAGGCCGACTCCGCCGCCGCCCACGGGCTGTTCCTGGGGGTGCTCAGCTGGCTCTGCTTCCTCCTCTTCGGCATCTTCTTTGTCCGCCCCTTCTTTGAGGCCTTCAGCGACAACACCGTCCTGGTGGAGATGGCTATTCAGTACACACGCATCTGCTGCGTCTGCTCCTTCGGGGTGTTCATCGAGGTCGCTTTGGAAAAGACCCTCCAGGCCACCGGGGATATGATCCACCCCATGAAGTTCCTCCTCACCGGGGCCGTCACCAACATCATCCTGGACCCCATCATGATCTTCGGCCTCTTCGGCCTGCCGGAGATGGGGGTCACCGGGGCCGCCGTGGCCACCGTCCTGGGGCAGATCCTCTCCATGGTCTACGCCCTGTGGGTGATGTTCACCAAAAAGCACATCGTTTCCATCCGCCTGCGGGGCTTCCGGCCCCAGGGGCGCATCATCCGGGACATCTACACCGTGGGCTTCCCCTCCATCGTGATGCAGTCCATCGGCTCGGTCCTCACCGCCTGCATGAATATGATCCTCATCGGCTTTTCGGAGACCGCCGTCTCGGTGCTGGGCATCTATTTTAAGCTCCAGTCCTTCGTCTTCATGCCGGTGTTCGGCCTCAACCAGGGCGTGATGCCTATTATGGGGTACAGCTACGGCGCCCGCAAAAAGGCCCGCCTGCTGGAGGCTCTCAAGTGGGGCATCTGCATCGCCGCCGTCATCATGGCGGCGGGCACCCTCCTCTTCTGGGCGGTGCCGGGGCTACTGCTAGGGCTCTTCAACCCCACCCCGGAGCTTTTGGAGCTGGGGGTCCCCGCTCTGCGGATCATCAGCCTCAGCTTCATCCCCGCCGCCTTCGGCATCATGTTCGGCACCATCTTCCAGGCCACCGGCTTCGGGGTGCGCAGCCTTTGCATCTCGGTCCTCCGGCAGCTGGTGGTGATCCTCCCGGTGGCGTGGTACCTCTCCCGCTTCGGGGTGGGGTACGTCTGGTACGCCTTCCCCTTTGCGGAGCTCTTTTCGGTGGGGGCCAGCATCCTCTTCTTCCTGGACCTTTACCGCCGCAGGATCCGGGACCTCTCCCCCCTGGCGGAGCCTTGATCTACCATTTGGACTGTCAAAAACTTCACCCAGGAGCAGGGGCTTGCGCACACGCGGGGGAAAAAGTGTGAAAAGGCTGCCGCCGCAGCGGCGTTTCGGAGCGCAGCCGCCCGAAGGGCGGCTCTTGGCGCGGAGATGGGGCCGTAAGGCCCCTCTTTTCGTGTAGAGGGAGCGAAGCGACCGGATAACCCGGCCCGCAAAAGCGGGCCGGGCCGTTTTTTCCTCCCCCGGTCAGCCGGCGGGGCGGATGGCAAAGTACCGGTAGACCACATTCTGCTCGTTGAGGCAGATCTTCGGCAGCCCCACCAGGGGGATGCTCTGGGCCTGGTTCACCGTAAAGCCGGTGGCGGTGAGGGCCACCCCGGAGCTGCCGTGGCTGTCCGCCGCCAGGGCGAAGCGCAGGAGGGGGGTCTGCTGGACGGTATCCAGCTCCAGGGGGCCGTAGCCCTCCGGGAGGATCACCAGCAGGGCCGGGGCAAAGCCCAGGGTGACGCTGCGGCTGGCGGCGCCGTCCCCGGTGTAGGTGCCGGAGACAAAGGGCTGGGCGATCCAGGCGCTCTGGTTGCCGGTGAGGTGCTGGGCGCTGTTCTGGATGTGGGCCTGGAAGGCGTTATCGATCTTCTGGTTATCGCTGTTGAAGTCCGCCATTTTTGGCTTATCCCCGGCGGACCAGTAGTTGAGCTGCAAATAGTTGGTCTTGGAACTGCTGGGCATTTTCGTCGCTCCTTTTCTTAAAACTAAAGTTTATGGCCCGCCCCCGCCGGTCAGGATGCGGCACCGGAGGCGCCCTGGTCCCGCTCCTGCCAGGTGAGGTCCGCGGCGTCAAATTCCTCCCAGGTACCGGTCTCCCCCTCCCACTGGGTCCAGTCCGGGCCGCCGTACTCAAAAATCACCTCCATGTGGGCGGGGAGGAACTCCCGCCCCCGCTCCATACACTGGTAGATGGAGTCGTACTCCGGCCCGAAGCCCTCCACCTGCACCACCAGCTTCTGGTCCCGGAAGTCCTCGGTCACCTGGGCGTCGATCCCCGCCGCCAGCAGGGCCGCCTGGGCCCCCGCCGGGGTGCAGTCCCCCGGCGCACCCAGGGCCAGCAGCTCCAGAACGGTCTGCCGCCGCTGGACCAGGGTGGCGCGGGGGCGGGGCGGCAGCCGCAGCAGGCTCTCCATGGCCTCCAGCTGGCTCTCGGAGCAGGTGAGGGGCCACCACCCCTCCTGGAGGGTCTCGATCATCCGCAGCAGCACCTGGAAGCCGTACTGATAGGTACGCAGCTCATACCGCACCAGGGTGGCGCTATCCAGGTTGTAAAAATCCAGGCTCCGCATTTCCCGGTACATCCGGGTCTTGGGCAGGTCGGTGATGGGGTTGAAGGCCAGGCCCAGGCTCATACGCTCACCTCCATCCGCTGGACGGTGATGCCGCCGGGGACCAGCAGCCGGTCCTCCAGGGGGTAGACATCGGCGGCGGGGAGGGTGACGGCGCAGTTATGGACCCCCTCCTGGGACATGACGCACCGGTACATCCGGGCCAGCAGCCAGGGCTCCCCGATGTCCAGCCCCTCCAGTTCCTCCCGGAGGGCCTCCTCGCAGCTCTCCCGCACGGCGTCGTAGTCCCAGCCCTCCAGCACCCCCAGGGAAAGGGAGAGGTTCACCGGGGTGGTCTGCACCTCCCGCACCAGCACGTCCACCCCCAGCTCCCGCTGCCCCCGGAAGAGCTCCTCCAGGCGGGCAAGGTCCGCCGGGTAGAGGGCGCCGTAGCTCCCCCGCACCACCAGATCCACCGTCCCCGCCCCCCGGCAGGTGGGCAGCACCTTCACCTTGCCCACGCCGGGCTGGTCCAGGGCCAGCCTCCGGTAGTAGCCGGGGCTCCCCCCGACGGCCGGGCCCCGGCAGGTATCCAGCAGGCGGCGGCGCAGCTCCTCGTCCCGTTCCGAATCGGTGCCCCCCTTGCAGGCGGTGACATGGCGGATGAGGGTGATCCCCGGCGGCGGGGTCACCATGACGGTGATGCTGTTCTTCTTCAGGTTGTACCGGGCCCCCGGCTCCACCGCCTGAACGCTGGCGATGATGTCCGCGAAGTGCCCCGGCAGGATGGTATCCTCCGTGGTGACAAAGCGCAGAGGCTCCTCCCCGCCGCTCTGCACCACCGTCCCCCGTGGGATGAGGATGTCGTACCCCGCCGCCGTCGGCCGCCCGAAGGACACCACCCCCACGGCCTTATCCCCCGCCTTGCGGGTGAGGCCCCGGAGGGCGGCGTGGCGGTCCAGGGCCTCCCCCTCCGCCGTGGCCGGAAAGGCGTCCCGCACCGCGGCCTCCGCCGTCCGGCAGTGCTCTGCCAACTGGTCCGCCAGCACCCGGATCCGGATCATCACGTCGGAGGCCTGGTCCGGGGTGCACTTGGTCTGGTTGCAGTAGTAGGTGGTCATCTTGTCCACCAATTCCTCGTAGTATCCCATTTCTTTTACACCTCCAGGGTCGTCTCCAGCTCCTGCCCGCTCCAGGAGAAGCGGCAGTCCAGTTCCGCCTTGTCCACCGCCGGGTCATACCGGCAGGATACCTCCAGCAGCCGCACCCCCGCCATGGGGGCCAGCGCCTCCTCAATGATCTCCCGCGCCTCCTCCGCCATCCGCTGGGGGGTGCTCCGGGAGAGGCTGTAGAGGCGGCTCCCCAGCTCCGGGTCCAGCCGGAAGCTCCCCCGGCGGATGCCCAGGCGCAGATGGATGCGCTGGGCCAGTTCCTCCGCCCCGGTGATGGGCACCACCCACCCCTGGGGGGTCTGGGCCAGGTCCCGGCCCTCAAAGTTCACCTTCAGGTCCATCCGTTTCCCCTCCTTCTCCGGCCGCCGCCGGGAATGTCTGCCCGTTGATGAGGACGGTCCCGTCCGGCCGCAGCCGGATAAAGCCGCCCCCCGCCCCGGTGATGATGACGCTTCCGTCCGCCCCAAGGCGGATGCTCCCGCCCCCTCCGCCGGTGATCTCCACCTCCCCCGGCGCCAGGCCCCGGCTGTCCCCCGCCGCCCCGGCGCAGAGGTCCCCGTCCCCGGTGTGGAGCAGCAGCACCTGGTCCTCCTCCCTGGGGCACCAGCGGTATCCGCCGGGGGATACCACCGGCCGGTGACGGTACTCCTGGTCCGCCACCGCCCCCCAGGTCCCCTCCGCCAGGGAGTAGGACACCTGGGCCAGGGAGGCCCCGCCCCCCTCGCCCCGTTCCAGCATCCGGTCCAATACCATGAGCTTGTCCTCCTTTTTTGCGATTCTGGGGCCTTGCCCCAAACCCCACTTCTTTTTTCTCACCCGTGAGAAAGAAGAAGCAAAAAAGCAAATCCCCGAAACGGGGCCTAGCGCCAAGAACTCCCTCCGTCTCGCTTTGCTCGACACCTCCCTCGGTGAGGGAGGCTCTTCCCTGCGGGGTTTCCCGCCGGTCAGGCGAAAAAGCACAGCGCCAGCGTCCCCCTAGGACACCGCCGGCACCGTCAGGGTCAGGGTGGTGTACTCCCCCTGGTCGGAGAGGTCCCACCGGCACCGCCAGACGGTCATGTTCCCCTGGCGGCCCAGGCCGCCGGTGTCCATCTCCACGCAGTCCCCCGGCCACAGCCCGGCCCAGCCGGGAAGCACCGCCTCCGCGGTGTGGGCTCCCCGCTGGGCGGCGGCGAACTGCCGGTATCCGTCCGCCAGGGGGACGGTGGCGTACTCCGCCGCCGGGATGACGTACCGCCGCCGCTGCACCTGCCAGCGGTTGCCGAAGGGGTTTTCCAGCTCCCGGCTGTAGTTCCCCTTCTTGTCCCGCAGCAGCATCTGGGAGATCACCGAGGCCCGCCGGAGAGTATCCTCCACCCGCAGGTAGCGCAGCCCCTCCTCTCCCCGCCGGTTGGTGATCTTCACCCTGGGGGCGCGGGGGAGGGCCTCCACCGTCACCTCATCCCCCCGGCCGATGTAGGGCTCCCGCCCGTAGGAGCGCATACAGAAGGCGGAAAAGACCTCCCACTCGCTCATCCCCTTGGGGACGGTGAAGATGCCCGCCGAGCAGTCCCGCGGCACCGCCAGGCGGGAAAAGCCGTAGGGCCGCAGATGGCTGCGGAAAAGCTCCCCGGTGGTGACGTTGTAGTAGGTGCGGGGGAGGGCCTCGTTATCCAGCAGCAGGCCCCCCCGGCTCCGGGCCTGGATGGTGAATCTCCGGCCCCCGGCGTCCTCCCAGGCGGTCTGCTGGTCGCAGAAGCCGGAGAAGATCTCCTCCCCGCCCCGGAAGAGCCGCGCCCCCACCGCCACCCCCGGCAGGCTCCCCTTCCCCAGGGGGAAGGTGATGCTCAGGCTCCGGGCGGGGCTTTCCAGCGTCCCCAAAAGGGAGGCCTCCAGGGGCCTTTCCAGGGGGTAGGACTGCCCGTCCGGGTAGGTCAGTTCCATGGTGATCCGCTTCATCGATCTCCTCCTATTCCTTCGTCAAGCTCCGCAGCTGCTGGATCCACAGCAGGGCAAAATAGGCCGGGTCCTGGGTAGCCGCCGCGTGGCGCAATTCCTGCCTGTACGCCTCTCAGGCACTCACTCACGCTCAACGCAAAAGTCAAGGACCAAAACCCTCTGCGTCTCACCCCAGCCTCTCCAAAAACTCAAAGCTGTACCGGATCACCTGGCCGTCCCCCTGCCCCAGCCACCCCAGGCGGGAAAAGTGGGCGGTAATGGCGCTGTGCCCCGGCAGGATGAGGGTCCCCGGCGTCTGCTGGAAGAACAGCGCCTCCAGCCGCCGGTACTGCTCCCCGGCCTTCTCCCCGAAGAAGGCCCCCTCCCCGGTGATGACCCGCTGCTGCACCCCCAGCTCCTGGATCACCGGCCCGTAGCCGGGGCAGTGTCCCACCCCCAGGCGGCTGCGCAGCCCGATCTCCAATTTTTCCGGCTCGTGAGGAAAGGTGAAGTTTTTGTACCGCACCTACACCACCTCCTCGCCGAACTCCCCGGCGGAGGGCCGCAGCCGCCGCTGCACCCGCAGCAGCTCGGAAAGCTCCCTGGCCCGGTCGGCCGGGGGCCCCGCCAGCACCACCGCCTCCCCCTGGGAGAAGGCGGATGCGGAGAAGGGCGCCGTCTGCCTCATCTCTCCGCCGCCCCGGCCCTGAGCGCTCCGGGGCAGCGTGCCCCGGAATTCCCCGGAGGTCCCCTCCGCCGTTCCTCTGGGCAGTGCTCCGGAGGAAGGAGCCCTTCCCTCCCCCGCGGTCCCCCTGGGGGCCGTCCCACCGGATGGGGCAGGGCTTTTTCCCGCGCTCCCTGCGGGTGTTTTCCCCTCCCCGGCAGGGGCGGTCTTCCCGCTTCCGGCGGGGAGTTCCCCCTTCGCGGCCGGAAGGGCCGGAGCCTTTACAGGCTTGGATGCCTGCCTTTTCTTCCCGGCAAGGCGCTCCAAAAGGTCCGCAAGGCCGCTTTTCCGCTTCACACCGCCACCTCCATCCGGCGGCTGGCGGCGATGGTCACCGTCTCAAACAGCAGGTCCCCCGCCGAGGCCGCCTCGCTGATCTCCGACCACTGGCAGCCGGAGTAGATCACCCGGCGGTCCGGCTTCGCGATGACCACGTTGAAGTCGGTGAGGGCGTAGAAATCCACCCGCTCCCGCAGGGCCGCCCCGGTGACGCACACCCTGGTCAGCTCCAGGAGGTGCTTCACCCGGCCGTCCACCGCTCCCACCGGCTCCTTGCTGCCAAAGGCCTCCACATACCGGCTCTCCTTGGTGGTGCGGGCCTTGTAGCTCTGGGCCACCGCCAGGCGCTGGCCGTTCACCTCGATGGAAATATCGCTCCCCGTGGGGAATGTGATAGTCGCCATGTCTCTCTCCCTCCTTTACATCTGGATCTGGGCCCGGATGTGGATCTGGTTGATGAGGTAGGCCGCCGTAAAGGCCACCTGGGCCACGCACACCTCCGGGGTCTCCGGCGGGCAGCTTACCTTGGGGGCCTCGTACCCGGTGATGATCCCCCGCTCCAGGAGATCTCCCAGCAGCACCGTCAGCTGGCTAGATACGGCGGAAAGGGTGCCGGGATTGTTCTTGGCCCCCCGCAGCAGGGCGGAAAGGCTCCGGCGCAGGGAGCGCATCACGTAGTCGATGATGAGGATGGAGTTGATGGGGGAAAAGGACCGGTTGGCCGTTCCCTCCAGGGTGGTGCTGGTGGTGAGCACCCGCACTGCCTCCACCCCCGCGCCGGTCTGGGTGAGGGGGGTCACCCCCGCCGCCAGCAGATTTTCCACCTGGGCGTAGGTGGCCCCGGTCACCTTCTCCAGCCCCGGCAGAAGCTGCCCGGTGAGGGAAACGCTGGGGTCCTCCAGCACCGCCACCGCCCCGCAGAGGGCCGCCGCCCCCCAGAAGGGGCTGCCGCTCTCCGCCCCCCTGGGGATGGCGGTGCCGTAGGTGAGGACCACCCGCGGGCTGTCGATGTCCTTTGCCAGGGTCCCCGCCGCGGTGTAGGTCCCCGCCGCCCCGGCAAAGACCAGCATCTCCCGCTGATTTTCCGACTGGGCCAGGGCAAGATCCCGCGCCGCCTCCAGCACCGCCTTGCTGCCGTTTTCCACCACCAGCAGGGCGATCTCCGCCGCCTCGGTCAGGGCCTCCATGGCCGCCTTGTAGGCGGCGGTGTCCGGTTCCGCATTGTTCTCTCCCCGCTGGAGGGAGCAGACCCAGAACTCCGGCAGCCCCGCCCCGAAGAGGATCCCCCCCAGCTTGGCCAGAGGGGTCCCGGCATCCAGCACCCGCTCCCGCCCGATGCGCACCGGACCGCTTTCCGTCAGCCCCAGCTCCCCGATCACCCCCACCGTCAGGGCGTCCACCACGCCGGTATAGCTGGGGGTGACGGTGTAGGACGAGTACACCCCCGGCCGGTAACTGCTTACACTCATGGCGTTTTTTCCTCCTTCTTTATGATGATCTTCGTAAGGGGACGCTCCTCCCGGCTCCGCCGGAGCACCGCCCGCAGGCTCCCCCGGCACACCAGCCGGAAGGCCCCCGCCTCCCGGTCAAAGGCCGCCGGCCCGCAGCCGAGCTCCCGCACCTGGGGGCGGCCCTCTGCCAGCAGCAGGGCCTGGCACAGCTCCCCAAAGATGCGGTGGCAAACGCTACCGTCCTGCCGGTGGAGGATCTCCATCCGCACCGTCAGCTCCACCTCCCGCCCCAGGAGGGCGGAGGACCCGGAGCCGTTCTCCTCCTCCCCCATCCAGGGGGAAAAGCAGCTCCCCGCCGCCGCTATCTTTTCCACCCCCAGCCACACCACCGGCCGGTCCGGGGGGAGCCGCCGCTGCTGGAAGGGGTACTGGGTGGTGACGATGATCCCGTCCTCCCCCGCCAGCTCCCGGTCCAGCAGCACCCGCAGCTCCTCCAGCAGGCCCGGCACCGCGCCGGCCGGCTTCTCGCTCACCATGGCGTTTTCCCCCTCTCCCGGATGCCCCGGAAGCAGAAGTCCCCCGTCCGCAGCCACCGGGCGGCGGCGCGGCGGTACTCCATCGCCAGGGCGCAGGCGGCCTCCCTGGCCCCCGCCGGTCCGGAGCGGGGGTCCCCCACCGCCACCGTTCCGCCGGTCATCAGGCACCGCAGCACGAACCGGCGGCAGGCGACGGCAGCGGCGTAGTCCTCCAGCGCCTTCTCCCCGCCGGGGAGGCCGCTGCGCTCCTCCTCCACCTGGGCCATGGCGGCGGCGCACAGCTCCCGCTGCCCCTCCGCCTCCTGGGCGGGCAGGGCGCACAGCTCCCCAAACCGCTCCACGATCTTGTCCAGCTCCACTCGCTTCCTCCTCCCTCTGCCAATCTGGGGTTTCACCCCAGCCCCCACTTCCTTTTCTTCTTGCGGAAGAAGAAAAGGAAGCGAAAAGAAGAACGACCAATTTTCCCACTGTGAAAGCGCAGGGTCCAAGTCTCCAGGCAGTCACTTACGCCCTTCTCCCCGGTCAAGGAGCGGGGCTTCGCCCCGCTCCGGGTACTGCGCCCGCAGGCGCGTTTCGGAGCGCAACCGAGCGAAGCGAGGCTCTTAGCGCGGAGATGGGCGAAAACCGGACGAAGTCCGGGCGTTCTTTTTGCTTCTTTTTCTCACGAGTGAGAAAAAGAAGTGGGACATTTACTCCTGGCTGCCGCCACCGCCGGCGGTGGCCTTCTTCAGGGTCAGCACCTTCACCGCCTGGGGGAAGAGCTTGGCAAACCCGGCGATGGAGGTCACCGCTGCCCGCTCCAGCTGGCAGTCGATGAGCTTGTCGTAGTCCACCGTCACCTCACCGGCCACCGCCATCTCCAGGGCGCAGCCGCTGTCCAAGGCGATCACCGTCCCCTCCGGCACCGCGGAGGACTTGAGGAGCACCGCCCCCAGGGGGGTGCCCAGCTGGCCGGTGGCCTGGAATCCCAGCCCGGCGGTGGGGCTTGCCATCTCCTTCAGGTTCAGGATGGCCGCCGCCATGTCCGGGGAGGCCAGCAGGGTGTTCATCCGGAAGCCGTCGAACTTCTCCCACAGCTTCACCAGGTCGGTGTAGGCAAGGGCGGTCCCGGCGGTCTCCAGGATCTCGGCACCGCTGCCCTGGCTGCCGTCCCCGTTGATGAGCACGTCCACCGCGTCCTCCAGCTGGCTTTTGGCGATGTAGCTGCCGATCTGCCGCAGGGCCACGGTGAAGAGGTCCAGCCGCTGGAAGCGGATGGCCTCGTAGGAGGCGCAGAGCATCCGGCCCCGCTTCTTCAGGTGCACCAGGCTCTCCTTCAGGGCGATGTCGGTGCGGGGGATCATGGCCCCCTCCGCCACCTCCATCAGCTCCAGCTTCTCCTTCTCCTGGGTGAGGGCGATGGACCGGTAGTCCATGGAGTCGATGGCGGTGCGGCTGGCCAGGATGGCGGAAAGGGTCTTCCCCTCCTCCATCCCCTGGCGCACCGCCCGGCTCACGTACTCCGGGAAGAGGGCGGCGCTGTCGGCGGTGGAAAAGAACTTGCCGATGGGGCTGCTCTGGGGGCCCCCTACCCGGATGTCAAAGCGCTTGAGCTGCCGCTGATAGGCGTCCAGTCCCTCCAGGGGGGTGCCCCGGTACTGCCCGGAGGGGTCCAGCTCCTCCAGGCGGGCGGCGAAGCTCCCGCCCCCCTTGTACATGGATTTGTCCAGCCGGATGGTCTCGTAGTTCATAAAATGCCTCTCCTTTCCTTACATCAAGATCATCTCCGCCATGCCGTCCTCCCGGATGGCGGTGACGATGGCGCCGCGCCCGGCGCCGTTCTTCACCTTCCCCGCCGCCAGGACGACGCTGCCGCTCCCCAGGGCCAGGGCATTGGCAGTGGTGTCGGCGGGCAGGACGACAAAGCCGCTCACCTGCACCAGGGCCAGATCCCCCTCCACCGCCGCGCACACCCCGGCAAAGCTCCCTGCCGTCTGGGGGGCCACGGTGTTTTCCGCCGTCACCTCCACCGGGGAGCCCGCCGCGCAGTTCTCCCCCGCCCGGAAGGTGACGAACCTCTCCTGGAATCCCTTGAGACTTACACTCATGCAAAACCTCTCCTTTCCTGTGTCATGGACTTATGATGGAGACCGCCCGTCCGGCAGTCTCTACACCACAAAGCTGTCGTTCTCCCCCGGTCCCTCCGGCTCCGCCGCCGGGGCCGTCTGGGGGATGGGCAGGCGGCCGGAGGCCCCCCTTCGGAACACCTGGGTCCACCGCTCCAGTTCCGGCAGGGCCAGCCTCCCCAGGGTCTTTTCCAGCAGCTCCCTGGGGAGCTCCGGCAGGGAGAGACGCCCCATGCGCACCGCCTCCCGGAGGGCCTTTTCCCGCAGCAGCCGCCCCTCCTCCGCCGCCTGGCGCAGCTCCCCGGCCCATCCCGCCAGCCGGGCCGCCTCCATCGGGGTGAGGGTGAGTCCCTTGCCCCCTGCCAGGGCCTTCTCCAGGACGGAGAGGGGGGAAGCCCCCAGCCCCTTCACCACTCCGGCCCCCGGCTGGGCGGGCACCGCCACAAAGCTCCACTCGTAGGCGTCGGTGGGGTCCTCCAGGATGATGTGGCACACCTTGCCGTCGTACCGCTCCCCCGGCTGATGGCCGCAGGGACTTTTGCGCCGGTCCGCCCCGCAGATGCTGCACCGGGCGGCGGCCACGGCGCAGCCCACGCTCACCTCTTTTTTGATGCCCCCGTCGATCTCCCGGATCAGCTCCTGGGTCCCCGGCCCCCGGAGCATATAGGCATCGGCCCGCAGGGCGTGGTAGACCTCCCCGGCGGCGGTGCGCCGTCCCTCCTCCCGGACCACCCGGCACCGGTAGAGGCGGGCGGTCTGGTTTTTGCCCCTGGCCTCGTGGTCGAAGATGCCGGTCTTGCCCACAAACAAAACCGCCAGCTTTTCCAAGGCAGGGACGGAGAACCGCTCCCCCTCCCGGTCGATCTCGTTGTCGCACAGCACCACCGGGAAGGTGTACACCTCCTCCGGCAGCAGCTCCCGCCGGGTGTATTTCCCGATGAGTGCCAGGTCCTCCGCCGTGGGCACGCCGGTCCTTGCCGCTTCCTTTTCGCTCATGCCTGTCCCTCCTTCAGTTTCTGTTCCAGGATGGCCGCCTGGGCGTTTACATACCGGGCCTGGGCCAGCTCGGTCTCATCCTGGAGGCTGATGTTGTCCCAAAGGATCTCCACCTCCCCCGGCATCCCCGCCAGGTCCAGCACCATCCGGCAGATGCGCTCCGCCACCGGCGTCAGGATGCCCCGGTAGCTCTCCAGCTCGGTGGTGAGGATGTCCGCCTGCTGGCGGCTCATCCGCTCGGTGGTGCTCCAGCTCAGGCCCAGGAGGAAGGGAGGCAGCCCCGTTTTGGCCACGATCTGCTCCAGGATCTGCCGCACCGGCACCTGGGTGTCGATGAACTGGTTATCCGCGCCGATGACCCGGATCTGCACATCCCCCACCGCCACAAAGTCCCGGATCTCCCCCCGGCCGGAGGCCGCCATGGCCCCGCTCCACTCCCGCGCCACCGCCTCCGCCACCCCCTGGGCGTCGGTGCCGGGCTCCGGCTTTACGGTGACGGCGTACCGCACCGCCCCGATGCGCCGGAAGTTCTCCCCCACCGCCCGGTAGATCTCCATCAGCACCGAGGAGAGGAAGGGCAGCCCCCGCAGGAGGGACCGGCCCGCCGCCTCCCCCGGCTCCGGGTCCAGGGCGGAAAAGAGCACCAGCTCCGGGTAGGGGAGGGGGACCGCGCCCCCCGGACGCTCCAGGAGGATCTCCGTCTCCAGGGGATTTTTCCCCCGGCGCAGGGAGAGGTCCCGCAGGTCGCTGAGGTAGAGGGCCGCCACCCGGTCCCCGCCGGGGGAAAGGACCATCTCCCCCACCGCGCTGCCGTAGGTGAGCAGGCTCATCAGGTAGCCGGAGAGGAACCGGTCCAGCCCCACCCCGCCGCTGCCCACCGGCACCTCCCGCCGGAAGCGGTCCAGCAGCCGCTGCCCCTCCCCGGTGGAGCACCGCAGCCGGAACCCCGCGGAAAGCCGCACGATCTTCTGGAGGGCGGCGTCGATGATGGGCACCGCCTCCCGCAGTCCCTCGTAGAGCCCCGCCTCCGCCGGGCGCAGGGGGACCGGCAGCGAGCCCCAGAGGCCCTCCCCCGCCCGCCGGGCGGTCTGCACCGCCGCCACCTCCGGCGGCGCCTCCGCCTTCCTCCGAAACCAGTTCTTCTTCATCCCTTCAGCTCCTTTTTCTTCTCTCGTTTGGATCAAATCTACAGCCGCTTGGAACGATCCCCCCGCCGGGGAGGCGCAGGTTGATTCAGCGGGTGCCGCCCGCTCCGGCAAAACAAAACCCGGCAATCGAGTAAACATCCCCGCCGGTCAGACGAAAAGGCCCGGCGCAGCGTCTCCCCGCCCTACGCTCCCCGCCCAGAACCCGCCGCCGGCATCCTCCCGGCAGACGACGGTGCTGACAAAGTACCGGATGTCGTCCATGGCGTGGTCGTGGTCCTTCACCGGCTGGTCCGCCTTCCCCTCGGCCCAGCGGTACTGGCCGAATTCCCGGATGGCGTCGGCGCATTCCGCCCCGATGATGAGCCGCCCCGCCCGCAGCTCCCGGCTCACCCGCCGGATGCCGTCCGCCACCTGGTTGACGGCGGGGATGGCCCGGTACTTCCCCCGCCGCCGGATGCACTCCAGGAAGCTGGCGGCGGAGGGGTCCACCACCACCCCCCGGATGGGCCTTCCCCCGGCCAGGACTTCCAGGGCGGCGTAGTACTCCTCGTCGGTGTGCTGCACCCCGGTCCGGCGGCTGTCGTGGTAATATTCCGCCGCCCGGTACCACACCTCCCCCCGGCGGCCCCACAGACCCATGGAGCAGGGATTCACCGTCCCGTAGTCGCAGGAGATGTACCAGTCCCCCAGCCCCTCCGGCAGCGTCCCGGCGATGTGCTCCCCCCGGTTGAAGAAGGGATACACCGCCCCGGAGGCCGCCGCCCACTCCCCCAGCACATACCGCCGGTAGAAGGGCCCGGAGTAGAGCCGCCTGTACCGCTCCAGCATGGCGGGGGAAAGGGAGGGGTTGTCCTCCATCCGGAAGTGGAGCACCAGGGCGTTCTTTTCCTCCGCCCCCAGGATCCACTCCCGGTAGAACCAGTGCTCCGGATGCTCCGGGTTGCAGTTGAACCACAGCCGGGAGCCCTCCACGCTGCACCGGGCCACCGCCTGCTCCACAAAGGAGCGGGGCATCAGCGCCGCCTCGTCCAGCAGCACCCCCGCCAGGGTCACCCCCTGGATGAGGGCCCCCGCCCCTTCGTCCCGGCCCCCGAAGAGCCAGAAGGCATTCTCCCGCCCCCCTTTGGTGAGGGTCAGCAGCCCCCGGCTCTTCTGGTAGCGGCACCCGAAGCCCAGCCGCCGCAGCTGGGGCAGCAGGGGGGCCAGGAGGTTTCGCTCCACCCCGCCCCTGGTCTTGCCGCAGAGGGCGTAGCTCCGCCCGTTCCCCGCCGCCATGGCCCAGGCGGCAAAGGAGAGCCCCATGCAGAAGGTCTTGCCGCTGCGCACCGCCCCGTGGCAGATCACCGCGTCCCGCCCCCGGTGGGGGCTCCAGGGGGTCCACCAGGTGAGGAGCTCCATCTGCCTTGGGGAAAAGGGGAGGGCGCCTCCCCCCTTAGGAGAGCGCTCCATCCCGGACCTCCTCCCGGTGGTAGAAGCCCTTGGCCCCCTGGGAGAGGGCCGTGTAGAAGGCGTCGTCCCCGCCGTCCCCCTCCTCCCTGGCCAGGGCCGCCAGCCGGTCCAGGGCCTCCAGGCGGCTGGCCAGCTTTACCTCCATGGTCCCCTTCCCCCGCTTCATCTCGGTAACGCAGTAGAGGTCCAGCCCGTCGCAGTTCAGGTACTCCCCTTCCTCCGCCAGCAGCAGCCGCACCACGTCCCCCACCGGCCCGAAGGCCAGGCGCTTGTACCCCTCCGCCGCCAGCTCCCGCAGCTCGGCCCGCGGGTCCTTCGCTTTCTTCTTCTGTGCCATCGCCATCACCTCTCACCCTACAGGCAGA
This sequence comes from Oscillospiraceae bacterium, assembly GCA_021769525.1. GTDB lineage: Bacteria > Bacillota > Clostridia > Oscillospirales > Ruminococcaceae > Angelakisella. Next base: position 55,267 of record JAETSQ010000009.1, read on the forward strand.
AAGGCCCGAATCGTTCCATGTAATGGCACGATCACACATTTGTTTACAGAACGTTTACAATTCCGGGGGGCCGCCCCTCTGTCCCCCTCCGGCGTCAGGAGCCCCGTTTTTGGGAAGCACTGATTAAATCGGCAGCTCAGATCGGCGAGCAGATTTTTCGACTGTCGAAGCCTCAAAAACGCCGGAATCCTTTATGGCTTTCAAGTTTTTGAGGCAAAGACAGGCGGAAAAGATGCCGTCGAGATGCGCCTGACGATTTATTCAGGGGTTCCTTTGTACTTATTTAGCGGTTTTTTTGGCTTACGGCCGTCGGATTGTGGCAAAATTTGCATTGAAATTTTTCCCTTTTTCCGGTATAATAATAGACATCAAGTTACAACAAAAAAACACATAGGGGCCGGCGGAAGTGGCTCCGGAAAGGACAGCAAGGCAAGCAAATATGGACGAGATCAAGGACGTTTACAACCGGGAGCTGTATCAGCCTTTTGTAGAGTACTGCGCCGCCCACGGCTACCGGACCATGCGGGACCTGGGGTGCTATGATTTCCGCCTCCTCAGTCACCGGGCGGATTTCACCCCCATGCTCATCACCCGCATCAAGGCGGTGTACGCCGCCTACCAGAAGAGCGCGGCGGAAAAAGCGGAGGCCGCGGCTCCCCGCCGCCGCGCTTCCACCCCCATCTCCCTGGTGATGGAGACCCAGCTGCTGCTCCAGATGCGGGCCTACCTCCAGGGCCACCAGAACGCCTCCGTCACCCTGGATGAGCTGTTCCGGGCGGCGGACGGCCAGCTGAAGCGTACCCGCATCGTCAAGCTCCTTGCGGATGTCCCCTGGTGCCGCCAGGTGGACCGCAACACCTACTTCTGGGAGGATCCCGCCCCCTCGCGGGTAAGCGTGGCCGCCCGCTGACCGCCGGCGTGACACCGGTATCATGCCCTACCCGGACCGGGGCCCCTGCCCCGGTCCTTACTTTACCTTTGCGCAAGGCCTGGGTGAGTGTCTGGAGTCTTAGCTTCTACACTTCTCTGTCAAAGACTTTGGCCGCTTTTCTTTTTGCTTCTTTTTCTTTTCCCGCGAAAAGAAAAAGAAGGCGGGGCTGGGCGGCAGCCCAGATTGGCAAAAAAACTAGCTGCTCCGCTCCCAAGGCACAAAAAGGCCCCCCAGGCGGCAAGCCTGGGGGGCCTTCTCGGTTTTTAGCTTAGAAGGGGGACTTGGGAGAGGGGTTCACCTCCACCTTCACCGGGGTGGTGAGGCTGGCGCCTGCGGGCAGGAGCTTCGCCATCACCACATAGCGGTAGTTGCTGCGGTTGGTGGTCTCCTTGTAGGTGCAGGTGGAGAGGGTGAGGATGTTGTCGTTGATGCCCACGTCCACGTCGAAGATGAACTGGCTGCGCTGCTTGGCTTCGCTGATGATGTTGGCGTACTTGATGTCGTCCGGGTCGGTATCGATGTAATCAAAGGCGATGTCGGTGTAGTACACCGCGAAGATCTGCCAGGTGAGGGCGGATTCCGGGGTGGAGAAGTAGATGTAGGGGTTCTCCTTGCAGTAGTCGATGTCCAGGTACTTCTTCAGCTGGGAGAACCGGGCGCCGTCCGGGTTGTCGTCCATGCTGTGGCCATAGATGACGATGTTCCGGGAGATGTCCGCCCGCGCCCCGGTTCCGGTGTGGCAGTCCGCGAAGTAGCAGCCGTTGAAGTCGCTCTGCTTCAGGTTGTTGCGCCGCAGGTAGAAGTCGTTATCCGGCCCCTGGACCACCGGCTCATCGATGGTGGTGCCGGGGACATAGAGCCAGCCCACGGTGTCATCGTTCTTCTGGTAGAAGGCGGACATTTTGTTGAGCATATCCTTATGGATGTCGGTGGTGGCCTGCTGCCCGGCGGCATCGGAAGAGGAGTCCGAACCGGAATCCGAGCCGGAGGTATTCGACCCGCTGGAACTCCCCACCGGTTTGCTGGAGGAGATGACATAGCCCGACTCGCTGGAGGGGGAGGTGGACGGCTCCCCGCCGCCTCCGCAGGCGGCCAGGGAGAGGGTCATGGCCACCGCCAGGATGGCGCAGATGATGGGACGCAGGGTGGAAGATTGGGTTTTCATGAACAACACCTCTGTCAGATTTTTATTTAGAAGTATGAGAAGGTAGGGACAGGCTCTACACCTTCAGCGGAGTGATGATGCCCTTGGCGGCGTCCAGCTCCACCGTCTCCCCGGTGCGCAGCAGCCGGGTGCAGTCCCGGACCCCCACAAGGATGGGGACATTCAGCTGGTCCGCAATGGAATCCAGCAGGTGGTCGCTTTCCGGGGTACTCTCCTCGGTGACCACCGCGGAGGCGGAGAAGATCTGCTTGAGGAGGGACAGGTCGGCCTCCCGGCAGACCAGAATATCCCCGTAGGTGAAGTTGGCCTGGACCTCCGGGCTGGTGCGCCCCACCGAGACGGTGCCCACGGCGGAAAGGCCGTTGAGCCCCCTGCCCCGGAGGAAGGTGCTGCCCACCGTCTGGACCTTCAGGAGGTTGGTGGTGCCGGAGACCCCCAGGGGCAGCCCGGCGGTGAGGACCACCAGGTCCCCGTCCTTCAGGATATGGCTCTGCTCCAGGGCCGCCTGGACCGCGGCGGAAAAGAGGGCGTCGGTGTCCTTCTGCTCCGGGCACATCACCGGGATCACCCCCCAGCTGAGGGCCAGCTGGCGGTAGGATACCTCGTCGGTGGTGCAGGCGATGATGGGGATGCTGCACCGGTACTTGCTCACCATCCGGGCGGTGCGGCCGGATTTGGAGATGGGGATGATGGCCGCCGCCCCGATGTCCAGGGCGGTGGTGCAGGTGGCGTGGCTGATGGCATCGGTGATGTTGCTGGAGGCGGGGCCGCCGTCCATGGCCCGGAACCGCTTGCGGTAGTTGATGTCCTTTTCGGTGCGGGCGGCCACGGTAGCCATGGTGTTCAGGGCCTCCAGGGGGTACTGCCCGGCGGCGGTCTCCCCGGAGAGCATGATGGCGCTGGTGCCGTCATAGATGGCGTTGGCGACGTCGTTCACCTCCGCCCTGGTGGGGCGGGGATGGCTGCTCATACTCTCCAGCATCTGGGTGGCGGTGATGACCACCTTGCCGGCGCTGTAGGCCTTCTGGATCATCTTCTTTTGGAGGATGGGGATCTCCTGCATATCCACCTCCACCCCCAGGTCGCCGCGGGCCACCATGATGCCCCCGGAGACCGCCAGGATCTCGTCCAGGTTCCGGACCCCCTCGGCGTTTTCGATCTTGGCGATGATCTTGATATGGCGCCCGCCGTTCTCCCCCAAAAAGCCCCGGATGGCTAAAACATCCTGGGCGGTGCGGACAAAGGAGGCCGCCACAAAGTCGAACCCCTCCCGGATGCCGAAGAGCAGGTCCTCCTTATCGGTGTCGCTGAGGTAGGGCATGGAAAGGGAGACGCCGGGGACGTTGATGCCCTTGTGGTTGGAGACCCTGCCGCCGTTTACCACGGTGCAGGCGATGTCGGTATCGGTGACCGTCTCCACCCGCAGCTCCACCAGGCCGTCATCGATGAGGATGCGGCCGCCGGGGGCCACATCTCCGGGCAGGCCCTGGTAGGTGATGGAGGCGATCTCCTCCGTCCCCATCACCTCCCTGGTGGTGAGGGTAAAGGGAGCGCCGCTTTGCAGCTGGATGCTGCCCCCCTCAAAGTCCCGCAGGCGGATCTCCGGCCCCTTGGTGTCCAGCAGGGTGGCGATGGGCAGCCGCAGCTCCTCCCGCAGCCGCCGCACCAGCCGGAGCTTTTCCAGGTGTTCTTCGTGGGTGCCGTGGGAGAAGTTGAAGCGGCAGACATTCATCCCCAGCAGCATCATTTTGCGCAGGGTCACCTCATCGCAGGAGGCAGGGCCCAGGGTGCAGATGATCTTTGTTTTTCTCATATAGGCAGACACTTCCATTCCATACATAATGAACCACTCCGCGTCCCAAACCCGCGGCGGGACGTGAAACCGTTTCTCTGGTATAGTATTACGATACCCGCAAAATTGCGAGTCATATCAGCATAATTTTACTATAGTCGGGGGGAAGTGTCAAACGTTTTGGAAAGTTCTTGAAAAAAGTTCATATTTTTCCGCTCCGCAGCCTCCCTCCTGCTTATAAAACGAGGGAGGAAAGCCGCTCATTGCACCCAAAAGCAAAAAAAATTCCCATTACCTGACCCGTTACCCGTCCCGCACCACGGCAATCGCCCCGGCAGGACGGCAAGCAACTTGTTAAGCAATGGGGAATATGGTACTATAATAGCGGCACTGCCGAAACGGTAGCGGTTAGCCCCCTTCTTACCCTCGCGCGGATGCGCACCTGGGGGCGAAAGACTTTTTGAAGCAACTATGCCCCTGGAGACTTGTCGAAAGGGGGACAATCAAATGATGACATACGAAGCCCTCGCGGCCTTCGCCCAAGTTGGCGTGTTGATCGTAGAAATTGTCACGTTAGTCATAGTCCTCTGCAACAAAAAAAATAACCGCCCTGCCCTCTCAAAGCGTGGCGGTTATTTCTTAACCAAAACACATGGGGGCTGACCGTCTACCGGCGGTGCCTCCTTATGCCTATATTATAGCAGGTCTTTTCCCAAATTGCAAGCATCTTGTTCCCCGCGGCGTAAAAGGGGCCCCGCCATAAGGCGGGGCCCCTCTCTCTGCCCCCTGCGGGGCGCGTTTTGTAAGAACCGGGATAAACTACGCCGCTTACTGCAGGAGCTGCAGGACGGACTGGGGCTGCTGGTTCGCCTGGGCCAGCATGGCCTGGGCGGACTGCACCAGCACGTTCATCTTGGTGTAGTTCATCATTTCCTTGGCCATATCGGTATCCCGGATACGGCTGTTGG
>JAETSQ010000010.1 GCA_021769525.1 Oscillospiraceae bacterium
AGGTGGATACCGACAACGGCACCACCGTGGACATCCGGATGCTCCAGAAGTGGCCGGTGCGCCGTCAGCGCCCTTCCAGAGAGAAGCTCTCCCCCGATATTCCCATGATCACCGGGCAGCGGGTCATCGACACCCTGTTTCCCATCGCCCGCGGCGGTACCGCCGCCGTCCCCGGCCCCTTCGGTTCCGGCAAGACGGTGGTGCAGCACCAGCTGGCCAAGTGGAGCGATGTGGACATCGTGGTCTACATCGGCTGCGGCGAGCGCGGCAACGAGATGACCGACGTGCTCCGGGAGTTCCCGGAGCTGAAGGACCCCAAATCCGGCGAGTCCATCATGAAGCGCACCGTCCTCATCGCCAACACCTCGGATATGCCCGTGGCCGCCCGTGAGGCGTCCATCTACACCGGCATCACCATCGCCGAGTACTTCCGCGACATGGGCTACTCCGTCGCCATCATGGCCGATTCCACCTCCCGCTGGGCCGAGGCTCTCCGTGAGATGTCCGGCCGCCTGGAAGAGATGCCCGGCGAAGAAGGCTACCCCGCTTACCTCACCAGCCGCCTGGCCCAGTTCTACGAGCGGGCCGGCCGGGTCATCTGCCTGGGCAGCGATAAGCGCGAGGGCTCCCTCACCGCCATCGGCGCGGTCTCTCCCGCCGGCGGCGATAACTCCGACCCTGTGGTGCAGGCCACCCTGCGTATCGTCAAGGTCTTCTGGGGCCTGGATTCCGGCCTTGCTTACAAGCGCCACTTCCCGGCCATCAACTGGCTGACCTCCTACTCCCTCTACAACGACCAGATCGGCGCGTGGCTCAACAAGAACGTGGCCGAGGACTGGACCAAGCTCTTAAACGACACCATGAACCTCCTGCAGCTGGAAAGCGAGCTGGAGGAGATCGTCAAGCTGGTGGGTTACGACTCCCTTTCCGCTCCTGACCGCCTCTCTCTGGAGGCCGCCCGGTCCATCCGGGAGGACTACCTCCAGCAGAACGCCTTTGACGGCGTGGATACCTACACCAGCCTGCCGAAGCAGTACGGGATGCTGAAAATGGTGCTCCACTTCTACTACGAGGCCAAGACCGCCCTGGATGCCGGCGTGCCGGTGGAGAAGATCTTCGCCCTGCCGGTGCGGGAAAAGATCGCCCGTATGAAGTACGTGGAAGAGGAGAACGTAAAATCTTACCTGGACGCTGCCACCGATGAGCTGGAGAGCAGCATGAAAGAACTTGTGACCGGGGAGGTGTCTGCCTGATGTTAAAGGAATATCGCACCATACAGGAGGTCGCCGGCCCTCTGATGCTGGTGAAAGACGTGGAAGGCGTCGCCTACGACGAGCTGGGGGAGATCGAGCTCCCCAACGGCGAACTGCGGCGCTGCAAGGTGCTGGAGGTCAACGGCTCCACCGTTCTGGTCCAGCTGTTTGAGAGCTCCACCGGCATCAACCTGGAGCACAGCAAGGTCCGCTTCTTCGGCCGCAGCCTGGAGCTGGGCGTCTCCGAGGATATGCTGGGCCGGGTCTTCTCCGGCATGGGGGAGCCCATCGACGGCGGCCCCAAGCTCATCGCCGATAAGCGTATGGACGTCAACGGCCTGCCCATGAACCCCGCCGCGCGGGTCTACCCGGAGGAGTTCATCCAGACCGGTGTCTCCGCCATCGACGGCCTGAACACCCTGGTCCGCGGCCAGAAGCTGCCCATCTTCTCCGGCTCCGGCCTGCCCCACGCCAAGCTGGCGGCCCAGATCGCCCGTCAGGCTAAGGTGCTGGGTACCGATTCCAAGTTCGCCGTGGTCTTCTGCGCCATCGGTATCACCTTCGAGGAATCGGACTTCTTCATCAGCGACTTCAAGCGCACCGGCGCCATCGACCGCGCCGTGCTCTTCATCAACCTGGCCAACGACCCGGCCATCGAGCGTATCTCCACCCCCAAGATGGCCCTCACCGCCGCCGAGTACCTGGCCTTTGAAAAGGGGATGCACGTTCTCTGCATCCTCACCGACATCACCAACTACGCCGAGGCCCTCCGTGAGGTTTCCGCCGCCCGTAAGGAAGTTCCTGGGCGCCGCGGCTACCCCGGCTACCTCTATACCGACCTGGCCCAGATGTACGAACGCGCCGGCCGCCGGGAGGACAGCGAGGGCTCCATCACCATGATCCCCATCCTCTCCATGCCGGAAGACGACAAGACTCACCCCATCCCCGACCTCACCGGCTACATCACCGAGGGGCAGATCATCCTCTCCCGTGAGCTGTACCGCAAGGGCGTCACCCCGCCCATCGATGTGCTGCCCTCCCTGTCCCGTCTGAAGGACAAGGGCATCGGCGTTGGCAAGACCCGCGAGGATCACGCCAGCACTATGAACCAGCTCTTCGCCGCCTACTCCCGCGGCAAGGACGCCAAGGAGCTGATGACCATCCTGGGCGAGGCCGCTCTTTCGGACACCGATAAGCTCTACGCCAAGTTCGCGGATGAGTTTGAGAAACGCTATGTTTCCCAGGGGTACGAGACCGACCGGGGCATTGAGGAGACGCTGAATATCGGCTGGGAGCTCCTTTCCATCCTTCCCACCACCGAGCTCAAGCGCATCAAGCCGGAGATGATCGAGAAGTATCTGCCCAAAAAGGATGACCAGTAAGGAGGCCGACCAATGGCAGTCATGCAGGTAAACCCCACCCGCATGGAGCTGAGCCGCCTCAAGGCCCGGCTCAAGACCTCCATGCGCGGCCACAGTCTCCTGAAGAACAAGCGGGATGACCTGATGAAAAAATTCCTGGAGCAGGTGCGCCGGAACAAAGAGCTTCGGGAGCAGGTGGAGCAGATGATCATGGGTGTCTACGACGGCTTTGCCATTGCCGGCGCCGTCATGAGCCCCAATATGCTGGAGGAAGCCCTGATGCTCCCCAAGGAGCAGGTGGAGCTGGACATCAGCAGCCAGAACGTCATGAGCGTGGATGTGCCGGTGTTCCACTTCAGCCGCTCCGCCGCTGGGGAGGAGGACATCTCCCCCTATGGCTTCACCTACACCTCCGGCGAGCTGGATGATTCGGTGGCGGCTCTCAAAAAGGTGCTGCCCCTGATGCTGGAGCTCGCCCAGATGGAAAAGAGCGCCCAGCTCCTGGCGGAGGAGATCGAAAAGACCCGCCGCCGCGTCAACGCCCTGGAGTACGTCCAGATCCCCTCCCTCCAGGAGACCATCAAGAGCATCTCCATGAAGCTGGAAGAAAACGAGCGCGGAAATACCGCCCGGCTGATGAAGATCAAGGATATGATGGTCCAGCAGTCAAGAGAGACCATGGGCCAGTAAAAGGCCCGCTCGGTTCCAAACGAAAAAAGCCCGTCCCGGTCATCCAAACCGGGGCGGGCCTTTTTGGGCGGCTCTTAGGCCGAGATGGGTGAAACCCCAGATCGGCATAAAGAGCGCGGCCTGGACACTCTCTGCTAAATGCCCTATGGTCAGTTCCGATGCCGGTCCTTCTTGCTTTCCTCCTCACGTTCCCAGAGGATGCGGAAGGCGGCGATCAGCAGGGAAGCGGAGATCAGCAGCATACTCATGATGTCCGGCTCCAGGATGCGGTGCCAGAGGGGGACGGCGGCCCTCTCCTGCGGCTGGGAAATACGTACAGGGATGATGCCGTCTTCCTCCGAACCCTCCTCCGGTGCCGCCGCGGAGGGGGCCTTTGCGGTTTTGCTCCGGGAGCCGGGCTCCTTCGCAGCTTTGCTTGCGCTTTTGGAGGAGGCGGAGCCGGAAGGAGCCTCCGGTTCTTCCGGTCCTTCCGGCTGCGGCAGCTCCTCCGGAAAGGCAGGGCCGCTCTCCGCATCGGTGTCGGGGCCCCAGGAGGGGGTCTCCCAGTCTTCTTCTGTTTCCGGCTGGTATTCCGGAAGGAAAACGGAATGATCCGCAGGAGACCTCTCCCACACCGGAGGAGTTTCCTCCCAACTGCTTTGATCCTCGTCCATAAAGTTATCGGGACGGTCATCGTCCTCCCAGGACGCTTCCCCGGTCCCGGTGATCTCCACAGAGGCCAGGGCGAGGCCGCCGGCTGTTTCAAAGGAATAGCGGTTTTCCCGCCCCTGGATCTGGATGGAGGTCTGGTCGGTGAGGATGACCTTCAGGAAGCGGACCCCGTTTTCCAGCTCTACATCGTACACCTCGTACCAATAGGAATCGGGGCCCTCCCGCCGGGCCGAGCGGAGGCTGCGGGGGGCCGGGGAGAAGTCCCGGCCATCGGCGGAGACCTCCACGGAAAGGCCGTAGGGGATGAGCCCGGAGGGTGCCTCCGTCTCGTCCGCAAAGAGAAATTCGCCGGAGACAGCGCTGTACATCATTTTATGCCCCTGGCAGTACACCTCGTCGGAGGCGGGGTGGTACAGGAGCGGCAGCTCCTCACCGCCCCGGATGAGCCTGTCCCCGCTCCGGGAGGCAAAGGAGCCGTGGCGGCTGTAGATGGCGATGGACGCCGCTTCGCCTCCGGGGCACTGGTAGAGGGCGTAAGCCTCCCGGCGGTTGGAGCCCTGGATTTGGTAGCTGGCGTCCGGCGGGGAACCCCAGCCGATGTAATCCGCCTGCGGAGGTTCCAGGTTGTGGTAGCTGCCGAGGTCCGAGGCGCCGCCGCAGTCATCGGAAAGATCCGCCATGGCGACGGTGGTCCCCGCCGCAAAAATTACCAGTGATAGAAAAACAAAAGCGCAATAATTTCGCTTTTTAACCACAAAATCACCTTCATAAGGACACAATTTTATACTATTATAACAGAATTTTGGCGAAAGACAAGTTTTATGCTAATCTGGGGTTTCACCCATCTCCGCGCTGAGAGCATCGCTGCACTCGGTTGCGCTCCGAAATGCGCCTTCTGCGCAGCAGACGTGCCCGAAGAGGCGCCGCCTCGTTAGGGTTAGCAACGCCCTATACCGGCCCCAATAATGCGTTTGACTGTCCCCAGAGCATTTTCCGGTTGCATGGGCCTGTATCCGGGTGTATAATAGAACCAAACATAGGAGAAAGGCTGTTATGGACACAGCCTTTTTTGCATAGAGATGCACGAGGCAAATTGTATGAGGGGTGGAATGGTATGGATCGGGAATTTTGGATATTGGTGGTGGCCGTGGCGGGGCCGGTGATCGGCTCCGCCCTGGGGGTCGCCTTTACCCCCGGACGGCAGACCACCGGGGATATGCTCTCTTTTGCCGGAGGCTCGATGCTGGCGATCTCCTTTCTGGAATTGCTGCCGGAAAGCATGAACAAGTGCGGTCTGGCGGGGACAGCGGCAGGGTTTGCCGTCGGCCTGCTTACGATGGCGGCGCTGGAGGGGCTGTTTCCCCACCGGTCCCAGAGCCACCCGAACGGGGAGTTGGAGCGGACTTCCATCCTGATGATCCTGGGGATCTTCCTACATAATCTGCCGGAGGGGATGGCTATGGCCAGCGCGGGCTCCATGGAAGACCCCAGGGCCCTGGTCACGGTGGCCCTCGCCATCGCCATCCACAATATCCCGGAGGGCATCTGCACCTCCGCGCCCTATTACCAGGCCACAGGCAACCGGCTGAGGGCCTTCCTCTGGTCCTCCTCCACCGCGCTGCCCATGCTGGGAGGATACCTCCTGGGCAAGACGCTGCTCCGGGGGCTTTCCCCCTACGCCATGGGGGTGATGGTGGCCTCGGTGGCGGGACTGATGATCCATATCAGCTGCGGGGAACTGCTCCCCACCGCCCTGGAGGAGGAGGGGAAGGAGCACCCGGTCCGCCCCATGCTTTGGCTGGCGGCGGGGATCCTCTTTGTAATGGCAATGGAGGGGTGAGAGACGGTTGCGCTTCCTCCGCTCCCGTGGTATACTGAAACAGAACACAGCAAAAAAACGGTCGGAAAGGGGGACATTGCCGTGAGTCTTTTACTGTTCAGCCTGCTGTACGCCCACTGGGAGGTAAATCTTTACCGCCAACCCTATTTCCTGGAGGGAGCCGCCTCCCTGCTCTTCCTGGTGCTGGTGCCCCTGGCCCACCGGGTGCGGCTCCGGGCCGGCCTTCGGGCCGATGCGGGGGAGGAGGGCTGGGGCGGCAGCCTGCAGGTCCGCGCCAGGTTCCTTCCCCTGGGGGAGACCCTGGGCTTCCCCCGGAAGAGCCTCTGGTTCACCCTGGGGTGCGGGGCCTTCCTGGCCGCTTATCTTGCCGGCTCCTGGGGGGCGGCCCTGGTCCTGATGTCGGGACAGAAACTTCCCTACTGGGCGGCCCTTCTGCTGGGCCAGCTGTCCGGCTGGGGGTTGTTCCTCCTGCCGGTCCTCTACTGGTGGCTGCACCGGGACACCGTTTCCGCCTTCGGGGACATCTTCTTTGGGGGAACTATGGTGATACTGGGGGGCATCCACCAGGTCCATCACACCCTCTCAAATCGGGACGCCTACCTCATCGCCCTGGAGCGGTACACCCTTTCGGGCCTGCTGGCCGCCTTGGTCTATGCCGCCCTGCTGGCGCTTTTCGTCCGGTGGAGGAGCCGTAAAAAGCCCGCCTCCCAAGCCGCTTAAATCTGAGAAGCCGTACCAATAGCTGCTGCACCCATTTTGCCGGCAAATCTTTCATCTGATTTTTACCATAAAGTATATTCTTTTTTATGGCATACTTGTCGTTGGGGTGGTGTGCATAGTAATCTCTCTACTATGGGACCATCGAATGAAACATAGTAAACATCTGGTAAACTTCTAAAATTAAGACAAAACAAGGCCTCCGGCAAAAACCGGGGGCCCTGCTCTTTTCTCTTTGATGTTCAGAACTCCGCCGAGCCGGTGGTCCTGGGGAAGGGGAGGACATCCCGGATGTTGCTGATGCCGGTGATGTACATGATCAGCCGCTCGAAGCCCAGGCCGAAGCCGGCGTGGCGGGTGCCGCCGAACCGCCGCAGGTCCAGGTACCACCAGTAGTCCTCTTCCCGCAGCCCAAGCTCCTGGATGCGGGCCAGCAGCTTATCCAGGCGCTCCTCGCGCTGGCTGCCGCCGATGATCTCCCCCACGCCGGGGACCAGCAGATCCACCGCCGCCACGGTCTTGTTGTCGTCGTTCATCCGCATATAGAAGGCCTTGATCTCCTTGGGATAATCGGTGACGAACACCGGCTTTTTGTAGATCTCCTCGGTGAGGTACCGCTCGTGCTCGGTCTGGAGGTCACAGCCCCAGTAGACCGGGTACTCAAACCGGTCCTTCACCTTCTCCAGCAGCTCCACCGCTTCGGTGTAGGTGACACGGGCAAAGTCGGAGTTTACGATGTTTTCCAGCCGTTCCAATAGTCCCTTGTCGTAGAAGCTGTTGAAGAAGCGAAGCTCGGCGGGGCAGTTTTCCATCACATACCGCAGGACGAATTTGATCATATCCGCCGCCAGCTTCATATCATCCTCCAGATCGGCAAAGGCGATCTCCGGCTCGATCATCCAAAATTCCGCCGCGTGGCGGGGGGTGTTGGAGCGCTCCGCCCGGAAGGTGGGGCCGAAGGTGTACACCTTGGAGAAGGCCATGGCCATGCACTCCGCCTCCAGCTGGCCGGACACGGTGAGATTGGCGGCCTTGCCGAAGAAATCCTGGCTGTAGTCCACCTTGCCGTCCGGGGTGCGGGGAGGCTCCCCGATGTCCAGGTTGGTGAGGTGGAACATCTCCCCGGCGCCTTCGCAGTCGCTGCAGGTGATGATGGGGGTATGGGCGTAGACAAAGCCCCGGTCGTTAAAGAACTTGTGGATGGCGTAAGCCGCTACCGACCGTACCCGGAACACCGCGCTGTAGGTGTTGGTGCGGGGGCGCAGATGCTGGATGGTGCGCAGGTACTCCAGGCTGTGCTTCTTCTTCTGGAGGGGATACTCCGGGGAGGAGCTTCCCTCCACCTGGATGGAGGAGGCGTGGACCTCAAAGGGCTGCTTGGCGTTGGGGGTGAGGAGGACATGGCCCTTTACCACCAGCGCCGCCCCCACGTTCTGGCGGGCGATCTCGTCGTAATTTTCCACCGTGCCGGGCTCAAAGACCACCTGGAGGTTTTGGAAGGAGGTGCCGTCGTTGAGCTCGATGAACCCCAGGGTCTTGCTCTGACGAATGGTCTTGACCCAGCCGCACACCGTCACCTCGGAATCGATGTAATCGGTGACGGCGGAAAAAAGCGCTTTGATTTCCGTTCTTTGCATAAAGGAGCAACCTTCTTTCCGGTAATTAGATTGGATAGCATCCCAAAGATATTACTATTATATAGAGTCTGTCCGGATTTGGCAATAAGCGGAACGGTAAGGCGGGAGAGAAAATTTTCCGCTTTCCGGCCCGCACCCCTCTCTTTTGCCTTGACAGGGCCGAGGAAAGACCTTAAAATGGATGATAAACAGCAAAGAAGATGAAAGGAAGAGCGTTTTTTATGGATATGAAGACGATGTTCAACCTGACCTACGGCCTGTTCGTTCTGACCGCCGCCGCGGAAGGGAAGGAGAGCGGCTGCATCATCAATACGGCAGGGCAGGTGACGGTGGAGCCCAACCAGATCAGCATCACCGTGAACAAGGCAAACTTCACCCACGACCTGATCCGGGCGGGGGGGACCTTCAACCTCTCCATCCTGGACGAGACCGCCAGCTTTGACACCTTCCGCCATTTCGGTTTCCAGTCCGGGCGGGAGGTGGATAAATTCGCCGGATATGAAAGCTGCGAGCGCAGCGCCAACGGTCTGTATTATGTCACGGCCGGAACCAATGGCTACATCAGCGCGTCCGTAAAGCAGACCATGGACCTGGGGACCCACACCCTGTTCATCGCCTCGGTGGAGGATATGGAGGTGCTGTCCCAGGTGCCTTCGGCCACCTACGCCTACTATCAGTCCCACATCAAGCCCAAGCCGGAAAAACCCAAGACCGCCGGCAAGACCGTGTGGCGCTGCGTGGTGTGCGGCTATATCTACGAAGGAGAGGAGCTCCCGGCGGACTTCATCTGCCCGCTTTGTAAACATCCCGCCTCGGATTTTGAAAAGGTGATCTTGTAAAAAACTCCGGTGCCCAAAGAAGCCTCCGCTGTGGCGGGGGCTTCCGTGCTTTGGGGGAAGGAAGTATCCAAATCGCGCAGATCTTGAGTTGACCTACTGCGTTGAAAATACTTTGGCCGCTCTCGGAGGGGAGACGCTACTCCTCGTCCCCGGCTTTGAAGTTATAGACAGGCCGGATGACCCGCAGGATCTCCACCGTTTCCCCGATGTTCCCCACGATGTCCTCCATGGATTTATAGGCCATGGGGCACTCATCCAGGGTGGCCTTCCCCACCGAGGTGGTGTACACCCCGGCCATCTCCTTTTTGAACTGGGAGACGGTGAAGCTCTGTTTGGCCTCGGCCCGGCTCATCAGCCGCCCGGCCCCGTGGGGAGCGGAGCAGTTCCAGTCCTCGTTGCCACGGCCCCGGCAGATGAGGCTCCCGTCCCGCATATTGATGGGGATGAGGAGCTGTTCCCCCGCCTTGGCGGAGACCGCCCCCTTCCGGAGGATCATGGCATCGGTATCGATGTAGTTGTGGATGGTGGTGAAGGACTCCTCGGCGTGGAGCTTCAGCCCCCGGAGGATCTCATCCGCCATGGCCTGGCGGGAGAGGGCGGCGAACCGCTGGACGATGCGCATATCGTGGATATACTGCCGGAACAGCTCCCCCTCCGCGTAGGCCAGGGGGCGGGGGACAGAGGTGCGCTTGGTGTTTTTCAGGGCCTTTAAAGCCTTCTGGATCTCCTTTTCCCGGCCCTCCGCCCGGAGCCGGGCCGCCAGGGCCTCGGCGTCCGCCTTGCTGCTGCCGTTGAGGCGCTGGTAGGCCTCGTTCTGGTAGTAGTTTGCCACCTCCAGACCCAGGTGGCGGCTGCCGGAGTGGATGATGAGGTAGAGGTTTTCCTCCTCGTCCCGGTCCACCTCGATGAAGTGGTTGCCGCCTCCCAGGGTGCCCAGGCTCTTTTCCGCCCGCAGGGGGTCGATGGCAGCGTAGCAGTGCAGGGCGGAGAGATCGATCTCCTCCATATACCGGTGGGGCTTTTCCCGGACGGAAAAGCCGGAGGGGATCTTCTGGTAGATGAGCTTATCCAGCTGCTGGGGCTGGAGGTGCTTTTCCCGCAGGCGCACCGTCTCCATGCCGCAGCCGATGTCCACCCCCACCAGGTTGGGCACCACCCGGTCGGTGATGGTCATGGTGGTGCCTACGGTGCAGCCGGCCCCGGCGTGGATGTCCGGCATCATCCGGATGCGGCTGCCCTGGGCAAACTCCTGGCTGCACAGGAGGATCACCTGGGCGATGGACGCCTGGTCCACCACATCGGTAAAGATCTTGGCGCTGTTGTACTTTCCGCTCACTTCCAGCATGGTACACGCCCCCTTTCTCCGTTCTATTATAATCGCCCATGGGAAGAAAGTCCATACCGAGGGGATCATCTGTTCATAGTCCGTTCATGATTTTTTTGACTGTATGGACTATACTTAAATAATATGGAGAAACAGGTCAGACGGCCCCGGCTGTCGTTTAAGATGAAGATAGGAGGACCTTCTTGTGAACCGGATCCTGAAACAGCGGGCAAGGCAGCTCTACAAAGGCAGCTTTGGGCGGACCTTTGCCGCTTACCTGATATGCCTCATCTATTGGGTGGGCCCCACACTGCTGCCTCAGCTCTTCCAGCAGTGGCTGACGCGGGAGGCCTTTGACCCCAGGGGGGCCTACTTTGCCACCCTTGCGCTCCAAACCGTCCTGCTGATCCTGCTGACGCCCATCGGCCTGGGGGTGAGCCGGTACGATTACCTGCTCCAGAAGGACCAGGCCCCCCGCGTCCGGGAGGCCCTCTATTACTTTACCAGCCCCGGACGGTACGGAAAAGGGGTAGCGGCGGGGCTGATGATCAGCTTTCCCGTCTATCTGATCACCTTCTGCTCCTTCCTGCAGGACTTCATCGAGAGCAACGGGGGCTGGGCGGTGCTGTCCCTTGTTATCATCGCCGTGTGGGTCTTCTATATCTACTGGGCCCTTCACGTCAGTCTGGTGCGGTATATCCTGGTGGAGGATGAGAAGGTTCAGCTGGGCCATGCCCGCCGGGAATCCTTCCGCCTGATGAAGGGGAACTGCGGACGGTACTTCCTGCTGGAGCTTTCCTTCATCGGCTGGTATCTCCTTTTGATCCTGGTCCTGAGCATTGTATTGACCATTATCCTTGTGCCCCTGGTGATGGATATGGCGCTGGAGGGGGATCCCTTTTTGTACATGGAGGGGACGCTCTTCCCTGCGATGGCGGTGGGGGAGGTAGTGACCTACCTCTGCATCACCTTCCTGTATCCCTATATCGGCCTTGCCAACGCCGGCTTTGGGGACGCCGCCCTCCAGGGCCGGCTCGATGAGCTGGAGTGGCAGGGGAGGATGCCCGCCTATGGCGGCGCTTATTACGGCGGCTGGCAGCAGCCCCCCTATCCGCCGGCATACCCGCCCCAGGAGCCGTATCCCCCCTATCCGCCTCAGCCGCAGTACCCGCCCCAGCAGCCCCAGGGCGGCCCCTGGCAGCAGCAGGGGATGCCGCCCCGGCAGAACACCACCTCCTGGCAGGAGCCACCCCAGGCCTGGGGCCAGCCGGCCTATACCGCCGCCCAGCAGGAGGAGGCCCTCCAGTACAGCCGGTACCGTCAGGGCCAGCCCATGGAGCCAAAGAGTTTTTCCTCCTGCGGGGACGCCGAGGACCTTTCCGCCTTCCGCCCCTGGATGCAGGTGGAGCGCAGCGGCCTCTACAGCTTCCTGAAGCTGGAAAGCTGGATGCCCGGCATGGTCTCCGCCGCCTGGGACCAGGCCCTTCGGGAGCTCTCCGGCGGCGCCGGAGAAGCGGGAGCGGTGGTAAAGCGCAGCCTGGAGGAGAGCCTTTCCGGCACCCGTTTCCGGGTGACGGCCATCGTCAGCGGCTATCCCACCCGTCCGGGACTCTATAAAGTCTACATCAACATAGACCTGAATCCACAGGACTAAGAAGCCGTACCAATAGCCGCCGCACCCGTCTTGGCAGCAAATTTTCCGTCTGACATTGTCCCAAAAACTTGAAAGCCATAAAGGATTTCGGCGTTTTTGGGACTTCGTCAGCCGAAAAATTTTCTCGCCAATCCGTACACTTCGGCTAATGGTACAACTTCTAAAAAGGACCCAGCCCTCCGCTCCGGGAGGCTGGGCCTTTCTCGTTACCCCCGGAGGAACCGGGAGGCCGGATGGCAACCCGGCGGAGAACTTTTTTGACGCAAGACGCTCTTTTTTCGTTTGCATCTTGCGCGGCGGGGAAAAATGGGGTATAATAGCCTGGACCAACTCGAACATATGTACACACGTGCAAGAAGGAGGCGGACAGATTGCCGGATACCTTTCAGCTGGTTTCACCCTTTCAGCCCACCGGGGACCAGCCCCAGGCCATCGACGCCCTGGTGCAGAGCGTTCTCGCCGGGAACCGGGAGCAGATCCTGAAAGGGGTCACCGGGTCGGGGAAGACCTTCACCATGGCCAATATCATCCAGCGGCTGAACCGCCCCACCCTCATCCTGGCCCACAACAAGACCCTGGCGGCCCAGCTCTGCTCCGAGTTCAAGGAGTTCTTCCCCCACAACGCGGTGGAATACTTCGTCTCCTACTACGATTACTACCAGCCGGAGGCCTACATCGCCTCCACCGATACCTACATCGAAAAGGACAGCGCCATCAACGACGAGATTGAGCGGCTGCGCCATTCCGCCACCTCCGCTCTGTCGGAGCGGCGAGATGTCATCATCGTAGCCAGCGTCTCCTGCATCTACACCCTGGGGGACCCCATCGACTATAAGAATATGGTCATCTCCCTGCGCAAGGGGATGCAGAAGGAGCGGGACCAGTTTATCCGCAAGCTGGTGGAGCTGCAATACGAGCGCAACGACATGAACTTTGTCCGCAACAAGTTCCGGGTCCGGGGAGACGTGGTGGAGGTATACCCGGCCTACTCCGCCGATTCTGCCTACCGGGTGGAGTTCTTCGGGGATGAGGTGGACCGCATCGCGGAGATCAACACCGTCACCGGCGAGGTGAAGAACTTCATCAGCCATCTGGCCATCTACCCCGCCTCCCACTACATCGTCCCCAGGGAAAGGATACTGGAGGCGGTGCAGGAGATACGCCGGGAGTGCGATGAGCGGGTGGAGTACTTCCGCCAAAACGGCAAGCTCATCGAAGCCCAGCGCATCGCCGAGCGCACGGGTTACGATATGGAGATGCTCCTGGAGATCGGCTTCTGCAAGGGGATCGAAAACTATTCCCGCGTGCTGGCCGGGCGGGAGCCGGGGAGCACCCCCTGCACCCTGATGGACTACTTCCCGGAGGATTTCCTCATGTTCATTGATGAGTCCCATGTCACCCTGCCCCAGGTGCGGGGGATGTTCGGCGGGGACCGCTCCCGGAAAGAAAACCTCATCCAATACGGCTTCCGGCTGCCCTCCGCCCTGGATAACCGCCCCCTGAATTTTGAAGAGTTCAACGGCAAAATAAACCAGGTGCTTTATGTCAGCGCTACCCCCGGCCCCCTGGAGCGGCAGAACGGCGCCCCGGTGGTGGAGCAGATCATCCGGCCCACCGGCCTTTTGGACCCGGAGATCGCGGTGCGCCCGGTGGAGGGGCAGATCGATGACCTCATCAGCGAGTGCAATGCCCGCTCCGCTAAGGGGGAGCGGGTGCTGGTGACCACCCTGACCAAAAAGATGGCGGAGGACCTCACCGATTATATGGGCAAGACCGGCATCAGGGTGCGGTATATGCACCACGATGTGGATACCATCCAGCGGATGGAGCTGATCCGGGACCTGCGCAAAGGGGAATTCGATGTCCTGGTGGGCATCAACCTCCTGCGGGAGGGGCTGGACATCCCGGAGGTCTCCCTGGTGGCCATCCTGGACGCCGACAAGGAGGGCTTCCTGCGCAGCGAGACCAGCCTGGTCCAGACCATCGGCCGGGCCGCCCGGAACGTGGAGGGGAAGGTCATCATGTACGCCGATTCGGTGACCGATTCCATGGAGCGGGCCATCAGCGAGACCTACCGCCGCCGGGCCATCCAGCAGAAGTATAATGAGGACCACGGCATCACCCCCAAGAGCGTCAGCAAGGAGATCCGGGCGATCCTGGAGATCTCCACCAATGAATCGGTGGAAAAGCGGGTGAAGAGGCGGATGGACAAGCAGGAGAGGGAAGCCCTCATCGCAAAGCTCACCGCCGAGATGCGGGACGCCGCCAAGATCCTGGAGTTCGAGCACGCCGCCTACCTCCGGGACAAGATACAGAAGCTGCGGGACGAGAAGTGACCGTGCCGGGAAAGAGAGAGGGAGGAAACGAATTTGGCAACCGATCAAATCATCATCAAGGGCGCGCGGGAAAACAACCTGAAGAACGTGGACCTCAGCATCCCGCGGGACAAGCTCATCGTCTTCACCGGCCTCTCCGGGTCGGGCAAGACGTCTCTCGCCTTCGATACCATCTATGCCGACGGCCAGCGGCGGTATGTGGAGAGCCTTTCCTCCTACGCCCGGATGTTCTTAGGGCAGATGGACAAGCCGGATGTGGACTCCATCGAGGGACTTTCCCCGGCCATCTCCATCGACCAGAAGACCACCTCCAAAAATCCCCGCTCCACCGTGGGCACCGTCACCGAGATCTACGACTACCTGCGGCTTTTGTACGCCCGCATCGGCACCCCACACTGCCCGGTCTGCGGCCGGGAGATCACCCAGCAGACGGTGGACCAGATCGTGGACCGGGTGATGGCGCTACAGGAGGGGGCCCGCATCCAGGTGATGGCCCCGGTGGTGCGCCGCCGCAAGGGGGAGCACCAGAAGGAATTCGAGGCCGCCCGCCGCTCCGGCTATGTCCGGGTGCGGGTGGACGGGAACCTCTACGACCTCACCGAGACCATCCAGCTGGATAAGAACAAGAAGCACACCATCGAGATCGTGGTGGATCGGCTGGTCATCAAGCCGGAGATCCGCTCCCGCCTCACCGATTCCATCGAGACCGCCTCCGCCCTCACCGGGGGCCTTGCCCTGGTGGACGTGGTGGACGGGGAAGAGATCCTCTTTTCCCAGAATTACTCCTGCCCGGAGCACGACATCTCCATCGAGGAGCTGGCCCCCAGCATGTTCTCCTTCAACAATCCCCATGGAGCCTGCGAGAAGTGCACCGGCCTGGGGACCTTCCAGCGGGTGGACCCGGACCTGGTGGTGGGGAACCGGGAGCTTTCCCTGGCCCAGGGGGCCATCAAGGTGTCGGGCTGGAACTACCAGGACGGGGGCATCGCCCGGATGTACTTCGACGGCCTCTCCCGCCACTTCGGTATCCCCCTGGACGTGCCGGTGAAGGACCTGCCCCAGGCCCAGATGGACATCATCCTCTACGGCAGCCGGGGGGAAAAGTTCCGGATGGAGCGGGAGACCGGCACCATGACCGGCAGCTATTACACCGATTTTGAGGGCATCATCAACAATCTGGAGCGCCGCTTTAAGGAGACCAGCAGCGAGTATATGCGCTTTGAGCTGCAAAGCTACATGACCGCCGTGGAATGTCCCGTCTGCCACGGCGACCGGCTGAAGAAGACCATCCTGGCAGTGACGGTGGGGGACAAGAACATCGCCGACTTCTGCAAAATGTCGGTGAAGCAGGCCCTCCGCTTTGTGGAGGAGCTGACCCTCACCCGGCAGCAGGAGCTCATCGCCGGCCAGATCCTCAAGGAGATCCGCTCCCGCCTGGGCTTCCTGGTGAATGTAGGGCTGGATTACCTCACCCTGGCCCGCTCCGCCAGCACCCTTTCCGGCGGGGAGAGCCAGCGCATCCGCCTGGCTACCCAGATCGGCTCCAGCCTCATGGGGGTCCTGTACATCCTGGATGAGCCCAGCATCGGGCTCCACCAGCGGGACAACGACCGCCTCATCGAGACGCTGAAGCATCTCCGGGACCAGGGGAATACCGTCATCGTGGTGGAGCACGACGAGGACACCATGCGGGCTTCCGACTACATCGTGGATGTGGGACCGGGGGCGGGGGTCCACGGGGGGAACATCGTCTTTTCCGGCCCGCCGGAGAAAATCACCGGCTGTGAGGGATCCCTCACCGGGCAGTTCCTCAGCGGAAAGAGAAAGGTGCCGGTGCCGGAGGTCCGGCGCAAGGGGAACGGCCGCTTCCTCCAGGTGCTGGGGGCCACCGAGCACAACCTGAAGGGGATCGATGTCTCCTTCCCTCTGGGGACCTTCATCGCCGTCACCGGGGTCTCCGGCTCCGGCAAGAGCAGCCTGGTCAACGAAATTTTGTACAAGAGCCTTTCCGCCACCCTCAACCGCAGCCGGGCCCGCTCCGGGGCCCACCGGGAGATCCGGGGGGTGGAGCACCTGGATAAGGTCATCGACATCGATCAATCCCCCATCGGGCGGACCCCCCGCTCCAACCCAGCCACCTACACCGGCACCTTCACCGACATCCGGGAGGTCTTTGCCTCCACCAACGACGCCAAGATGCGGGGCTACAAGAGCAACCGCTTCTCCTTCAACGTCAAGGGGGGCCGGTGCGAGGCCTGCGAGGGGGACGGCATCATCAAGATCGAGATGCACTTCCTGCCCGATGTCTTTGTCCCCTGCGAGGTGTGCAAGGGCCGTCGGTACAACCGGGAGACCCTGGAGGTGTACTACAAGGGGAAGAACATCTACGACGTGCTGGAGATGACGGTGGAGGAGGGCCTTGCCTTCTTCGAGAACCTCCCCAAGATCAAGCGGAAGCTCCAGACCCTCTACGATGTGGGGCTGGGCTACCTGAAGATCGGCCAGCCTGCCACCACCCTCTCCGGAGGCGAGGCCCAGCGGGTAAAGCTGGCCACCGAGCTTTCCAAGCGCCCCACCGGCAAGACGGTCTATATCCTGGATGAGCCCACCACCGGCCTTCACACCGCCGACGTGCAGAAGCTCATCGAGGTGCTCCAAAAATTTGTGGACGCGGGTAATACGGTCATCGTCATTGAGCATAATATGGATGTGATCAAGACCGCCGACCATATCATCGACCTGGGCCCTGAGGGCGGGGACAAGGGGGGGACCCTGGTCTGCTGCGGCACCCCGGAGGAGGTCGCCGCCTGCCCCCGGTCCTACACGGGGCAGTACCTGCGCAAATATTTGGAGCTTTAAGGCAACACCACACAAAGACCGCCTGACGGCTTTGCCCCCGTCTTGCTTGCAGATTTTCCGTCATATATCACAAAAATCCTCGGCAATACACAAAGTATTACCTGCGGTTTTTGTTTCATCTGACGAAAAATCTGGCTGCGCAATACGGGCACAATCTTTGTGCGGTATTGCCTTAGAAAATTTTTTCCGCGGACCTACTTTACAAAAGTATACCTATGTGGTATACTTCATAAAAACCAAAGCAGCAGAAAGGAGAAACAAAAATGGCGAAGTATGTTTGCACCGTATGTGGTTTTGTCTACGACGAGGCGGAGGGCCATCCCGACAGCGGCATCGCCCCCGGCACCAAGTGGGAGGATGTCCCCGATGACTTTACCTGCCCCCTCTGCGGCGTGGGCAAGGATATGTTCGAGGCGGAGTAAGAGCCGGCTGCCATCACCGCAAGCGCCGTCCGGGGCCGAAGGGTCTTAGAGCCTATTTAGGATCTCCAGGTGCACCGAATTGGCTGGAATTTTTCTGCCCTGCAAGGCAAAAAATCGAAGAAATACTTGCTGTATTTCAAGATTTTTTAACACCGCAGGGCGGGAAAAGATCTGCCAAGGCGGCGTGCAGGGAGATTCTGAATAGGCTCTTAGGGCGGCGCTTCCAAAGGGTGCAGGACCGGCAACGGAGAAGGGAGCGTTTTTTTCCATGAAACAGATCCGTGAAGGGATTTACGAGGTAGGGGCGCTGAACCCCGCCATGCGGGTGTTCGATATTGTGATGGAGACCGACTATGGGACCTCCTATAACTCCTACCTGGTGCAGGGGCAGGATAAGACCGCTCTGATCGACGTCTGCCACAGGAGCTTTTTTGAGCCCTATCTTCAGAACATCCGGGAGGTCTGCGACCCCAAGAGCATCGACTGCATCGTCCTCAACCACAACGAGCCGGACCACACCGGCGCTTTGGCCCGGCTGCTGCCGGAGCTGAGGGACGATGTGCCCATCTATGTCTCTCAGGCGGGCTCCATCTATATCAAGGCCATCACCAACCGGCAGGACCTCGATCTCCACGTGGTGAAGGACGGGGAGACCCTGGACCTGGGAGGGAAGACCCTGCAGTTCATCTCCGCCCCCTTCCTCCACTGGCCGGATTCCATCTTCACCTACCTGCCGGAGGATAAGGTGGTCTTTACCTGCGACTTTTTGGGGGCCCATTACGCCGAACCCTACACCTTCGACTACAACATGGCCTATCCGGAAAAGTATGAAAAGGCCCTCCACAACTACTACGATGCCATCTTCGGACCCTTCCCGAAGTATGTTCGGGCGGGGCTCCAAAAGCTGGATGCCCTGGACTTTGACATGGTGCTGCCCAGCCACGGCCCGGTGCTCACCACCGGCACCATGCTGGAGACGGCCATCGCCCGGTACCGCGGCTGGAGCGCCCCGGCCCAGCGGGAGAAGAAGCTGGCGGCGGTCTTTTACACCAGCGCCTACGGCAACACCAAGCGGCTGGCGGTGGAGGTGATGCAGGGCATCCGGGAAAGCGGCCGGGAGGTGGAGGTCCGCTTTTGCGACATCATCGAGCACCCCATGGCGGAGATGCGGGCCCTCTTAAACGAGTGTGACGCCTTCGCCGTCGGCACCCCCACCATCAACCGGGACGCGGTGCCTCCGGTCTGGGAGTTGCTGGCGGGGATGGACGCCATCAACAGCCCGAAGCGCCCCTGCGCCGTCTTCGGCTCCTACGGCTGGAGCGGGGAGGGGACCGGCAACGTGGCGGCGCGGCTCCAGTCCCTCAAATGCGCCCTGGTGGATGAGCCGCTGCGGATCACCTTTGTCCCCACCCAGGAGGACCTGGAAAAGGCCCGCGCCCTGGGGGCCGCCCTTGCCGCAGCCCTTTGAGCCTGATAAAACGAGAGCCGGGAGGGAAGACCCTGCCGGCTCTTTCTCTGTCCGCGGGTACGTAAAAAACCGTGTTTTTGCCCGGAAAGAGAAAAAAATGGCGGTACAGGAACACACATTTTTGTAAAAAAGACGGGGAAAGATGAGTTTACACCTTGCATCGGCATGGACACATATGGTAGAATAATCTGGATAGAGTTACATCATTTAGTAGGAGGTAACATTTTTATGATTTCTGCTGGCGAATTTAGAAACGGCGCCACCTTTGACATGGATGGCAACGTATATTCCATCATTGAGTTTCAGCACGTGAAGCCCGGCAAGGGGGCGGCCTTTGTCCGCACCAAGATCCGCAATGTCATCACCGGCGCCGTGACCGAAAAGACCTTCAGCCCCACCGAGAAGTTCCCGGTGGCCATGATCGAGCGCAAGGACATGGAGTATCTGTACACCGACGGGGACCTCTACTACTTCATGGACAGCGAGACCTACGAGAACCTGCCCATCAACGCCTCGGTGCTGGGGGATAACTTCAAGTTCGTTAAAGAGAATACGGTAGTGAAGGTGCTCTCCTACAAGGGGTCCGTCTTCGGGGTGGAGCCCCCGAACTTCATGGAGCTGGTGGTGACCAAGACCGATCCCGGCTTTGCCGGCAACACCGCCACCAATGCCACCAAGCCCGCCACCCTGGAGACCGGGGCGGAGATCAAGGTGCCCCTCTTCGTCAACGAAGGGGACCGCATCCGGGTGGACACCCGCACCGGCGAGTATATGGAGCGGGCATAAGCGAAAAAAGAGAGAAGGAAACAAAAGGAGGATACCAATCGTGATGACCATTACGGAAAAAGTGGCTTATCTCAGGGGGCTGGCTGAGGGGATGAAGCTGGACGGCTCCACCAACGAGGGGAAGCTGGCCCTGGCCATGATCGACGCGCTGGATGACATCGCCCTCACGGTCTCCGACCTGGAGGACACGGTGGCGGAGCTCTCCGCCCAGGTGGACGAGATCGACGATGACCTGGGGGACCTGGAGGACGAGGTCTACGGTGACGAGTGCGACGAAGAGGATGAAGATTTTGACGATACGCTCTATGAGGTAGAGTGCCCCAGCTGCGGCGACATCATCTGCCTGGATGAGGAGATGCTGGACGAGGGGGAGATCGACTGCCCCAACTGCGGCGAAAAACTGGAGTTTGACTTCGAGGATGACGGGGACTGCGGCTGCGGCCATCCTCACGAGGACTGACGGAAAGCGCAATACCAGGGCGGTCGGATAGCAAGCTATGCGGCCGCCCGGAGCATGGATAGGCTCCGACAAAAAGTGTGACATGATACAAGCCCGGCGTGGCATTTAATTGGGAGTGTGAGGCAGTGTCCGGAAAAAAAAGCGGCCCGGCGTGGGAAGCGGCCCTGATGGGGATGCTCTTTGCCATGGCTATGGCCCTCAGCTTTGCGGAATCCATGCTCCCGGTGCTTCCGATGCTGCCTCCGGGCTTTAAGCTGGGGCTTTCCAATATCATCACCATGTACGCGCTGTTTATGCTGGGGACCAAAAAGGGCCTCACCATCGCGGTGCTCAAGTCCTTTTTCGTCCTGCTGACACGGGCGCCCATGGCCGCCTTTATGAGCCTCTGCGGCGGTCTGCTCTCCGTATGCTGCATGGCGCTGGCCTCCCGGATCAAGCCCCTGGAAAAGGACTATATGCTCCTGAGCGTCTTCGGGGCGCTGGCCCACAACTTCGGCCAGCTCCTGGCCTCGGTGGCCTACACCAGCACCGTCATGTTTTACTATCTGCCGGTCCTTGTTGTTTCCGGTATCATTATGGGGATCATCACCGGGGTTGTTCTCCGGGCGGTGATGCCCTATATCAATAAATTAAGGCTGTCCTGAGCCTCCCCCTGGGGGTGGCCGGCAGCCGCCAGCGACTAGAGATTTGGAGGGATGTGCAAGTGCCATCATTATTCAGCAAAGCGTTAAATGGTGTCAGTGTGAAGCACTGCAAGAACACCGCCAGCAGCGCCGCTGTCAGGATGCCTGTGCCGGATAAGGTCGTGATCCCCATGATCCAGCATATGGGCGCCCCCTGTGAGCCCGTAGTGAAGGTGAAGGACACGGTGACGGTGGGGCAGCTGCTGGGGGACACCGACGCGTTTCTGTCCGCGCCGATCCATTCCAGCGTTTCCGGCACCGTCACCGCCATCGAGGACTTCATCACCCCCGGCGGCGACAAGTGCAAGAGCGTCGTCATCACCACCGATAAGCTCCAGACCCCCTGCCCGGACCTGGCCCCCCCTGTGGTGAACAGCCGGGAGGACCTGATCAAGGCGGTGCGGGCCTGCGGCCTGGTGGGCCTTGGGGGAGCGGGATTCCCCACCCACATCAAGCTCTCGCCCAAGAACCTGGACCAGGTGGATACCCTGGTCATTAACGGGGCGGAGTGCGAGCCCTACATCACCTGCGATATGCGCCTGATGCTGGAGAGGACCGCCAGCATCGTGGAGGGCATCAAGGTGGTCATGAAGTACCTGGAGCTGGGGAGCTGCGTCATCGGCATCGAGAGCAACAAGCCGGAGGCCATCGCCGCCATGACCGAGGCGGTCTCCGGGATGGAGAACGTCCGCGTCCTCACCATGAAGGCGCTCTACCCCAGGGGCGCCGAGAAGGTCATCATCTACGAGGCCACCGGCCGGGTGGTGGAGGAGGGAAAGCTCCCCGCCGATGCCGGGGTCATCGCCATGAACGTGGCCACCATCAGCAAGCTGGCGGACTACCTCCAGACCGGTATGCCCCTGGTGGAGAAGATGCTCACGGTGGACGGCGGCTCCGTCGCCGAGCCCAAGAACATCATCGCCCCCATCGGCACCTCCATCCGGGATATGATCGAGTTCTGCGGCGGCTACAAGTCGGAGCCCAAGAAGCTGCTGATGGGCGGCCCCATGATGGGCATCAGCGTCTACAGCGACGATTTCCCCCTGCTGAAGAACAACAACGCCATCCTGGCCTTCGATGAGGAGCAGTGCCGCCCCGTGAAGGAGACCGCCTGCATCCGCTGCGGCCGCTGCCTGCGGGCCTGCCCCTTCGACCTGGCCCCCGCGGCCATGGATAAGGCCTACCATATGGGGAATGTGGATAAGCTCCGGGAGCTGAAGGTGAACCTCTGCATGGAGTGCGGCTGCTGCTCCTATGTCTGCCCCGCCCACCGGGAGCTTGCCATGTACAACAAGCTGGGCAAGCGTCTGCTCAGAGAAGCGAAGTAGGGGGTGTGAAGAATTGTCTAATCTAAAAGTCATTGCCCCCGCTCCGCACTTCCGGAGTGGGGAAACCACCAGTTCCATTATGCTCAGCGTGGTCGCCGCCCTCATCCCCGCAGTGGTCGTTTCCTTCCTGGTCTTCGGACCCAGGGCCCTCCTGCTGGAGGCGGTCTGCGTGGCGGCCTCGGTCCTTTTTGAGTATCTCTTCCGGGTGCTCATGTGCGGCCGGGACAACACCATCTGGGATTGCAGCGCCATCGTCACCGGCCTGCTGCTGGCCTTTAACCTCCCGGTGGGCATCCCCCTGTGGATGGCGGTGCTGGGCTGCGCCGTGGCCATCATCGTCACCAAGCAGCTCTTCGGCGGCATCGGCCAGAACTTTGCAAACCCCGCCATCGTGGGCCGCATCTTCCTGCTGGTCTCCTTTGGCGGCAGCATGACCACCTGGGCCGCCCCCAACGGCTACTTCGGCGTGGACGCCGTCTCCGGCGCCACCCCTCTGGCCATCCTGAAAGATCCGGAGCTGGGCCTCAAGCCCCTCCCCGATATGCTGAATATGCTCCTGGGCATCCGGGGCGGCAGCGTGGGGGAGACCTGCATCGTGGCTCTGGTCATCGGCGGCATCTTCCTCATCTGGAAGAAGGTCATCACCGCCACCACCCCTGTGGTGTTCCTGGCTACCATCGTGATCCTGTCCCTCTGCTTTGGGCTGAACCCGGCCTATGAGCTGGTGGCCGGCGGCGCGGTGCTGGGTGCCTTCTTTATGGCTACCGACTACGCCACCTCTCCCGTCACCGAATCCGGCAAGGTCATCTTTGCACTGGGCTGCGGTGTCATCACCATGCTCATCCGGGCCTTCGGCTCCTATCCGGAGGGCGTCTCCTTCTCCATCCTGCTGATGAACATTCTGACTCCGCACATCGACAATCTGACCAGAAAGAAGCCTTTTGGAGGTGTTGTGAAATGAAAGCAGTGAAAGAATTTGTAGTGCCCGCAGCGGTACTCACCGCGATCTGTCTGGTGGTGTCCGCTGCCCTGGCGGGGACCTACCAGCTCACCGAGCCTGTCATCGAAGCCGCCAAGCGGGCTGAGGCCGATGCCTCCCGTGTGGTGGTCCTCCCCGGCGGAGCGGACTTCAAAGAAGTTACCGTCTCCGGCGTGGAGAATATCGTAGAGGCCTACGAGGCCGGCAATGGCGCTGGCTATGTCATCACCGGCAAGGCCAAGGGCTACGGCGGCGATCTCCAGGTCATGGCCGGCATCGATAAGGACGGCAAGATCGCCGGCGTCAAGCTGATGGACAACAACGAGACCCAGGGCATCGGCTCCAAGACCGGCGAGGACGCCTATACCAGCCAGTATAAAGGCAAAGACAGCACCCTGGAGGGGGTCACCGCCGTTTCCGGCGCCACCATCTCCTCCAAGGCCTTCCAGTCTGCCGTCACCAGCATCTTCCAGGCCTACGGCTCCCTGGCCGGGGTGGAGGTCGCCGCGCCTGAGGCGGAGGACTACAAGACCGTCGTTTTCCCGGATGTCACCGAGTTCACGGAAGTGGCGCTGGATGGCGCCAAAGCCGCCTACAAAGCCGGGGATGCCGGATATGTCATCGTGATCGAAGCCGCGGGCGGCTGGGAGCACGCCGCAGGCCCCATGGAGATCTATGTGGGCGTTGCCAACAACGGCAAGATCGCCGGTGTGGCGGTGGGTGAAAACCACGAGGCTCCTCCCTCGCCGGAGACCGCTGTTGTTTTGAAGCAGGACTATCTCTCCAGCTATATCGGCAAGACCTCTCCCGATGATGTGGACAATGTCTCCGGCGCCACCCAGACCTCCCGCGGCATCAAGAAGGGGGTCCGGACCGCTATGGAGCTGGCTCCCGCCCTCATTGGCGATACCACTCCCCAGGTGGACCTCACTGTGGCCGAGGATGGCTCTGCCAGCGCCGTGATCGGTGCCGTGCGGGTAGAGATCGATGCCACCGGCAAGGTGGCGGGCGTTTTCGCCGCCGATGAGACCGCCGACCTGGCTTCCGTTGCCCCTGAGGAGGTCAAGGAGGCTATGGACAACGCCCTTGCCGCCTACAATGCTTCGAAAGGAGCGTAAAGAATGAACAAGCTGAAGATCCTCGTAAACGGCATCATCAAGGAAAACCCTGTGCTGGTGCTGGTGCTGGGCACCTGCCCGGCTCTGGCGGTCACCAACTCCACCATCAACGGCGTGGGGATGGGCCTTGCCGCCACCTTCGTTCTCATCTGCTCCAATGTGGTCATCTCCCTGTTGAAAAAAGTCATCCCCGATAAGGTCCGCATCCCCTGCTATATCGTGGTCATCGCGGGCTTTGTTACTGTCGTTCAGTTGATGATGCAGGCCTATATGAAGTCCCTGTACGACGCCCTGGGCATCTTCCTCTCCCTCATCGTGGTCAACTGCGTCATCCTGGGCCGCGCCGAGATGTTCGCCAACAAGAACAGCGTCTTCGATTCCTTCCTGGACGGCGTGGGGATGGGCATCGGCTTCACCCTGGCCCTCTTCCTCATGGGCGCCCTTCGGGAGATCTTCGGGGCGGGCACCTTCTGCAATATCCCCATCCCCGGCCTCTCCTCCCAGCCCATCGCCATCCTAGCCCAGGCTCCCGGCGGATTCTTCGTCTACGGCTTCATCATCGCCATGCTCAATAAGGTCTCCCACGGCAAGGCCGTGAAGCGCAAGACCTTCGACTGCGAGTCCTGCCCCTCCCACGCGGGGTGCAGCGGCGCTCTGAAAGGGGGCTGCGGTAGATAATGAAAGAAATGCTCATCATCCTCTTTACCGCCATCCTGGTCGAGAACTATGTTCTCATGAAGTTCCTGGCCATCTGCTCCTTCCTGGGCGTTTCCAAGAAGCTGGACGCCGCCGTCGGCATGAGCGCCGCCGTCATCTTCGTCATGCTCATGGCCACCGCCGCCACCTGGCCCATCTTCCACTATATCCTGGATCCCCTGAAGCTGGGGTATATGCAGACGGTGATCTTCATCCTGGTCATCGCCGCCCTGGTGCAGCTGGTGGAGATGATCCTCAAAAAGTTCATGCCGCCCCTGTACCGGGCGCTGGGCGTCTTCCTGCCCCTTATCACCACCAACTGCGCCATCCTGGGCGTGGTGGTGCTGAACATCACCAAGAGCTACACCTTTGCCCAGTCCATGGTGAATTCCCTGGGCGCCGGCCTCGGCTATCTGCTGGCTATGGTGCTCTTCTCCGGCGTCCGCTCCCGTGTGGATACCGCCGATGTTCCGGAATGCTTCAAGGGCATCCCCATCACCCTGGTGGCCGCCTCGATCATGTCCGTTTCCTTCATGGGCTTCACCGGCCTTGTGGAGAATATGTTTAAGTAAGGAGGAAAAGAGATGCTTCAGGGAATTTTGGTCGTCTCCGGCGTCGGTCTGGCCGCCGGTGTCCTCCTTGTGATCGCCTCCAAGTTCATGTTCGTGCCGGTGGATGAGACCGCCGAGAAGATCCGCGCCTGCCTGCCTGGGGCCAACTGCGGCGCCTGCGGCTACGCGGGGTGCGACGGCTACGCCGACGCCCTCTCCAAGCGGGACGGTACTGTGAAGCCCAACCTCTGCACCCCCGGCGGCGAGACCGCGGCCAAGGGCGTCTGCGAGGTGCTGGGCATCCCCTTTGAGGGGGTGAAGGCGGTGAAGTCGGTCATCCGGTGCAGCGGCGACTTTGATACCAGCGTCTACGTGATGGACTACGAGGGCCCCAAGACCTGCCGGGCCTGCAACGCCTTCTACCAGGGCCGCCGGAGCTGCTCCTACGGCTGTCTGGGGTACGGCGACTGCGCCGAGGCCTGCAAATTTGGCGCTCTCACCATCCAGAACGGCCTGGCCATCGTCAACCGGGACCTTTGCACCGGCTGCGGCGCCTGCGCCAAGGTCTGCCCGAACCACCTCTTTGAGATGATCCCCGATACCAGCAGGGTTTGGGTGGGCTGTTCCTCCCACGATAAGGGCGCCTTTACCCGCAAGATCTGCACCGCCGGCTGCATCGGCTGCATGAAGTGCCAGAAGACCTGCGAATACGGCGCCATCACCGTCACCGGCAACCTGGCCCACATCGACCCGGAGAAGTGCACGAACTGCGGCGCCTGCGTTGAGGTCTGCCCGGTCCACGTCATCCACAAAGTCTAGGCTTATGCCGATCTGCCCGTCCTTCCACCGCGGAGGGGCGGGCTTTTTTGTAAGAAGCCGCTTTCCGGCAAAGAGTATGGCCGTTCTTCTTTTTGCTTCTTTTTCTTCTTTCGCAAGAAGAAAAAGAAGGCGGGGCTGGGCGGCAGCCCAGATCGGCTTTAACTCCTTGTTTGTCTACTACCCCCGGATCGGCGCTGTTGCATTTTGCCGCCTTTTATGCTATATTTTGGGAAGTAAGCACGCAGAAAAGGAAGCTGTTCCATGAAGAAGCTCTTCACCCTCATCCGCCAGGGCAAGGCGGCGGAAGTGGCGGCGCTGCTGGACCAAAAGCCGGAACGAATCCGCACCCATCTGGTACAACGCCGTGGGCCAGTGCTTTATGCGGGCGGGGAACATCGTTTCCCAGGAGGCCAAGGAGCGGAGCAAGGGGTATTTCCTGCTGCTGCGCCGCCTGCTGGAGATGGGGATGGACCCCAACCAGAAATTCACTACCGACCTCCTGGCCCGGAACGCCTGGCAGGTGGCTCTGGACGAATACGAAAACTTCGCCCATAGCTCCTACCCCAGCTATTATATCGAGCAGACCAAGGAGCAGAACCGCCAGCTCCGGGAGATGCTCCGGGCGGTGCTGGACGAGCTGCTGGCCCACGGGGTGGACATCCACGACCATGAGCCGCCGGAGAAGCTGGCCACCACAACCTGCATCCTGCTGCGGAACCTGGAGGAGGGAAGGGAGCTTTTTGACGGCTTCTACGGCCTGGATCCGGATTCCGATGCCTTTAAGCCCCATACGATGAAATACCGGGGGAAGGAACGGCTGATTCGGCCCTCCCTCACAGTGGAGGACTACCGCCAGCGGTACGAGATCAAGTGGCGGGAACTGGAGCCCGTCCTGCGGTCCTATTACCAAAAAAACGGATGAAAAGCGGTCCTAGGGGAAAAACCGTCTGAAAAAGTATCCGAAATTCCTAAATTCGGCAGGAAATAGTTTGTTTTTTGCCCGCAGGGGTGGTATAATCTATAATTAGTGTTATCATCTGATAAATAGGCTGATAAATATACCAAAATCTACCAATAGGAGGCATCTCATGGAGCAGCAGAAGGTTTTCCCCACCGCGTGTTTTGGATTCGATAAAAAGGTCGTTTTGGACTACATATATGAGCAAGATACCGCCGCCAAGGCAAAGGAAGCCCAAATGGAAGAACAGGCTGCCAAAATGGAGGAGCAGGTGGCGGAGCTCCAGAACACGGTGGAGGAGCTGAGTGCCCAGGGGGAGCTGCTGCGCGCCCAGCTGTACAGCGAGAAGGAAGCTGCCGCCTCGATGCGCTCCAATTACGACCGCCTGAAATCCGATGCCGACCAGCTGGTGCAGGTGGCCCGGAACAAGGACAAGGAGCTTCAGATCCAGTTGGAGCTGAATAAGCAGCTCCAGAACCGCGACAGCGAGCTGGAAAGCCGCCTTGCCGCCATGGCCCAGGAGCTGGAAGAGCTGCGGGCGCAGCTCCATGACCAGGAGTATTTGGAAGATGCCAAGGCCCAGGCGGACGCCATCCTGGAGGAGGCCCGCCGGAAGGCCGAGGAGATGAAAGCGGAGGCCGCCGCCAAGGAGGAAGGCTGCGCGGACGAGGTCGCCCGGCTGCGGGACGAGCTCTCCCGGATCAAGGAATCGGTGGGGAAGACCCTCTCCCAGTTTGAAGGGGCCATCCAGAAGCTGGACGGGGAAAAGGGAGAGACCCGTTTTTTTCCCCAGAGGCCCGGCCAGCAGGAGGCGGGACGGGTCAAGGTAAAAAAGGTCCGCAAATAAGAACGGTCCGGACCCAAAAAAGCCTTTGCCAGATGCTGAAGGAACGATTGCAAAAGAAGTTTTCCGGGTGGCTGTAAATTCCCCGGTTCGGAAAAAGAGAGGAGTAGGTAGCTGATGCCTGTTCAGGATATTTGGATCACCCTGCGGGAGATGGTAACAGGGGCCGTCAGCACCTTCCGCGTCCAGGACGCTGTGGACATCGCCATCATGGCCTTCCTGGTGTACCACCTGATAAACCTCCTGAAGGAGACCAGGGCGGGGCAGCTGATAAAGGGCGTGTTCGGCATCCTGATCCTCTACTTCTTCGCCTACGTGCTGGAGCTCTACACCCTGCGCACCGCCATGGAAATGGTGATCCGCTACGGGGCCCTGGTGCTGCTGGTGCTGTTCCAGCCGGAGCTGCGCAAAATATTGGAGCAGGTGGGGCGCACCTCCATCTCCAATCTTTCCGTTTTTGGCTCTAATATGAGCACCAGCGAGTACGAACGCAAGCAGATGATCAAGACCATCAACGCCATTTGCGACAGCTGCGCCATCCTCTCCAAGGAGCGGATCGGCGCCCTCATCGTCATGGAGCGGGAGACCAAGATCGGGGACATCATCTCCACCGGCACGGTCATCGACTCCCAGCCCAGCGCGGACCTCATCAAAAATGTTTTCTTCCCCAACTCCCCCCTTCACGACGGGGCGCTGGTGATCCGCAATAGCCGTCTGTATGCGGCGGGGTGTTTTCTCCCCCTTTCGGACAATTACGAGATCAGCCGGGCGCTGGGGACCCGCCACCGGGCGGCTTTGGGCATCAGCGAGGTGTCCGATGCCATCGTGGTGGTGGTCTCGGAGGAGACCGGCGCGGTCACCATGGCGAAGAACGGGAAGCTGGAGATCGATATTGGGGTCAACGGCCTCAGCGCCGCCCTGTTCCGGGAGTTTGTGGCGGAGGATAAGGAAAACGCCGCCGAGAAGAAGAAACTGTTCAGGAGGTCCAAGAGATGAAGCTGCCCACCCTTTCGGGCATTTTGCGCAAACCCAGCTTTGTGCTGGTCTTATCGCTGATGATCGCGGTGATGGCCTGGTTCGTGGTCATCAACACCGCCCCGGACCAGGAGCGGCTGGTGACGGTGCGCAATGTTCCGGTGACCACCCCCACCAACGCCCTTACGAGCCTGGGCCTGAACGTCATCGAGGGGGGAAACCCCCAGGTGGCGGTGCAGGTAAAGGGCCGGGTGATCCAGGTGGGGAACCTGGAGCCGGAGGACATCCAGGTCACCGCCAGCTTTGCGGACATCGTGGGAGCCGGGACCTATGATCTGAAACTTACCGCCTCCACCTCCGCCGGGACGGTGGTGGCCATCACCCCGGAGACCATATCCATGACCTTTGACCGGGAGGTAAACAAGGAGATCCCCGTGACGGTGGACATCAACGGCCTTTCGGTGCCGGAAAATGACTACATCCTGGGGTCTGTCACCGCCAGCCCTGCCTCTGTCGTGGTCCGGGGGCCGGAAAAGGAGTTGAGCCGCATCACCCGCGCGGTGGTCCACGCCGAGCTGGAGGAGCCCCTCACCCGTTCTCAGGTGATCTCCTCGGAGATCGTCCTGATGGACAATGAGGAAGCGGTGGCGGTCAGCAGCCATGTCACCACCGATTTTTCCGCCGCGGACATCACCATTCCGGTCAAGCGCAAGGTGGAGCTGCCGCTGAGGATCTCCTTCATCAATGTTCCGGAGGGATTCCCCCTGGAGGAGCTGGAATACACCATGTCCAACGAGACTATCGTGGTGGCGGCCCAGGAAAGGTCCATCAACAAAACGACGGAGATCGTTGCCGGGGTGATCGACTTTGAGCAGCTTGACCTCACCGAAAAGAACACCTACACCTTCCGGGTGCGCCTGCCAGATGACTTTGTGAATATTGAGAACATCGAAAACATCGTGGTGGAATTTGATACCACCGGCCTTTCCTCCAATTACCTGAACCTGAACCAGATCTATATCGTCAACGAGCCCAGCGGGTTTACGGTCACATCCATGACCCAGTCCCTCTATAACGTCAAGATCGTGGGGGAGGAAAAGCTCCTGAAGACCATCAAGTCCAAAGACTTTATGGTGACGGTGGACCTCTCGGACCGGGATGTTCAGGTGGGGCAGTATGAGGTGCCGGTGAGCATTTCCGCCCCCACCAGGGGCAAGGTGTGGGCCCTGGGCGCCCATACGGCGGTCATCAATATCCAGTAATCGCGATTTGAAAATCGGGCCTGTCCTTGGAAGAAAAGGGCAGGCCCGACTGTTGGGGAGATTCTTTATGACAGTCCTGGTAAACAACATAGCGGTGGGCCTTCTGGAGGATCAGGAGAGCCGCTGGCAGCGGGCGCTGGACAAGGCGGGGCTCCGCCGGGAGCAGGTGAAGGAGCTTTATACCGCCAAGCGCTCGGTGGATGCCCGGCGGAAGGACCGCATCCGCTTTTTGTACACCATCGGCATGGAACTGCGGGAGGGGATAGAGGCGGAGCTGCGGGAAGGGGTGCGCCTTTGTCCCCAGGCGGACCTGGTCCCGCCCGTTCCCGGAGCCGTTCCCATGGGGCACCGTCCGGTGATCGCGGGGTTCGGGCCGGCGGGGATGTTCTGCGGCCTTCTATTGGCCCGTATGGGCTACCGCCCCCTGATCTTGGAGCGGGGCCGGGCGATGGAGGACCGGGTGAAAGCGGTGGAGGCTTTTTTTGCCGGCGGCCCCCTGGATGAGGAGAGCAATGTCCAGTTTGGGGAAGGGGGCGCCGGCACCTTTTCCGACGGCAAGCTGACCACCCGCATCGGCGACCCCCGGTGCCGGTATGTCCTGGAGGAGTTCATCCGCTTCGGGGCCCCGGAGGAGCTGCGGTGGGAGCAGAAGCCCCACATCGGCACCGACCTTCTCCGGGGCATCGTGGTGAACTTCCGCCGGGAGATCGAGCGGCTTGGGGGAGAGGTGCGCTTCGGCGCGAAGCTGGAGGGCATCACCCTGCGGGATGGCGGAGTGGCCGGCGTCACCGCGGGGGGCGCTTCGCTCCCGGCGGAAAACCTGGTGCTGGCCATCGGCCACAGCGCCAGGGATACCTTCGCCATGCTCCGGGAGCTGGAGCTGGAGATGACGGCCAAGCCCTTTTCCGTGGGGGTGCGCATCGAGCACCTGCAAAGGGAGATCGACCGGGGGCTGTACGGGGACTGGGCGGGCCACCCCCTTCTCCCCAGGGGGGAGTACCAGTTGAGCCACCGGAACCGGGAGGGGCAGGCGGTGTACACCTTTTGTATGTGCCCCGGCGGGGTGGTGGTCCCGGCGGCCTCGGTGGAAAAGACGGTGGTCACCAACGGCATGAGCAATTACCTCCGGGACGGGGAAAACGCCAACGCCGCCCTGGTGGCCTCGGTGGACAGCCGGGACTTTGGGGAGGACCCCATGGGGGCGCTGCGGTGGCAGGAGCAGCTGGAGAAGACCGCCTGGCGGCTCACCGGCAGCTTCCGGGCCCCCGCCCAGACGGCGGGGGATTTCCTGGCGGGCAGGCCGGGGTACACAGCGGGCCGGGTGAAGCCCACCTATGCCATCGGGGTGGAGGGGGCCGATCTTTCGCGGCTGTTTCCGCCTAGGATCGTGGAGCAGCTGCGGCTGGGGCTGCGGAGCTTTGGGCGCAGACTTCCGGGCTTCGATGCCCCGGACAGCTTCCTCACCGGGCCGGAGACCCGCACCTCCTCCCCGGTCCGGGTGCTCCGGGACGAGGGCCTCCAGGCCACAAGGGTCCGGGGCCTCTGGCCCTGCGGAGAGGGGGGCGGCTACGCCGGGGGCATCATGAGCGCCGCCGTGGATGGCCTGCGGGTAGCGGAGAAGATCATCGAGGCCTTTGCCCCGCCGCGGTGACAGGAGGAGCTAAAGCCGATCTGGGGTTTCACCCCAGCCCCCACTTCTTTTTCTTTTCACGGGAAAAGAAAAAGAAGCAAAAAGAAAAGCGCCGGGGTGCCCCCGGAGCCTCGCCCTACCCGGCCTTCGGCCTTACCTTGGCAAAGGGCGCAAGGAACTGCCTGGAGACTTAGGTGGACTCCCTCCGTCTCGCTTCGCTCGACACCTCCCTCGCCGAGGGAGGCTTTGGCAAACCCCTCTGCCAGTACCCCGGCGGTATATATTTGGGGCCGCAAAAAAACCGCGCGGTTCGGACATCCAACAAGACAAAGAAAAGCATTCTTGCGTATCTCGTGAAAAAGTGGTAAAATAAGCCTTGTATTTATCCATGTCAAAGAGGAAAGGAGGTGGCGGCGGTGGAATTTGCGCCCTGGAAGATCGCGGTATCCCGCAGGGATGTGACGCCTGTACTGGATGGAGCGCCGGAGCTTTTCTCCGCGGTGCTGAGGGCCAGGGGCCTTGGTGCCCCGGAAGCCGCCAAAGCCTTCCTGGAGGGAAAGAGCCCGCTTTACGACCCGCTGCTGCTGCCGGATATGGACAAAGCGGTGGAGCGGATCCACAGGGCCTTTGAGGGGTATGAAAAGATCCTGGTCTACGGGGACTACGACTGTGACGGCGTTACCGCTACGGTCCTCCTCTACGACTACCTGGATAACGCCGGGGGGGATGTCCTCTACTACATCCCGGACCGGGAGGGAGAGGGGTACGGCCTCAACCGGGCGGTCATCGACCGGATGAAGGAGGCCGGGGTGCGGCTCATCGTCACGGTGGATAACGGCATCACCGCGGTGGATGAGATCGCCTACGCCGGCACCCTGGGGATGGATGTGGTGGTCACCGACCACCACCGTCCGGGGGCGGTCCTCCCGGCGGCTGCCGCGGTGGTGGACCCCCACCGGGCGGACAGCGCCTATCCCTTCCCGGACCTCTGCGGGGCGGGGGTGGCCTTTAAGCTGATCTGCGCCCTGGAGGGGGACACCGAGGGGATGCTGCTGGAGCACTATGGGGACCTGCTGGCCATCGGCACCGTGGCGGACCTGGTGCCCCTCCGGGACGAAAACCGCGGCCTGGTAAAGGCGGGGCTGGAGCTCCTGCGGGAAAGCGAAAATACCGGCTTGCAGGCCCTAATGAAGCGTTCCGGCCTGGAGCCCGGTCAGGTGGATTCGGAACGGATCGCCTTCGGCATCGCGCCCCGCCTGAATGTGGCCGGGCGCATCGGCTCGGTGGACGATGCGGTGGAGCTGCTCCTCTGCCCGGATGAGGATCAGGCCGGGGAGCTGGCGGGGAAGATCTGCGCCCTCAACGACCGCCGGAAGGAGCTGGAAGGGGAGATCATCCGGGACATCCAGCAGATGCTGGAGGAGGACCCCCGTCTCTTGGACCGCCGGGTGCTGGTCCTTTGCGGAAAAGACTGGAACCGGGGCGTGGTGGGGATCCTTGCCTCCCGGCTGGTGGAGCGGTACCAAAGGCCCTGCATCCTCCTTTCCGAGATGGAGGGGGAGCTCCGGGGCTCTGCCCGCAGCGTGGAGGGCTTTTCCATCATCGAGGCGATCCGCTCCCAGGAAAAGCTCCTGACGAAATGCGGGGGACACCCCATGGCCGCCGGCCTTTCCATGGGGCCGGAAAACCTGCCGGAGTTCCTCCGGGGGATCGAGGAGTACGCCCAAAAAAAGCACCCGGTGATGCCGGTGCCCACCCTGGCGGTGGATACCGTGATGAAAGCCGCGGAAGCGACTTTGGAGAACATCCGGCTGCTGGAGGGGCTGGAGCCCTTCGGGTGCGAAAATCCCCAGCCGGTGCTGGCCCTTCTGGGGGTGCGGGTAAAGAAGATCGCGCCCCTGGGGAAGGACGGGAGCCATCTGCGCCTCACCCTGGAGCAGGGGGGAGGCTCCCTCCAGGCGGTGCTGTTCGGCGTGGGGCCGGAGAGCTTCCCGCTAGAGGAGGGGGAGCTGGCCGACTGCGCCGTGAACCTCAGCGTCAATACCTACAACGGGACCCAGAGGCCCCAGGTGTCCGTGCTCTCTGTGCGGCCCCACGGGTTTGATATGGCCGGCAAGCTGCGGCAGGGGGCCGCTTATCAGAGCCTGCGCCGGGGAGAGGTGCCGGAGGACTGCAAGGAAGGGGAGCTGGACATCAGCCGGGAGGACGTGGGCGCCGTGTTCCGGTGGCTGCGGGGCCACACGCCCTGGAGGAAGGGGACCGATATGCTGGCCTTCCGGCTGGACGGCACCGTAAATTATGGCAAGGTGCTGGCCTCCCTGGACATCCTCTGCGAATTGGGGCTCATCTCCCGGCGGACCCAGCGGGGAGCCGAGACCATCCAGGTGATCCCCGCGGCCCAAAAGGCGGATCTCTCCGATTCCCCCACCTATCGGTTGCTGCGGCAGAGGGGGGTGAAGTGATGGACGAGCTTTATCAGAAACTGGCGGAAAAGATCGAACAGACCAACAAGCAGTACGACATGGAGCGGATCGAGAAGGCCTACCAGCTGGCGAAGTGCGCCCATGAGGGGACGCTGCGCCGTTCCGGCGAGCCCTATATCGTCCATCCGGTGAGCGCCGCCATCATCCTGGTGGAGCTGGGGATGGATACCGATTCCATCGTCGCTGCCCTCCTCCACGACGTGGTGGAGGATACGGAGGTCACCCTGGACGAGATCAAGAAGGAGTTCGGCAAGGATGTGGCCTTCCTGGTGGACGGGGTCACCAAACTGGGACGCATCCCCTTTTCCTCCAGGGAGCGCCAGCAAGCGGAGAATGTCCGCAAGATGCTGCTGGCCATGGCCCAGGATGTGCGGGTCATCATCATCAAGCTGGCGGACCGCCTCCACAACGCCCGCACCTTCGACTCCCTCCCGGATGAGAAGCGCCGGATCAAGGCCCTGGAGACCATGGAGGTCTATGCCCCCCTGGCCCACCGCCTGGGCATCCGGGGGGTGAAGGAGGAGCTGGAGGACATCTCCCTCAAGTACCTGGACCCCATCGCCTATGCGGACATCGAAAACCAGCTGGCCCTCCGCAAGGAGGAGCGCCAGGCCTTTTTGGAGCGCATCATCGTGCGCATCAACAAGCGCCTGGAGGAGGAGCACGTCAAGGCCCAGATCGACGGCCGGGTGAAGAGCATCTACGGCATCTACCGCAAGGTGTATATGCAGGGCCGGAATATGGACGAGATCTACGACGTCTACGCGGTGCGGATCATCGTGGATACCGTGCTGGAGTGCTACAACATCCTGGGCATCATCCACGATATGCTCCAGCCCATCCCCACCCGCTTCAAGGACTACATCTCCACCCCCAAGCAGAATATGTACCAGTCGCTGCACACCACCGTCATCGATAAGGAAGGAATCCCCTTCGAGGTGCAGATCCGCACCTGGGATATGCACTACACCGCCGAATACGGCGTGGCCGCCCACTGGAAGTACAAGATCGGCCTGGAAGGAAAGGACAGCCTGGAGGAACGCCTCTCCTGGATCCGCCAGATCCTGGAGTCCCAGAAGGAATCCGACGATGTGGAGGACCTGGTAAAGTCCATCAAGACGGACATCGCCCCGGAGGAGGTCTTTGTCTTCACCCCCAAGGGGGACGTCATCACCCTGCCGGTGGACAGCACCGTCATCGACTTCGCCTACGCCATCCACTCCGAGGTGGGCAACCGGATGATCGGCGCCAAGGTGGACGGGCGGATGGTGAGCCTGGACTTCAAGGTGAAGACCGGGATGATCGTGGAGGTGCTCACCGCATCCGGGCGGGGCAGCGGCCCCAGCCGGGACTGGCTGGGCATCGTCCGCACCAGCGAGGCCCGGAACAAGATCCGCTCCTGGTTCAAAAAGGAAAAACGGGAGGAGAACATCCAGGAGGGGCGCGCCGCCCTGGATAAGGAGTTCCGCCGCAACCTCATCTCCCTCAGCGACAGCGATAAGGAGACCTTTTTGGCGGACATCGCCGCCCGCCAGCGGTTCAACAGCGTGGACGATTTCTTCGCAGCCATCGGCTACGGCGGCCTGTCTCTCCAGAAGCTCATCCCCCGCATCCGGGAGGAATTCCAGAAGCAGTACCGCACCCCCGCTCCGGACACCCCGCAGCTGGGGAAGATCCCCCCCAGGCTCCGGCCCTCCAAGGCCTCCAGCGGGGTGATCGTGGAGGGGCTGGACGGCTGCCTTGTAAAGTTTGCCCGGTGCTGCAACCCGGTGCCGGGGGATGACATCATAGGGTTTATCACCAGGGGGTTCGGGGTCTCCATCCACAAAAGGGACTGCGCCAATGTGGTGAACGCCGATATAAGCAGCGACCGATGGGTCCACACCGAGTGGGCCACCACCGTCAAGGAGACCTTCAAATCCACCATCGACATCATCGGCAGCGACCGACAGGGCCTGCTGGCGGATGTCAGTGTGGCGCTGAGCAATATGCGGGTGCCTATCCACACCCTCATGGCCAGGGAGACAAAGGACAACCACTCCCATATCCAGGTCACCATCGGCATCAGCGACCTGGAACAGCTGCGCAGCATCATGTCCAATCTGAAGAAGATCAGCGGGGTGGTGTCCATCCAGCGCTCCAATCAGCCTGCCGGATAAAAAAGGGGGGATCTCTATGCGTGCGGTGATCCAGCGTGTTTCCTCCGCCTCGGTCTCCGTGGGCGGGGAGGAGCTTTCCGCCATCGGCGGGGGGCTGCTCATCCTCCTGGGGGTGACCCATGGGGACGGAGAGAAAGAATGCGATTATCTGGCCGGAAAATGTGCCGGCCTGCGCATCTTCCGGGACGACGAGGACAAAATGAACCGTTCCGTTACCGATGTGGGGGGCGAGGTGCTGGTGGTCTCCCAGTTCACCCTGTATTCGGACTGCCGCAAGGGGAAGCGCCCCGCCTTTACTGCCGCGGCCCGGCCGGAGACGGCCATCCCCCTCTACGAGAGGTTCGTGGAGC
This sequence comes from Oscillospiraceae bacterium, assembly GCA_021769525.1. Taxonomy (GTDB): domain Bacteria; phylum Bacillota; class Clostridia; order Oscillospirales; family Ruminococcaceae; genus Angelakisella. Next base: position 37,133 of record JAETSQ010000010.1, read on the forward strand.
GGCTCCGGCAGGGAGGACTGACCGTAAAGACCGGCCGCTTCGGGGCGGATATGCAGGTCTCCCTCCTCAACGACGGCCCGGTGACCATCCTGATGGATACCGAAGAGATGATGAAGAAATAGGAGCCTTACAATGACCATTACAGAGATCCATGCCCAGCGCACCTTTGCCGCCAACTGTTACGTGGTACAGAGCCGGGAGGGGAACGCCTTCCTGGTGGACCCAGGGGCGGAGGCGGAGAACATCATCCGGTATCTCCGGGAAAACCGGGTATCGCCCAAGATGATCCTCCTGACCCACGGGCACTTTGACCACATCGGCGCGGTGAAGGACCTCCAAAAGGAGTACCCCGGCCTGCCGGTCTACCTTTCCCAAAAGGACCAGGAGCTGCTGGAGGGAGACGACAAGACCGGGGCCCTGGCCCGGCGGTTCATCCGGGACCTGACCCCCTACGTCTTTACGGCGGACGGATATTTCCGGGAGGGGGACGAGCTGGCGGTGGATGAACTGACGGTGCGGGTGATGGAGACACCGGGGCACACCAAGGGCTCGGTCTGCCTCTTCTGCGGCAGCACCATCTTTTCCGGGGACACCCTGTTCCGCCACGACTGCGGCCGGACCGACCTCTACGGTGGCTCCTTTCCGGAGATCTGCCGCTCCCTGGAGCGGCTGGCGGCCCTGCCGGAGGACTACACCGTCCGACCCGGCCACGACGAGATGACTTCCATCGATGAGGAGCGGGCCTGGATCCGGGACCTGCTGGAGAAATACCCATGCAGGTGATCCTTTCGCCCCAGGACCAGAGGGACCTTCACTACGAGATCGAATGCATCCTGCGGATGTTCCTGCCCCAGGCGCGCATCCGCTTCGGCCAGGAGGAAGAGGCCGGCCCGGAAACGGTGCGCGTCGTCACCGGCGCGGGGGCGGGGACCGAGAACCGGGTCACCCTCACCCTCCCGGACTTTTCCGGGACCGAGAGCGAGCCCGCCGGCGGCAGCCGCAGGGACACCGAGGCCTCGGTCTGCCGGTGCCTCTACCGGCTGCTGACCCGCGCCACCGGCAAGAAGATCGCCTGGGGGGTGCTTACCGGCATCCGGCCGGTGAAGCTGGTGCGGGAGCTTCGGGAACAGGGGATGGAGGAGGAAGCGATCTCCAGGCGCTTTACCGAGCGGTATCTCACCGCGCCGGAAAAAGCCGCCCTCTGCCTCCACACCGACCGGGTCCAGCAGGCGGCGATCCAAAGGGCCGAGAAGAAGGGCTACAGCCTTTACATTTCCATCCCCTTCTGTCCCTCCCGGTGCGGCTACTGCTCCTTTGTCTCCCATTCCATCGAAAAGACCCGCAGGCTGATACCGGAGTACCTGGAGAAGCTGGAGGAAGAGCTGGAGCACACCGCCGCCATTGCCCAGGAAAAGGGCCTGGTGCTCCAGACCGTCTATATGGGGGGCGGCACCCCCACCGTGCTGGAGCCGGAGCAGCTCCGCCGCCTGCTGGGGAAGGTGGAGCGGTGCTTTGACCGCTCCCGCTGCATGGAATTTACGGTGGAGGCCGGCCGGCCGGACACCATTACCAAGGAGAAGCTGGAGGCGCTGGCCGAAAGCGGAGTGGACCGGATCAGCGTCAATCCCCAGACCCTCAACGACCGGGTGCTGGAGGCGGTGGGCCGCAGACACACTGCCGCGGATTTCTTCCGGGCCTACGAACTTGCAAAGTCATTTCCCTTTACAGCAGTGAATGTGGACCTCATCGCGGGGCTCACCGGGGATACACCGGATTCCTTCCGGCATACACTGGAGCAGGTGATCTCCCTGGAGCCGGAGAATATCACCGTCCACTCCCTGACGATGAAGCGCGCCGCAGATATGATCGGCGAGAAGGAGCAGCGGCTGGCGGGGGTCTCCCAGGTGGGGGCGATGGTGGACCATTCCCAGCGGGCCCTGGCCCAGGCGGGATACCGGCCCTACTACCTTTACCGCCAGAAGAGCACGGTGGACAGCCTGGAGAACGTGGGCTTCTGCAAGGGGGACACCCTCTGCCTTTACAATATCTACATCATGGACGAGACCCACACCATCCTCTCGGTGGGGGGCGGCGGGGTCACAAAGGTGGTGCTCCCCGGCAACCGCATCGAGCGCATCTTCAATTACAAGTACCCTTATGAATATATCAGCCGCTTTCCGGTGATGCTGGAACGGAAGGACGCGCTGCGGAACTTCCCCCTGTGAACCGACTGCGTGTGACCGCGCATGGCAGTAAATGATACAGAAAATTTTAAGGAGGTCATTCTTTATGGCAGCATTGGACGATCTGATGAGCAAGGCGAGAGAGCTGGCGGATACCGTGGGCAAGGCCACCGGGGAGCTGGTGGACGATTCCAGGGTGAAGCTCCAGGAGCTGAAGCTCTCCTCCGAGCTGAAGGACGCCTATGAGCGCCTGGGCTCGGTGATCTACGACAGCATCAAAAACGGCACCGAAAACCAGTCCCTGGTGGACCTGGTGGTGGGGGAGATCGACCAGATCCGGGAGAACATGGAGAAGCTGAAGGCCTCCAGGTGCACCTCGGACGCGGTGGAGCGGTACTGCCCCCAGTGCGGCACCACCAACGGCAAGGATGCGGTCTACTGCTCCCGGTGCGGCGCGCCCCTTTCCATGGCGGTCCCGGAGACCCCGGCGGAGGCCGCTCCCGCCCCCGCAGAAGAGGAGAACTGATTTTTTCCGGTTTTCCCTGGTTTTTTGGGAGCGTCTGATTGCGCAGATCGTAAGTCGATTTACTGCGTTGTAAGGACTTTGGCCGCTTTTCTTTTTGCTTCTTTTTCTTTTCCCGTGAAAAGAAAAAGAAGGCGGGGCTGGGCGGCAGCCCAGATTAGCTTAAATTTCGGGGTTTCCGCCGCTTTTGGAGATGGTCCATGGCGGCGGAACCGCCCCGCAGGCCGCTTTTTACCAGATTATCCCAGCTTAAATATTGCCAAACCATGAAAAAATCATAAAAATCATAAAAGTACTTGCAAACCATGGCCTTATCAGTTAGAATAGTAAAAGCGTCAGGGGCGGCCCCGTGTTTCGGGGCGTCGTCCGGGACCACATCCCAACAAGGAGGAGCGGCATGGAAGGGTTTACCATAAAGGACCGTTACGGCATGGATGACCTTCTGAAGATCATGGAGCTTCTCCGGGGTGAGGGAGGGTGTGTCTGGGACCGGGAGCAGGACCACCACACCATCCGCAACAATTTTATCGAGGAGACCTACGAGGCGGTGGAGGCCATCGACCGGAACGACCCGGTCCTCCTGCGGGAGGAACTGGGGGACGTTCTGCTGCAGGTGGTGTTCCACGCCAGGATGGAGGAAGAAGCCGGGCGTTTTTCCTTTTCCGATGTCTGCGACGGCATCTGCAAAAAGCTGGTGTACCGCCATCCCCATGTTTTTGGGGACGTGACGGTGGAAAACTCCGGCCAGGTGCTGGAAAACTGGGACAGGCTCAAAAAGGCGGAGAAGCACCAGGAGACCGCGGCCAGCACGCTGGAAGCCGTTTCGCGGGCGCTGCCCGCCCTGGTGAGGGCCGCCAAGGTGCAGAAGCGCGCGGGAAAGGTCGGCTTTGAGTATCCGGAGCTCTCCGACGCGCTGGCGGACCTGCGCAGCGAGGTGGCGGAGCTGGAGGAAGCCTTATCCAAGAAAGATGAGGACGGTATCCTTGAGGAAGTGGGGGACGTGCTGTTTTCTGCGGCAAACGTTTCCCGCCTTGTAAAAGCGGACCCGGAGGAAGCGCTGACCCGCTCTACGGACAAGTTTGTCCGGCGTTTTGCGAGTATGGAACAGGCAGCAATGAAAAATGGGATAGAATTGACCGGCTGTACCATCGAGGAACTCAATGACCTTTGGCAGGAAGCCAAGAAAGAAGAAAAATCTATTGGAGGTATTCTGAAATGACAAAAGTTGAACTGGTGAGCGCTGTGGCTGAAAAGACCGGCCTGTCCAAAAAGGACAGCGAAAAGGCGGTAGCCGCTGTTTTCGCTTCCATCACCGAGGGCCTCAAGAAGGGCGAGAAGCTCTCCCTGGTGGGCTTTGGCACCTTTATGGTGAAGGAGCGCGCCGCCCGTCCCGGTGTCAATCCCCGCACCAAGGAGCCCATCACCATCGCCGCGTCCCGGACCCCGACCTTCAAGGCCGGACAGGCTCTTAAGGATGCCATCAAATAAAAAGCCGTTTTTCCGGGGAGCTGGCGCAGGTCTGTGCCAGCCCCTTTTTGCGTAGCGCGGAAAGGAGCGTGTATCATGCGTTTGGATAAGTACCTGAAGGTCTCCCGCATCATCAAGCGCAGGACGGTGGCAAACGAGGCCTGCGACGCCCAGCGGGTGCTGGTAAACGGCAAGGCCGCGCGGGCCTCCTATGAGGTGAAGCTGGGGGACCGCATCGAGGTAAACCTGGGCCAGAAGCCCCTGGTCATCCAGGTGACGGCCCTCAGCGAGGTCACCACCAAGGACAGCGCCTCCCAGAATTACACCATCCTGGAAGGGTAGGCGCGGTCTATTTCCGGTCCCTCCCGCATAAGTTATTCCTGTAGCCCTGGGGGAGCTTTTCTCCGGGGCGGCCAGGAATCGGACAACACCCGGATCAAATGGGAGGAAGACAATGGAAACGAAACAGCTGACCGTACCCCACAACATCATTATCGAGGACCGGAAGAATGTGACCATCAGCGGCGTTACCGATGTGGAGAGCTTTGACGAGGAGACGGTGGTGCTGATGACCGACCTGGGGGAGCTGGTGATCAAGGGCTTCGGGCTGCACATCAGCAAGATCGACGTGGTATCCGGGGACCTCGCCCTGGAGGGGGAGATCTACAACATCGGCTACAGCGACGCCCAGGCCTCCGGCGGCGGGCTCCTGAGCCGCCTCTTCCGCTGAGGGGGCCGTCATGGCCATCACCATCACCCAGCAGACCGCGGTCTTTTTTCACTCCCTCCTCCTGGGGGTGGCGCTGGGCTGCTTTTACGATCTCTTCCGCATCACCCGCATCGCCTTTATCATCCCCGCCCTGCTGGTATTGGTGGAGGACCTGCTCTTTTTCCTCTTTTCCAGCATCGTCCTCTTCGGCTTTATGCTGGAGAACAGCTACGGACAGATCCGGTGGTTCATCCTCCTGGGGATGGTGCTGGGGTGGGTGATCTATTACTTCACCGCCGGGAGCCTGGTGATGAAGTGCTCGGCCCAGATCATCGCCGCCGTCCGCAGGGTGCTGGCCTTTTTGTGGAGGCCTTTCGCCTGGGCGGGGCGCAAATGCTCCGCTGCCGTAACTTTTTTGGAAAAAAGAGGCGCGAATCTTGTCCTTGGGGCAAAAACCGGCTTGAAATCCACCCTCGTTATGATGTATAATAAGAAAAATCCCAGAGGCCATAGGTCTCTGGAGCTGCAAGAGGACGGTGAGGGAAATGGGGAGAAAGAGCGAGAGATCTAATCCGTTTTCCATCAATTCCCTGCTGAAATACGCCTGTTTTTTCCTCACCATCCTGTTCGCCGTCTATTTTGTAAAGACCAAGCTGGATATTGTGGATATGCGGCAGCAGCTGGTGGCGATGGAAGAGCAGGTGGAGCTGCAGCGTTTGAAGAACAAGGACGCGGAGCTCTCCCTCCGGGAGGACGAAAAGACCATTGAGCGTACCGCCCGTGAAAAGCTGGACTATGTCCACCCGGATGAGCGCATCTTCGTGGATATTTCCGGCACAAACTAGGTCCTGAAAGACAGATTTTGAGCGTGTGGGAGGAACAGATTTGGTAGCGGTAGGAGACATTATTGCCGGCAAGGTCGCCAAGGTGACCAACTACGGGGCGTTTGTGGATCTGGCCGGGGGCGGCTCCGGGATGATCCATATTTCCGAGGTCGCCAACACCTACGTAAAGGACATCAGCGATTATTTACAGGTGGGCGAGGAGGTCACGGTAAAGGTCATCGGCATCAACGAGGCGGGGAAGGTGAGCCTTTCCATCAAGGAGACGATGCAGAAGGGACCCCAGCAGAGCCAGGGGCCGCGGCGGGAAGGCGGCGGCAAGCCCCAGCGGAGCGGGTATCCGCCCCGCACCTGGAGCCGTCCGGCGCCCCCTCCCAGCACGGGGGACGCCTTTGAGGATATGCTCAGCCGCTACAAGCGCTCCAGCGATGACCGGATGAGCGACCTGAAAAAGGTGCTGGATACCCGCCGGGGCAGCGCCAACCGCCGCTCCCGGTCCAAATAAGCTAGGAAAAACAGGGGCCGATTCCGCTCGGCCTCAGCTTGTCGAAAAAGTTTTTTCGACAAGCTGAGGCCCGCCGCGACCGGCGGGGTTATCCGCTCGTTTCACTCGCTCTACGCGAAAAGAGGGGCTTGTCGCCCCCCTTTTCACACTTTTTCCCCCGTGGGTGCGCAAGCCACTGCTCCTGAAATAAGATTTCTCTACAGCCTGGGGCCGATCCGCTCGGCCTCTTTTTTCTGGAAAGGAGACGGCCATGCCGGAGGCAACGCGAAGTGACTGGAAAACAAAGGAGATGCCGGAGAAAAACGAACCTTTCCCCCTGGAGATGGACCTGACCGCCGGTGAATTTTCCCTCCTGCGCCAGGGGCATATCCCGCAGGAGATGGAGGATAAGTGGTTCCTGTTCTTCGAGGAGGGGGTCCTCTACGTCTGCCGCAGCTGGACAGGCTTCTGCATCTACCAAATACCGGTCTCCCCGGACGGAAAGATACGGGGCGGCACCGTGAACCGGGACCCGGAGCAGTACGGGGAGACTGACCCTTGCCGGGACGGGATCATGGCGGAATATCTGGTCAGCTGCCAGGTGGAGCGGCCCCAGACCAGGGACCTTATAATGGAATATATAAAATGGGGGAAAACGAAATGATCATTCGGGGTGGTATGATCCATATCGGGGATGGGACCGTGGTCCGGGACGGATACATCCTCCTGGAGAGGGGAAAGATCACGGAGGTCTCCTCCGGGACCTACCGGGGAGAGGACCGGGAGGTGCTGGACGCCAGGGGGAAGATCATCACCCCCGGCTTTATCGACGCCCACTGCCACCTGGGGATGTGGGAGGAAGGGCTGGATTTTGAGGGGGATGACGGCAACGAGATGACCGACCCCTGCACCCCCCACCTCCGGGCCATCGACGCCATAAATCCCTTGGACCAAGCCTTCTCCGAGGCGTTGGATTACGGCATCACCACCGTGGTCACCGGACCCGGCAGCGCCAACCCGGTGGCCGGGCAGATCTGTGCCATGAAGACCTGGGGCCGGGTGGTGGACGAGATGGTGATAAAGGCCCCGGCGGGGATGAAATTCGCCTTAGGGGAAAACCCTAAAGGGGTCTACAACGACAAATCCCAGACCCCCATGACCCGCATGGCCATCGCCGCCATCATCCGGGAGGAGCTCCAGAAGGCGAAGCGGTACCTGGAGGACTGCCGGAAGGCCCAGGAGGACCCGGACGCCGACCCGCCGGAGCTGGATGTGAAGTGCGAGGCGCTGGTCCCCGTGCTGGAGGGGAGGGTGAAGGCCCACTTCCACACCCACCGGGCGGACGACATCTGCACCGCCCTGCGGATCATCCGGGAGTTTGGGCTGGATGGGGTCATCGTCCACGGCACCGAGGGGTATCTCATCGCGGATACCATCGCAAAAGCCGGCGTGCCGGTGATCTGCGGGCCCATCATCTCCACCAGGGGCAAGCCGGAGCTGAAAAACCTGGACCGCAAAAACACTGCCCTCCTGCTGGAGGCGGGGGTGAAGGTGGCTATCAATACCGATGCCCCGGAGGTGCCCATCGACCTGCTGGCCACCGAGGCGGCCATCGCGGTGCGGGCGGGGGTGCCGGAGGAAAAGGCCCTTCCTTTAATTACCGGGAATCCCGCGGCCATCTGCGGCATCGGTGACCGGGTGGGGCGTATCGCCCCCGGCCTGGACGGGGACATCCTGATCTTTGACCGGGAGCCCATCGGCCTGCTGGTGAGGCCGGAGCATATCTTTGTGGGCGGGAAGCCGGTGCGATAAACCAGTTTTTTCCAAAATCCCGAAAATGGACTTGTAATTTTCCATAAAATAGGATATACTTGTGGTAAGGATTTCGGTAAATAGCCAGTCCCCAAAAAATCGGACAAGGAGCGTGGTCTTATGATGAACATCACCTATATGGGAAGGAAGACGACCATCAAGGATTCCTTCAAGGAATACGCCGCGAAGCGCTTAAAGCGCCTGGAAAAGTTCTTTGACGATGACCCCAGCGTGATGATCGTGGTGACCAACGAGGGGGACGAGGAAACGGTGGAGGTCACCATCAAATCCCGCGGGATGTTTTTCCGGGGGGAGAAGACCAGCCGGGACCGCCAGATCTCCCTGGACCTGGTAGCCGATGTCCTCTCCAGCCAGATCGTCCGCAACAAGAACCGCCTGGAGCGCCGCCTCAAGACCCCGGTGCCCGCTCCCGCGGAGCTGGAGCTGCCGGATGTGGCGGAACGGGAGGAGCCGGACGTCCTGGTAAAGACCAAGAAATTCCCGGTGGCGGTGATGGACGTGGAGGAGGCCATCCTCCAGATGAACCTCCTGGGCCACGAGTTCTTCATGTTCCGCAACGGGGAGAGCGGCGAGGTGAACGTGGTCTACCGCCGCAAGGATGGCAACTACGGCCTGCTGGAGCCGGTGCGGGACTAGGGACAAGCCCTCTTGCCGCCCCGAAGAGGCGGCCGGGATAGAAGTAATCATAGGAATAGACAGCGGGGAGCCACCGGCTTTCCGCTGTTTTTTGAGGAAGAGGAATGGAGTGAAAGGATGGAGCAGTTTCGATTTGCCTGCCCCTGCGGCTTTGGGCTGGAAAGCGTCCTCAGCGGGGAGCTGAAGCGGCTGGGGATGGAGGAGGTGACGGCGGCGGACGGCCGGGTGGACTTTACCGGGACGGCGGCGGACCTCTGCCGGGCCAACCTGTGGCTGCGCACCGCGGAGCGGGTGCTGGTGGTGCTGGGGAGTTTTCCGGCCACCTCCTTTTCCCAGCTCTTCGACCGGGTGGAACAGCTCCCCTTTGAGCGGTTCATCGGCAGGAAGGACCGCTTCCCGGTAAAGGGCTGGTCCCTGGACTCCCGGCTCCACAGCGTCCCGGACTGCCAGTCCATCATCAAAAAGGCGGCGGTAAAGCGCCTGGAGCGGGTCTATGGCATCGGTTGGTTCGAGGAGACCGGCGCCCTGTACCAGATCCAGTTTTCCATCCGGAAGGACCGGGTGACCATCCTGCTGGATACCTCCGGGCCGGGGCTGCACAAGCGGGGCTACCGCCGGGTCCAGAACCTGGCCCCCATCAAGGAGACCCTTGCCGCGGGGATCTTGGACATCGCCCGCATCTATCCGGATACGCAGCTCTACGACCCCTTCTGCGGCAGCGGCACCTTCCTGGTGGAGGGGGCCTATAAGGCGAAGAACATCGCCCCAGGGCTGTACCGGCGGTTCGCGGCGGAGGCCTGGGACTGCATCCCCAAGGACCTCTGGCGGCTCCAGCGGGAGGAGGCCCTTTCCCAGGTGCGCGGGGATGTCACCTTCCGGGCCTTCGGCAGCGACATCAGCCCGGAGGCCCTGGAGATCACCGCCGGGAACCTGAAAAACGCCAGGGTCTCCTCCCTGGCGGAGCTCCGGCGGATGGACGTGCGGGATTTTGCCCCTCCGGAAGAACGGTCCATCGTGGTCTGCAACCCGCCCTACGGGGAGCGGCTGCTGGACCGGGAGGAGGCGGAGGAGCTGTGCCGGGTGATGGGGAGGGTGTTCCGGCCCTCGGACCGGGTGGGGTACTACATCATCAGCTCGGTGGAGAACTTTGAGGAGCTCTTCGGCCGCCCGGCGGATAAGCGGAGAAAGCTCTACAACGGCATGATGAAGTGCCAGCTCTACCTGTACTTCCCGCAGCGGTAAGGAAAGCACCCCGGCGGCGAAAAAACGCGCTGCCGGGGTGTGGCTTTTAGTGGCGGGGGCAGCCGCAGCCGGTGATCTCCTCCCGGAGCAGCTGGACGTGGAGGGCCTCATCCATGGCGATGCGCCTGAGCACCGCCTGGATCTTGGGATCCTGGATGCGGCAGGCCGCCTTCTGGTAGGCATCCACCGCGGCCACCTCGTCGGAGAGGCTCAGCAGCAGAGCCCCGCAGAGGTCCTTGCGGTAGCTGACAAAGGAGCCGTTCCACCATTGGCGGCGGCCGCCGGCAAAGTCCGGGGTCCCCCCGCAGAGGCAGATGAGCCTTCCCAGCATCTCCAGGTGGTGCATCTCCACAATGGCGATGCTCCGCAGCAGCTTGGCAATCTTCTCTTGGCTCTCGCTTAATACAAAGCTCTGGTAGCAATACTGTGTGATAGCCCCCAGCTCGCTCCTGCGGCCGGCGTACAGATCCCGCAGGATGGGAAGGAAGGCCGGGTTGGGGCAGGTGACCTCCACAGGGGGATAGGGGAGGTCGCATTGGCAGCGTTTATCCATGGCATAGCACCTCGTTTTCCGGTTTTCCCCATTCTATGCAGGCCGGGCCCCGTCCGGTGAGGAAGGACCTGCATTTATAGCCGGACGTTGTTGGATGGTTGTGAATACAGGCTCTAAAATTCAACCTATGGCGGGATGGGGAATATACTGGAACAGGAAACGGGGTGGAGAAATGATGATCCGCAGGGGACAAAAAAGCAAAAAAAGGCGGCTGCGCTTCAAATGCCTGCTGCTGGCCGCCCTCCTGATCGCCGCGGTGCTGGGGGCGGATGCCCAGCTCCGCCCGGCCATCACGGCGGCGGCGGGGAGCCAGGCCAATCTTTACGCCACCCAGGCCATCCAGGAGGCGGTCTTCCGGGAGGTGGAGGCGCTGGAGCTGGAGTATGGGGACCTGGTGCGCCTCACCTACAGCGACCAGGGGACGGTGACCTCCCTACAGACGGATATGCTGGCCATGTCCAAGCTCCAGTCCTCGGTGACCTCTTCGGTGATCGAGAGCGTCCTGCGGTTCAGCAGCCAGCGGATCACCCTCCCGGCGGGGACCCTCACAGGCAACCCCTTCCTCTCCGGCTGGGGGCCGGAGGTGGAGGTCCGCCTGATACCGGCGGGGTTTGTCCAGACCCAGGTGAAGAACGTCTTTGACTCGGCGGGGATCAACCAGACCCGCCACCAGATCCTCCTCAACGTCCGGCTGGACATCCAGGCGGTGCTGCCCGGATACGCCATCTCGAATCAGGTGGATACCGACATCTGCCTGGCGGAGACGGTGATCGTCGGGCTGGTACCGGGGGCCTACACCTGGGTCTCCGACGGCACCGACCCCCTGGTGGGGATGATCCAGGACTACGGGGCGGGGGAGGATTAGAAATTTTGATTGTATTGCCCCGCAAATTATGGTAAAATAGTTTAGTTAAAACGAGGTGAGAGAAAATGCCGGATACCCAGAAAGACCCTATACTGGAGCAGATCGAATCGCTCCGCGCCCAGGTGGAGTACCACGCCAACCGGTATTACAACCTGGATGACCCGGAGATCTCCGACTTTGAATACGACAAGCTCTTCCACCGGCTGCTGGACCTGGAGGAGCAGAACCCCCAGTATTATTCCCCCACCTCCCCTACGGTGCGGGTGGGGGGCAATGCCTCCAACACCTTCGCCGCGGTGGAGCACAAGGTGCAGATGGGCTCCCTCCAGGACATCTTTTCCTTTGAGGAGCTGCGGGACTTTGACCGCCGGGTGCGGGAGACCATTCCGGAGCCCTCCTACGTGGTGGAGCCCAAGATCGACGGCCTTTCCGTCTCCCTGGAGTACCGGGACGGGATGCTGACCATCGGTTCCACCCGCGGAAACGGCTTCACCGGGGAGGATGTGAGCGAGAACATCCGAACCATCCGCTCGGTGCCCCTCCGGCTGCCGGAGGCCCTGCCCCTCCTGGAGGTGCGGGGGGAGGTGTATATGCCGGTGAAGAGCTTCCAAAAGGTGGTGGAGGCCCAGGAGCTGGCGGGGGAGCAGCCCTTCAAAAACCCCCGCAACGCCGCCGCCGGCTCCCTGCGCCAGAAGAACCCCAAGATCACCGCGAAGCGGGGGCTGGATATTTTCGTCTTCAACATCCAGCAGGTGGAGGGGAAGACCCTTTCCTCTCACAGTGAGTCCCTGGATTTTCTTGGGAGCCTGGGCTTCAAGGTCATCCCGGAGTACAAGGCCTATGGGGACATCGAGGAGGTCATCCGGGACATCGGGCGCATCGGAGAAAACCGGGGCAGCTACCCCTTCGGCATCGACGGGGCGGTTGTGAAGGTAAACAGCTTTGCAGACCGGGAAATCCTTGGCTCCACCGCCAAGTTTCCCCGCTGGGCCATCGCCTACAAGTATCCCCCGGAGGAAAAGGAGACCACCCTTTTGGACATCGAGGTCCAGGTGGGCCGCACCGGGGCGGTGACCCCCACCGCCGTCTTCACACCCATCACCCTGGCGGGCACCACCGTCAGCCGGGCGGTGCTGCACAACCAGGATTTCATCGACCAGATGGGCCTTTCCGTCGGGGATAAGATCCTGGTCCGCAAGGCGGGGGAGATCATCCCGGAGGTGCTTTCCGTTGTCTGGCACGACCCGGACAAGCCCCCCTACCGCCTGCCGGAAAACTGCCCTTCCTGCGGGGCGAAGCTCACGCGGGAGGAGGGGGAGGCGGCGGTGCGCTGCCCCAACTTCAGCTGTCCCGCCCAGCTTGTCCGCAGCATCATCCACTTCTGCTCCCGTTCCGCCATGGACATCGACGGCATGGGGGAGGTGGTCTGCCAGCTCCTTGTGGACCGGGAGATGGTGAAGACCCCCGCCGACATCTACCGCCTCACCCAGGAGCAGCTTTTGGAGCTGCCGGGATTTGCGAAGCGCAAGGCGGAGAAAATTCTGGCCGCCATCCGGAAGTCCAAGGAGAATGACCTGTCCCAGCTCCTCTTCGGCCTGGGGCTGCCGGGCATCGGGGAAAAGGCCGCAAAAACATTGGCCGGGCGGTTCGGCTCCCTGGAAAAGGTCCGGGCCGCCGGATGGGAGGAGATCGCCGCCATCGACGGCTTTGGGGAGATCATGGCAAAGGACGTGGAGGGCTACTTCCGGGACGAGCACAACCGGGCCCTCTGCCGGGAACTCACTCAGCTGGGCCTCAACACTACCGCAGCGGTAGTGGAGACCACCGGGGAGTTTACCGGGCTTACCTTTGTCCTCACCGGGACGCTGCCCACCCTCAGCCGGGGGGAGGCCGGCGCCATCATCGAGGCCCACGGGGGCAAGACCTCCTCCTCGGTGTCCAAAAAGACCAGCTATGTCCTGGCCGGGGAGGACGCCGGCAGCAAGCTCACAAAGGCCAACCAGCTGGGCATCCCGGTCATCACCGAGGAACAGCTCCTGGAAATGATTCAAGGGGGAAAAACCGAATGAATATCGACATTAAGCACATCGCCAAGCTCTCCCGCCTCTCCATCGAGGAGGACAAGATGGAAAAATTCCAGCGGGATATGGAGAATATCGTGGCTATGGTGGAGAAGCTCCCCGCGGTGGAAAACCAGACCCTGGCGGTGGATCCCGCCGACCGGATGGAGCTCCGAAAGGATGAGATCCGCCCCTCCCTGCGCCGGGAGGCGCTGCTGCAAAACGCCCCCCAGTCGGCGGCGGGGTGCATCGTGGTGCCCAAGACGGTGGAGTAGAACTGAGACTACAACTGTAATTGTGATGACGAGAAACAGGAGGAGGAATGGCCATGAGCCTGTATCAGCATACCGCCAAGGAGCTGCATGAAAAGCTCCTAAAAAAGGAGTGCAGCGCCAAGGAGATCGCGGAGTCGGTCTTTGCCCGCATCGACGCCTGCGAGGAGCGGGTGGGGGCCTACGTGACCCTGGAGCGGGAGGGGGCCATGGCCGCCGCCCAGGCGGTGGACCAAAAGATCGCGGCGGGGGAGAGCATCGGCCCCCTGGCCGGCATCCCCGTGGCGGTGAAGGACAACATCTGCACCAAGGGGGTGCTGACCACCTGCGCCTCCCGGATGCTCTATAACTTCCGCCCCCCCTACGACGCCACCGTGGTGGAAAAGCTCCGGGGCGCGGACTATGTCATGACCGGCAAGGCCAACATGGACGAGTTCGCCATGGGCTCCTCCTGCGAGACCTCGTATTTTAAGAAGACCGCCAACCCCCACGACCTCGCCAGGGTCCCAGGGGGCTCCTCCGGCGGCTCCGCGGCGGCGGTAGCGGCAGGGGAGGCGGTGCTTGCCCTGGGGAGCGACACCGGCGGCTCCATCCGCCAGCCGGCTTCCCTCTGCGGGGTCATCGGATTAAAACCCACCTACGGCTCGGTGTCCCGGTACGGGCTGGTGGCCTTTGCCTCCTCCCTGGACCAGATCGGCCCCTTCGGCCGCTGTGTGGAGGATGTGGCCGCCCTCTACGGTGCTATTTGCGGCAGGGATAAAATGGACGCCACCACCGCCCGGCGGGATTATCCCGATTTTTCCGCTTTTAACGGGGATGTAAGGGGGCTGCGCATCGGCATCCCCAAGGAATACTTTGGCCCTGGGGTGGACCCGGAGGTAAAGGAGCTGGTCCATGCCGCCCTCCGGGAGCTGGAGAGCGCCGGGGCGGTCCTCAAGGAACTGAGCCTCCCCGGCACCGATTACGCCCTCTCCGCCTACTACATCATCTCCTCCGCCGAGGCCTCCTCCAACCTGGCCCGGTTCGATGGGGTGAAGTACGGCTACCGGGCCGAGGAGTATGACGGCCTCCTGGATATGTACGAAAAGACCCGGAGCCAGGGCTTCGGGGATGAGGTAAAGCGCCGCATCATGCTGGGGACCTTCGTCCTCAGCTCCGGCTACTACGATGCCTATTACAACAAGGCAAAGCTCTTCCAGAAGGCTCTGCGGGCGGAGTTCGTGGCGGCGTTTGAGGACTGTGACCTCATCGCCACCCCCACCTCGCCTACCGTCGCCTTCCGTCTGGAGGAGAACGTGGACGATCCCCTGAAGATGTACGCCGCCGATGTCTGCACCATCGCGGTGAACATCGCCGGGCTGCCCGGCCTTTCCGTCCCCTGTGGCGTGTCAGAGGGGCTGCCGGTGGGGATGCAGCTCATCGGTCCCCGCTTCTCGGAACAGCGGCTCTTCGACACCGCCTATGCGTTCCAGCAGCTCCGGGGCGGCAGCCTTTGCCCGATGCCGGAGCTGGCCTGAAGGAAGGGGTGAATGAGGATGAAGTATATTACCGTCATCGGCCTGGAGGTCCACGCCGAGCTCTCCACTAAGACCAAGATCTATTGCAGCTGCAAGAACTCCTTCGGCTCGGAGGTGAATTCCAACTGCTGCCCCAACTGCACCGGTATGCCGGGGAGCCTCCCCACCCTCAACGAGAAGGTGGTGGAGTACGCCATCCGCATGGGCTACGCCACGAACTGCACCATCAACCCCGTCTGCAAGGCGGACCGGAAGAACTACTTCTACCCGGACCTGCCCAAGGCGTACCAAATTTCCCAGTTCGACATCCCCCTGTGCGAGCACGGCTATATCGATGCCGTGGTGGATGAGGAGGGGAACACCAAGCGGGTGGGCATCACCCGCATCCACATCGAAGAGGACGCCGGCAAGCTCATCCATTCGGAGAGCTTTTCCGGCAGCCTGGTGGATCTGAACCGCTGCGGGGTGCCTCTCATCGAGATCGTTTCCGAGCCGGACCTGCGCTCCGCCCATGAGGCCAAGGCCTATCTGGATTCCATCCGGGCCATTTTGCAGTACCTGGATATTTCCGACTGCAAGATGCAGGAGGGCTCCATCCGCTGCGATGTCAACGTTTCCGTCATGCCGGAGGGCGCCACCGAGTTCGGCACCCGGTGCGAGATGAAGAACGTCAACGGCTTTTCTGCCGTGGAGCGGGCCATCGAGTACGAAGCCCGCCGCCAGATAGAAGTGCTGGAGGCCGGCGGTACCATCAGCCAGGAGACCCGCCGCTGGGACGACCTGGCGGGGAAGAACTACCTGCTGCGCTCCAAGGAGGACGCCCAGGACTACCGCTACTTCCCGGAACCGGACCTGGGGGCCATCGTGGTGCCGGAGGAGCTGCTGGAGGAGCTCCGGGCCACCATCCCGGAGCTGCCGGGGCACAAACTCCTGCGGTACATGAAGGAGACCGGCCTGCCCTTCTTTGACGCCAACCTCCTTTGTGAGAACCCGGACAAGGCGGATTACTTTGAGCGGTGTCTGGCTCTGGGCCGGTGCCAGCCCAAGGCTGTCTCCAACTGGCTGCTGGGAGATGTCTCCCGCATCCTCAACGAGAAGAACAAGACCCTGGCGGACACGAAGCTCACCCCGGAAAAGCTCTGCGATATGATCGCCCTCATCGAAAAGAAGACCATCTCCAACACCGCCGGCAAGACGGTGCTGGAGGAGATCATCTGGAGCGACAAGACCCCGGACGATGTGGTGAAGGAGAAGGGCCTTGCCCAGATCAGCGACACCGGCGCCCTGGAGGCCGTGGTCCGGTCGGTCATCGACGCCAACGAGAAGGTGGTGAACGACTACCGGGGGGGCAAGACCAACGCCCTGGGCTTTTTGGTGGGCCAGTGTATGCGCCAGTCCAAGGGCCAGGGCAACCCCGCCGTCATCCGGGAGCTGCTGGAAAAGGCGCTGGGATAAACTGGGTCCCAATGGGCATACTTTAGGAACGGAAGAAAATTGAAAGGAGGAGCGGCATGAACTGGCTCAATAAGCTGGAACGAAAGTACGGGCGCTTCGGCATCCCGAACCTGATGATGTACATCACCTCCACCATCCTGGTGTTCTATCTGGTGGAGCTGTTCGGGGGCGTCCCCATCCACCGGTGGCTCTGCTTTGACCGGAGGCTGATCCTCCAGGGCCAGGTGTGGCGCCTTTTTACCTTCCTCTTTGTGGATTACGGCGGGGGCCTGCTGACCATGGTGCTGATGCTGTACTTTTATTACTGGATCGGCTGCCGGCTGGAGTACGCCTGGGGGAACTTTCAGTTCACCCTCTATTACCTCCTGGGGACCGTCGGGGCGGTGATCGGCGGGTTCATCATGGGCTCCACCAGCCCCACCTACCTGCACCTCTCCCTCTTCCTGGCCTACGCCACCCTTTTCCCCAACGAAGAGATCTTCTTTATGATGCTCATCCCCATCAAGGTGAAGTACCTGGGCTACCTGGACTGGGTGATCTTTGCCGCGGCGGTCCTCTTCCAGCCCTTCGCCGGGAAGGTGGCGGCGCTGCTGGCCCTGGCAAATTTCTTCATCTTCTTCTGGCCCTATATCTCCGGGAGCATCCGCAACTACTTTAAGTACCGCAATGTGCGCAACAACTTCCGCAACCAGATGCGTAAAAACAACGTGGTCAAGGGCCCCTGGGATGACGACCGGCGCTATTGAGCTTCCAGATCAGCATCCCCGCTCCCCGGCAGTGGAGTTTTCCACTGCCGGGGAGCTTTTCTGTCATAAATCCGGACAGCCTCCCATATAGTGTAGGGACAGGCTCCACAGGGAAAGGGGGAGAGGAAATGACCGGACAGCGGATGGCGGAGGAGTACGAAAAGGCCCTTTTTTATCTGCCGCCCACCCTCCAGGAGGCGCTGCGGAGCATCCCGGAGGGGGAAAAGGCCCGCATCCAGGAGATACGCCTGCGGGCGGGGCGGCCCCTCTCGGTCTTTGACGGGATGCAGAGCCGGTTCGTCACCGGGCGGGGCGGCCTCACCTACGGGGGCAGCGGCGGTCTCCTTGTGGACCAGGGGCTCATCCAGGATGCCTTTGTCCGCCTCTGCGATTATTCCGTACATACCCACCAGCGGGAGACGGAGAAGGGATTCATCACCACCCCCAAGGGGGACCGGGTGGGGCTCTGCGCCAGCATCGTCAAGGACCCGGACGGGACCGTCTCCTGCCGGGAGATCTCATCCCTGAACCTGCGGATCTCGCGGGAGGTGCCGGGGGCGGGGAAGGAGCTCTGCCGCCGGTGGGACCTGAGCCGGGGGCTGATCCTGGCCGGGGGACCGGGGAGCGGCAAGACCACCCTCCTGCGGGACCTGGGACGGATGCTGGCCTCCGGGGACCTGGGGGTCTGCCGCAAGGTGGTGTACATCGATGAGCGGTATGAGCTTTCCGCCATGTTCCGGGGGCTGCCCCGGCGGGACATCGGCCTTTGCGGGGATGCCATCTGCGGTCTGCCAAAGAGGGAGGCCATGGAGCAGGCGGTGCGCACCCTCTCCCCGGAGTACATCCTCTGCGATGAGATCGGCTCGCTGGAGGAGGTGGGGGAGATCTCCGCCGGGCTGGCCTGCGGAGTGCGCTTTCTGGTATCGGTCCACTGTGGCAGCCGGGAGGAGCTTTTTTCCAACCGGATCCTCCGGGCACTGGTGGATACCGGAGCCTTTGGGGGCATCGCCCTCTTGGATACCCCGGCCCGCCCCGGCCAGATGACCCTGTTTTTCACAAAGGAGGAATACGATGGCCAAGGGGATGGGTCTGCTGCTGCTCTTTAGCTGCGGGACGATGCTGGGGTGGAGCAAGGCCCGCTCTCTGGAGCAGAGGGCCGGGGAGCTGGCCGCCTGGCAGGAGTTTTTGCGGCAGTTCCGGACCGTTTTGGCGAGCACGCGGGCGGCCCCCGGCGAGATCGTCAAAATGCTTGCAAAGCAAACTGCCTTTACAGATCTGCGGGGCGTTCAGAAGATGGCGGAGGCCTTCCGGGAAAGCGGCAGCTTCGCCCATGCCGCGCAGGCGGCCGCAGGGGACGGGAAACGGGGAGCGGCGGAGGGTTTCCTGCTCTCCCTGGGGGACACCGTGGGGGTCAAGCCGCTGGAGGAGCAGCTTTCCGCCCTGGAAGGCGCCATCCTCCTGCTGGGCCGGGAGGCGGAGGCAGCCAGGGAAGAAAGCCGGAGGTACGGCGGCCTCTTCCGGCGGCTGGGGGTGCTGCTGGGCCTGCTGGCGGTGGTGGTGCTGGCGTAGAGGGCGCCCGCAAGCAAGAGGCATCGGCTTGAAGCCACACCGCTCCGGGAAGGGGAAAGAGGTGCAAGACAATGGATGTGGATTTGATTTTCCGGATCGCCGCCATCGGCATCATCGTTTCGGTGCTGTATCAGGTGCTTCTCCGGGCGGGGCGGGAGGAGCAGGCGATGCTCACCTCCCTGGCGGGCCTCATCGTGGTGCTGATGATGATGATCCAGGAGATCAGCAACCTCTTTGAGACGGTGAAGACGGTGTTCGGCTTATGACCGGGGAGCTCTTTGGCGTGGCCATGTTCTGCATCACGGCGGCGGCACTCTCCCTGATGCTCCGGCAGTACCGGCCGGAGTACGCGGTCTTTGTCAGCCTGGGGTGCAGTGTGGTGGCGCTCCTTTGGCTCCTCCAGGGCATCGCCCAGATCCTGGAGGGGTTGGAGCAGCTTTTTGAAGGGGCGATGCTGTCCGGGGAGCTCATCCGGGTGGTGATGAAGTGCCTGGGGGTGTGCATCCTCACCGAGCTGGCGGGACAGACCTGCCGGGACGCCGGGGAAAACGCCATCGCCGCCAAGGTGGAGCTGGCGGGGAAGGTGACCCTGGTGCTGGTGAGCCTGCCCCTGTTCGAGCGGCTCCTGGGGGTGGCGGAGCGGCTGCTGAGCATCGGGTGAGGGGGATATGGGACAGAGAAAACAGATCGGTCATGGGCTCCTTTTTCTTCTGGCACTGCTTCTGCTGCTGGTCCCCGCCTGGGGCGCGGAATACGATTACCGGGAGGGGATGGACTCCTTCCTCGCGGAGGAGGAGGGGGAGCTTCTGGACAAAGTTCCGGAGGAGGCCAGGGGGCTTCTGGACCGGCTGGGCCTGGAGGGGATCTCCGGCACGGTGGAGGGACTTACCCCCCGGCTGCTTTTCCGGGCGGTGTGGGAGAGCATCCTGGAGCAGCTGCGGGCCCCCGTCCGCCTTTTGGTCTCCCTGGTGGGGATTCTGGTCCTCTGCGCCATGCTGGAGAGCTTTGGCGCCGCCTTTTCCGCCGGCGGGGCGGACGCCGTCCTGGGGGTGGTGATCACCGTCTTCATCAGCAGTATCATCATAGACCCTATCGTCTCCTGCATCGTGGACGCCAGGGAGGTGATCCGGGATTTCGCCACCTTCATCCTCAGCTTTATCCCGGTGTTCGCAGGGGTCGTCACCGCCTCCGGCCAGCCCATGACCGGCACCGCCTACAACCTCCTTGTGTTCTGGATGTGCCAGATGACCGCCCAGCTGGTGACGGCGGTGTTCCTCCCGCTTCTGTCCGCCTACCTGGCCCTTTCAGTGGTCTCGGTGGTCTGCCCCAAGCTGGAGCTGGGGGGCTTCATCGGCGGCATCAAGACCTTTGTCACCTGGTCCCTGGGGCTGATCCTCACCGTTTTCATCGGCCTTATGTCCATCCAGTCGGTGGTGGCCTCCAGCGGGGACTCCGTGGCGGTAAAGACCACGAAGTTCTTCATCGGCAGCATGATCCCGGTGGTGGGCGGGGCCCTGTCCGACCTCTTTGTGGCGGCCCAGGGGTGCATCCAGCTGGTGAAGGGGACCCTGGGGGCCTTTGGCATCGTGGTCACGGCCTTCACCTTCCTGCCGGTGCTGCTGCGCTGCGGGGTGTGGTACGTCACCATCGGCCTGGGGCGGGTGGTGAGCGAGCTGTTCCACCTGCCCCAGATCACAAAGCTGCTGCGGGCCCTTTCCTCCACCCTGGGCATCATCCTGGCGGTGCTCCTCTACGACGCCCTGCTGGTGATCATCTCCACAACGCTTCTCATCGTCACCTTCCGAGGGGGATGAGAAACCAGAGAGGGGAGCCCCGCGGGGCTCCGGGAGCGGAAACAGGCCGAGGAGGAAAGAAAATGGACGAGGTGAACCGGTGGGTCTTTACCATCTGCTGCGGGGCGGCCCTCTGCGGGGTGGTATCGGTGCTGCTGCCCGCAAAGAGCATGGAAAAGCTGATGCGGATGGTGCTGGGGCTTTTTATGCTCTGCTGTTTTCTGCTGCCGGTGGGACTGGAGCTGGACCTGGCGGAGCCGGAGCCGCCGGAGGCGGCCTCCGCCATGGAGGACGCCGCCCGAAAGACCACCGAGCATTTCCTGCAGGACACCCTTTCCCGTTCCCAGGAGGAGCTGCGCCGCCTGGCGGTGAAAGAACTGAAAGGATTTGGCATAAATGAGAAGGACATCCAAATATATATAGAAGCAGACGAGGGAGACAGCCCGGAGGATGGAGGTGTTCCCAGGCTCACGGCACGGATCGTCCTGCCCGGCGGCGCCGGGCGGATGGACCGGGAGATCGGGGAGGCGCTGGAAAAGAAGCTGGATG
>JAETSQ010000011.1 GCA_021769525.1 Oscillospiraceae bacterium
GGGGGGGGGGGGGGGTGCGGGGGCTGGAGCGGTCGGCTGGGGTGCGGGGGGCTGGGCGGGATAGGCGCCGGACTGGGGCGGGGGCGCCGTGGGAGCGGGAGCTGCGGGAGCGGGAGCCGCCGGCTGGGGGGCGGGCTCCAAAGTGCTCTCCATCTCCGCCTGGTCCCCCATAAGGGTCCGCACCATCTCTTTGGCCAGGTCGCACCCCAGGATGCTGGCAAAGGTGGTATCGATAATATCCGCGATGGTCAGGCGGAAGGAGACGGCAACGATCTCGTCCCCCTCCTGCACCCCCACTGCCTCCTGGTAACTGTTGGAGGATTCAACGATGCTGGCCTCCGGGGTGGAGATGTTCACCACCATGCCCAGGAACTCGGAAAGGGCAGTGGCGGAGGCCCCCATCATCTGGTTCATCACCTCGCAGGCGGCGCTCATGCTCAGCTCGTCAAAGACAAAGTCATCGCTGGGAGGATCGTCGTTGCCCATCAGCAGGTTCAGGATCACCTGCATATCCCGCTGGCGGTAGATCATCACGTTGGAGCCGGAGATCCCCTCCACATAGTTGATCTTTACCAGCACGGCCGGCTCCAGGGCGGCATAGTCCATGCTGCTGAACTGCCGCAGCTCCACCGTGGGGGTGGAGATGTTCACAGCCCGGTCCAACAGGGTGGAGATGGCTGTAGCGGCCGAGCCCATGCTGATATTGAGGATCTCGCCGATGGTGTCGATCTCCAGGCTGCTGAGAATCGCTTGATTTTCTAACTGCTGGCTTCTATCTTCTCCCATTGAACAACCTCTTCTCCATTTGTTACTATATCATTGAGCCGAATCGCTTTTTTCTTCTTGGTCTGGCCCAGTTTTGCGGTAAACCAGGGGATCTTGCCCACCGTTACCAGCACGTCGCTCCCCACCTTCTTGCCCAGGGGGATGACGTCATCCGGCTGGAGCTGCATGATCTCCCGCAGCTCCAGCTGGAGCTGGTCGAAGATCACCCGGATGTCCATATCCGATTCGCAGACGTTTTCCAGGATGATGCGCTTCTTGGCCTGCTCCCGGTGGGGATCCTGCTTCTTGCTGGGGCGGGCGTACCGCAGACCGAAGGTGTGGTTCACCTGCTCCAAAAACTCCGCCGGGATGCAGAGGGTCAGGTTTCCCTCTACCCGGCCCCCCAGCTTTACCCGCAGGATGACGATGACCACCACATCCTCCGGGGCAAAGACCTGGAGGAGCCGTGCGTTGGTCTGGATCTCCCTGGACTGGATGGCGATGGGGAGGTTATTCTGCCAGGTCTCCTCCAGCCGCTGGGTCACCTTCTCAAACACATTGCTGAGGATGGAGATCTCAATATCGGTGTAATCCCGGTTCAGGTTGTAGCCGGTCCCAGGGCCGCCCAGCACCCGGTCGATGAGGTAAAAGCCGACGGTGGTGGAAAGGTCCAGGATCATGGTGGTGTTGTCGTAGTGCTTATTGGCCGGCAGGACATCCACCAGCCCGATGAGGGCGGTATCCGGAAGGGCGTTGTTGTACTCGTAGTACCGCTGCTCCTCCAGCTCCATCACCTCGATCTCGCAGACGGTGCGCAGCAGGCCGGAAAAGTAGGAGGAGAGCATTCGGGCAAAGGTCTCGTGAAGGCTGTCCAAAGCCTTGAACTGTTCTTTTGTAAACTTTTTGGGAGATTTAAAGTCGTATTCCCGGATCTTCCGCTTTTCTTCCTGGACGTTCTCCTCGCCGGAGGCCATCTTTTTCAGAAGGGCGTCGATCTGGCTTTGTGACAATTGTTCAGGCATTCAACCAACTCCTCCTGTCCGTTTTTCGCGCTCATCTCAGCTCTGCGGTTCGGCCTCTGGCGCCGGTTCCGGCGCGGGAGAAGGTTCGGGCTCCGGGGCCGGAACATGGATGGGGTCATTCTCCGCGGGCAGGGGCTCCGGGCTCAGGATGTCCTCCGCGCCGCCGGTGCGGGGGAACTGGTCGGGATCGAAGAGGCTGGCCAGCTGCTGGTCCACCTCCGCGCCGCCGCCGGTATTCCGGATGATGGTTATATCCACCCGGCGGTTCTGCTCCCGCCCCTCGGCGGTGCTGTTATCCGCAATGGGGAAGTTCTTGCCGTACCCCATGGGCCGGAGCTTGCTGCCGGTGATGCCCTTCTGTTCATCCAGGTACCGGGCCACCTGGCTGGCGCGCTCGCCGGAGAGGAGCCAGTCGGAAACGGCGTACACCCCGCCCAATGTATCCACCTGGGCGGTATGCCCGTTGATGCTGATGACGTAGATCTGGTCCTCCACCGCGTAGAGGCAGTCCCCCAGGTAGCCCAGGATCTCCAGGGCCTCCGGGCGGAGTTCCGCCTTATCGGGCATAAAGAAGATGCTGTTGCGGAAGCGGATGTAGACCACGTTGTCCCCGCTCTTCATCACCTCGATGGACTCGGTGAGGTTGTTTTCCTCCACGTACTTCTGGAGGAAGGCAAAGAGGTCGTCAAAGTCCTCCAGGTCCGCCGGGTCGCCGCTGACGGACATCTCCCCGGACTGTTCCCCCTCGTTGCCGGCGATGGTCTCCTCTCCGGGGTTACCGTTTGGGTCGATGACCACCTGGTTTTTATCCCCGGCCAAGGCCTCCACCAGGAGCTCCCACTTTTCCGCGTCCACCGAGGACATACTGAACAGCAGGACGAAGAAGGTCATCAGCAGGGTCACAAGGTCCGAGTATGTATTCATCCAGGAGTCGCCGGAGGGCTCCTCCCGTGGTTTTTTTGCCATGTTCAGCGAACCCCCTTTCTCAGGTTCCTAATGGGCGCCTTATTATTTCTCTTTTTCCTTTTTCTCCTTGGGGGCCTTGCCGCCACCCTTGCCCATCAGATACCCCGGCATGAGCTGGTTCAACTTTTCCTCGATGAACCGGGGGTTATCACCGGCCTGGATGGCCTGAACGCCCTCCGCCACGATCATCTTGCAGAGGTACTCTTCCTCGTGGCGGACCTTCAGCTTATTGGAGATGGGGGTGAAGATGAGGTTTGCCAAAATGGAGCCATAAAAGGTGGTCACCAGAGCCAGGGCCATGGCAGGGGCGATGGCATCCGGGTCGGAAAGCTGCTTGAGGAGGTTTACCAGGCCCATCAGGGTACCGATCATACCGAAGGCGGGGCCGTAGGCGGCGGCCTTATCGTAGAAGGCCCGGTCCTGGGCATGGCGCTCGTCCAGATATTCCAGCTCGGTCTCCAGGAGGATCTTCACCTTCTCCGGCTCCACCGCGTCCACCACCAGCATCATGCTGTTTTTTAAGAAGGTGTCCTTGGTCTCGTTCAGCTTCCCTTCCAGGGAAAGGAGGCCGTTGACACGGGCTTCGGTAGCCAGGGTCACGATCTGGTCTATGTAGTCCTTGGGATTATACTTGGTGGGCATGAACATGATCTTCAGGTGCTTGGGGATCTTGGTGAAGATGCTGATCGGGAAGGAGACCATCAGGCCGGCGATAACGCCGCCCAGCACAACGGCCAGGGAAGGGGCATCGAAGAAATTCTTCAGGTTGCCCCAGATAAATCCCATTTGGACAGGTGGGTTCGCTGTCGGATCCGCCTTCTGGAAGACGATGCCGAAGATGATCATCACAATTCCCAGCAGCCAACCAATTACTGACATTAAATCCATAGCTGTTTAACCTTCCTTACAGAGATGTTCGGAACTGCTGGCTGAATCCATAGGTACAGGCACGGTCCTTAATAGATCCCGCTGTGGATCATCCGGTGGTACTCCACTGCCTTGTTGATGACTTCCTTCATGGATTCCCGGACGATGTACACCTTGCCGCTGGTGAGAAGCATAGTGGTATCGGGATTTTCGGATATGGTCTCGATCAGGTCACAGTTGACTGTAAATTCTTCTCCCCGCAGATTGGTGACGATAATCATAATTCATTCTCCCTTTACATAATATTTGTGGATCTAGCCAAAATCCCTCCCTGGTTTTTGGGCGGATTTTTTATAGGTTTGCCAGACAATGCGATAAGGCCTCCGGGCCTCGGAGGAACGCGAAGATCCACTCTGTTTCTCGGATTTCCGCATTCCTCCGGGGGCGGCGTCCTTTCCGCCCCGCGGGAGCCTTATGCGACTATGGTTTCCTGGATCAGCGCTTCAGGTTGGTGAGCTCCTCCAGCATGGTGTCCGAGACGGTGATCATCCGGGAGCTGGCCTGGAAGCCGCGCTGGGTAACGATCATATCGGCGAACTCCTGGGCCAGGTCCACGTTGGACATCTCCAGGGCGGAGTTCTTGATGGCGCCGGTGCCGTTCTCCCCGGCGATAGCCAGCTTGACGTCGCCGGAGTTGGCGGTCTCCGCAAAGTAGCTGTTGCCGCACTGCTCCAGGCCCTTGGCGTTGGCGAAGGTGGCCAGGTCGATGCGCCCCAGCACCTGGAGGCCCGCATCGGAGGTTCCGCTGATGACGCCGTCGGCGCCGATGGAGATACCGGTGAGGTTACTGACATCCTGGGTGTGGAACTCGGTGCCGCCGGTGAGGGTGAGGGTGCTCTTGCCCCAGCCGCACTTCTTGGTGGGCAGGTTGGGGGTGGCGGTGCTGATATTAGTAATGGCGCCATTATCTAATGCATCTACAAGTTTGTTAAAGGTCCCATCATCATTATATTCCGCTATTCCTTTGGTGGTGGGGTAAGAAATCGTGATGGTGTCGTTGGGGTCGGCGCCTGGAGCCGTGTTCTTCAGCAGGACGGTGCCGCCGCTCTGGGAGGCATCCGAGCGCTTCTTGGAGATGAAGCCCTCGTAAGTGCCTGCAGGAATCGGCGGAGTAGCTGTGGCATCTCCCGCAGTGGTGATGATGACCTTAAAGCCCTCCTCCTGGGGCGGGGTGGCTGTGGGGTTAGCCGGCACATGCTGTACCTCCATATTGACCGCGCCCGCGCCGCTAAACCGCAGGCCCACATCGGTGGCGCTGAATCCCGGAGGCCAGGAACCGGGCTGGGTAGCGCCGGTGGGATCCGTAAAGGGCCCCAGGCCGCCGCCCTCGTAATCCACGGTGGGGGTCTTCACCAGTTCGGAGCCGGTGAGAGGCCCAAGGGTCTCAAAGGGGTTCGGGTCGATGGAGAATTCGAAGTTGCCGCCGGGATGCTTTTTGCCGTCGTGCTCGGTGATGGCCTGGTTGATGAGCTGGGTCAGCTCATCCATGCCGGAAAAGGTCTCGTTGGCGTTGAGCTTTACGTTGTAGAGGCTACTGGTGCTGTCCCGGATGATCTGCACCTTCTGGCCGTCGGGCATATCGGTGCCCTCGCTGAAGGTGAAGCTGATGTTGGCGTCCTTGGTCTGCTCGGTGGACTTGATGGTGATGGTGCGGCCGCCGATCTCCTGGGAGACACTGGCAACACTGGCCTGGACGGAATCCACCTCGATGATGATTTTGTTCTGGCCGGGCTGGCTGCTGTCCAGCTTGCCGTCGGTGGCGCTGGTGCCCAGCACGAAGTTACCGTTGGAATCCACCAGGGCGCCGGTGGCGGGGTTGATGTCCAGCATACCCGCCTTGGTGTAGTAGATGTTGCCGTCCGGGTCCATCACCTGGAAGAAACCCTCGCCGGTGATGGCGCAGTCCAGAGCGAAGCCGGTGCTGGTCATGGAGGAGGAGTCCATCATCAGGTCGATGCTGGAAAGCTGGGCGCCGTAACCGATGCTGGAGGGGTTGATACCGCCGCGGGTCTGGGTGCCGGCGGAAGCTCCCCGGAACTGCTGGTAGTACACGTCCCGGAAGGTGGCCCGCCCGGATTTGAATCCGTAGGTATTGGAGTTTGCGATGTTATTGCCGATGACGTCCATCCGGTTCTGGTTGGCCTTCATGCCGGCCACGCCGGAATACATTGATCTAACCATTCTCTAACTTGCTCCCTTCTGGAGCCGTTCTCTCCTGCTTTTGGGCCTCTCTGTCGCTCAAGGCCCCTGACCTCCTGGGGAAGCCCGCTTTCTGGCGCTCCCTTCGGTCCAGCCGTTTTGTCACAGGATGACGGTCCCATCAATATTTGTGATCGCTTTGTTCTTCAGCTCCTGGCTGTTCATGGCGGTGATGACGGTGCTGTTCTTGGCGCTGACGATGAAGGCCGAGCCGTCCATCAGGATCAGTGCGTCCCGGATACCCCGCTCCCTGGCGATCTCCATCCCGTCCCGGAGCTTTTCCAGCCCGGATTCGGTCATTGGGATCTCCCGGTGTTCGATGCGTCCCGCCGCGTGCTTGGAAAAGGAAATTTCCTCGCTGCCGGCCATCTTCTCCAGCATCTGCCGGAAGGAGGGGCCGCTCTGCTCGGTACTGCCCGCGGGTCTTTGGAGAGTGGGGTTTTGTACCGGCGCGGTGCCTGTGGTAAGGGGTAGATTCATCCTGCTGCGCAGCAGAAGATCATCCATCGTTCTCTTCCTCCCCCTTCTCGGACCCGTCCACCTCGGTATCTGTCTTGTTTTCGCCAGCAACCTCGATGACCTCGTCCAGGGAGTGCCATTCGCCCTTTACGTACACCCGGTACTCGCCGTCCTTGGTGGAGGTCTTCTCCACGGTGCCGGTCACCTCGTAGTAGAGGGTATCGTCGGTCTTGTCATCCTCCTTATCTCCGCCCTTGCCGATGGTCACTTCCCGGCCCAGGAGGGAGAGCAGGTAGTTTTTCTTGCTGTCCGCCTCGGTGGTGGTGCCGCCGGTGGTATCGTCGGTGCCGGTGGTGCTGCCGCTGTGGATCTCCATGATCTGCTCCATGGTGAAGCGCTTGCCGTTGACGGTGAGGCTGAACTCATTGTTATTGAGGCTGACGCTCTGCACCGGCCCGGTCTCCTTCTGGAGTTCGCCGCTGACGGTGATCTTGGCCGCCGTGACGTTCTTGCCCACCAGAGACATGATGTAGCTGGTCTTGCTGTAGTTGGCAAGCTCGGTCATCTGCTGCATGGTGGTGATCTGGGCCATCTGGGTAACATACTGGGAGTCATCCACCGGGTTCATAAAGTCCTGGTTGGTGAGCTGGGCCACCATCAGGGTGAGGAAGTCCTCCGCGGTAACACCCATGTCCTTCTTGTCGGTAAAGACTGCGTCCCACACTTGGGTCTTGTCGCTGCCCTCGGTACCCTCGGTCTTTTCCGTATCATTGGCTGCGCCGTAGATGCCGCCGTTGTTGTCCCAGTTTTCCCGGTAGCTGGTACCGCTGCCTATTCCGCTGATCGCCATTTTGTATTCCTCCTTTCCTCTTAGATGTAGGTATCCAGGGCGTCATCGGTGACAAGGCCCGCCTCCACGGTGTCCTCAAAGGCGTCCTCCGTCCCGCCAAAGCCGCCCCTGTGGGAACTGTGTCCCTCGTGGCTGGGCTGCTGGCCAAAGAACTGACGCCCCTGGTCGGTCATCTGGTTCTGGGCGGAGTACTGGCTGGCCTCCTGGTTTGCGGATACGGTGGTGATCTCCTGCACCTCGGCGTTCAGGGGCCGCAGGGCGCTCTGGAGGGATGCCACCTCGCCGCTGATGAGCCGCGCGGTCTGGCTGTCATTGGTGAAGATGCTCAGGCTCACCTTGTCCTTGGTCTCGGAGAGCTTTACCAGGATCTCGCCCAGGCCCTCCGGCTTGAGGCGCACCAGGAACTCGTTTTTGCCTTTTGCCAGGTTCTCCAGGATGCCGGTCTTCAGCTGCTTTGCGATCTCCTGGGCGTCCGGCACCGGCAGGCTCTGCTTCTGGGAAAGGGCCTCCGCGGGCATAAACCGGCGGGCGTTGACATCGGCCTGCAAACTTTCGATGTCCAGGGTCTCGGTCTGGTTCCCCTTGCGGTTCTGCTCCATCAGCTCCTTGGCGGCGCGGATGGCGCTGTGGTCCAGGGTGAGAGGGACCGGGGGTTTTGCGGCGTCCTCCGGGGTCTCCTTCCAGGCTGCGGAGAGGAGCTCCACAAAGTCTTTGTCCGCCTGGGGCAGCTCAATGAGCTCTTCCTCCCCTTCTCCCTGCTGCCGGGAAAGTCCCTCCAACTGGGAAAGGAGCGCCGGGAGCTGGGTGCGGCCCTGGGGGCTGTTCATGGTGGTGGAAAGGATCTCCATCACGTTTTCCGCCGCCGCAGTGTCCTGCTGCATCAGGGCGATGAGGTCGGAAGCCGGGAAGTTCATGCCGGGCATCATGGCCAGCATCTCCGCGGCCATCTCTCCTCCCAGTTCCTCGGAGTCCTCCCGGAGGGAGCCGGCCATCTGCATCAGCAGGGCGGCAAGCTGCTCTTCGTCACCGTCCCCCATCATCTGCTGGAAGATCATGGCGAAGCCATCCCCCACCTGCCCCTGATCCATCCCCAGGAGTTTCCGGAGACTGGTGGGCTGCGCCTGTACCGGCGCGCCGGTTTGGACTGCTGCTGTCTGACTCATACTGTTTCACCTCCTTCTGATTGGGATATTTATTGTACCACAGGGCCAAAAAAGGACCTGGGGGACAAGCAGAACACGGATATGCCAGGGTATCTATCCCATTATAGCATATTATCCGGAGAAACTCAAAGTGAATTTCCAAATTAGAAAAATTTTTCAGCGCGGTCCGCCGGAAACGGAAAAAGCCAGCCTCCGCAGGACCCCAGGGGACAGGGGCATCGCTGCCCACTCATCCCGCCGAGGCCACCCTGGCAAGATTTTGGCTCACAAGCTCATCGATGCGGTCCTCCTCCGCCTTGTTTACCTGGTGGCGGTACTCCTCCCGCTGCCGTTCCTCCAGCTTATCCAGCTTGGAGACCTCCTGGTTGGCGGCCACCACCACGCTCATCTGCTGTTCCACCCTGGCCTCCGCCTGCTCCAGGAGGGTCCGCTGCTCCTCGATCTGGAGGCGCAGGTTGTCCAACTGGGCGCTGAGCTTCCGCAGCTCGATGATGGTGGTGCCCTGCATCTGGGCCTTGACCATCTCCAGGGAGAGCCGCGCAAACTCCTCCTCCAGGCGGCGGAGGTGTTCCTCAATGCCGTCCCGCTCCGCCTTCAGCCGCTGGAGGGTGCCCTTTTCCTCATCCAGGAGGCGCTCCCGGTAGTCCCGCATAGCCTGTAGGGAAAAGTGGAATTTCTTCACAAAAACCCTCCTTGGTCTCAAAGTTTATTCCGCCAGCTCCAGCATCTGCTGAACGGTGTCATCGAAGGTGATCTTGTTCCCCACCTCCTGCTGGAGGAGGTGGTTGATGGCATCGATGTGCCGGATGGCGTCATCCAGCTCCGGGTTGGAGCCGCTCTTGTAGGCCCCGATGGAGAGAAGGTCCCGGTTGTCCTGGTAGACGGACATCATATGGCGGATGCGCCCGGCGGCCTGCTTGTGGTCCGGCGCGGCGATGCTGTTCATCAGGCGGCTGATGCTGGCCAGCACATCGATGGCCGGGTAGTGGTTCTGCATAGCCAGCTTGCGGGAGAGGACGATATGCCCGTCCACGATGCCCCGCACCGTATCGGATATGGGCTCGTTGGTGTCATCGCCTTCCACCAGCACCGTATAGATGCCGGTGATGGAGCCCTTTTCAAAGTTCCCGGAGCGCTCCAGGAGCTTTGGCAGCATGGTGTAGATGGAGGGGGTGTACCCGCGGGCCACCGGCGGCTCCCCGGTGGAAAGGCCGATCTCCCGCTGGGCCATGCAGAACCGGGTGAGGGAGTCCATCATCAGCAGGACGTCCTTCCCCTGGTCCCGGAAGTACTCGGCGATGGCGGTGGCGGTGAGGGCGCATTTGGAGCGCATCATGGCCGGCTGGTCCGAGGTGGCCACCACCAGGACGCTCCGAGAAAGGCCCTCCGGCCCCAGGTCCTTGTTGATGAACTCCACCAGCTCACGGCCCCGCTCCCCCACCAGGGCGATGACGTTGATGTCCGCCTTGACGTTGCGGGCGATCATCCCCATCAGGGTGCTCTTCCCCACGCCGCTGCCGGCGAAGATGCCCATTCTCTGGCCCTTGCCGATGGTCAGAAGGCCGTCGATGGCCTTCACCCCCAGCTGGATGACCTGGGAGATAGGGGGGCGGTCCATGGGGTTGGAGTGGACCCCGTTGATGGGGTAACGGGCCACCCGCTCGATGGGGGGGCCGCCGTCGATGGGATTGCCCAGGGCGTCGATGGTCCTGCCCACCATATCCGGGCCCACGCCGATCTCCAGCTTATCGCCGGTGTTCACCACGATGCTCCCGGCGCCGATGCCGTCCACTTCCTCGTAGGGCATCAGCTGAACGATGCTGCCCTGGAGGCCCACCACCTCCGCCACCACCCGGTGGCTGTCGTCCACCCAGATCTCGCAGATGTCCCCCACGTTGCAGGAGAGGCCGGTGGCCTCCACCGTCAGGCCCATCACTTTGCTGATCTTTCCCTTGTAGGTGTAGAGGTCGCTGAGGCGGAGCATCCTCTGGTAGCTGCTGATGTCGATGAGGCGTTGTTCCGTCACAGGTCCTCCCCCCTTTGTCTGCTTATCCCTCAAACAGGGTCTTCAGATTCTCCAGCTGGGTGGAGACCGAAGCGTCCACGATCCCTTCCGGGGTGTGGACCACGCAGGTGCCCGCCGGGCCGTCTCCAGGGACGACATCCACCGGGGGCAGCCCCGGACGCCCGGCCAGATCCTGCTTCAGCTCCTCCGCCAGGCCGGGCAGCCGGTCGGAGACCTGCACGCTGATCCATTCCGTATTCTTCACCGAGGAGACGGCCTTCTGCACCAGCGGCTGCATCAGCTCTTTGTGCTGGAGGATGGCCTCGTCCAGGAGCTTCTGGGCGATGTCCAGGGCCAGGGCGGAAAGCCCCTCCCGGTACTGCCGGAAGAACTCCTTTTGGTCCTTCTGGAGCCGTTCCATCAGCCGGTCCAGCTCCGCCAGCCGCCCGCTGACCGCCTCACGCTTTTCCTGGTAGGCGGCCTGGTAGCCGGCCTTCCGGGCTTCTTCTCGGATCTTTCCCGCCTCGGCCTGGGCCTGCTCCAGCATCTTTTCCCGCTCCGTCTTTGCAGTTTGCAGGATGCGCTGGGCCAGCTCCTCCGCCTTCTGGCGGGCCTCTGTCTCCAGCATCTTTTCCCGCCGGCGCCGTTCCTCCTCCCAGCGCCGCTGCTCCGCCTCCCGGTCCCGGATCTCTTCCTTCGGGGGAGGGGCGGTCTCGTCGGGGAGGGGCTGCGCCTCTCCGGCCGCTTCCTCCTGCTCCTCTTCCGGAGGAGGGGGCGGCGGGAGGTCGTCGGGGATGCGGTACACCTCGTCCGAGGGGTCCAGCCGGGCTGTCTTGATGACCTTAGGCAAGGATCTCATCACCCTCTCCTCTGGCGATCACGATCTCCCCAGCTTCTTCAAGCTGCCTTATGATGCCAACGATCTTCTGCTGGGCCTCCTCCACGTCCCGCATACGGATGTTGTGCAGGTACTGGATGTCCTGCTCCACCGATTCCCGCATTCTGGAGGACATATTTTGGAGGATGAGCTGCTTGACGTCCTCGTTGGCGGATTTGAGAGCCACCGCCAGGTCCTTGGTGTCCACCTCCCGGATGAAGCGCTGGATGGTCATGCTGTCCAGGGTAGCGATGTCCTCGAAGACGAACATCAGCTTGTGGATCTCCTCGGCCAGGGCCGCGTCCTTCTCGCCCAGCTCGTCGAAGATGAACTTCTCGGTAGCGCGGTCCACGCGGTTCATGATCTCCGCGATGTAAGGCACGCCGCCCACCTCCACCTGGTCTGCGGTGACGATGGCGGAGAACCTCTTTTCCAGGGTCGTCTCCACCAATTTTATCATCTCCGGGGAGACCCGGTCCAGCTCCGCGATGCGCTTGATGACATCCAGCTGGATGCCCCGCGGCAGCTCCGCGATGATCTGGGCCGCCTGGTCGCTGCGGGCGTAGGAGAGGATGAGGGCGATGGTCTGGGGATGCTCGTTCTGGAGGATCATCTGGATATTTTTGCTGTCCGCCTTGCGGATGAACTCGAAGGACTTCGAGCGCAGAGACTTGCTCAGCCGCTCCATAAAGGAGGATGCCTGCTGCTGGCCGAAGGCCTTTTCCAGCACATCCTTGGCGTAGAGGACGCCGCCCTCGTTGATGACCTTCTGGGTGATGCAGAGGCCGTAGAAGTCCTCCACCGTGCTCTGCATCTGTTCCGGGGAAAGACGGTCCAGCTTGGCGATCTCCAGGGAGATCTGCTCGACCTCTTCCTCACTCAGGAATTTATACACCTCGGAGGCCCGCTCCGCGCCCAGAGCGATGATGACCGCCGCGGCCTTCTTTACAGGAGTAAGGGCTTCAGCCATATCACTGTTCCTCCTTTAAGAGAGACCGCAACAGGGAGGCCGTGATCTCCGGATTTTCCTTGGCGAAGTCCCGGATCTCCTGGGTGATGGCGCTTTCCACCTGGTTGGAATTGGCCAGGGCCTCGTTCTGGAGCATTCTCTTGTGTTCCTCGATCTCCTTGTTGATGTTGTCCTGGGTAAGGGTATCGGCCGCCGCGGCCTCTGCCTCCTGCTGCTTTTTCTTCTTGTTCCGCAGGGCCAGAAGGATCACCACCACCAGCAGGATCACAAAGAGGATGGAGAGGCCCAGGATCAGCAGCAGCCGCTGCCGCGCCGTCAGCCCCCGTCCCATGGTCTGCTGGCTGCCGTCAAAGTTCAGGTTGGTGACGCTGATGTTATCGGAGGTGATGTTCACCGCCTTGGAGATGAGGTCGATGAGGGTCTCCTCCACGTCGATGTTGTAGTTGGCATCGTTGACGATCACCGCCACCGAGGCCCGCTGGAGCACCGGCTCCCCCTTCTCGATCTGGGTCATTATGTAGCCCACTTCATAGTCGATGTGCCGGTGGTAATCGGTGGCGCTGGCGTTGCCGGTGCCGTCATCGTTGGGGTAGATGGGCGGGGCGTCGGTGTTGTTTTCCTCCCCCACGATGCCCCCCGCCGCCACCGAGCCGTTGAGGGAGTAGTCCTCCTCAAAATGGGTGCGGGTGCCCTCGTTGTTGTACTGCTTGGATTCGGACATCATCTTGTCGTAATCCAGGGCCACGGTGGCCACCGCGGTGACCCCATCGCTGCCGTACCGGCCGGAAAGGAGGCGCTTTACGTTGTCCTCGATCTGCTTTGCGATGAGGCGCTCGTACTCCAGCCGCTGGACGCTGTAGTAGCCCTTGGTGTTGGGGTCGTCCACCCCGGTCATCTCGATGCCGGTGGCGGCGTCGACCACCACCACATTGGAGGGGTCCAGCTTGGGGATGCCGGTGGCAACCAGGTGCTTGATGGCGCTCACCCGCTCCGGGCTCAGCTCGTACCCGGTCTTCATCCGCACGGTGACACCGGCGGTGCTCACCTGCTGGTTGGTCTGGTCCCAGATGTAGTTGCTGCTTTCCGGCACGGTGTACTGCACCACCGCGTCCTCAATGCCCGTCTGGCGCATCAGGGTCTTCTGCACATCCTCCTGGGTCTGGAAGAGCAGGCCGGTCCTCTTCTCAAACTCGGTGGCGGTAAAGCCGGCGAAGTTGGAGAAGGTATCGTAGCTGAGGGCGGTCTTGGGGTAGCCCTTGCTGTTGAGCTGGAAGACCAGGTCGTCCCACATCTCGGAAGGGACCAGCACCTGGCCCCGGTTATCGATCTGGGGCTGCACGCCCATCTCCTGGAGGGTGGCGTAGACCTGGGCGCTTTCATCGTTGGACATACCGGGGAAGATGACCCGCATACTGTTCTTCCCCACATTGATGAGAATGGTTACCAAAATAAGGAGGAAAAGCAAAAGGCTTCCTCCGGCGGCGATAAGTATTTTGGTTTTTTTGGAGAGCTTTGCCCAGAAGGCCTTGAACTTTTCCCACTGGCCTTTGAGGAAATCAAGGAACTCTTTGAAATTAAATTTCATTCGTCTTTCCTTACTCTATCATCCAAATTTTTGTTCGGAGCCCGCTCCCGCCGCTTGGCAAGGGGTCCCGGAACCCGTCTTTCGTCTCATGCTCCGATGCCCGGCGCGGCGCCCCGCGGCAGGACGCAAGACGGGGCCCTTAACAGGAGGTTCTTTAGATCTGCATCTGCATGATCTCCTTGTAGGCACTCACCGCGCGGGAGGTCAGCTGCACCGCCGTCTCCACCGCGGTGGCCTCCATGGCAGAATTGATCATCATGGAATGCAGGCTCTCCACATTCCCCATGGCCAGATCGTAGGAATCCGCCGCCGTGGCTTGCTGAGCCTGCTGAAGAGTATCGATAGCCTCCTGCATGATGCTGGCGAAAGACTGCCCCCCCTCCTGGGGGACTGCTCTCTTCCGGGCCTCCGGGCCCTGCTCCTGAATGGAGGGAAGATTGCTTAAAGGCACCAAATACATCCTGTAAACCTCCCGAAAGCAGACACAACACAAACCCCTACCCGATCTGCCGGCCGTACAGAGGCGATATTGTACCTGCGAATTTAAAACTTGGCATTATAACCTATTTCATTATATACAGTTTCTTCCCGGCTGTAAAGAGCAAATCCGACAAATTCTTGCGCGTTCCCTTGCTGAAATCTTACCAACAAACCTGGAGATTTTTGGGGCGGCCGCCTTATTTCCCCCCTTTCCCGCGCTTTCGGACAGCCCCCGGCCCCCGATGGTCAATGAAATATATGTCCCACCGATGCCGAATATACGTAAGGAAACACCGCCGCCGGACAGAGAAAAAACCCCTGGCGCGCAAGGGCTTTTTCCTAACTATCTGCGGCTTTGGCACGTAGACCTTTTTCTACGCCTTGGGCTTTGTGTCCAGGATCAGGCGGTCGATAAGCGCTACAAGGTTTGCGATCTCCGGCTTGGAAAGCTGGGCGTCGGCACCTACCTGCTCGCCCTTGCGGCGCATCTCATCGTTGATGAGGGAGGAGAAGTGGATGACGGGGAGCTGGCGGAGGACCGAATCCCCCTTGATGAGCTTGGTGAGGTGGTGGCCGTCCATCTGGGGCATCTCGATGTCGGTGACCACACAGCAGACGTGGTTGGTGATGGGGTCGCCGTCGTTTTTGGCCTCCACCAGGAAGTCCCAGGCCTCCTGCCCGTTGTCGGTGACGATGAGGTTCACATAGCCGGCCTTCCGCAGAGATTCGGTGATCATCCGGGAGAGGAGCATGGAGTCCTCCGCCAGGAGGATCGGCTTCTCGCTGCGCTCTCTGGGGCCCATCTTGTCGATGTCCTCCACCTGGATGCCCAGGTCGGGGCTGATCTCGGAGACGATCTTCTCAAAGTCCAGGATGGTGATGAGGTGGTTCTCAAAGTCCGCGATGCCGGTGGCCACGCCCTCCCGGCCGCCGTAGATGATGCGGTCCGGCTTCTTGATCTGCTGCCAGGAGATGCGGGCAATGCCCACCACGCTGTGTACATGGAAGGCAAAATTGTGATTATTGAAGTTGGTGATGATGAAGATGTCCCGCTCCGGGTTGGTGGAGGGGGGCAGCCCCAGGTAGCTGGACAGGTCGATGACGGTGATGACCATATCGCGGGATTTAAAGATCCCCTCAATATCCGCCTGGGCCTTCTGCATAGGCTTGACCGGGCAGGTCATCATGATCTCCAGGACCTTAGCCACATTGATGCCAAAGGTCTCCCCCGCAATGGTGAATTCCATGATCTCAAGTTCATTGGTGCCGGATTCCAGGAGGATCTCTGTTTGTCTTTCCATTTGCATGATTCACAGCCGCCCTTCCACTTTGCAGTTGATTTTGTATCTTTGCTTGCCCGATGGCATATCTACTCTTATACTAATTATCGGATATTTTGGGGAAAAGTCAAGGGGGGAGTATGATTTTTTTATAACACACTCCCCTATATAATAAGGTATCCCTATAATCTTTCCCCTTGGGTCGCCCTCCGCCTCTGCCCGGTCCTTGGGAGGGAATTTTTCTTGCGTCCATTCCCGTGTTAGAAGTTGTGACAGTCACAGCCCCATATCGGTAATGTTTTACAGAAGCGCACCCTCCCCTTTGTAGGATTCGCAGAATCTTTTTGGTTCTGATTGACATTTGCAAAACCTTTCTTATACTGGATATATACGGCAAAATTTGCGAATAAACTATGACCAGGTAATTACAAAACTATGAAAGGGCGGATTTGATGGCCTTTCTTCCCGAAGAACGGCGGAAAAAGATCCTGGAGATCCTCAATGAAAGCGGCTCCGTCACTATTGGGGAGCTGGCCCGCCGTTTTGGAGTCAGCGAGATGACCATCCGCCGGGACCTGGACCGGTGCAGGGTCACCGGCCGCCTGGAGCGGTGCCGCGGAGGCGCGGTGCTCCGGGGGGACAATGTGGGGGAGGAGGACTACAGCAAGAAGCGCTCCGCCAACCTGGAGGTAAAGCGGCGCATCGCCGCCTGCTGCGCCGGCCTTGTCACTGAGGGGATGCAGATCTTCCTGGACGCCGGCACCACCACCTTCTCCATCGCCCAGGAGCTGCTCACCGTCCCCGGCATCACCTTCCTGACCAACGACCTGAAAACCGCCCTCTTTCTTTCCCGCCACCGGCGGGATGTCATCTTTGTGGGGGGACATATCCAGAACAGCACCGGCAGCGCGGTGGGCCCCCTCACCCTGGAGATGATGCAGGAGTTCTTTGTGGACATCGCCTTTGTGGGCACCGCCTGCATCAACGAGAATTTTGACGTCCTCACCCCCACCATCGAAAAGGCCTTTATGAAGCGGGCGGTCCTCCGCAGCGCCAAGGAGTGCTTTCTGGCGGCGGATTCCTCCAAGTTCCACCGCAGCGCCCTGGTGCGCATCAACAGCCTTTCCGACTACACCGCGGTGGTCACCGATTACCGCCTTGCCGAGGAGGAAAAACGCCTGGCGGAAACGAAGAAGATCGAGTTCATACAGGTGTAGCGGGGGCTCCGCCCCCTGCACCCCCGCTTCTTTTTCTTTTCACGGGAACAAGAAAAAGAAGCAAAAAGAAAAGCGGCCAAACTTTTCTACCCGCCCTGCCGTCCTTCTTTTTAAGGAACAAAAAATTTCGGAGGTGAAGCAAATGGCACAGGTCTTAGTCATCGCGGATGACCTCACCGGAGCCAACGCCACAGGCGTGCTGCTGAAGAAAAACGGCTTCGACACCTACACCGTCCTGGATGCCGCCAACGGCGCCGACCCCTCCCTGGCGGGCTGCGACTGCCTGGTGGTGCCCACGGAAAGCCGGGCCATCGATCCCCAGGAGGCCTACGACCGGGTCAAGGCGGCCCTGGTCTCCCTCGCGGGGGAGGAAGTGAAGCTCTACGCCAAGCGCATCGACAGCACCCTGCGGGGCAACCTGGGGAGCGAGACCGATGCCTTCCTGGATGTCCTGGGGCCGGAATACACGGCGGTCTGCGTCCCCTGCTTCCCCAGTTCCGGCCGGGTGCTGGTGGGGGGATACCTCCTGGTGAACGGGGTGCCCCTGCAAAAGACCGAGGTGGCCAAGGACCCCAAGAACCCCATCACCACCTCCAGCGCCAAGCAGCTCTACCAGGCCCAGTCCCGCTACCCCCTGGAGACCATCCACCTGGATGACATCGCCAAGGGAGTGGAGAGCCTGGCGGCCCGGATGGCGGCGTCGGCAAAGAACGGCACCCGCATCCTGGTGTGCGACTCCGTCTCCATGGAGGATATGGAGACCATCGTGGACGCCCTGGCGGCGGCCAAGCTGAAATTTATCCCGGTGGACCCCGGCGTCTTCACCGCCGTTTCCGCCAAGCGCGTCCTGCCCCGGAAGAAGGTCACCGGCCCCGGCAAGGTGCTGATGGTCATCGGCAGTGTCAACGGGGTGGCCCGCCGCCAGGTGAAGGAGCTGCTGACCGACCTGGAGATCGGCCATGTCCGGCTGGATGTCGCCGAGATCCTGGAGAGCGAGGAGCGCCGGAAGGCGGAGGTAGCGCGGGTGACGGAGGCCCTGCTGGCCTGCGCGGAGGAGTACGAATATCTTGCGGTGATCGGCTCCGGCATCGACCCGGCAAAGCAACTCCCCTTTGAGCCGTACCTGGAAAAATACCGCTGCACCGTGGAGGAGCTCAGCTGCATCATCGGGGACGCTTTTGCCGAGACGGCGGTGAACATCCTCCGGAGGAACGACACCTTCCGGGCCATCTACTCCACCGGCGGGGACATCACCGCCGCCATCAACCGGCAGATGGGCACCGTGGGGCTGCGGCTCCTGGATGAGGTGGTCCCCCTGGCGGGGTACGGGGAGCTCATCGGCGGCGCGTTTTCCGGGATGAAGTTCATCAGCAAGGGCGGTATGGTGGGGGACGAAAAGGCCATGGTCACCTGCGCCCGGTATCTGCGGGAAAAGATCTGATCCTTCGCGGCCTGGGGCCGCCTCTCCATAGATGAAGAAAGGATGTGCTGCATATGGAAAGACCTTTTATCGCGATCCCCCTGGGGGATCCCGCCGGCATCGGGCCGGAGATCGTTCTGAAGACCCTGGCGGACCCGGAGGTCACCGCCATCTCCAGATGCGTGGTGGTGGGGGACGCCAAGGTGCTGAAAAACGCCATGACCTTCCCCGGCATCCCCACCCTGGAGATCAAGGTCATCCACGAGCCGGAGGAGGGGGACTACTCCCAGGGGGTGCTGAACCTCATCGACCTCTGCAACGTGGACATGGCCAAGTTCCCCATCGGCCAGGTGGACGGGATGTGCGGCAAGGCCGCCTATGAGTACATCGCAAAGAGCATCGAGCTGGCCAACGCCCACAAGGTGGCCGCGGTCTCCACCACCCCGGTGAACAAGGAGTCCTTCAAGGCCGGCGGGGTGAACTTCATCGGCCATACCGAGATCTTCGGCGCCCTCACCGGCACCGCCGACCCCCTCACCCTCTTTGAGGTGCACGGGATGCGGGTCTTCTTCCTCAGCCGCCACGTCTCCCTGCGCAAGGCCTGCGACATGGTCACCAAGGAGCGGATCAAGGACTACGTCCGCCGCTGCACCGATGCCCTGCGGGTGCTGGGCATCACCGAGGGGACCATGGCTATCGCCGGCCTCAACCCCCACAGCGGGGAGCACGGCCTCTTTGGCGACGAGGAGGTCCGGGAGGTCATCCCCGCGGTGGAGGAGCTCCAGAAGGAGGGCTACAAGGTGGTCGGGCCCATCGGGGCGGATTCGGTATTCCACCAGGCGCTCCACGGCCGCTACAACAGCGTCCTGAGCCTCTACCACGACCAGGGGCACATCGCCACCAAGACCCTGGACTTTGAACGCACCATCTCCATCACCGCCGGAATGCCCATCCTGCGCACCTCCGTGGACCACGGGACCGCTCTGGACATCGCCGGCACCGGCAAGGCAAGTGCTGTCAGCCTCATCGAGGCAGTGCGGCTGGCAGTAAAATATGCGCCCAACTTCATGGGGTAACCTGTTTGAGGTGGGTATCTATCTGAGAGGAGAGTAAACTTTATGCAAATGATCATCGCTTTGATTATCGGCATCGCCCTGCTGCTCCTTCTGGTCCTCAAGACCAAGGTGCACCCCTTCCTGGCGCTCATCATCTCCGCCACCTTCATCGGCATCGCCGGCGGCCTGCCCGCGGGGGATGTCCCCAACGCCATCATCAGTGGCTTCGGCGGCACCCTGGGCAGCATCGGCATCATCATCGGCTTCGGCGTCATGATGGGTCAGATCTTTGATAAGACCGGCGCCGCCGAGCGGATGGCCCTCACCTTCATCAAACTCTTCGGCAAGAAGCGTGAGCACTGGGCCATGGCCCTCACCGGCTTCATCGTCTCCATCCCCATCTTCTGCGATTCCGGCTTTGTTGTGGTGAGCCCCATCGCCAAGGCCATCTCCAAAAAGACCGGCCGCTCCATCGTTGCCATCGCCGGCCCTCTGGCTGCCGGCCTGGTCATCACCCACTCCCTGGTCCCTCCCACCCCCGGCCCTCTGGGCGTGGCGGGCACCTTTGGGGCGGATGTTGGCGTCATCATCCTGCTGGGCATCGTCCTGGCCATCCCCATGGCCATCGCCTGCTGCCTCTACTCCGGCTGGTATGCCAAGAAGCTGTACCAGATCCCCGCGGATGACGGCGAGAACTGGATCCGCCCCGCCAAGGAGCTGGAGTACACCGAGGTCTCCCTGCGGGAGTCCAAGGACCTGCCCTCCGCCTTCAATTCCTTCCTGCCCCTGGTGGCCCCCATCATCCTCATCCTCATCAACAACCTGGCCAAGGCCCTGAACCCCGACTTTGCCTCCACCACCTTCGGCCAGATCATGGGCTTCCTGGGCACCCCCATCATCGCCGTTGGCATCGGTCTGCTGCTGGCTATCTTCGTTCTGGGCGCCGGCATGACCAAAGACGAGTGCATCGACGAGATGAATAAGGGCATCAAGAGCGCCGGCCTCATCATCCTGGTCACCGGCGCCGGCGGCGCCCTGGGCAACATCCTGAAGGTCAGCGGCACCGGCGACTTCATCGCCGAGCAGATGGCCAAGACCGCCATCCCCATCATCATCCTGCCCTTCCTGATCTCCACCCTGGTCCGCTTTGTGCAGGGTTCCGGCACCGTGGCTATGGTCACCGCCGCCGGCATCTGCGCCCCCATCATCCAGGCTGCCGGTGCCAGCGTCGTGCTGGGCACCTTCGCCTGCTGCATGGGTTCCCTGTTCTTCTCCTACTTCAACGACAGCTACTTCTGGGTGGTCAACAACCTCATGGGCATCAAGGACACCAAAGAGCAGATCATGAACTGGTCTGTCTGCTCCACCATCGCCTGGGGCGTTGGCTTTGCGGAGCTGCTGATCCTCAGCATCTTCATCCACTAAGCTGCCAAAATCACGGGGCGCTGCCCCATGCCTCACTTATCACTTTCAGCACAAAAGGGCCGGGCTTTATGCCCGGCCCTTTGACTTGTCGCTACGACAAGCAGCACAGTTCTTTACCGTCTCGAAAACACCCCTGCCCTCCGGAACATCTCGTCCCCACAGCTCAATATTGAGATCGGAGGTCACGCGTACCTCAGTCTGCCCTTCGGCTCAGGGATTGGACGGCCTAATTCCGCAGCGGTCTCAATCCACTCCTGGATGACCTTTTCCACATTCTTCACTGCCT
The DNA here is from genome assembly GCA_021769525.1 of Oscillospiraceae bacterium. Taxonomy (GTDB): domain Bacteria; phylum Bacillota; class Clostridia; order Oscillospirales; family Ruminococcaceae; genus Angelakisella. The sequence continues at coordinate 20,952 of JAETSQ010000011.1, forward strand.
CAGAGGCAGTCGGGCCGTCCGCCATACAACCGGCAAGCTCAGGAACTTCAGCGATATACGCATTATCGTCATGGCTCCAGTAAATGATGATCTCATACTTACTCATCATCATCGCCTCCTAAACGATACTTCAGAATGATCTCACGAACCTGTTTTACCTGATACGGCTTAGCTTTGCTGCCTGCCGGCTGGATATTTACGATTTCCTCCACCCCGTCTTTCGTAAAGATGAAGTGGTCCCCTCGAACACGGCGGTCAAGCACCGAGCAAAGGTCTGAAAACAAAATATTTTTGTCCTGCCTTCCGCTCAGTATTGACTGCATCAGTTTTTCGTGCTGGCCCATGCTATTTTCCTCCGGCTTTATTGTTCCCTTGCATATTCATTCTATCAGACTTTCGCCAGATATGCAATCAAAATTCGGAGCTGCCTGCCCTTGTTCGGTCACAGCTTCTCGCCGCATACCGGGCAGGTCATTTGGTGGCCTTCTTTCCGTCCTTTCGTGGACGGTGCTGTGTTCTGCCCGGACTTCCAATCGGGGCCGCCGCCTGCGGCGGCAGGAATACGGCGGATTCGCCGCCGCTTCTGGGGCACAGGTTGCAAACAAAGCCATGATGGGTTATAATAGGTTCCCAAGAAAAAAGCGGAGGTCTGATGTCTGTATGAAACCGAAGAACATCATCTGGGAGCTGTTCGCCACCTTCTTCAAGATCGGGCTGTTCACCTTTGGCGGCGGCTACGCCATGCTGCCGGTGATCGGGAGCATCTGCGTAGAGGACAAACAGTGGATCACCCACGACGAAATGATGAACATCACCGTCATCGCGGAATCCACCCCCGGCCCCATGTCCATCAACTGCGCCACCTATGTGGGCTACCAGCAGGGACGGGTACTGGGCTCCATCGCCGCCACTGCCGGCACCGTCGCCCCCTCCTTCCTCATCATCTACGCCATCTCCATGTTTTTGGATAACTTCCTGGAGATCACCTTTATCGCCAACGCCTTCCGGGGCATCCAGGCGGCGGTGGGCATCCTCATCCTGGACGCCGCCATCACCATGCTGCGGAAGATGCACCACACCCGCCTTTCCACTGCCATCTTTGCCGTGGCGGCGGTCCTGCTGCTGGCGGGGGACCTGCTGGCGGTCCACATCTCCTCCATTGCCCTGATGGTGGCCGCGGGAGTCATCAGCTTTGCGGTCTTCGCCGTCGCCGGCCGGAAGGGGGGCGAGGGAGCATGAGGATCTATCTGGAGCTGTTCCTGGGCTTTTTGCAGGTGGGGTGCTTCTCCTTCGGGGGGGCCTACGCCGCCATCCCCCTCATCCGGGACGTGGTCATCGCCTACGGCTGGCTGGACGACGAGGCCCTCAGCTACATGATCGCCATCAGCGAGAGCACCCCCGGCCCCATCATGGTGAACCTTGCCACCTACGTGGGCAGCAGCCAGGGGGGGCTCCTGGGGGCCTTCCTAGCTACCTTCGCGGTGATCTTCCCCGCCTTTGTCATCATCCTGCTGGTCCTGGTGATCTTAAAGACCCTGCTGAAAAACCCCGCCTTCCAGGCGGTGCTGGGGGGCCTGAAGCCCTGCGTCATCGGCATCATTCTGGCTACCGGCCTCAATATGAGCATCGGCTACATCTTCGCCCCCTCCGGGGAGATGGCGGTCCTCCAGGTGAAGCCCTTTATCATCACCGCCCTGCTGGCGGCCATCTGGTTCCCGGTGAAGTACCTGCGCAAGAAGAAGTTCTCCCCCCTCACCCTCATCGCCATCGCCGCCTGCCTGGGGGTGGTGGTCTACGGCCTGTAGCGGGGTGCCCCCGGACCCCGCCCCCCTTTGAAAAGGGGGGACGGAAACTTTACGGGCCTTTGGCCTGTGGAGCCGAAAGTTTTTGACACATGGCATAGCAAAAAGACAGCCGGGGGATCTTTCCTCCCTGGCTGTCTTTTCTTTTGTCTCGCATTTCGCAATGACCTTTGTCATTCTTCTTTTTGCTTCTTTTTCTTCTTTTGCAAGAAGAAAAAGAAGTGGGCCGGGAGCAACGCCCCCGTTCAGCCTACGCCTCGATGCTCAGCTCCGGGGCCGGGGCCGGGGCGGCGGCCTCCCCAGTGGGAGCGGCGGACACCGCCGCGGGGGCCGTCTGGGCGGAAAGGGGATTGCCGGGGACACCGGAAAGCCCCTCCAGGCTGGCCTGGTACTGGGCACGGGTGGCGGCCATCTGCTGCTGGCAGCGGTCATCGATCTCCGCCTCCTTGATGTACCCCCGCTCCCGGATCATCCGCAGCCGCTGGCGGCGGCGCAGCTCCTGGCGGAGGCTTTGGGCCTTTCGCAGCTCCTTTCCCTCCTCCAGGCGGCGGCTGCGGGCCTCGGTGAGCTGCTCCCGGTCCAGCTCCCGCTTTTTGCGTCCCGCCCGGACCACCGCACGCTCCAACTGGTTGATGGCGGCCTGGATGCGGGGGGCGTTATCGCTGTCCTGGCGCTTGGCGGCGCGAAGCTGGGCGATCTGCCGCCGGGCATACCCCGCCGCCGCCCCCACCTGGGACTGGGTCCGGGCGCGGGAAAGGCGGGCGTAGGCCTCCATGGGGCGGTCGCCGTAGTTGGTGTTTTTGGGGAGGCGGAATTTCTCCCGCTGCTCCTTGGCCTTCTTCTGGGCCTCCATCATCCGCTCCAGGAGGGAGACCGCTTCCTCGTCCTTCTGGCTGCGGGGGGAAGAGGAGCCGCTGCTGTAGATCACCGCCGGGGTGACCTGGGGCCGGGCGGGGATGGCGGGGTCCCCCGTCTGGGTCTGTGCCCTGGCCTGGACCGGCTCCGGATTTTGTTTGGGCTGCACGGCGGCCGCGCCGGCGATCTTCTGGACAGCCATTTCCGCCCCTCCTTCCTACCTATATATAGGAGATATTCGGCCGGAATGGGAAAAAGGCAAGGTGTTTGGACGGTGACGCAGTTATTTTTCGCCGGGGGCTGTGGGGTATATCAGCTCCTCCTCCAGGACATACCGCCAGGGGACCTCCCGGCAGAGCCAGACCCCATTTTCCGAGAGCCAGAAGGTATACCCATCCCCCGCCATGGCGGCGGCATCGATGGGCAGCACCACCGGGCTGCCATGGCGGGCGCCCACTGTGACGGCGGTCTCCACCGCGGCGGAAAGATGCACCTGCTGCCGGGACTGACGGGTGATCCCCTCCCGGCGGATGCTCTCCAAAAAGCGGGTGGCGGTGCCGTGGTAGAGGCGGGGCGGCGGGTCCGCCTCCCGCAGGTCCAGCTCCACCGGGACGGAGTGCCCTTGGTTGGCCCGGATCTTTTTGCCGTCGGGGCTGAAGCTGTACCGCTGCTTGCTGTTCTCCCGGACGATGCGCTCCAGGGTCTCCCGGTCGATGGCCTTCCCCGCCCGGACACAGCCCCTTAGAAGCTCCTCCACGTCCGCCCAGCCGTGGCGGTCCAGGGTGATGTAGGCCGCCTGGGGCTGGTGGCGCAGCACCAGGCTGAGGAATCGCCCCAGGGATTCGTCGCTTTGCTTCCTCTGGCTCAAATCCTCTCCCCCTCCTCCCCGAACTCCTCCAAAAAGGCCCGGAAGCCGGTTTCCCCCGGTCTCCAGGCGCTTTTTCGTTATTTGTAAAAACTTAGATCACCACGGCCCCGTACCGCCGGGCGATCTCCTCCAGGCGGTCCTCCGGCAGGAGGGAGCGGCTGTCCACGATAGCCCGGCCGTTGTAGGCGAAGAGGACGCTGTCCAGGGCCTCCTCGTCATCGCTGAGGAAGACGGCGGGAAGGCGGATGAGGTTGGCGTTGTTGCGGGAGATGCTGTACCCATCCTCCGGCGTCTCCGGCTGGATGCAGATGGCCTCCTCCCCCTCGTGCTCCAGGCGGATGATCTCGTCCGCCATGTCGCTTTCGCAGGGGATGGGGTCGGAAAACTCGATGCCCCCATCCAGGTAGAAGACCTGCTGCTCCCCCGCGGCCCAGATCTCCTCCTCCGAGAGGTAATCTACCTTGGGGACAGACGGGGACGGCGCCTCCGCCAGGGTCCGGGCAGCGGCCTCCGCCTCCGGCTCCCCCGCCCCCCAGACACCCTGCCACACCGCCCCCAGGGCGGTCAGGCGGGCGATCCGGCTGGCAAAAAGCTCCTGGGCCTCCGGGACGGGCAGCCCCCCGGCCAGGTCCCTGGTGATGGCGATGAGGGGGACGCGGGGGTAAGGGGCCACCATCTCCAGCGGCTCCTGGAGGATGCCCGCCACCGCCGAATAGAAGCCGAAGGCGGCGATGCCCAGCTCCTGGAGGGTGACAAAGGCGGAAAGGATGTTGCCGCCCCGCAGCAGATCCTCCCCCTCCCCGGCGATCTCCATGGTGACATACACCGGCAGCCCCGCCTGCCTTGCCCCCAGCACCCCGGCGCGGGCCTGGAGGAGGCTCCCGGCCCGGTGGATGAGGACGGAATCCGCCCCGCTTTCCTGCGCCAGGCGGGCGGCGGCGGCGTAGTGCTCCGCCCCCTGGGCAAAGGGCAGCTCCCCATAGGGCTCCATAAAGAAGCCTCCGGCGGGGAGCTGGGCGCAAAGCTCCGCCCCGGCGGGGCAGCCTGCCTTGGCCTCCCCCAGGAGTTTTTCCGCCTGGGCGGCCCAGGTCTTGTCAAAGAGGCCCTCCGGCAGGGGGACCGCCAGCACCGGCAGGGCTCCCGCGGCCTCCACCACAGGGCAGAGGTCCCGCTGAGCGTATTCCAGAAAAAAACGTCGTCGGTGGGTATCCATCATTTTTATCCTTTCACATTTTCGTATCGTTGGACCTTCGGGGGAATTTTTGTGAGGGCAGGATTTTTCTCGGAGGTTTTCGCTCCCGCAAGCCCGCCGCCGCAGGCGGCGGCCCCGCAGGCCGTAGGCCGGAGGGGGTATCATCCCCGAAGGGGATCATAAATAGCCCCGCAGGGATAAGAAGGTGTGGGGCGTTTGCCCCACCCTCTGGGAGGGTCCAGGCTGCGCCAGCAGGCGCGTTTCGAGGCCAACCGCCGCGAAGCGGCGGCTCTTGGGCCGAGATGGGAACCCCCCGGTGGGATTATCAAGGGCAAAGCCCTTGAGCCGTTCTTTCCCCCCTTTCTGTCGGTACAGAAAGGGGGTCCCCGCCGGATAGGCGCAGGCTGATTAAGCGGGTGCCGCTTGTTCTGGCCCAAAGTAAAACTCAGCAATCGGACAGCTTCCCAGGTAGGAACTCCCTCCGTCACGGCTTCGCCGTGCCACCTCCCTCGGCGAAGGAGGCTTAGTCCCTGCGGGGAGAACCCCTCCTGTCGCCTGCGGCCAGCCCTGACGGGCCGCTACGCGTCCCTTCGGGCACGTGGGCTTCGCCCAATCCTCCCCTTTCAGGGGAGGCCCTGGCGAAGGCGGAAACCTTCGAGAGAAAGAAATCCCTACGGGGGGCAGGGGGTACAGGGGGACCTCCCCCTGTGCAGTCCTGGGCGGCAGCCCAGACCAGCCGTACCTACATGATCTCCGGGGCAGAGATCTTGAGCAGCCCCAGCACATTGGCGATGACGGTGCGGGCAGCAGTGCAGAGGGCCAGGCGGGCCTGCTGGAGGCTGTCCTCCTCCCCTTTCACCCGGCAGGTGTTGTAGAACTTGTGGAAGAGGGTGGCCACATCGTAGACATAGCGGGTCAGGCGGGCCGGGTCGTAGTCCCTGGCGGTATCGATGATCTCCTGGGGCAGCCGCCCCAGGCGGCGGATGAGCTCCCGCTCCTCCGGGGTGGAAAGGAGCTCCAGCTCCCGGTCCTCCACCGGCCGGGGAACGATGCCCTCGGCCCGGAGGTTCTTGAGGATGCTGCAAATGCGGGCGTGGGCGTACTGGACGTAGTACACCGGGTTGTCACTCTGCTCCTTCACCGCTAGGTCCAGGTCAAAATCGAAGCTGGAGCCGGGCTCCCGCATATTGAAGAAATACCGGGCGGCATCGATGGGGATCTCCTCGATGAGGTCCGCCAGGGTGATGGAGCGGCCGCTGCGCTTGCTCATCCGGTAGGGCTCCCCGTCCTTCATCAGGCGCACCAGCTGCATCAGCACGATGTCCAGCTTCTGGCCGTCCAAACCGATGGCGTCCATGGCCCCTTTGAGCCGGGCCACGTGTCCGTGGTGGTCCGCCCCCCAGATGTTGATGACCTTCTCGTACCCCCGGACGGCGAACTTATTATAATGGTAGGCGATGTCCGCGGCAAAGTAGGTGGGGATGCCGTTCTGGCGCACCAGCACCTCGTCCTTCTCCCCGCCGAAGTCGGTGGCCTTGTACCAGACGGCCCCGTCCTGGCGGTAGATGGCCCCCATCTTGTCCAGCTTTTGGATGACGGCGTCGATGGCCTCCGGGTGGAGCCGGCTTTCCAGGAACCAGACGTCAAAATCGATGCGGTAGGTGGAGAGGTCCCGCTTCAGGGCCTCGATGTTTTTGGGGAGGGCGTACTCCACCAGCTTTTCCTTCCGCTCCTCCTCGGAAAGGGCCATCAGGCAGTCCCCGTGGGCTTCGGCGTAGGCCCTGGCGTGGTCCCGAATGTCCTCCCCGTGGTAGCCGTCCTCCGGGAACTCCACCGCCTCTTCCCCCAGGAAGATCTGCCGGTACCGAGCGGAAAGGGACTTGCCGAACTTTTCGATCTGGTTGCCGGCGTCGTTGACGTAGAACTCCCTGGTGGTGTCGTGGCCGCTCCAGCTAAGGGCCGCCGCAAGCACGTCCCCGATGGCCCCGCCGCGGGCGTTGCCCATGTGCATGGGGCCGGTGGGGTTGGCGGAGACGAACTCCACCATCACCTTCTTGCCCTGGCCGTAATCGCTGCGGCCGTAGTCCGGGCCCTTCTCCAGGATGTCCCGGACCTGGGCCACAAACCAGTGGGGCTCCATAAAGAAATTGATAAATCCGGGGCCGGCCACCTCCCAGCGGGCGATGTCCGTCCCGGTGAGGTCCAGCCGGGCGGTGATAACTTCCGCCAGCTTCCGGGGGGCCATGCGGAAGGTTTTGGCGTTCACCATGGCGGCGTTGGTGGCAAAGTCCCCCTTGGCGGTATCGGCGGGGACCTCCACAGTGTATTCCGCCGGCTCTCCCTCCGGCAGCTCCCCGGCAGCCTGGGCGGCCCGGATGGCCTCCCGGATCATTCTGCGGATCTCTTCCTGGGTATTTGCGGCAACACTGATGGTCATTTTACGGCGCTCCTTTATTGTTTCACTTCTTGTTCCTTTGTCTGGGCGGGCTGGGGGATCACCGAGACCATCACCTGGTTCTCGCTGGTGAGGGCGGTGTTCAGGTCCAGGGAATAGCCGAAGAAGATGTCCCCTCCCTCATCGGAAAGGCTGCTCTGAAGGCGGTCGCAGCTCACCCCGATGATCATGCTGCCAAAGCCCAGATCGTAGCTGCACTGGTGGCGCTTGCCCTTTTCCACGATGAGCTGGGTATTGACGCTGCCGGACCGGGTGAGGGTGACCCGCTCCTCCTTCTGCTCGTAAAGAAGAGTGGTCTTGGCTCCCTCAAAGCCGGTGGCCTCGCTCTCCTCGTAGGAGATGAGGTACCCCCCCTTCTGGCGGGAGAAGAAGCCGGTGGTGAGAAGCTCCACCACGTCGTCGTCCCCTCCGGCCCGCTGGATGCCCTTGATCTTGATAAGCGCTTCTCTCTTTTTGTTCATCCTGTTCTTATGATTCCTTTCCCATTATATAGGCCAATCTGGGCTGCCGCCATCTTCTCCTTCTTTTTCTTCTTGCGAAAGAAGAAAAAGAAGCAAAAAGAAGAACGGCCAAAGCTATCGATAGAAAGTGCGGGGCCCAAAACTCCAGGCACTCGCCTGCGTTCTGCTGCAAGCTCAAGCCCCCAAAGGGGGCGGGTAGGGCGAAAACCGGACGAAGTCCGGTCGTTCTTTTTGCTTCTTTTTCTCACGAGTGAGAAAAAGAAGTGGGGGCTGGGGCAACGCCCCAGATTGGCCAGGGGTCTACAGCGCCAGCCGTTCCAAGTCGCCGATGTTCACCGGGGCAACATCCCGCACCGGTTCCCCCAGGAACACCTCTGCCACGGTGGAAAAGCTCCCCCCGGCGTCGGTGACAAAGTACCGGCGGCTCCCCCCTGCCTTTTGGGAGGAGAGAAGGCCCTGCTCCGCCAGGATGCCCTTGGCGGCGCGGGCGGCCTCCCGGCCGGAGCTCACAAGGGTCACCCCTTCTCCCAGGAAGGCCTGGATCAGCGGGGCCAGCAGGGGGTAGTGGGTGCACCCCAGGATCAGGGTATCGATGCCCTTTTTACGCAGGGGCGCCAGGTAGTGCTCCACCGCCGGGACGGCGATGGGGTCATCCGGGGCGATGTGCCCGTCTTCCACCAGGGGGACGAAGAGGGGGCAGGCCAGATCAAGGATGGTTATCGCCGGGTCCAGGGCCCGGAGGGCGGCGGGGAACTTGCCGCTGCGGATGGTGGCGGCGGTAGCGATAACTCCCACCCGGCCGGTGCGGGTCGCCTTTGCGGCGGCCTGGGCGGCGGGGGTCACTACCTCTATAAAGGGGCAGCCTGTTTTTTGGCGGAGCCGCTCCCCCGCCACCGAGCTGACGGTGCCGCAGGCGCAGACCACCGCCTTCACCCCCTGGCTCAGGAGAAAGGCGGCGTCCTCTTGGGCATAGCGGGTGATGACCTCCTCCCCGCGGGAGCCGTAGGGCACCCGCCCGGTATCGCCGAAATACAGGAGATCCTCCCCCGGCAGGAGGGCCGCCAGCTCCCGCAGGGCGGTGAGGCCCCCCAGGCCGGAATCAAAGACGCCGATGGGCCGGGTATCCATCCTCTACCCCTCCTCCCGCTCCAGCGCCAGCCGGATGAGCCGGGTCAAAAGCTCCGGGTAGCTCATGCCGGAGGCGGTCATCAGCTTGGGATACATACTGATGCTGGTAAAGCCCGGCAGGGTGTTCACCTCGTTGAGGATATAGCCCCCGTCCTCCAGGGCGAAGAAATCCACGCGGGCCAGCCCCTCGCACCCCAGGGCGCGGTAGGCCCGCACCGCCGCCTGGCGGATGGTCTCCGCCTGGGCCTCCGGGATGCGGGCGGGGATGTACAGGTCGGTGGAGCCGTCCAGGTACTTGCCCTCGTAATCGTAGAGGCCCCGCTTGGGGACGATCTCCCCCAGGTGCCGGGAGGGGGTTATACTCCCGGCGTTGCCCAGGACGGCGCACTCCACCTCTGCCCCACGGACCGCCTCCTCCAGGATCACCTTCCGGTCCTCCCGGAAGGCGGTGTCCAGGGCAGCGGTGAGTCCGGCAGGGTCCTCCGCCCGGCTCACCCCCACGGAGGAACCGGCGCGGGCAGGCTTGACGAACACCGGCCAGCCCAGCTCCCCGGCCGCGGCGGCGGCCAGAGCCCGGTCATCCCGGTCCTCCTTTGCGGCGCAGAGCCAGCGGGCATTGGGGATACCGGCGGCGGTAAGGATGATCTTGGTAAGAGCCTTATCCATGCAGACGGCGCTGGCGGCCACGCCACACCCCACGCAGGGGATGCCGGCCAGCTGGGCCAGCCCCTGGACGGAGCCGTCCTCCCCGTTTTTGCCGTGGAGGGCGGGGAAAAGGACATCCACCGGGAGCCGCCGCCAGCCCTCCGTTTCCGGCAGCAGGAGGCCATGGTGCCCCCGGTCCGGGGAGAGGACCACAGGAACCAGGGCAGGGTCTTGCTCCCAGCTGCCGTCTGCGATGACCGCCGCAGAGATACCATCGGGGCAGAGGAACCATTTTCCCGCTTTGGTGATGCCCACAGGGAGGACATCCCACTGCCCCCGGTCGATATTTTCCAGGATGGAGGCGGCGGTGAGGCGGGAGACCTCATGCTCGCTGGAGACCCCGCCGAAGACCACTGCCACTGTGCATTTACCCATAAAAAAGCCCCCTGCTGTCTTTTGGTCTGTAATCTCAGTATACTATACCACATCCCCCGAATATGCGCAAGCCGGAAAAAGGGGGCCGCACGCCCTTTTGTCCCCGTCTAAAAAACACCAGTACTCCGTTGGGAAACGTTTCCTTGTGGAAAAGAATTGACTATAGCGAATAAAAAAACACTGCCGAGTATGTCCCTTTCATAGCAGAATTGGCGAAATTCTGCCGGAAACGGCTTTTTTCCTTGACCAACGACGAATTCCTGTGGTATCATGATTCAATAAACTATCAAAATTATGCGGCTGCGCGGCGGATCGCCGGCCGGCTTATGATTTTACTAAGGAGAGTGACGCGGTTGGGCAAATACATTGTAAAGCGGATCGCCATGGGTATCTTGAGCGTTTTCATCGTCGCGACCCTGACCTTTTTTCTGATGAATCTGGTGCCGGGCGGCCCCTTCGTGGCGGAAAAATCCATCAGCAAGGCGGCCCAGGAGGCTCTGGAGGCCAAGTTCGGCCTGGATAAGCCCCTCCTCCAGCGCTACACCACCTATATGACCGATTTTCTCCACGGGGACATGGGCTTCAGCCTGCGGCAGCGGGGGCGCACCGTCTCGGACATCATCTTCTCCAAGTTCCCCGTCTCCGCCCGCCTGGCCGGCATCGCCGTGGTAGTGGCCCTCTGCGTGGGCATCCCCCTGGGGTGCATCTCCGCCTACAACCGGGGGAAGCTAGCCGATAACTTCATCATCGTCCTGGGGACCTGCGGCATCGCCATCCCCAGCTTCATCAGCTCGGTGCTGCTGCTCTACACCTTTGGCAGCTGGCTCAAGATCCTGCCCACCATGGGCCTCAACGACGCCGTCTCCTATATTATGCCGGTGACCGCCCTGGCCATCTACCCCACTGCCTACATCACCCGGCTGATGCGCTCCAGCCTCCTGGACGTCATGGGGCAGGATTACATCCGTACCGCCAAGGCCAAGGGCCTTTCCAGCTTTATGATCCTCTTTAAGCACGCCCTCCGCAACGCCCTGCTGCCGGTGATCGCCTATGTGGGGCCCATGCTGGCCTCCCTGATGACCGGCTCCTTCGTGGTGGAGAAGATCTTCACCATCCCCGGCCTGGGGCGGGAGTTCGTCTCCTCCATCACCAACCGGGATTATACCATGATCATGGGTACCACCATCATCCTGGCCGCCCTGGTCATCGCCGCCAATGTCATCGTGGATATTCTTTATAAGATCATCGACCCCCGCATCAAGCTGAAGTAACGGAAAGGAGGAGAAACGCTGTGGAACATACCGAAAACACCCCGGAGCTGGAAAAGCTCCCCCTTGGCCCGGACGACTTCTCCCCCGCCACCGCCGGCGAAAAAGAAAGCCTTGTTGTCATGCGGGAGAGCATCAACTTCTGGGCGGACGGCTTCCGCCGCTTGCGGAAGAACAAGATCGCCATGGTGAGCCTTTTCTTCATCCTGCTCATCGTGATTTTCGCCTACGTCCTGCCCAGCTTCTGGCCCTACACCTACGATCAGCAGATCAAGTACAGCGAGAATCTTTCCGCCTTTGAATACGGAAAGACCGAGCTTGCGCGCATCGAGGCGGGGGAATCGGTCTTCCCCCACATCTGCGGCACCGATAAGCTGGGGCGGGATTTTGCCGTCCGGCTGATGATGGCCACCCGCGTGAGCCTCACCGTGGGCATCGTCTGCTCCATCTGCGTGCTGGTCATCGGCGCCACCTACGGCGCCGTAGCGGGATTTTCCGGCGGCCTGGTGGACGATATTATGATGCGCTTTACCGACATCCTCTACACCATCCCGGACATCCTCCTCATCATCCTGCTGTCCATCACCCTCAAGCCCCGGATCCTCGCCCTGGCCGAGACACCGGGCTTTGAGTGGATGCAGAAGGTGGGGGCCAACCTCATCGCCATGTTCATCGTCTTTGCCCTGCTGTACTGGGTGGGGATGGCCCGCATCACCCGCAGCCAGGTGCTGGTGCTGAAGGAATCCGAGTATGTCACCGCCGCCCGCGCCCTGGGGGCCGGCAACGGGAGGATCATCCGCAAGCACCTTCTCACCAACTGCATCGGCACCCTCATCGTCACCACCACCCTCCAGATCCCCGCCGCCATCTTCACCGAGAGCTACCTGAGCTTCCTGGGCCTCGGCGTATCGGCCCCCATGCCCTCCCTGGGCTCCCTGGCCACCGACGCCGTCAAGGGGATGAACACCTACCCCCATCTGCTGCTGCTGCCCGCCATCCTCATCAGCGTCACCATCCTGGTCTTCAACCTCTTTGGCGACGGCCTGCGGGACGCCTTCGACCCGAAGCTGAAAAATTAAAGGGGAGGAGAGAGATACTATGAGCGAAAAACTGCTGGAGATCGTAGACGAGCGGCTCTCCTTCTTCACCCCCGCCGGGGAGGTCAAGGCCCTGAACGGCGTCTCCTTCTCCATGGAGGAGGGGGAGGTGCTGGGCATCGTGGGAGAATCCGGCTCCGGCAAATCGGTGACGGCCTACTCCATCATGGGCCTCACCGCCTACCCCGGACGGCTCATCGGCGGCACCATCCGCTTCAACGGCCACCAGGTGGACCAGATGAGCGAAAAGGAGTTCCGCAAGATGCGGGGGAATGAGGTCTCCATCATCTTCCAGGACCCCATGACCAGCCTGAACCCGGTATACACCATCGGCAACCAGATCGAAGAGGTGATCCGCCTCCACACCGATAAATCCAAGACGGAGGCCCGTGCCAGAGCCAAGGAGCTTTTGGAGCTGGTGGGCATCAACGAGCCGGAAAAGCGCCTCCGCCAGTACCCTCACGAGCTTTCCGGCGGTATGCGCCAGCGGGTGATGATCGCCATCGCCCTGGCCTGCGAGCCCAAGCTCCTCATCGCCGACGAGCCCACCACCGCTCTGGACGTCACCATCCAGGCCCAGATCCTGGAGCTGATGCAGGAGCTGCGCCAGAAGATGGGCATGAGCATCATCATGATCACCCACGACCTGGGGGTGGTGGCCAGTATGTGCGAGCGCATCGCCGTCATGTACGCCGGCCACATCGTGGAATACGGCACCACCGACGAGATCTTCTACCACCCCAGCCACGAATACACCAAGGGCCTCATCGGCTCCATCCCCAAGCTGACCACCGAGGAATCGGAGCGGCTGGTGCCCATCGAGGGGCAGCCGGTGGACCTTCTCAACCCCCCGGCGGGCTGTCCCTTTGCCCCCCGGTGCCGCAGCTGCATGAAGATCTGCCTGAAAAAAATGCCCCCCAAGACCCGGCTGAGCGACACCCATTACAGCTACTGCTGGCTGCGCCAGAAGGAAGCGGCGGAAGGAGGCCATGAGGCGTGAGCGGAGAACGAAATCTGATCGAGGTCCAGCATCTCCAGCAGTATTTCCCTGGCGGAGGACGGGGCGCCAAACGGCGCTGGGTCCAGGCGGTGGACGATGTCTCCTTCTTCATCCGCAAGGGGGAGACCCTGGGGCTGGTGGGAGAATCCGGCTGCGGCAAGACCACCGTGGGCCGCACCATGCTCCGTCTCTACGAGCCCACCGACGGCCGCATCCTCTACGACGGGGAAGTGATCTACGACAGCGGCAAATGCCCCCTCCAGAACGCCGACGGCACCCCGGTGCTGGACGAGGCCGGGAAACCCCAGTGCGGCCCCAAAACAGCGGTGGATATGCTCCCCTTCCGCCGGAAGATGCAGATCGTCTTCCAGGACCCCTACGCCAGCCTGGACCCCCGCATGACCATTGGGGACATCGTGGGGGAATCCATCGACATCCATAAGCTCTGCTCCAGTAAGCAGGAGCGCCGGGACCGGATCATCTCCCTTTTGGAGCGGGTGGGCCTCAACAGCGAGCACGCCAACCGCTACCCCCACGAGTTTTCCGGCGGGCAGCGGCAGCGGGTGGGCATCGCCCGCGCCCTGGCGGTGCGTCCGGAGTTCATCGTCTGCGATGAGCCGGTCTCCGCCCTGGATGTTTCCATCCAGGCCCAGGTGGTGAATATGTTTGAGGACCTGCAGCGGGAGCTGGGCCTCACCTACCTGTTCATCGCCCACGACCTCAGCGTGGTGAAGCATATCTCCAACCGCATCGGCGTGATGTACCTGGGCAAACTGGTGGAGCTGGCGGACAGCTTTGAGCTCATCGCCCACAGCGTCCACCCCTACACCCGCAGCCTCATCTCCGCCATCCCTGTGGCGGACCCCCAGGTGGCCCGTGCCAGTAAGCGCATCCCCCTCCAAGGGGACGTGCCCAGTCCTTTGAACCCCCCCAGCGGCTGCCGTTTCCGCACCCGCTGCCCCTACGCCGATGAGCAGTGTGCGGCGGAGGTGCCCGCCTTCCGGGAGGTCGGCCCCGGCCATTGGGCCGCCTGCCACCACCTGGACAAGGTGGAGGGTGAGATGAGCCCCCTCCTGCCCGTCACCATGGGGTAAAGCACAGCGCCATTCCTGCAAATATGGGCTGCCGCCCATACCTGCCTTCTTTTTCTTCTTGCAAAAGAAGAAAAAGAAGCAAAAAGAAGAATGGCCTATGTATTTTCAGCGCGGTTTGACCGCTCCAAAAAAATATTTTGAATAAAAGGACTTGTTTGCCCGCGGGCAAACAGAAGCCCCCTTTCGGCCCACCTTGGTGGGCCGAAAACCGAACCTTTGGTATCATCCGCGCACAAGGCGCGGTGTGAATACAGCGAGCGGGAAAGACCCGCCGCAAACTAGTAAATGGAGATGAAAAAATGAACGTCAAGAAGATCCTTGCCCTGGCCCTGGCTGCCCTTATGGTGCTTGCCATGGCGGCCTGCGGCGGCAACAACAATGGCGGCAACACCAGCACCCCTGCCAGCAACGGCGGCAATAACGCCTCCGAGCCCGGCACCACCGGAGAGCCCACCATTGCGGATGAGTTCTCTGTGCAGATCGGGCCCAACCCGGAGACCCTGGACCCCGCCCTCAACAGCGCGGTGGACGGCGGCAATATGCTGGTCACCCTCTTTGAGACCCTGCTCATCATCGATGAGAACCTGGAAGTGAAGCCCGGCCAGGCCGAGAGCTACACCGTCAGCGAGGACGGCCTCACCTGGACCTTCACCATGCGGGACGGCCTGAAGTGGAGCGACGGCACCGACCTCAACGCCAAGGACTTTGAGTACACCTTCAAGCGCCTGGCGGATGTCAACCTGGCTGCCCCCTACGGCGAGACCGTGGTGGGCATGGTAGACGGCTATCAGGACGCCATCGGCAACCCCGATAAGGACGGCAACATGACCACCGAGCCGGACATTGAGAAGCTGAACGTCAAGGCCAGCGATGACGGCAAGACCCTCACCGTGATCCTGTCCTATCCCTGCCCCTACTTTGACAAGCTGGTAGCCTTCGGCACCATGAGCCCGGTCCAGAAGGCCACTGTGGAGGCCAATGGCGACGCCTGGGCCACCACCCCTGCGACCTATGTCTGCAACGGCCCCTACATGATCAGCGAGTGGACCCCCAGCGAGCGCATCGTTGTGAAGAAAAACCCCAACTACAGCGGCGGCTGGGATTCCTCCCGCATCGTTACCGACACCATCAACTTCCTGCTGCTGGAGGATTCCAGCGCCTCCTTCGCTGCCTATAACAGCGGCACCGCGGTTATGATCAAGGATGTTCCCACCGAGGAGATCCCCAGCCTCACCAAGGTGGAGGACGGCGGTGACTTCTACGTGGACACCATCCTGGGCACCTACTACCTCTCCATGAACCTGAACAAGGCCCCCTTCAATGATGTCAACGTCCGCAAGGCCCTGAACCTGGCCATTGACCGCGACTACATCGCCAATGTCATCATGCAGGGCACCTACAGCCCCGCCTACAACTTCGTTGGCCCCGGCGTTTCCGATGCCTCCGGTATGTTCTTTGATAACGCCAAGTCCGCCAACGGCGGCAAGACCTACATCAGCGAGGACTACGAGGAGAACAAGAAGCTGGCCCAGGAGGCTCTGGCTGCCGCCGGTTACCCGAACGGCGAAGGCTTCCCCACCATCACCTACTCCACCAATGACGCCGGCTACCACGTGGCCGTTGCCGAGTACCTCCAGAGCGCTTACAAGGAGGTCCTGGGCATCACCATGAACATCGACCGTGTTGAGTGGGCTTCCTTCACCCCCATGCGCCGGGCCGGCGACTATGAGATGTCCCGTAACGGCTGGGTCATGGACTACAACGACGCTTCCAACATGATCGAGCTGCTGTACTCCACCAACGGCAACAACGACGGTAAGTACAACAGCGCCTCCTTCGACGCCGCTATCGATTCTTCCCGCTGCGCCGACCAGGGCGATCACTTCAAGTTCCTCCACAACGCCGAGAAGATCATGATGGAGGACTACGCCTGCATCCCCGTGGCTTACTACAATGACTTCTGGCTCCAGAGCCCCTCCCTGAAGGGCAGCTGGCACAGCCCCTACGGCTACTGGTTCTTCCAGTACGCCTATGTGGAGGAGTGATCTCCCCGCATAAACCCGCCTGAAGCGAGCAGGGCCCCCGGTAGGACCGGGGGCCTTTTTCGTGTCGGATGCCCCTGGGGGCGGGCCGCCTCCGGACTCTTTCACCACTTTTTCCTGCGCAGCTCCTGGCAAAAAAAATTGTTGACAAGCGTGTCATCATCGTGTATAATGGTTGTGTTCACCGGCCCTGTGGGCGGGGACATGGCGGTATAGCTCAGTTGGCTAGAGCATTCGGTTCATACCCGAAGTGTCACCGGTTCGAATCCAGTTACCGCTACCAAAAGGCGAGGGGAAAAGGAAAATCTCCTTTTCCCCTCCTTTGTTGAGGCCCGTTGGTCAAGTGGTTAAGACACCGCCCTTTCACGGCGGCTACACGAGTTCGAATCTCGTACGGGTCACCAGACACTTTAGATGCCATGCGGATAAACCCGCATGGCATCTAGTGTTTGTGGCACTTTTGGGGGTCAAAAATCAGCCGCTCAAACGATAGATGCAAAACGGGGTTTAGGATGAATCGGCTGGATTTGAACCCTTGTTTTCACCCTGTTTGCGGAGAGATCCGCCTGTGCCTTTTTTGAATCCGCCCTCTTCCCCCAAAAATGGCACCGCCTCGAAAAATCGATCATCCTTCTCCCCAGCGCCGATGTCTTGCCAGCAAGATATGGGCGCTTTTTTCATTTCCAGAAAAAAAGGAAGAAAGAGAGGTATGGTAGTATGAACATAAAACAGACCAGGAAAGTGGCCGTGGTCAAGAAAAACCGCTCATCGGCAAAGTCACTTTCGCAAACGGAGAGGCGTTTGAATACACCACCCCCGCGGAGTTTCTCAAGGTGATCCGAGAAGAACTCCCCTACCACCCAACATCCGGTTTCCGCTATAAGGTCTTAACAGACGACCCCAAGATCCGCAAGGCAGCGGATGACATCCTCTGCGACCTCTACGGGGAGGAAAACCCTCGCACACTGGGGGATTATCAGAAGCCGCCGGCTATGTCCATGACTATGTAAAGAGAGATGCCAATGCGCCGTTTTTCTCACCGGGAAGAACGGCGCTTTTTGCATATCTGGGAAAAATCAGAGAGAGGAGAAGGAAATTATGATCATCGAAGTGACCAGAGAAACCACCACCATCCGCTGGCAGGAAGTCCCCATCCCCAGCCGGTGCGAAGGCTGCCCCTACCCCCATGTGGGCTTCACCTGCCGGGACCGGGACGGCAGCTGCCTGCGGACCGATGTGGAGCAGCTCACCGAGCGTCAGAAAAAGAGGAGGAGGCTGGATATTTCTTGTTAGTTCTGGTGATTCCCCTGTGGAAAGAAAACCGGTATTGTGTTGAGCGAAAGGCGGTGACGGTGAAAAGATGTATCAGATCAAAGCGGTTCTCGGCAATCAGGCGAAGCCAGAATCAGGGGTTGTAACGGTTCCCTTCCCGATTCCCCGGCAGGAGTACGAGCAGATCCTGGAGCTGCTGAAGGGTTTGAAAATAGGCGCATCCGTCGGTCAGGACTGCCAGGTGGAAACCATCGACAGCCACTATTCCATCCTGAAACGGATGGAGGGAACATCGGTCAACCTGGATGAGCTGGACTACCTGGCCAAACGGCTGGACAGCTTTGATGAGAGTGAGGCCCTCCAGTTTCAGGCGGCAGCGGCAGCGAAAGGCATCTCGTCCATCCAGGATTTTATCAACCTGACCTTCTGCTGCCAGCGGGTCACCGTAGTACAGGACTTTCGAGACCTGGAGCAGATTGGGAAAGATCATGTCATGGCCCTAAACGACGGCTGCATCAGTATGGAAGAATTAAAAAACACCGACTTCCGAAAAAGGGCACAGGATCTTCTGCAAAACGGAAACGGCAAGATCACTCCCTACGGCGTGGTCTATGACAACGGGATGGAGCTGCGCCCCCTCTACTACGGCGGCCCCTTCCCCGCCTACGGCTGCGGGGAGCCGCTGGTGGTGGCCTTCAAGCCCCAGGAGGACAGCAAGGAAAACTTCCTGTTTCTCCCCATGGCGGAAAGCAGACTGAACCGGGAGCTGGAGCGAAGCGGCGTCATCGACCCGAAGAATTTCGAGCTCTGCTATATCGACCAGGCCCCCATAGAAGAAATGGTGTCCTCCCTCTCATTGGAGAAGGAGGACATTTTTTCGCTCAACCGGCTGGCGGCGGCGCTGGAGGACCTCTCCCCGGCAGAGGCGGAAAAGCTGAAAGCGGCGGTCTACCTCACCGAGCCGGACTCCTCGGAAAAATTCCTTGCCCTGATGAAAAAGGTGGAACAGCTGGACAGCTCCCTGCGCCCCCTGTCCACAGAGCCGTCCGTCCTCCGGCTGTATATGCCCCTCACCGCGGAGCTCTATGAGCGCGACGAGTATGGAGATAGGGAGGATGATCCCAAGGAGTTGAGCGGTGGGCAGCTTTTGAATACACCGATCCCGCGGAGTTTCTCAAGGTAATCCAGGAGGAACTCCCCTACCACTCGACATCCGGCTTCCGCTATAAGGTCTTAACAGACGACCCCAAGATCCGCAAGGCAGCGGATGACATCCTGTACGACCTGTACGGAGAGGAAAATCCCCGAACGCAGGAGAATTATCAGAAACCACCAGCTATGTCCATGTCCATGTAAAAGGGGATACCAAAGCGCCGTTTTTCCTACCGGGAAGAACGGCGCTTTTTGCATATCCGGGAAAAACAGAAAAAGGAGAGTAAGAACATGATCATCGAAGTGACCAGAGAAACCACCACCATCCGCTGGCAGGAGGTCCCCATCCCCAGCCGGTGTGAGGGCTGCCCCTATCCCCATGTGGGTTTCACCTGCCGGGACCGGGACGGCAGTTGCAAAAGACTTTTATCAGCGATTGCATCAGCCGGAAGTCCGTTAAGAACACCGGGCAGCTGCCCATGTATCTCATCGAAAACCACCATCCCGCCATCGTGGACCAAAAAACCTTCGACGCTGTCCAGGCGGAGCTGGCGAGGCGCAAAGCGGCCAAAAGCCCCACCAAGGCGGCCCCTACCGGCCTCACCTCCTACGCCAGCAAGTACGCCCTTTCGGAACGGCTGGTCTGCGGCGAATGCGGGACCCTCTACCGCCGGTGTACCTGGAAGCGGGGTAATCAAACCCGCATCGTGTGGCGCTGTGTGAGCCGCCTGGACTATGGCAAGCGGTACTGCCACAACTCCCCCACCCTGGAGGAGGAACCCCTTCAGAGGGCCATCCTGGCGGCGTTGAACAGTGCGATGGGGCAGAAGGGAAACCTCATCCGGCAGGTCGCCGGAGCGATGGAGCAGGAGATTGCCCCCATCCCCGGCGAGGGCATGAGCCTTGGAGACATCGAAAAAAGGCTTGAGGAGGTCAATCAACAGGTGGGGGTTTTAATCGCTCAAGCCGCTGGTGCGGGTGATTCGGCAGGGTATCAGGGCCAGTTGAAAGCCCTATTGGATGAAACGACCGCGCTCAAAGAAAAAAGAGCCTTCATTCAGGAGCAGAGAGGAAAAAACGCCGCCGCCTTTACACAGATCAAAAATGCGGTTTCGGTGATGGAAAATGTTTCGGCGGAAATCACCCAATGGGACGAGAGCATGATCCGACAGCTGGTCGACACGGTGAAGGTGGTATCCAGGGAAAAGATCATTGTCTGCCTGCGGGGCGGGGTGCAGATTGAGCAGGAAATCGAATCATAAACGATAAGTTGAAGCAAAGGGCGGCAGCCAAAACTGCCGTCTTTTCCTTTGCCTTATGGCGAAAAACAGGGCCATAGACCCAGAAGGGAGAAACGGGATGAATATTCGAAAAAATATTGATTACAGCAGCTTTTATGACGAGATCAACAGGGTCTTTGCCGCCGGTTTCTCCCAGATGGAGCTGTACCTGGAGCTGGGCAGGCTGGTAAGCGTCAGGCCGGAGAAAGGGGCCGCTGTGATGGCGGCGGAGTATATCACCGCAAACTACCCTGACCGGACCGGATTCTCCCCCCGCAATCTGCGCCGGATGCGGGACTTTTACCGGATGTATGAAGGTTATCCAGAGGTTCTCGAACAAGCCATGAAAGTCGGCTGGACCCAGAATATTGTTATCCTGGAGGCCGACCTGGATATGAAGGGCCGCAGTTGGTATCACCGGGCCGTCTGGCAGTTTGGTTGGTCCAAGGCTGAACTGACAGAGAAAATCTCTCAAAATACTTATTGGGAGGCTATCTGCGGGGAGGACATATCGACTGTGGGCTCTACCGATACTCAAGAAAAACCGCTAACTATACGAAATGCCATCTCAAGAATCGTTGCTCAGACAGTAGATTCCCAAAAGGAACTCTGGTATAATTGGATTTGGCAAATCTGCTTTTTCCGACAGATGGGCACTAAAGGTGAGGCGTATGGGTAGAAAAACAAAGGTGTTGTCCGGAAAAGGAAAGACTATACCAGGCTCCTTTTGGAATTGCGAGGGCAGGCCATTGCCCCTCCACAGCAAGCACCCGCCGCCACACCGGAACCCAAAATGCTATTCACCTTGCCGCCAGCGGATCATGAGCGATGAGGCTGAAACGGGAACAGGAGCGGCTTGCACAACAGGCCGGTGCTGCTCCGAAAGAGGCTGCTGCAGGACAAGCCGAAATCTCTTGTATCAAGGGAAAAGCACTTCTGATTTTGAAAAACTTCATAGAGGGGTTGCGGAAGATGTTCCGCAAATAGGACGCCGGATGTGGGATATGAACGCCAACCCTTGGAAAGATGCGGGTTTACGAGAATGAAAACGGCTGCATCTAAAGTGGTGGGGTGGCACAGACACTTTAGATGCCATGCGGATAAACCCGCATGGCATCTAGTGTTTATGGACTTTTGAGGGCCAAAAATCAGCCGCTCAAACGATAGATGCAAAACGGGGTTTGGGACGAACCGGCTGGATTTGAACCCTTGTTTTCACCCTGTTTGCTGAGGGATTCACCTGTGCCTTTTTTGAATCCGCCCTCTTTGATATGCTCCCCATAGAGTAGACAAACAGAGGAAAGGAACTTTGAAAACTAAGACTTGGCGCCGAAATTCGTGAAAAGAACCGGATTTACGAAGAAGAATTAGACCGAGTACAAAGATCCATGCGTCTGGAAGAAGCGATTAGAAAGAAGGAAAAGTATGACGCATATGATAGAGCTGTAATAGTTGAACGCCAAAAACTTTTTGCTAAACAAGAGGCTGAACGACAGCTTTGGGAGGCATACTACCAAGACCCAACCTTACCGCCTACGCCATTGGAAGAGCTTGCCGGTTGGGCAGGCGGGCATTTGAAGAACCACGTGGAGGATACGAAACTCTATTTCAGGCGTATTACTTGTGAGGTGGAGAAAGCAAGTGTTTTAGCTTTGCTCACAGATCCAAAAGAACAAGCTAAATTTACGATTTTTAAAATTAATGAAGACGTCCAATGGATTGGTCGCATTTTAGGAGACTATAATCTTACAGCCAATGCCTCTATAGGTGCTGCAATTAATTTGGGGAGTTTAACAGATTCTTTGACCGTGAACTTCTTGATTGATTCAAAAGGCGATTTTTAATTTCTTATACTGGTGCAGCAGGTGTAGGTGCCGGAATGATTCCAGAAAAGCCATTAGGGCCGGATGCCTTTATTGCAATAATGCCTGGTGGCACAGTAGTGGATTGGACAGGTAATGCGAATAATTATGGAGGCAGTATTACAGGCAGCAAAGCGGGTGTTGGCTTGGATTATGTTGACCTTTTGTCTGTAGATAAAACTGAAATTACAGGCTCTTGCATTGTATTAACAATAAAACCTGGCGGAAGTTTAGGAGCCGAGGGGCATTTTGTAAGAAGCGAGACAACCCCAATCTCAGAAAATCCAAACAATCCATTTAATATTTATAAGTGGTACGATGAGAAAACAGGAGATATTCTAGCATGGATAGGATAAAAGGAAAAAGAACACTTGCTTGCCTATTGATTTCTTTTCTTCCTCTTTTCATAGGTGCTGGTGTAGATTCAAAAAATTTATCTATTATAGGGAAAGAGGAGTTCCCCAAAAGCAGATTTCAATTTGTGTCGGTCAGCCCTTATGATGAAGTTGCCCTTGGGTTTTCTGATGGAATAGTAAATATTTATAATACAAGGGGAGATTTCTTGTGTGCTTATCAATTCCCAGTAGTGGACCCTATATTTTCTGTTCTTTTTGATAACAACGAGAGCAAAACCATTAAATATTATTTGAAACGTTCAAGAAAACTCCTAACTTTTGATCGAGAAGGAAACCTGCTTGAAGAGGTGGACCTTTCTAATGATAAAGAATCTAATGAGTTGCTTGAAATCAATGAAGTGGATTCACAGGGAAACAAGTATAGAACTAAGGGAAATAAAGTCTTAAAAATTTATCCGAATGGCACAGAAGAAGTTTTTTATGAACTATATGTTCCAGGAGAAGATATAGCGGCTGGGGTCATATTGATACCAATATGTTTATATATGGTATACAAATATGGCAAAAAAATATTTGGTTCTAAAAAACAATATTACAGTTCTTGAAGAATACGTAGAAAGGAGGTGCTGTGCCAGTAAACCTGGCACAGCACCGCGCCTGCCCACGCCGGGCAGGTGTATGACCGGGAGTTCGTCATCGACTACAACAGCTTCGAGCGCAATGACCTGATGGTGTTCAGCGCCGGTTACTACGAGCAGAAGCACATCTACACCGCCTGGGGCGAGCGGATGGAGCAGTTCACCGAGCGCGGAAACTGGGACCGCCTGCTGTATGTCCACGAGGACATCATGGGCAACACCCGGTACTACACCAAGGACAACGGCCAGAGCTTTGCGGAACTGGAGTACGATGTCTGGGGCGCTGTGACCAGCCCCAACAAGCTGAACAACAATGACAACGGGAACTTCGCCGCCGCCAACTTCACCGGGCATCCCTACGACACCGTTCTGGACATTCAACAGTGAGGAGGGCCAGCGGATGTTCGCGGAATGGAAAGTCGAGCAGGAGACGAAGAAAACGGCAGCTATGGGAAAGCCGAATGAGAAGCAAACGGAAAGGTCCAGGGCATATCGCAAAAGCGGTGTACCCCGGACCTTTTTGTGTTACACTGTTTGCTTTTTCTTTCTCGGTCCCCTGGGTTTGGAGGTCGGCTTCTTCTGCACCCCATTGCGGAAATGGGTACTCTCAAATTTCTCAAAGAAAACCAAGAATCCGAACCCGTCTCCTATCGGAAAAAGGTTCGGATTACATTGGTTTGGTGCCGCTGACGGGACTTGAACCCGTACGGAGTTGCCTCCGAGAGATTTTAAGTCTCTTGCGTCTGCCGGTTTCGCCACAGCGGCTTATCTTAGTAAATGATACAATACCGGAGGGGAAAAGTCAATATTTCGATCTTTGGGGAGAGAATTCACAAATGCCGCCTTGCATGGCGGGAGCCTTTCCAGTATAATAGAACTTATCTTTAGAGCCGTCCGCCCCCGCCTTGCGGGACAGGGGGAAAGAGGGCGGCAGATCTCGCTAGGAACAGGAGGCAGAAAACTTGAACTGGTTTTTGCGTATCTTTGAAATATTCATCCGGAGCGGGTGGCTCATCATCACCCCCACGCTCCTTACCCTGTGCGGCACGGCGATGGGCCTGCGCTTCTGGGATGCCCTGCGCAGCGGCGTGCGGACCACCGCCGCCATCTTTGGCCTGAACCTGATGGTGAACAGCCTGGGCAACAGCCTGTCCGCGGTGATCGCGGACATCGTCCTCAACCATCAGCTGGCGCTGGAGATCACCGATGCCGGGTGGGCGGCGTCCTCCGCCATCGCCTCCGCCTCCCTCATCAACGCCTGGATCGTTCCCCTCTATGCCGCGGTCAACTGGGTGATGCTCCTTTCCCGGTGCACCCGCACCCTGAACCTGGACCTGTGGAACCTTTGGCACGTCTCCTTCATCGGGGCCATGGTGGAGCGCCTTACCGACAGCTTCGCCTATGGGATGGTGGCCGCCGCCGCCATGGGGGCCGTTCTGCTGGTCCTCTCCGACCGGTGCGGCTGGCGGATGGGCCGGTACTGCCAGCTGGCCGGGGTCTCGGTGGCCAACGGCTATGTCTCCGCAGCGGTCCCCTTCGCCCTGGCGGCGGAACACCTGCTGAATTTTATTCCGGGACGTCCCAGGCTGGTGCTGGACCGCACCCCGGAGCCCCGTTCCACCCTGGCCTCCCCGGTGGCCTGGAGCGCCGCCATGGGGGTGCTGCTGGGGGTGCTGGCCGGCCGGGACAGCTACGGCATCCTCCAGCTGGCCATGACCTTCGGCGCCCTGGCCTTCCTGGCCCCCTATCTGGGACAGGCCCTCTCCTCGGCGGTCCTTCCGGTCTCCGAGGCGGTGACCGGATTCTCCAAGGAAAAACTGGGCATGAAAGGGAGCCTCTACCTGGGCCTCACCCCCACGGCCGCCCTGGGCAACGGCACAGTGATCGTGGTGACCCTGATGGTAGCCCCCATTGTTACCTTTTTGGCGGGGGCCATCCCCGGCAACCGCTTCCTGCCCCAGGGGGACATCGTTATGCTCCCCTACATCATCGCCCTCATCGTCCTCATCTGCCGGGGGGACCTGGTGCGCAGCCTCCTGGCCGGGGTGATGGTCTCCTCGGTGATGATGTGGTGCTCCTCCTCCCTGGCGGAGCTGTTCACCCTGGGTGCCGTCACCGCCAATGCCGAGGCCTTTGAGCAGCTGGGGACCATCTCCAACTTCAACGACGGGGGCAATCCCCTGGCTTGGCTGGCGGTGCAGGCGGGAAGCTACGGCTTTGCCGGAATGGCCCTGCTGGTGGTGGCCGCCGTTACCCTGGTGATGTGGAACCGCAACCGCATCGTCACCGGCGCGGATGTGGGGGCCCAGCGGGTCAAGCGGGCCAAGTTCTCCCGCCCGGAGGGAAAGGGAGCCGCCCCCCGCAAGGCTGCCGAGGCCACCGAAGCCGCCGCTCCGGAGACCGCTGCCCCGGCCCCTTCCGGCGAGCCGGAGGCCCCGGCCTCCCAGCAATAGCCGGAATAGGATGCTCCGGTCCCTAAAATGAAAATGCAGCCCGCCCTTCCCAGGAGTTTTCTGGGGAGAGCGGGCTTTTTTCGGACCATTTTTTTACAGCCGCTCCGCGTCCCCGGAGGCGTTCACCATCTGGTCGATGATGACACGGGAGATGATGAGCAGGGGGAGGCGGGTGGTGACCTCGTAGGAGTGGAAGGACACATGGCTGTGCTTGTAGCCCACGATGTGTACATCCGAGTGCTTCCCCAGCTCGCTTTCCGCGTTGCAGGAGCAGGAGATCACCGGGCAGTGGTTGCTGTGGGCGCAGAGGGCGGACTCCACCAGCTCCTGGGTGCGGCCGTTGAGGGAGAAGATCACCACCAGGTTCCGGGGGGAGATGGTCCGGGAGATGCTCACCATGATCCTGGGATCGTCGGTGACCATGGCGTCCACGTTCATCAGCTGGAGCTTGAGGCAGAACTCATCGGCGATGTAGTGGGTCAGCCCCCTGGCAAAGACATAGACCCGCCGGGCCCCCTGGATCATCCGGATGCACCGCAGCACGTCCGCCATGGAGATCTGCTCGATGGTGCGGTGGGCCTCCACCAGGGATTTGTTGAGGATCTCGTTGACGTCCACCACCTGCTTGTCCCCGTCCCTGGCAGCCAGCTTGTACCGCAGCTCGTTGAAGCCGTTGATCTTGCATTTGCGGATGGCCCTGGAAACGGTGGCGGGGGAGGAAAAGGTCTCGTAGGCGATGTCCACGATGGAAAGCTGGGAGAGCCGCTCCTCGTTGCTGTTGATGAAACGGACCACCTCCAGCTCGGTTTTGGTGAGGCTGTTCAGCGTTTCCGCGGTGAGGGGAAGGATCATGATGAGACGCCTCCTTGCTTTTTTATACGCTTAGGAGAGCGGGGAAAGGTCCAGGGCCTCCCACCGGGCCAGGAAGGGCCGCAGCTCTTCCAGCATCCCCCGCACCCCGCCGGGGCGGCTGCTTTCGATGTTCAGGGGCATCAGGGGGTCGTGGAGGGACATCCGCAGCAAAAACCACCCCTCCTCCTCTGGGAAGGAGACCCGCAGCCCCTCGCAGTTATCCGGGGCGATCTGCCAGCCGGGGCGCCCCTTGGCATAGTCCTCCAGGGCCTCCAGCACCTGCCGGCCGTAACTCCGGAAGTCCTCGGTGCGGATGGGCAGGCGGTACTCCGCCGCCTCCAGGGGCTCCTCCAGCCCCTCCAGCAGGTCCCCCAGCGTCCTGCCCTCCCGCCCCAGGCGGGCGGCCCGGATGATGAGCTTTACCGCCACATAGGCGCCGTCATCCAGGAAGTAGTTCTCCCGCATGGCGGCGTGGCCGCTGGTCTCGATGGCCAGCAGGCAGGGGGTCCCCTCCCGGTTCAGGCGGATGCCCTCGTTGATGACGTTTTTGTAGCCCCGCTTGTAGCGGCGGTGGATGAGTCCCAGCCTCTCCGTCAAAAAGTCCGCCAGCTGGGAGGAGGTCACCGAGTCGGTGACAACGGCGGAGCCGGGGGCCTCCTCCGCCGCGATGGCCGCCAGCAGGCCGATGAGCCGGTTCCGGCAGAGCTCCCGCCCGTCCCGGTCCACCGCCCCCGCCCGGTCCACATCGGTGTCGAAGATGAGGCCCAGGTCGCAGTTCCCCTCCAGCACCGCCCGGCGGATGGACTCCATGGCGGTTTTGTCCTCCGGGTTGGGGATGTGGTTGGGGAAGCGCCCGTCCGGCTCCAGGTAAACGCTGGCGGAAGTATCCGCCCCCAGGGGCTCCAGTACCTGCCGGGCAAAAAATCCCCCCGCCCCGTTGCCGGCGTCCACCGCGATCTTAAAGCCTGCCAGGGGACGCTCTCCGTTTCCGGCCCCCCGGAGGATGATCTCCCGCAGGTGGGCGGAGTAGGCCCCCATCAGGTCCGCCGGCTGCGGGCGTCCCGCCGCCTTCCGGCAGGGGGACTGTCCGCCGGGCAGAGGCTCCCCAGCCATGGCCAGTATTTTTTGGATGTCCCCGGACTCCAGCCCCCCCTGGGCGGTAAAGAGCTTGAGGCCGTTGCGGTTCCAGGGGAGATGGCTGGCGGTGATCATCACCGCGCCGTCCCAGCCGAAGCCGGGGAGGACGGTGGACATGAACATGGCGGGGGTGCTGGCCATGCCGCAGTCCCGGCAAGCGGCCCCCTCCAGGAGGACGCCCTCCGTCACCCCCGCGGCAAGCTCCGGGCCGGAGAGGCGGGAATCCCGCCCCACCCCGATGGTGAGGTCCTCCGCGGCCTTTCCTCTCCGCTCTGCCAGCCACCGGACAAAGGCCTGGGCGATGGCCCCGGCGGCCTCCGGGGTGAGGGTCACGGGCTCCTCCTCCACGCCGGGGAGGGCCACCCCCCGGATGTCGCTGCCGTTTTGCAGCTTGGTGTAATCGGCCATACGGCCCGCCTCCTTCCGCTTGATTTTCCTTAATTATACTCTGTTCCGGCACAAAAGAAAAGGGCCTGGCACGGCCGGGCGAAATCTTTCTGCCGGGCTGCGCCAGGTCCGGGGAGGCCGGCCGCCGAAACGGCCCGGCCCCCCTGCACGGTTTTATTTGGTGCCGTAGATGCGGTCCCCCGCGTCTCCCAGTCCGGGGAGGATGTACTTTTTGTCGTTGAGGCACCGGTCCAGGGAAGCGCAGTAGATATGCACATCCGGGTGGGCCTTCTCCAGGGCCTCCAGCCCCTCCGGAGCGGCGATGATGCACATGAACTTGATGCTCCGGCACCCCCTGGCCTTGATCTGGGTGATGGCGTCGATGGCGGAGCCGCCGGTGGCCAGCATGGGGTCCAGGATGATGACGTCCCGCTCCGCGATGTCGGCGGGGAGCTTGCAGTAATACTCCACCGGGACGGCGGTCTCCTCGTCCCGGTAGAGGCCGATATGCCCCACCTTGGCGGCGGGGATGAGGGCCAGCACCCCTTCCAGCATCCCCATACCGGCCCGGAGGATGGGCACAAAGGCCAGCTTCCGGCCGCTGATGACCTTGGTGACGGCAGGGCCCATGGGGGTCTCGATCTCCACATCCTCCAGGGGGAGGTCGCGGGTGGCCTCGTAGCACATGAGGGTGGCGATCTCGTTGACCAGCTCCCGGAATTCCTTGGCGCCTGTGTTTTTATCCCGCAGCCAGGTGAGCTTGTGCTGGATGAGGGGATGGTCCATGATAAAGGGCTTTGACATAGTGTTCTACCTCCGTCTTTTTTGTTTCCGTGAAAAAGGGCACTGCCAAAAACGGCAATGCCCTTTACCGATACCTATTCTGTTTTTGTCTCCGGGGCCAGCTCCCCCCGCTCCAAAGCGGCGATCTGGCCCACCCGGCGGGCGTGGCGGCCGCCTTCAAAGGGGGTGTCCAGAAAGACATCCACCAGCTCCATGGCGAGACCTTCCCCGATGACACGCTCCCCCATGCAGAGAACGTTGGCGTCGTTGTGGGCGCGGGTGTACTTGGCGCTGAAATAATCGGAGCAGCAGGCGGCCCGGATGCCCGCCAGCTTGTTGGCGGCCATGCTGACGCCCACCCCGGTGCCGCACATCACGATGGCAAAGCCGCACTCCCCGGACTGGACAGCCCGGCAGGCGTAGAGGGAGGCGTAGGGGTAGTCCCGCTTCTCCCCGGCAGTGTAGATGCCGAAGTCGTGGTATTCAATGCCCCGCTCCTCCAGGTGGGCGCGGACGGCCTCCTTGAGGCGGAAGGCGGCATGGTCGCAGGAAATAGCAACTTTCATATCAGGGGCTCCTTTCGGCGGTGATCACTTCTGCTCCGGCTTGTCCTCCTTGGGACGGTACTGCTCCTCTCCTGTTTCGATCCAGAGGATGAAATCCGCGATTTCGGTATCGCTCCAGCCCTTAGAACGCAGGCCCAGGATGAGCCGGGAACTTTCAGACATTCTAAATTCCTCCTTTGTCACGATACGGCTGCTGTCTTGCGCCGGCTTTGCCTCCGGGCCAGGCGCAGGATGCGGGGGCGGTTGTACCGCTGGAGGATGACCAGGGACAGGTCAAAGAGGGCGCCCCCCAGGGAAGTGAGGAAGAACACCCAGAAGGACCCGAAGGGGATGGCGGCCAAAAGGGGCAGAAAACTCATAAGGATATTGGTCTCGTGGACCAGCTCCGATTGGCACATGGTCTGGGCGATCTCCTCCCAGGTGTGTTTCTCCGGGGAGAACTCGTCGGGGTAGAAGGTGGGCATCCGGTCCTTCCAGGACTTTACCCGCAGCAGGCGGTAGAGCTTTTCCTCCCAGGGCCGGGGCTGATACCACCGCCGGGAGAGGTCCGCCCGGTTGCCCATCCACCGGTCGTAGGCGCGGCCCACCAGCAGCCGGACCCCCAGGTGGTAGGCCGCGGTGCCGAAGGCGATGGCCAGGGTGAGCCAGATCCCCCCGCCCAGGCGGAAGGAGAGAAGGGCGCACGCCGCCGAGGCCCCAAGGCAGGCGGCCGCCAGATTGCGGACCAGCTTTGGCATAGGCTTCACTTCCCCTGACGTTTACGCAGCTCCCGCTCCGCCTGGGGCAGGCGCAGGTAGGCGGGCTCCAGCGCCCCGGCGTCCACCGCCTCCCCCCGCTTCCAGGCCAGAAGAGCGGCGGCTCCCGCGGCGGCGGCCCGCTGGTACAGCAGGTGGGGCGGGGCCAGACGGAGCCAGCTTTCCACCGGCTCCCCGGCGGAGGGTTCCTCCAATAGCTTATTATAACACAGATGAGCCCCATCGCCAACCAGAAAGACCGGTTTTTCCATTTTTTCCAGCCGGGACCGCAGCTCCCCGATGGGGATGGCGGCGTCCTCCCCGAACTCGTACCGCTCCACCCGCCCCCCGGTGAGGGCGAAAAACCCGGCGTAGACCTGGCCGCAGCGGGCGTCCATCACGGCGGCGGCGGAGCCGGAAAAACCGGTGAGGTTCCGGGCCAGGGCCTCCAGGGTGGAGACCCCCACGCAGGGCTTTTCCGCCGCCATCGCCAGCCCCTTTACCGCCGCCATGGCGATGCGCAGGCCGGTGAAGGACCCCGGCCCCCGTGTGACGGCGTAAAGGTCCACCTCCCCGGCAGAGGTGCCGCAGGTGTCCAAAAGCCCCCGGACCATGGGCAGCAGGGTCTGGCTGTGGGTCTGGGGGATGTTGACAAAGAACTCCCCCAGCACCTTTTCGTCCTCCAGCAGGGCGCAGGAGGCGGCGGAGGCGGAGGCCTCCAGCACAAGGCATTTCATCGGAATCGTTCATCTCCCGTTATGGTGATGGTCCGCCGGTCCCCCTCGCCGACGGTGAACTCCACCGTGATGTGGGGGTCGGGAAGGGCGGCCTCAATGTTTTCGCTCCACTCCACCGCCAGGATGGCCCCGCCCTCCAGGTAATCGAAGAAGCCGGTGGAGTACAGGTCCTCCAGGGAGGTGATGCGGAACATATCAAAGTGGCAGAGGGGGATGGGCCCCTGGTACTGGTGCACCAGGGCAAAGGTGGGACTGGATACCCAGGCGGCGCTGCCCAGCCCTTTGGCAAGGCCGGCGGTGAAGGTGGTCTTTCCGGCCCCCATGCCCCCCCGGTAGGCGATGAGGTCCCCAGGGCGCAGCAGGGCCGCCAGCTTTTGGGCCACAGCCTGGGTCTCCTCCGGGCTGTCGGTTTGGAAGGTCATGGTATCACCTCGCCTTTGTCAGAATAACCCCCAGATGTCCCCCTTTTCGTCCACGTCGATGCCCTGGGCGGCGGGGGTCTTGGGCAGTCCCGGCATGGTCATGATGTCCCCGGTGAGGGCCACGATGAACCCCGCCCCGTTGGAGAGGCGGACATCCCGGACGGTGATGGCGAAATCGGAGGGGCGGCCCAGCTTCGCCGGGTCGTCGGAGAGGGAGTACTGGGTCTTGGCGACGCAGACAGGCTTTTGGTCCATGGCGGGGTCCAGGGCCAGGATGTCCCGCAGGGCCTTTTCCGCCGCCGGGGTGTAGATGACCTCCTTCGCCCCGTAGATGGTCTTTGCGATGGTATCGAGGCGCTCCTTGATGGAGCCGCAGCCCGCCACGATGGACCGGAAGGCGGAGGGCTTTGCCACCGCTTCCACCACCTTCTTCGCCAGCTCCACGCCTCCCTCGGCCCCCTTGGAGAAGACCTCGGAGAGGGCGAACTCCGCCCCCTGCTCCCGGCAGTAGGCGGCGATGTAGTCCAGTTCCTCCTGGGTGTCCTGGGGGAAGCGGTTGATGGCTACCACCACCGGGACGCCGTACTTCTGCATATTGCTGAGGTGGGCCGCCAGGTTGACGATGCCCTTTTCCAGCGCCGGGAGGTTCGGCTCCGCCACCTTGTCCTTGGGGACGCCGCCGTTGTACTTGAGGGCCCGCACGGTAGCCACCAGCACGATGCAGCTGGGGGCGATGCCGGCGGTGGGGCACTTGATGTCCAGGAATTTTTCCGCCCCCAGGTCGGAGCCGAAGCCCGCCTCGGTGATGGTGATGTCCGCCAGCTTCAGGGCCAGGCGGGTGGCGCGGATGGAGTTGCAGCCGTGGGCGATGTTGGCGAAGGGCCCGCCGTGCATCAGGCAGGGGGTGCCGGTGAGGGTCTGGACCAGGTTGGGCTTAAAGGCATCCCGCAGCAGGGCCGCCATAGCCCCCACACATTTTAAGTCTTTGGCGTAGACGGGGCCGCCCTCGGTGTTGTAGGCCACCAGGATGTCCCCCAGGCGGCGCTTCAGGTCCGCAAGGTCGGTGGCCAGGCAGAAGATAGCCATGATCTCGCTGGCTACGGTGATCTGGAACCCGTCCTCCCTGGGGACGCCGTTGACCCGGCCCCCCAGCCCCACGATGACATTGCGCAGCGCCCGGTCGTTCATATCCATGCAGCGCTTAAAGAGGATGCGCCGGGTGTCTATTTTAAGGGGGTTGCCCTGCTGGAGGGAATTATCCAGCACCGCGCACAGCAGGTTATTGGCGGCGGTGATGGCGTGCATATCTCCGGTAAAGTGGAGGTTGATGTCCTCCATGGGCAGCACCTGGGCATAGCCGCCCCCGGCGGCCCCTCCTTTGATGCCAAAGACCGGCCCCAGGCTGGGCTCCCGCAGGGCGATGACGGCCTTCCGGCCCACCAGGGGCATGGCCTCCCCCAGGCCCACCGTGGTGGTGGTCTTCCCCTCCCCCATGGGGGTGGGGGAGATGGCGGTGACCAGTACCAGCTTGCCGTCCGGGCGGTCCGCCACCGAGCGGATGTAGTCCTCCTCCAGCTTGGCCTTGTATTTGCCGTAGTATTCCAGGGCCTCCTCCGGGATGGAAAGGTCCGCGGCTACCTCCCGGATGGGCCGGGGCTTTGCGGCTTTTGCGATCTCAATATCAGTCATCATGGGGAAAACCTCCTTTTTATCACGGGCGCTTTTTCCTCTCCCTATGATACCACATTTTATATACCAGGGAAAAGGCTTCCGGAAAAGAAATTTTCCGGAAGCCTTTTTTGCACCGATGGGCAGCGGGGAGCTCCCCGCCGTTCTTCTTTTTGCTTCTTTTTCTTCTTTCGCAAGAAGAAAAAGAAGGCAGGAACGAGCGGCAGCCTGTTATATCCCCTCGCCGGAGAGCCCCACCTCCGCCAGGGTGATGCCGGTGTAGTAGTGGAGCAGGATCTCATCGAAGGTCTCCCCCTGGCGGGCCAGGTAATCTGCTCCCGCCTGGCTCAGTCCTGCCCCGTGGCCGTATCCCCGGACGTAGAAGGTGTAGCCGGTGTGGGTGCGCTCCAGCTCGAAGGCGGAGCTGCGCAGCCCCAAAAGGTTCCGCAGCTGGTTGCCATGGAGGGTGATGCTCCCCGCCTGGACCTCCGTGACATATCCGGCAGAGGAACGCCCCCGGACCGAGAGCCAGGTGGCGGGGTCCGGCAGAAGGTTCGCCCCGGCGGCGGTGAGGAGCTCCTTCAGCTCCCCGTCGGTGACCGAGACGGTGCTTTTGTACCCTGGGGCCAGGATGTCCCAGCTGCTGTCCACCTCCACCAGGTAGGGGAGGGGGCCGTCCCAGATGTTCTCCGCCCGCTCGGTGGTATCCCCGGCGCTGATGGCGTGGTAGGCGGCGGCGATGGGCTCCCCGTCATAGAGGGCGACACAGCGGCAGGCGGTGCGGGCGGCCTGGGTGATGCGGTTCCAGCTATAGTCGAACTGCTCCCCGTAGAACTCCCTGGCGGTGTCCTCGGTCATATAGCCCCGGCGGTCCCCCGGATCGGCGGCGAAGTCCGCTCCCAGAAGGCCGGGGTCCCGCTCCTCCTCCGGCAGGGAACGCTGGGTGATGGCCTCCTGCAACGCATAGGTGAGGGCCGCCACCCCCTGGGCCTTCAGCGCCTCCAGGTGGTAGCTGGCGGGCATCTCCGCCGCGATGGCGTACCGGGTGTAGTCCTCCAGGGAGAGCTCCACCACCTCGCCGGTCCCCTGGTCCAGGATGCGCAGGGTGGTCACCGGGGAGCGCCAGATCCCCTTCACCGTGTCCGGCAGGGCCTCCCCGGTCTGCGGCCCCTCGTCCCCTTCCGCCGGGCGGGAAGGGACGTCCTCCGGCGGTTGGGAAGAGCTCTTTGGCGCGGGGGTGGAGAAAGCCCCCTGGTTCAGAGCGGCCGCTTCCCCCAAGGCGGCCTGGGAGGAGGGAACAGCCGCCGGGAGGGCGGAGATGGGCTCCGCCAGCAGAGGTTGTCCCGACCAGACCAAAACAGTAGCGGGGATCACCACCATAGCCGCCCCCACTGCCCCCAACAGCGCCAGATCACCCTTCACACCCATCACTCCTTGTCCATTTGTGAGCTGTTATGCTTATAGATATGAGGGAGAGCGGGAAGTTATGCCTGGCTGTGCTTTGCGGCTTCGGGCAATGGCAGTTGTTTTTCCTGATGGCCCGCTGCGGCGGTCACCAATCGGAAATCTACTGCCTGAGCAACGATTCTTTGGATGGCATTTTGTATGGATCAGGCCTGCCATTTGCCAGCCATACCGGATTCGTAAAAAAATATAAGGAAGCCCAAAATTCCCTTGCTTTTGCCGACGGAACGGAAATACCCCTTAGCAGTATTTTTGATTTGACCGGAAAGATATTTCAAAAACACTTTGATAGCTAAAAAACAGGCCAGCGGTTTGAAGTCGGTAACTTTCAAACCGCTGGCCTGTTCGTTTTATGGGTTCGGAAATCAATCCGGGGCAGGCCACTGGCTCCTAGGTGATCTTTTAGCTGTTCCAGGGTAATGGGGTGGGTCGTCCAGAGATAGCGCAGGAACAAAAGGAGGCGGTTAATGAGAATGATCGATCAACTTCCTTTTTTCTTATATACCTGCCAATCATTCAAATTCTATTTTGTCTGTGACTCCATTCTTTCAAGTATTTTCCGCGCACGAACACAATCTGGATAATCTAGTGTTGCAACATTGATTGTCCAAGTGTGATTAAGTTTTATTGTACCAATGCTCCCGGCTATATACCCACCAGGATCTTCTGTAAATTGTGGAGCAAAAACCTTAATACTTAAAGTGCCAAATATCGCATCTTTATTGTTGAGTTTTATCTCTGAAGGACAAATATGATAAAATTCAATATTACTTGGTAAATTCGCAATCAGCCTGTCTCTTTTAGACAATAGCTCTTTTTCTACAGCAACTTCCTTAGTATCATTTGTCCTTAAGGATTGAATGGAAGTTGTGTAAATAATAATATCATTTTCTATACATTTTGTTACTAAATATTCCAGATCATCTTGATTTTTCCGAAGGAAGTCCTCCAACTCATCCACAGAATTTTGCATGGCAACAATTACTTGTTCAATCTCTCTTTCACGGTTGCGCTGCCAAAAATAATCATGCACCTGCTGGGCCAGGAAGAGAGCCAAAATGATAAGAAGAAACACCTTAATACCTTTTTTCA
>JAETSQ010000012.1 GCA_021769525.1 Oscillospiraceae bacterium
GCCATGGTGAAGGCCGCCAATGTGAACCTCATCGGCAAGGTCCACGTGGGCGGGGGCCTCGTCACCGTCATGGTCCGGGGGGACGTCGGCGCCGTCAAGGCCGCCACCGATGCCGGGGCCGCTGCCGCCGCCAAGGTGGGGGAGCTGGTGAGCGTCCACGTCATCCCCAGGCCCCACGGCGAGGTGGAGTACATCCTCCCCACCCTCAAGTAAGCCATGGGGAAGATACTCACCGAAAACGACCTCCGCAGCCATCCCCCCGCCCCCGGCACCCGCCGGTACGAGGTGGAGGAGGGCACCTTTGTGGCGGAGTCCGCCCGCTCCTGGCTGGAGAAGCGGGACATTGAGCTGGTCCTTGTGCCGCCGGGCAGGGTCTGCGGCGGCATGAGCCGCACCCCCCTCCCCGACCGGGGCAGCCGCACCTACCTGGACGCCGCCACCGGCCTGCCCCTGGGGCGGGAAAAGCCGGAGGAGATGACCCACTTGCGGGGGAATATGCTGGTGAAGAAGACCCACCCCCGCATCGCCTTCCGGGGAAAGCTGGACAGCCTGGAGGCCGCCATCCTGGAGGCCCAGGCCCTGGCCCACCGCCAGGATGCCCCCGCGGTGCGGGACGGCCTGGGGGAGGTGCTGGAGCAGGTGCGCCTGGTGCTGGGGGCGGAGGTAAAGGACCGGCCCCTGGAGGAGATCCCCATCCTGGGGATGGACCAGGCAGAGCTGCGCCAAACCTCCCACGATGTGAAGGGGGCCTTCGGTATCGACCATCCCATCCCCTCCTGGGAGATGGGGGAGCTGGCCCTGCGCCTCAACACCCTGCGCACCCAGGTGCGGGAGGTGGAGCTGGCCGCGGCCCATGCCTTTGAGGCCCCCGGCGAAACGCCCCGCCCGGACATCATCCGGGCCCTGAACCGCCTCAGCAGCGCGGTCTATATCCTCTTCTGCAAGTTGCTGTCCGGAAAGTAAACCACGGGAAAGGGGGAGAAGCCCTATGTCCATCACCGAAAGCGAGGTCCGGGAGATGGTCTCCCGCGTGCTGGCCCAGTGCGGGGAGATGTCCCTGCCGGGGGCGGCGCCCGCCGCCGGCGGGCAGGAGTTCCCGGTGGAGGTCTCGGCCCGCCACGTCCACCTGACGAAGGAAGCGGTGGAAGCCCTCTTCGGCCCCGGCGCCCGCCTCACCAAAAAGCGGGACCTCTCCCAGCCGGGGGAGTTCCTCAGCGAACAGCGGGTACGGCTGGTGACGGCCAAAGGGGAGATCGCAAACGTGGCGGTGCTGGGACCGGAGCGCTCCGCCGTCCAGGTGGAGCTTTCCCTCACCGACGCCCGCGCCCTGGGGGTGAAGGCCCCGGTGAACCTCTCCGGAAACCTCACCGGCGCGGGGGATGTCTACATCCTGGGGGAAAAGGGGATGCTCCCCGCCCCAGGCAGCGTCATCGCCGCCAGGGCCCATATCCATATGACCCCCGCCGACGCCGCCCGCCTGGGGGTGAAAGACGGCGAGACCGTCCGGGTGCGGGTGGATACCCCCCGCCCCGTCACCTTCGACCGGGTTATCATCCGGGTGAAGGACACCTTCGCCCTGGCCATGCACATCGACTTTGACGAGGCCAACGCCTGCGCCCTGGGCAGCGGCGGGACCGGCCGCATTGTCAGGGCGCTGCCCTGAAACCCGCTTCTTTTTTCTCACCCGTGAGAAAAAAGAAGCAAAAAAGAACGTCCGGACTTCGTCCGGTTTTCACCCTACCCGGAGCGGGGGCAAGCCCCGCTCCTTGACCAAAGAGAAGGGCGCAAGTGAGTGCCTGGAGCCTTAGCCGGCAGAGCGCAGAAAGAGGCCTGGCGCTTCCAAGGCTCCCTCTGGGAGGGAGCTGTCAGCCGCAGGCTGACTGAGGGAGTTTTTGCAGAAGCCCAGCACCCAAAACTTCCTCTGGTTCTCCTTGCGGAGGACCACCTCCCTCATCGAGGGAGACTTATCCCTGCCGCTAAGGCGGAAAAAATCCGACCGGCTATTACAAAAGGCAATTCTTTTTGGTCCAACTTTTTTCTTCTAAGAAAAAAGTTGGTGGGGGCTGCTGCGCCCAGCCCTAACGGGCCGCTTTGCGTCCCTTCGGGCACGTCTGCTACGCAGAAGGCGCGTTTCGGAGCGCAACCGCCCCGCAGGGGCGGCTCTTAGCGCGGAGATGGCAAAGCCCCATATCAGCATAAAACACGCACAATGTTGAAAGCAAGGAGGGACGCCCATGGCCGAACTCACAAAGGAACAGCTCATCGAGCTTATCACCAAGGAGGTCCTGAGGACCCTGGGGGGCGGGGAGCCGGAGGAGCCGGCGGACAAGAGCGGTCTGCCCCGCGCCCTTGTCATCGGGCCGGCGGAGCCGCTGCCAAAGCCGGTACGCACCCAGTACCGCCTGGCCTCCATCGAGGAGTACCAAGGGGACATCCAGCCCTATGAGAAGGTGTTCGTCACCGCCATCACCCGCACCCAGTTGGCGGATACCGCCCTGGGGCGGGACAGCCAGCCGGTGACCTGCGCCCTCACCAACGCCCTGCTCTACGGCAAGGAGGTCTACCTCTACGACATCGCCCTGGCCCACCGGAAGCTGGCGGGGCGGGGGAGCCGGGGCTTCTACCAGCTGCTGGAAGGGTACGTCCGCACCCTCCAGTCCTACGGGGTAAAGCTGGTGCAGGGCACCACCGTCATCGATAAATACCAGCGGACCGCCGCCCCCGGCGCGGACCTGCCCGGCGGCGTCATCACCGAGGCGGTGGCCCTGGAGCTCTGCCGCAAGGGGGAGGGGGAGATCGTCCTGCGCAAGGGCACGGTGCTCACCCCCTCCGCCAAGGACGTTTTCCTCCACCAGGACCGGCACATCACCTACCTATAAGGAGAAACAACCATGCTTATCTGTAAAGTCATCGGCCATGTCTGGGCCACCAAGAAGGAAGAGGCCCTGGAGGGCATCAAGCTGATGGTGGTGCAGGAGACCAAAACCAACCAGAGGAATCCATCGGTCTTTGTCGCCGCCGACCGGGTGGGGGCGGGCATCGGGGAGGATGTGCTGGTGGTCAGCGGCAGCACCGCCCGCCGGGCCCTGGGCCGGGACGACCTGCCGGTGGACTGCGCCATCGTGGGCATCATCGACACCATGGAAGTGGAAAAAGAAGCGGCCCAAAACAAGAAGTAAGGAGTGGGGACCATGTCCATCATCGACGCGATTTTCCAGGCCGGCGTTGTGGGCTGCGGGGGAGCGGGCTTCCCCACCCACCAGAAGCTCTCCGGCCAGGGGATCCGCCATCTCATCATCAACGGGGCGGAGTGCGAGCCCCTGCTGGGCACCGACCGGTGGCTGATGCGCAACCGCCCTGGGGACATCGTGGCGGCCGCCGCCGCGGTGGCAAAGGAGATCGGGGCGGAGGACTGCACCATCGGCCTCAAAAAGGCCTACACGCGGGAGATCGTGGCCCTGGAGACCGCCATCCGCAAGCTCCCCAAGGGCTCCGTCCCGGTGCGCCTGCACACCATGGAGAGCTTCTACCCGGCGGGGGACGAGCAGGTGCTGGTCTACGAGGTCACCGGCAGGGTGGTGCCCCCGGCGGGCATCCCCCTGGATGTGGGGGCCGCCGTCTCCAACGCCGCCACCATGGCCGCCGTCTTTGACGCCATGGAGGGGCGGCCCTTCATCCGCAAGTACCTCACCGTCACCGGGGCGGTGAAGGAACCGAAGATACTCTGCGTACCGGTCGGTACAAGTTATACGGATTGTATACGACAGGCCGGGGGCGCCGCGGTGGAAAACTGGATCGCGGTAAACGGCGGGCCCATGATGGGCAAGGTCCTTTCCATGGAGGAGGCCGGGGCCGCGGTGGTGACCAAAACCACCTCCGGCATCCTCATCCTGCCGGAGGAGAGCGCCATCGCCCAGGCGAACCGGGTCTCCCTGGAGCACATGAAGAACCGGGCGGCGGCCTCCTGCATCCAGTGCAGCTACTGCACGGAGCTTTGCCCCCGCCACCTCCTGGGGCACCCCCTGGAGCCCCACAAGATCATGCGGAAGATGGCTATTTCGCCGGACATCACCCAGCTTTTGGACGACCCGGACGTGAGGAAGGCGGCCCTCTGCTGCCAGTGCGGCGTCTGCGAGAGCTACGCCTGCCCCATGGGCCTCCAGCCCCGGAGGGTCAACGCCCTCCTGAAGGACACCCTGGGCAAGGCGGGCATCCGGTACCCCAAGGGGGAGGGGGAGTATGCCCCCCTGCCCGCCCGCCGCAGCCGGAAGATCCCCACCCAGCGGGCCGCGGCCCGCGCCGGGGTGCTGGAGTATTACCACACCGACCTGGACCGGATGGAGGAGTACCGGCCGGACGCCGTCATCCTGCCCTTGAACCAGCAGATCGGCGCCCCCTGCCAGCCGGTGGTCCGGGAGGGGGACCAGGTGGCGGAGGGCCAGCTGGTGGCCAAATGTCCCGATGGAAAGCTGGGGGCCAACCTCCACGCCTCCATCGCCGGGACGGTGGTCTGGACCGAGGGCGCCATCGCCATCCAGGAAAGGAGGAGCTGAGCCATGAACCTGTGCATCGGATTTTTGGAGCTGAACAGCATCGCCAAGGGGGTGGAGGCCGCCGACCGCATCCTCAAGACCGCCGAGACCACCCTCTTGTTCGCCAAGGCGGGGTGTCCCGGCAAGTACTACATCCTCTTTTCCGGCGAGGTGGCGGCGGTGACGTCGTCCCTGGAGGCCGGCAAGGAGATCGGCGGGGCCCACGTAGTGGACAGCGTGGTGATCCCCAGCGTCCACCCCATGGTCATCTCCGCCATCAACCAGGCGGTGGAGCCGGTGCCCGTCAACGCCCTGGGGGTGATGGAGTTCTTCAGCGTCACCGCCTCGGTGTGGGCGGCGGATGCCGCCGTCAAGGCCGCGGAGGTGGACCTGATGGACGTCCGGCTGGGCACCGGCATCGGGGGAAAATCCTTTGTGGTCCTCTCCGGGGACGTGGCCGCCGTCCACGAGGCGGTGGAGGCGGGGGTCCGCACCGCCGCCGAAGACGGCCTCCTGGTGAGCCAGGTGGTCATCCCCAACCCCAAGGCGGAGGTCTTCAACAGCCTGCTGTAAGATATGCCGATCTGGGGCGTTGCCCATCTCGGCCTAAGAGCCGCCCTTTCAGGGCGGTTGACCTCGAAACGCGCCTGCGGGCGCAGAGCCCCCACTTCTTTTTCTTTTCGCGGGAAAAGAAAAAGAAGCAAAAAGAAAAGCGGCCAAAGTTCTTGATACAGAGTAGAAAACAAAAGGTCGTTGAGCTAACGACACACTGGTGGCGGCAGGCCTGGGCGGCAGCCCGGAACCACTGAAACAAAAGGAAAGGGGGGATCCCCCATGTTCGAGGATAAGCAGCGCATCATCCAGGAATTTGTCCCCGGCAAGCAGGTGACCCTGGCTCACCTCATCGCCAACCCGGACCGGGACCTGTACAAAAAGCTGGGGGTGGTGGGGGGCATCCAGGAGGCCCTGGGGATCATGACCATCACCCCCAGCGAGGCCGCCATCATCGGCGCCGATGTGGCCACCAAGGCCGCGGAGGTGGACC
The DNA here is from genome assembly GCA_021769525.1 of Oscillospiraceae bacterium. GTDB lineage: Bacteria > Bacillota > Clostridia > Oscillospirales > Ruminococcaceae > Angelakisella. The sequence goes on from JAETSQ010000012.1 coordinate 5,578, forward strand.
TGGTGTTCGTGGACCGGTTCTCCGGCTCCCTCATCATCACCGGGGACGTGGCCAGCGTGGAGGCGTCCCTCCGGGCGGTGCTGGATGTGCTGGAGCACACCCTGCGCTTCACCCCCACCGCCATCACCCGGACATAGGAGGCCCGCCGTGAAGAAGCTGATGATGATGGGCCGCATCGCCTGCGGCAAGACCACCCTCTGCCAGTACCTGATGGGTCAGGAACTCAGCTACCGCAAGACCCAGACGGTGCAGCTCATGGGGGATGCCATCGATACCCCCGGAGAATACGTGGAGAACCGGGCCCTGATGCGGGGCCTCACCGTCACCGCGGTGGACGCCGACGTGGTGCTCTTCCTCCAGGACTGCACCGACCCGGAATGCCGCTTTTCCCCCGGACAGGCGGCCATGTACGGCCGCCCGGTGGTGGGGGTGGTCACCAAGACCGACCTTGCCCCCGGCCCAAAGTCCTTGGAGGACGCGAAGGACCTTTTGGAGATGGCGGGAGCCTCTCCGGTCTTCTTCATCTCCTCCTACACCGGGGAGGGGATCCCCGCCTTGGTGGATTACCTGGACTCCTTGCCGGAGGCTACTTAACAAGGGATATACCGCCCTAAACGGCATACTTTTATAAAATTTGATAAATTCCGGCTTTACAGAAGCGGTTCTTTATGCTATATTTACATTAGATACCTGTGCCCAGTGCCAAATGGCAGATCCCAGGCGGTTTTTCCCGCCCCTCTTCGGGGCGGATAAAACAAATAGACGGTTCACCGAAGAACGAACCAAAGCAAACGAAGAAGAGAGGAAAAAGTAATGAAGAAATTCCGTACAGCAAAGTTCCTGGCCCTGGCTCTCGCCCTGGTCATGGTCCTGGCGGCTGCGGGCTGCGGCGGCAATGGCGGCGGCAGCAGCGCTCCCGCGACCCCCCCTGCAAGCGGCAGCACCCCTGCCAGTACCCCCGCTCCCGCCGGTGACGGCGCCGTGGACCTGAACTCCCTCACCCTGGACCAGATCATCGAAGGCGCCAAGGCCGAGGGCCAGGTGGTATCCGTTGGTATGCCCGACGAGTGGGCCGACTGGGGTTCCCTCTGGAAGAATGTCACCGGGAATTACGGCCTCACCCACAACGACACCGACATGAGCTCCTCCGAGGAGCTGCAGATGTTTGCCACCGAGGGCAAGAACGGCACCAAGGACATGGGTGACGTCGGCTACGCCTTCGTGGGCCAGGCGGTCTCCGAGGACCTGGTGCAGGGCTACAAGACCTCCTACTGGGACGCTGTTCCCGACTGGGCCAAGGGTGAGGACGGCAAGTGGATGGTGGCCTACACCGGAGCTACCACCTTCCTGGTGAACACCGACCAGGTCTCCAAGGTTCCCACCTCCTGGCAGGACATCAAGGACGGCGACTACAAAGTCGCCCTTGGACCCCTCAGCGGCGGTAATGCCCAGGGCGCCTTCATCGCCTCCAACTACGCCTTCGGCGGCGACATGGAGAACCTCCAGCCCGGCATCGACTTCTGGACCGAGATGGCCAAGGCCGGCCGCGTCAACACCCTGGACATCACCCAGGCCAACTTCGAATCCGGCGAGATCGCCGTGGGCGTGGTCTGGAGCTTCACCGGTATCCCCTACAGCAAGAACATCACCCAGTACAAGATGACCGCCGTGGTGCCCACCGATGGCGCCCTGCAGAACGGCTATGCCTCCGTCATCAACAAGTACGCTCCCCATCCCCACGCCGCTGCCCTGACCCGCGAGGTCATGTTCAGCGACGAGGGCCAGACCTACCTGGCCCTGGCCGGCGCCATCCCCACCCGGACCGATTTTAAGATCGCTGCCGAGTATGCCGACCAGGTCATCGACATGAGCGGCGTTTCCAAGGCCGTGGTCATCACCGATCCCGCTGCCTATTCCACCGCCTGCGAGACCGCTAAGACCCGCTGGGAGGAAGAGATCGCTCCGCTGCTGGTGCAGTGATCTCTCCCCAAAGACCCGCCGCTATCCGGCGGTCCGTCATCCTAAATTGATCGCGGCCCGCCGCGGCGGGGTAACCGTTCGTTTCATCGCCCGCCGGGCGCCTCCGGCTCCGCGGCGGTGCGAAGAGGGGGGACCCCCAAGGGTCCCCCCTCTTCTGTGTATCTACCAAAAAGGAGCGTGTCCTTCTTGGCTAAGACCATTTTGATACTGCTGGATGCCTGCCGCTACGACATCGGCAGCGAAAACGCCGGCTACCTGGAACACCTCATCGATAACGGCCGGGGCGCCAAATACCGGGTGCGGGGGGAGCTGCCCTCCATGTCCCGCCCCATGTACGAGACCAGCCTCACCGGTCTCCCCTCCTCGGTCCACGGCATCACCAACAATCAGATCATCCGCCCCAGCCGCTTTCCCAACGTCTTTTCCCTCTGCCGGGAAAAGGGCCTCGTCACGGCGGCAGCGGCCTACCAGTGGATGAGCGAGCTCTACTCCCGCCCCGGCCGCTTCGACCCTCTGGCCGACCGGTTCCAGCTGGAGGGGGAGGGCTCCATCTGCCACGGCATCTTTTACTACGAAGACCAGTATCCCGATACCCATCTCTTTGGGGACGGGGAATTTTTGAGAAAGACCTACCACCCGGATTTCCTCCTGTTCCACTCCATGAACGTGGACTACTGGGGGCACCGGCGGGGCAGCGGCAGTCCGGAGTACGCCCAGGCGGTGGCCACCGTGATGGAGCACATCGCCCAGCTGCTCCCCCCCTGGCTGGAGGAAGGCTGGCAGGTGGTCATCACCGCCGACCACGGCATGAACGCCATGGGGATGCACGGCGGCCCCACCCCGGACCAGCGCACCATCCCCCTGTATATCTTCAGCCCCCAGGTGGTACCCGGCCGCTTTGAGGAGGAGGAGATCTCCCAGCTGAACCTGGCCCCCCTCCTCTGCCGGCTGCTGGGCCTCGCGCCCGCCCGCGGAATGCGGGAGTACATTCAGGTCGCGCTGAAACGCGATGAAAAAAGGTGAACGCTTATGATCAAAAAAGCCAGTAACAAGTACCTGTACCTTCTGGCGCTGGTGCCCTTCCTCGTGGTGGCCCTGCTTTACGAGATCCTGCCCCTGGCGACTGTGATCTACAAGAGCTTCCTGCCCGATACCGGCGGAGCCTTCACGCTGGAAAACTACCAGACCATCGCCAGCAAGCTCCTCTACCGGAAGGCCATCATGAACAGCCTGAAGATCTCCCTGACCTCGGCCTTTGTGGGGATCGTCATCGCCTTCTTCGGGGCGCGGGCAGCCCACGAGCGCCCCGGCAAGATGAACCGGGCCTTTACCGCCGTGCTGAACATGGTCTCCAACTTTGCCGGGATCCCCCTGGCCTTTGCCTACATGATCCTCCTGGGGAACACCGGGCTGATGGTGAACATCGGCAAGGAGCTGGGCATCTCCGCCCTGGCAAACTACGAGTTGTACACCATGAACGGCATGAGCCTCATCTACATCTACTTCCAGATCCCCCTTTCCACCCTGCTCCTCATCCCCGCCTTCGACGGGGTCCACAAGCAGTGGAAGGAGGCCTGCACCCTGCTGGGGGGCACCCCCGGAGTCTTTTGGCGCAAGATCGCCATCCCGGTGCTGATGCCCAGCATCCTGGCCACCTTCAGCGTCCTCTTCGCCAACGCTCTGGCGGCCTACGCCACCATCTACGCCCTGATGATGGACAACGTTGCCCTGCTGCCGGTGCAGATCGCCGGGTGCTTCACCGGTGAGGTGCGCATCCGGGCCGGGCTGGGCGGGGCCCTCTCGGTGGTGATGATGGTGCTGATGCTCCTGATGATCCTCTTGACCAACGCCATCAGCCGGCGGTTCCAGAAAGGAGGGGCCAGAAGATGAAGGAGAAACGCGCTGCTCCCCTGGCGGTCATGCTGCTGGTGATGATCTACCTGCTCATCCCCCTGGCCGTCTCCATCGTGTACTCCCTCTTCCGCAAGTGGACGGGCGTCCTGCCGGAGGGCTTCCGGCTGGATAACTACATCGCGCTCTTCACGGACGGGGAGTTCCTGGCCTCGGTGGGCCGGTCCATCGCCATGTGCATCGTCCCCATCGCCGCCACCATCGTCATCGTGCTGCTGGCACTCTTTGTTACCACCATCTACTTCCCCAAGCTGGAAAAATATGTGCAGATCATCTGCATGATCCCTTACACCATCCAGGGCGTCATCCTGTCGGTGAGCATCCTCTCCCTGTATGTGGGCTCCCCCACCTTCCTTTCCAACCGGCTGCTGATGCTGATGGGGGCCTACTGCGTGGTCATCCTGCCCTACATCTACCAGGGCATCCGCAACGGGATGCGGGCGGTGCATATGCCCACCCTCATCGAGGCCGCCGAGATGCTGGGCGCCTCCAAGCTGTACGCCTTCTTCCGCGTGGTGGTGCCCAACATCCTTTCCGCCATCATCATCTCCTCCCTGCTGGCGGTGGGGATCATCTTCGGCGACTATGTGCTCATCCGCAACCTGGCGGGCACCTCCGCCCCCAATATGCAGATCTACCTTTACCAGACGATGAAGCACGACAGCACCATGGCCAGCGCGGTCTTTGTCATCATCATGCTGACCACCTTTATCATCACCCTCCTGGTGCTGCTCCTGCAGAACAAGGATACCAAGAGACGCCAGCAACAAGTAAAGGAGTAAGGGATCATGGGATATATCCACTTTGAGAACATACATAAGGATTTCGGACAGAACAAGGTCCTGAAGGGCATCACCATGGATGTGGAGCGGGGCCACTTGGTGACCCTGCTGGGGCCCTCCGGCTGCGGCAAGAGCACCCTGCTGCGGTGCCTGGCCGGCCTGGAGGAGGTCACCAGCGGCACCGTCAGCCTGGACGGCAAGGACATCACCCACGTGAACCCCAGGGACCGGGGCATCGGCATGGTGTTCCAGCAGTACAGCCTCTTCCCCAACATGAGCGTGGCCCAGAACGTGGCCTTCGGCCTGAACATGAAGAAGGTCCCCAAGGACACTATCTCCCGCAAGGTCGCGGAGATCCTGAAGATCGTGGGGCTGGAGGACAAGGCGGAGCAGTACCCCAACCAGCTTTCCGGCGGCCAGCAGCAGCGTGTTGCCCTGGCCCGCGCCATCGTCACCGAGCCCAAGGTGCTGCTGCTGGATGAGCCCCTCAGCGCCATCGACGCCAAGCTCCGCCGCAATCTCCAGGTGGAGATCCGCCGCATCCAGCAGGATTTCGGCATGACCACCATCTTCGTCACCCACGACCAGGACGAGGCCATGGTGATGTCCGACGTCATCCACCTCTTCCACAACGGCCTCATCGAGCAGTCCGGCACCCCCACCGAGATGTACACCCAGCCGGTGTCCAAATTCGCCGCCAGCTTTATCGGCAACTACAACATCCTTTCCGCCGCCGATTTCCAGAAGGCCAGCGGCGAGGCGGTGGACTGCGCCGATGTAGCCATCCGCCCGGAGATCGTCCGCATCAACCTGGAGGTGGCCGACGAGAGCAAGCGGTTCCACATGGAGGGCGAGGTGGTCAACAGCCTTTCCCACGGCAACCTGATGCGCTATACCATCCTCTGTGGCGGGGTGGAGATCAACGCGGACATCATGTTTGAAAAGAGCCATCTGCTGGAGATCGGCCAGAAGGTGCGGCTCTCCATCCGCAAGACCAACGTCATCCTGCTCAATTCCTAAGCGAAGCATAAGGAACCGGCCCGCAGGTTTTTCTGCGGGCCGCTTTGCGCCCGGCGGCAGGGGAAGGAAAAACCCTGACCGCCGCTCCAGCCAAAAAATGCCTCCACAGCTTGGACAAATTTACTAAAACTAAATCTCGTCAAAAATCTAACGTCCTACATTCTGCCGATTGCAAAAACCCTGATTCCCCCGTATAATAAAGGTGCGGCAAACAAGCGGAACCCCTCATCCGCTGCCGCATCGTTTTACTTTCTTTCTTTTCTTTGCAACACGACCCCGCGTCCTTCCGGCGCGGGGTCGTGTTGCGTTCCCGATGCGGGAGCGGCAGCCCAGATCGGCTTTAACTCCTCTCTTTGCCACGCCCGGAAATGGATGAGCCTGGCCTTTTATCCTTCTATATGGTACAATGGAAAAAACGGCAGAGGGGTGTTTTTTATGCCAAAGCAGGTCCTGCTCCTGGGGGGGCTTCTGATGGATAAGTACGTCGTGGTGGGGAGCTATCCCGGCCGGGGGGAGGATACCCTCATCACGCGGGAGTTCCGGAAGGTGGGGGGCTGCCCCTACAACGTGGCCAGGACCCTCCGGAACCTGGGGGTGGAGCCGGTGCTGTATTCCGCCCTCAGCGATGACGAAATGGGCCGGGAGCTGGCCCGGACCGTGGAGCGGGAGGGGCTGGACCAAAGCGCCCTCTACCCCCTTCCGGGGGAAGCCGCCGGTTACTGTATGATCGTTCTGGACGGGGAAGGGGAGCGCACCTTCTTCACCTTCCGAGGGTGCGAGGGCCACTTTGACCCCCGCCGGGTGCCGGAGACCGTGAAGGCGGAGGCCGCCGCGGTCTTTGTCACCGGCATCTACCTGCTGTACCCCGGCTGGTCGGAAAAGGCGGTGGACTTCCTGGAGGAGATGGCGGAGGCCGGAAAACCCATCCTCTTTGACCCCGGCCCCCTGCTGGGGGAGATGGACCCTTCCCTCCTCCGCCGGGTGCTGGAGATCGCCACCATACTCACCCCCAACCGCGGGGAGCGGGAGGAGCTGGAGCAGCGCCTGGGGATCCCCAGCCTGCCGGAGTGGGGCTTTGCCCGGCGGCTCGTCTGCCTGGCGGAGACCCGCGGGGGCCGGGGAGCCACCCTCTACACTCCGGGGCACCGGGAAGAGATCCCCGCCTTTCCCGCCCAGGTGGTGGACACCACCGGCGCCGGGGACAGCTTTGCCGGGGGACTGCTGGCGGGGCTGCTGGCGGACGAGGCCCCCGGCCGGGCCGCCCGGATCGCCGGCGCCTGCGGGGCCCTCACCACCGAGGTCATCGGCGCCCACCCCTCCTTTGGCTGGGAGGAGGTCCGGGAGCGGCTGGGGCAAGGCCTCAGCCCGTCCGGCGGCGGAGGTAATCGGCCAGGAGGTCGATGAAATCCTTGGTGACCGGGCGGTTGCGGAAGGGGAGCCCCATGAGCTTTTCCATCTGCTCCTTGCCGCCGTTTTTCCACCCGGCGATGATAGCCATGCGCATATTCTTCTGGATGCTGTTGGGGGTGGCGTGGTAGACCTCCCCCACCAGGGGGTAGAGGTCATCGATGACGTTGAGGAGGCGGTTTTCGTCCTCCACGGCGAAGTTGATGGCGGTGCCAAGCTGATGGAACCCCAAGCAGGTTCCGGGGATCATCAGGTACCGGAGCAGGTCCTCCGCGGTGACGGCAGGGCCCTGGGCCGGGGAGGCATTGCCGATGGTGGCCTCCACCTGGGCCCCCAGGCTGCAGCCGGTGCTCTGCTCCACCAGCTCCCCCAGACTCAGGCCGGAATGCTCCACCTGTCTGCCAAGAGACGGGCCGAATCCCTTCGTACGCTCCCGGAAAGTTTCTTTTGTCGCCATATTCTGTCGATCCTCCTGCAAAAATGATGAGATTTCTGAGGAACCTTCCAATTTAGTCAAAAAATTCCTCATAATAATAAGATTACCGCAAAAATCGCCGCTTTAAAAATTAGTGACCAAAAGAGAATGTTTCTGAAAGAAAAAAACTTCAAATCGCAGAAAATCGATAAAACCCACTCCAAGCCGCCCCCTTTCGCCCCTCCCTGTACAGCGATGGGAGATGGGATCTCTACGTCTGTGAAGGGAGTCAGACTGTCGAAAGACTATATCCCAGGAGCAGGGCTTTGCGTTCCCCACGGGGGAAAAAGTGTGAAAAGGGGGGCGGATGAGCCCCCCTTTTCGCGTAGAGCGACCGTAGGGAGCGGATAACCCGCCGCAGCGCTCCTTCAGCTCGTCGATATTTTATATCGACGAGCTGAAGGAGTTTTACGATTTTGTAAATTGTATTTCCAGGTGGTTGACTGTTAAAACATAGCGTGCTATATTTGGTAGGCACGGTTTTTTCGGGTCCGGACGGGACGCCGCCCGGACCCGGAGGGGCCGGAGGGAAAGGAGACGGAGAACAGCGACATGAGCAGTGAAAACAACTGGCTGGCCGATGGGAGCGTCGGGCCGAGGATGGGGTTCCTGCGCCTTTGCAAAGCCCTCCACCGCTCCTTGCAGGACGGCATCGACCGGAGCCTCCGCCAGATGGGGGTGGACCTGACCACCTCCCAGCTGGATGTCCTCCTCTGCATCGCCCAGGGCTGCGGCAGGCCGGTGAACCAGAGGGACATCGAGGAGGAGCTGCGGCTCACCAACCCCACCGTCACCGGCATCCTCAAGCGGCTGGAGCGCAAGGGCTTTGTCACCCGCACCGTGGGCAGCCGGGACCGCCGGTACAAGGAGGTACGCCTCACCGAAAAATGCGCATTGTTGGGAGAGCAGCTCCATCCCTCCGCCCAGGAGATGCTGGGCGGGATGTTCCGGGGCTTCACCCCGGAAGAATTTGACACCCTGAACCGGCTGCTCCGGCGGCTGGTGGCAAACTGCAGGCAGATCAGCCAGGAGGAAGCGGAGGCCCCGGCCCAGGCGGTCACCGCCTGTCCATCGGGCGCAGCCCGATGAGCCCTTTGCCGGCGTAGAAGAACGATCGCGATAGAAAACGGAGGAAGATGCTATGAAGCAACGTGAGAAGATGGGAAAACGTCTTGCCGCCCTGGCCGTGTCGGCGGCCCTGACGCTGGCGGCAGGCTGCGGCGGCCCCGGCCTGCCGGCGGGAGCCCCGGCGGAGGAGCCCAAGGCCATCGAGGTGCGGACCACCTCCGCCGGCTACGGCACCATCGACCGCCAGACCGAATTCGTGGGCCGGGTGGAGGCGGCGGAGAGCATCAAGGTCTACGCCACCTCCCAGGCCAAGGTGCTGGAGACCTACGCCGTCCCCGGCCAGCACGTGGAAAAGGGGCAGCTCCTCTTTGAGCTGGATACCGAGAACCTGGAGACCATGGCGGAGACCGCCCGCCTCCAGTACGAGGCCGCCGTCTCCGGCGCCAACACCACCATCATCCAGTCCAAAAACGCCTACGACAGCGCCGGGGATATGTACAGCACCCTCAAGGACAGCCGGGACGCCATCGAGGACGCCTACGAGGCCGCCCAGCGGAACCTGAACCAGGCCAACGCCGCCCTCAAGGCCGCCCAGGATGCGGGAACCATCGGGGAGGAGCTGGCGAAGCTGCAAAAAGCCCAGGTGACCGCCCAGATGGCCTACGAGCAGGCCAAAAACGCCTACATCCAGAACTACGACAAGCTGGATGAGCAGGTAAGGAGCTCCCTCAAGAGCCTGGTCACCGCGCGGGATACATACAAGAACACCAAGGGGGACGAGGAAGAGGGCATCACCGGCACGGTCCAGAGCCAGATCGACCTGGCTAAGATCAGCTACGACAACGCCGTAAAGTCCTTAAGCGAGGCCAAGGTCTACGCCCCGGTCTCCGGCATCGTTTCCGCCAGGAACGTCTCCGCCAGCGATATGGCCTCCCCCGGCGCCCCCGCCTACATCATCGACCAGGACAACACCGCTCCCATGATCGCCTTCAACCTCTCGGAGGACGGGGCCAACGCCCTCTCGGTGGGCTCCCCGGTGACGGTGAGCTACAACGGCCGGGATTATTCCGCCCAGATCACCGAGCTTTCCAACACCGCCAACCCCCAGACCGGCCTCTACGCCGCCAAGGCCCAGACCGATGAGCCCCTGGGCACCAGCCGTTCCGGCGGGGTGGTGAAGGTGAAGGCCAGCACCGCCAAGGCGGAAAACGCCCTCCTGCTGCCCCTGGAGCTCTTGGAGTACGACGAGAACCAGCCCTTCGTCTACGTCTACCGGGACGACACCGCGGTGCGGGTGGACGTCACCGTCGGCATCTCCTCGGCGGAGGAGGTGGTCATCCTCTCCGGCCTCAGCCCCGATGACCAGATCATCACCACCTGGCACCCGGACCTGAAGGACGGGGCCGCGGTGACCCTGGCCGCTGAAAAGTAAGGGGGGATCAGATTGTTTTCCATCCCAAAATTTGCCATCAAGAGGCCGGTCTGCATCTTCATCTGTGTTCTGAGCCTCATCGTCTTCGGCACCTCCGCGGTGTTCCAGATGCCGCTGGAGTCCACCCCGGAGGTGGAAATGCCGGTCCTTATGATCATGACCTCCTACTACGGGGCCTCCCCGGAGGAGATCGACCAGTCGGTCACCGACCGGGTGGAGGCGGCCCTCGCCACCATCTCGGAGGTGGATTCCACCACCTCCATGTCCATGGAGAACGTGGGCATCACCGTCCTCCAGTTCTTCTACGGGGTGGACATCGATAAGAAATACCAGGATGTCACCTCCGCCCTGGCTATGGTCCAGCTCCCCGATGACGCCCAGAAGCCGGTCATCATCGAGATGAACATGAGCGCCATGAACAGCAGCATTATGTCCCTCTCGGTGGAGGGCAACGCCGGGGCCAGCCTGAAAAACTACGTGGAGGATACCATCGTCCCGGAGCTGGAACGCATCGAAGGGGTTTCCGATGTCTCGGTATTCGGCGGCAGCCGCCAATATATCCAGGTGCTGCTGGACGAAAACCGCATGACCCAGTACGGCCTCACCATGCAGGCGGTGAGTAACGCCATCGCCACCAGCGAGTTTGAGCTCACCATGGGTTCCCTGGACCGGGGCAACGTCACCGTGGACCTCACCGGCAGCCAGAAGATCCGGAACTACCGGACGCTGGAGACGGTGCCCATCACCCTCTCCAGCGGGGACGTGATCCACCTTTCCGACGTGGCCCAGGTGATCCTGACCGATGAGGAGCAGGATTCCTACAGCCGCCGCAACGGCCGGGATGCCATCAGCCTTTCCATCACCAAGGAGCAGAGCGGCAACACCGTGGACATCTGCAACCAGGTGGTCAAGGAAGTGGAGCGGCTCAACAGCAGCGGCCTGGGCCTCACCCTGGAGGTCTCCTACAACAGCGGCAAGGAGATCATGGAGAACATCAAGCAGGTGGTCCTCAGCCTGGTGGAGGGACTGGCCATCGCCGTCCTGGTCCTCTGGCTCTTCCTGGGGGAGTGGAAGGCCTCCGCCATCGTGGCCATCTCCATGCCCCTGTCGGTCCTGACGGCTCTTATCATTATGGCCTTTATGGGCATGACCATCAATATGATGTCCCTGGGGGGCCTGGTCATCGGCATCGGTATGCTGGTGGATAACTCCATCGTGGTCATCGATAGCTGCTTTAAATCCACCCTGGACCTGGGCGGCACCTCCTTCCGGGAGCGGGTCATCAAGGGGGCGGAGCTGGTCACCAGCGCCGTCATCGCCTCCACCGCCACCACCGTGGTGGTGTTCCTCCCCATCGCCATGATCGAGGGCATCTCCGGGCAGCTCTTCCACGATGTGGCCTACACCATCGTCTTCTCCCTCACGGCGTCCCTCATCAGCGCCATCACCCTGGTGCCCCTGCTCTTTGTCCGCCTCCAGCCCAGGGAGCGCACCGGTTTTATCGCCTACCGCATCATGGGCCGGGTGGAGGAGGTCTATGGCCGCGTCATCGCGAAGCTCCTGCACCACCGGGGACTGGTGGTCACGGTCGCGGTCTGCCTGCTGGTGCTGGCGGTGGTCCTCTTCGCCATGGTGCCCCAGGAGCTGATGCCCAGCATGAGCAGCGGCAACATCAACCTGGATGTCCAGACCAAGAACGGCCTGAACCTGGAATCCACCAACAAGATTATGGAGGAGCTGGAGCAGTTGGTGAGCCAGCACCCCGATGTGGAAAACTACTCCATGAGCGTAGGCAGCGGCGGCGGCATGGGTGCCCTGATGGGCAGCGGTGCCGGCTCCATCCGTGTGGAGCTGCGGGAGGATGCCTCCCTCACCGACGAGCAGTTCGTCCAGGAGATCCGGGACCAGGCAAAGTCCATCCCCAACTGCAGCGTGGATGTTACCGCCAACGATATGATGTCCATGCTCTCTTCTCAGAATGTGGAGATCACCCTCCAGGGGCCGGAGCTTTCCGCCCTGGAGGAGACAGCCGGCAGCCTGCGGGACCTGATGGCCGCCATGCCGGAGTTTGACAGCGCCACCACCAGCCTTTCCAACGGGGCCCCCCGCGCCCAGATCGTGGTGGATCCCATCCTGGCCGCCTCGGTGCGGATGACCCCCATGACCGTCCTGGGCTCGGTGCGCAGCCAGCTCACCGGCATTGAGGCCATGACCATCCAGGACGGGGAGACCGAGTATTCGGTGAAGGTGGAACTGCCCACCGACCGCTTTGTGGACATCAGCGACCTCTACGGCATGATGATCGATACCCCCACCGGGGGGCAGGCGGCTCTCACCGACATTGCGGAGATCGTCTACACCGAGGCCCCCACCTCCATCACCCGCCAGGACGGGGACTATCAGGTCACCGTCACCGGGACCCCTCACATCGGCAATAACGTCAGCCAGCTCACCGCCAAGGTGCTCCAGGCGGTGGAGAGCCAGATGGTCCTCCCCAACGGGGTAGAGGTGGCCCAGGGCAGCATGATGGATATGATGATGGAGGAGTTTGCGGCCATCGGCAGGGCTATGCTCATCGCCGTTTACCTGGTCTTTGCGGTGATGGCGGTGCAGTTTGAGTCCCTGCGCTTCCCCATCGTGGTGCTCATCTCCATCCCCTTCGCCATGGTGGGCTCCTTCCTGGGGCTGGCTATCACCGGTTCCTCGGTGAATATGGCCTCCCTCCTGGGCCTGGTGATGCTGGAAGGTATCGTGGTCAACAACGCCATCGTCCTTATCGACTACGTGAACGTCCTGCGCCGGGAGGAACGGGTGGAGATCTACGAGGCCCTGGTGCGGGCCGGCAAGATGCGGCTGCGGCCCATCCTTATGTCCTCCCTCACCACCATCGTGGGTCTGCTGCCCATGGCGGTGGGCTCCGGCGTGGAGATGATGGAGAGCATGGCCATCGTGGTCATCGGCGGACTTGTGATGTCCACCCTCCTCACCCTCATCCTCATCCCCACCTTCTACCTCATCTTTGATAAGGAGGACCGCCGGCGCCGCAAGGCGGAAAAGAAGGCCCGCCGCGCCGAAAAGAAAGCCGCCAAAGCGGCGGAGTGATCCACCTTCTTTTTTCTCACTGGTGAGAAAAAAGAAGCAAAAAAGAACCACCGGGGTGCCCCCGGTGTCACGCCCTACACGGAGCGGGGATAAACCCCGCTCCTTACCTTTGTACGAAGCGCAAGTGGGTGCCTGGAGACTTAGGTGGACTCCCTCCGCCCTTCGGGCACCTCCCTCTGGGAGGGAGGCTTAGGGGAACCCCTCCGCCGTCCTGTGGGAGACAAAAACCGCGCGGTTTGACCGCTCCCGCCGCACCATCACATTTGCATGGGGAAAAGTGCAGAAAGGCTCCCTTCGTGAGGGAGCCTTTGATTTTGTGCTTTTCTATCGGGAAGATTGGCCGCTTTTCTTTTTGCTTCTTTTTCTTTTCCCGTGAAAAGAAAAAGAAGACAAGGATGGACTGCGGGCTCACCCCTGGGTGAGGGCCAGGATGCGCTCCACGGCTTCCTGGATGAGCTTCCCCATGTTCAGGTCGGCCACCCCCACCACGATGTTGTCGCAGTGGTTCACCGGGATGAGGATCCGCTTTGCCCGGCTCTGGCCCACAGCCAGGGCCATGGCCGGGGTGATCTCCCCCAGGAGGGCGTCGGCGATGACCAGCCCCAGGGGCCCGGCGATGACATCCGCCCGGCGGCACCCGGCGATGACGGCATTTTCCCCGGTGGCCCCCCGGTCGGCCCCCGCCCGGAGCATGGCGGCGGTGGCGGCGCTGTTGGTGCCCACCGCCGTCACCAGCAGATCCGGCGCCGCCTTCTTGACGCTGGCGGCCAACTGTTTCCCGATGCCGCCCCCCTGGGCGTCGATGATGAGAAGTTCCATCTTCTGTCTCCTTTCCCCGGCAAACCAAAGCGGCGGCCGAAGGTCCTCCTTCAGCCGCCATCTTTTTTGTACGCGAAGGCCATTCTTCTTTTCGCTTCCTTTTCTTCTTTTGCAAGAAGAAAAGGAAGGCAGGGGCTGGGGCGGCAGCCCCAGAATTGCTTCACTCCACGCTGATGATGAGATAATACACCGGCTGGCCGCCGTTTACGAAGGCCAGGTCCACATGGTCGGGGAGCTTCTCCCGGACAGCGGTCTCCAGGTCGGCGGCCTGCTCCTCGGTGACGTCCGCGCCCCAGATGATGGTGACGAAGGAGCTGTCCTTCTTCAGCAGGGCCTTGGTGAGCTTCACCGCGGCCTTTTTCAGGTCCCGCTCGGTAAAGGAGACCCTGCCGTTCTCCAGGCCCAGCAGCTCCCCCTCCTTGATCTTGTAGCCGTCGTAGTCGCTGTCGCGGGCGGCAAAGGTGATCTGGCCGGTGCCCACCCGGTCGGCGGCCTTGGTCATCTCCAGGACGTTCTCCGAGGGCTCCCGGCCCTCTTCAAAGGCCAGCATGGCGGAAAGTCCCTGGGGGATGGTGCGGGTGGGGATCACCTTGATGTCCCGGCTCTTGCAGAGCTTGGCGGCCTGCTCGGCGGCCATGATGATGTTCTTGTTGTTGGGCAGGACATAGACGGTCTGGCAGGGGGTGGCCTCGGCGGCCTGGAGGATGTCATCGGTGGAGGGGTTCATGGTCTGGCCCCCACTGACCACCTGGTGGACCCCCAGATCCAGGAAGAGCTGGCGCACCCCGTCCCCGGCGGCCACGGCCACAAAGCCGTTGGGCTGGTCCGGGTCCACCGCCACCTTGTTCCGGGCCTTGGCGGTGACCGCCTTCTTCTTGACGTCGTGCTGGATCCACATATTGTCGATCTTGATCTTGCCCAGCATCCCGAATTCCAGGGCCTTCTGGATAGCCAGGCCGGGGTTATTGGTGTGGACATGGCACTTGATGATCTCGTCGTCGTCCACCACCACGGCGCTGTCCCCGATGGACTCCAGGTAGGCCCGCAGGGGCAGGGAGTCGGCGTTTTTATCCTCTTTGTGGATGATGAACTCGGTGCAGTAGGGGTAGGTGAGGTCCTCCAGCTCCAGCTCCCCGGCGGCGTCCACGCCGGCCTGGGCGGTCTCTCCGGTCCGCGCCTCCGCCGAGGGGATGATGCCCTGGCCGTCAAAGACCGACTTCATCCCCTGGTAGATGAGCAGCAGCCCCTGGCCGCCGGCGTCCACCACCCCGGCCTTCTTGAGGACGGGGAGCAGCTCCGGGGTCTTCCGGAGGGCGGCGTCCGCCTCCCGCACCACGATGTCCCACAGCTCCGGGACGGTCATGCCGGGGGTGTAATGTTCCCGCGCGGCCTCGGCGGAAAGGCGGGCCACGGTGAGCATGGTGCCCTCGGTGGGCTTCATTACGGCCTTGTAGGCGGCCTTAACGCCGATCTCCAAAGCGGAGACGATCTCCTCCGCCCCGGCGGTGTCCTTCCCCTTCAGACCCTTGGAGAAGCCCCGGAACAGCAGGGAGGTGATGACGCCGGAATTGCCCCTGGCCCCCCGCAGGAGGGCGGAGGCGGCGGTATGGGCCACATCGTAGAGGCCGGCGGAATCCTCCATACCGGTAAGCTCCTGGGCGGCGGCGCCGATGGTCATGCTCATATTGGTGCCGGTATCGCCATCCGGCACAGGGAATACGTTGAGGGAGTCCACCCGCTGCCGCTGGTTCCCCAGGTTGTTGGAGGCGGAGATCATGGCGTCCCGCAGAATCTGACCAGTTATCACAATTGTTACGCTCCTTTCGGAGAGGACAGGCGCCCGGCCCTTTGCCCCTCCTTGCTTTTAGTGAGAGAAGGGGGCCTTTTACTGGGCCTTCATGGAATCGACGTAGACGTTTACCTTGGCCACGGGGAAACCGGTGCTTTCCTCCACGGTGTAGCGCACCTTGTGGACGATGCTCTTGACGATGGCGGAAATATTCACCCCGTAGGTGACGGCGATGTGGATGTCCACCAGCAGGCCGCCGTTTTCGCTGCGCACCCGCACCCCCTTATCCGGGGCCTCCCGGCGCATAAGGCGGGAGCGCACCGTCTGGTAAGGGGAATTGATCATCCCCGCCACTCCGTAGCATTCGCTGGCGGCGTGGCCGATGAGGTTGGCAAAATATTCCTGGGAGATCTCTACGGTGCCCAGGTTGGTCTCAAAACCGATCATAACGGGTTCCTCCTTTAGTAAGAAACTACCATTCTCCTATATTATAAAAAATATCCTGCTCGGTTGCAACTATATTTGCGGAAAAATCCGGGGAAATGGCCACGATGCCCCGGCGGTAGACCAGGGGGATGACCGGGACGGTCCGGCGCAGGGCGGTATCCAGGGCGGAAAGCTCGATCTCCCCCGCCTTGGCCTGGCGGTAGACCTCCAGGAGCTCCTCATCCCGGACACAGCCGGGGCCCAGGGCCGGATCAGGGGCGATGAGGCGGGAGAAATCCAGGTTGTTGGAGATGCGCAGCTCCCCCAGGTAGAGGTCGTAGTTCCCCTCCGCGATGCGCAGGGTGTATTCCTCAAAGGGCACCGCCTCCAGGGTGAGGCGGAACCCCGCCTCCCGGAAGGCATCCTGAACGATGGCGGCCGCCGCCTCCCGGTCCGGGTTGCCGGAGTTCACCAGCAGGCGCAGGGTGTAGGCGCGGCCCCGGTAGGTGCGCCAGCCTTCGTCATCCCGCTCCCCGTACCCCAGGGAGGAGAGCAGCTCCTCCAGGGCGTCCGGCGGGGGGGATTCCTCGCCGCCGGGGGTGGAGCTGTAGGACTGCTTGACCAGGGAATCCGCTGCCGCCGCAAAGCCCCGGTAGGCCCGGCGGGCAATGGCGTCCCGGTCCAGGAGGCCGGAAAAGGCGGACCGCAATTCCTCCGGGAGGCCCAGGCGCTGGGTATTCACCCCCAGGAAGACCAGGTTGCTGAGCATCACCTGCCGCCGCGCTGCCCCCAGGGAGAGGTCGGCGGTGGCCCGCAGGTCGGTGTACATCAGATCCAGCTCCCCCGCCGCCAGCGCCTTCCCCTGCTCCAGGATGCTGCCGGCGTCCACCAGGTAGACGGAGCGGATATTCTCCACCGGGGTGTGGTACTGCTGGTTGCGGGTGAGCCGGGTCCCGGAGGGATCCAGGAGATAGCGGCCGCCCCCCACCGGCAGGGCGCCGTCCTCCCGGCGGGCCACCACCGTCTGGGGGTTTTCCTCATCTTCCCCCACCGTTTGCAGCTCCCCGGCAGTGCCCTCTTTGAAGATGGGGAAGGTGAGGCTGCGGTCAAAGTACCGGTCCGGGGCGGAAAGGGCAAAGACGGCGGTGTACTGGTCCGGGGTGGTCACCCCTGCCAATCCGGCCAGCTGGGCGGAAAACCGGGGACAGCTCTTTGCCACGGCGGCGGAATAGGCCACGTCCTGGGCGGTGACCTGGGAACCGTCGGAAAAACGGGCGTCGGTGCGTATGCGGACGATGCAGGTGTTCCCCTGGAAGGTGACCTCCTGGGCCAGGCGGTTCTGGGGGGCACCCACCATATCCAGGGCCACCAGGGTGTCGTACAGCAGCCCGGCGGCGTAGTAGTTCTGCACCGAGGTACAGGTGAGGGGGTCAAGGGAATCGGCGGGGTCGTAGGGGATGCGGACGCTGCCGGGGGAGGCATCCTCCGGGGCGGCGGAGCCGGACGGGGGCCCCTGCACCGGCTGGCCGGCGGACGGGAGGGAGTCCGGGACCCCGCAGGCGCAGAAGAGGAGGGCCAGAGCCGCAAGGACCGCGGCGCCGCGGAAAAACAGGGGCATGGGCTTCTTCTCCTTACTCAACATTCACCCGCTGGATGGCGGTGGTCCGGAAGGTCTTGGGGTCGATCTCCAGCAGCACCCCGGACATCCGGCAGGGGCTGTTGTCGTTATCGAAGCGGGTGGGCAGATGGGTGCGGAACCTCCGGATGGCCTGCTGGGGCTTCACCCCCAGGCTGGAGTTGAAGGCCCCGCACATCCCGGCATCGGTGATGTAGCCGGTGCCCCCCGGCAGGATGCGCTCATCCGCCGTCTGGATATGGGTGTGGGTGCCGATGACGGCGGAAACGCGGCCGTCAAAGTCCCAGGCCAGGCAGAATTTCTCGCTGGTGGCCTCGGCGTGGAAGTCCACCAGCACCACCCCCGGCGGGAGCTGGGGGAGGATGCGGTCCAGGGCGGAAAAGGGGTCCTCCCAGGCGCAGTCCATGTAAACGGTGCCGCAGAGGTTCACCACCGTGACGGGGGGCAGGCCGGGCCGGTCGTAGGTGTGCCAGCCCCGGCCGGGGGCCTCCGGGTGGAAGTTGGCGGGGCGGATGATGGCCTCCTCCTGGGAGAGGTACTCGTAGACCTCCCGGCGGCGCAGGGCGTGGTTCCCCAGGGTGATGACCCCGGCCCCGGCGTCGAAGAGCTCGCGGGCGGAGGAGGGGAGGATGCCGTTGCCCTCGGAGGCGTTTTCCCCGTTTACAACGGTCAGCTCCGGCTCCCACATCCGCCGCAGGGCGGGGAGCTTTTGGCAGAGGAAGGCGGTGCCCCAGCGGCCTACCACGTCCCCGATAAACAGGATACGCACAATACACCCCCCCTTTCAAGCAATATTTAATTTATTATACACCATTTGGCGGCAAAAAGGAAAGAACAAGGTGTAAACTTTCGGGAGCGCCCGCTCCGGGGGCGGGACAGGGCAGCCGCTTTCCCGCGCTATTCCCGATATATCGGGAATAGTAAAGCGATGGCGTGCAAAGTATAATAATAGCAAAGGTGGTGATTTCGATCATTTCTTATGACCCCCTGTGGGAAACAATGAAACGGAAAGGCATCACCACTTATGTTTTGATCACCCGCCATTCCTTCAGCCGCGGAACGCTGGATGCCCTGAAGCACGGCAGAAATATCACCATGTCAACACTGGATGACCTCTGTAATATTCTGCAGTGTGATGTCAGCGATGTCATCCGGCATATTCCGGATGGAAACTGAATAGGATCTGCGGGGGAGAAGCAGCAAAAATGTGAAGAGGAGAGTGTATCGACAATGAACCAGATCATCACAGCCTATAAGGACGCATGGATCAACTGGAAGAATTTTTCCGGCCGCAGCCGCCGCTCCGCCTACTGGTACGCCTTTCTGGCAAACATGATCATCGCCTTTGTGCTGGGATTCCTCAGCGGCCTGGTGGATGCCCTGTCCATCCTGACCAGCCTGTATTCCCTGGCCTTCCTGGTGCCCAGCATCGCCCTGGCGGTGCGCCGCCTCCACGATACCGGCCACTCCGGCTGGTGGTATCTCATCGCCCTCACCGGCATCGGCGCCATCGTGCTGCTGGTTTGGTTCTGCCAGGACAGCCAGCCCGATAACCAGTACGGCCCCAGCCCCAAGGGCTACAGCGCTCCCGCCGGCCCTCAGGCTCCCTACAATCCCCAGGCTCCCCAGGGCGGCAACGGCCCCGAACTGTAAAAATGCCAGCACCCGGCGAAAAGCCGGGTGTTTTTTTGTACCTAAACTGTCGAAAATCACGGTTGACTTTAGGGACGGTTTCTGGTATCCTTATTGGAAAAAATCCCGGAGGGAAGGGCCTCCGGAAGGGTCAGGAACGAGTTGAAAGAAAGAAGGAGAAAAAAGCATGGCGTTTTATTTCAGCGAACCCTCCCACACCTTTGGCGAGTACCTCCTGGTGCCCGGCTATTCCTCGGCGGAGTGCATCCCCGCCAATGTCAGCCTGCGCACCCCGCTGGTGAAGTTCCGCAAGGGACGGGAGGAATGCCCTCTTACCATGAACATCCCCCTCACCTCCGCCATCATGCAGTCGGTCTCCGGCGAGAAGATGGCCATCGCCCTGGCGCGGGAGGGAGGGATCTCCTTTATCTACGGCAGCCAGACGGTGGAGGAGGAGGCCGCCATGGTGGCCCGCGTCAAGAGCTACAAGGCGGGCTTTGTCACCAGCGACAGCAACATCGGACCCGACGCCACCCTCTCCGACATCCTGGAGCTGAAGGAGCGCACCGGGCATTCCACCGTGGCGGTCACCAGCGACGGCACCGCCACCGGGGAGCTGGTGGGCATCGTCACCAGCCGGGATTACCGCGTCAGCCGGATGTCCCCGGAGACCAAGGTGCGGGACTTTATGACCAAGTTTGAGGACCTGGTGACCGCCCCCCACACCACCACCCTGAAGGAAGCCAACGACATCATCTGGGACCACAAGCTCAATTCCCTTCCCCTCATCGATGAAAACCGCCGCCTGCGGTACTTCGTCTTCCGCAAGGACTACGACAGCCACAAGGAGAACCAGAGCGAGCTGCTGGACGCCCAGAAGCGGTACATCGTGGGGGCGGGCATCAACACCCGCGACTACGAGGAGCGGGTCCCCGCCCTCCTGGAGGCCGGGGTGGACGTCCTCTGCATCGATTCCTCCGAGGGCTTTTCCGAGTGGCAGAGCCGCACCATCCAGTGGATCCGCCAGAAGTACGGCGACACCGTGAAGGTGGGGGCCGGCAACGTGGTGGACCGGGACGGGTTCCTCTTCCTGGCCAGAGCCGGGGCGGACTTTGTGAAGATCGGCATCGGCGGCGGCTCCATCTGCATCACGCGGGAGCAGAAGGGCATCGGCCGGGGGCAGGCCACCGCGGTGATCGAGGTAGCCAAAGCGCGGGACGAGTACTTCCAGGAGACCGGTATCTATGTCCCCATCTGCTCCGACGGCGGCATCGTCCACGATTACCACATGACCCTGGCCCTGGCCATGGGGGCGGACTTCCTGATGCTGGGGCGGTACTTCTCCCGCTTTGACGAGAGCCCCACCGCCAAGGTGCTGGTGGCCGGCAGCTACATGAAGGAGTACTGGGGCGAGGGCTCCAACCGCGCCCGGAACTGGCAGCGGTACGACCTGGGCGGGGATAAGAAGCTCTCCTTTGAGGAGGGGGTGGATTCCTACGTCCCCTACGCCGGCTCCCTGAAGGACAACGTGGGTGTGAGCCTTGCCAAGGTCCGCTCCACCATGTGCAACTGCGGCGTCCTCTCCATCCCGGAGCTCCAGGAGAAGGCCAAGATCACCCTGGTCTCCGCCACCTCCATCGTGGAGGGGGGCAGCCACGACGTGCTGCTGAAGGACAAGGCGGCAGCCCGGTAATTTTGTACATAGCAAGGACCCCGGCGGCACCGGTATCCCCGGCCCGCTGGGGTCTTTTTCGATCTATTCACCTGTCTCCTCCCGGAGGATGTCCCGGACCTGGGTGAGGGCAAAACCCAGGAGATTCTTTCCCCGCCACTTCATGGGGTCTTCCGCCGCCTGGTTCTGACGGCCCATGCCGATGCCCCAGATGCGGTCCCTGGGGCTTGCCTCCACCAGGATGCGCCGGCCGGTGCCCAGCAGGAAGGCCAGCAGCTCCGGGTCCTGGCGGAACTTCTCCAAATTGCCCCGGAGGACTATTTGGTAACAGCGGCTCTCCCAGGTCTCCTGGTCAAAGTTCCGCACCGCCCGCCCCAGGGCCTTCATCTCCTTGGGGTGAGCTGCTCCCAGGATGGCCTCCAGGTTCTCCCGGTCGCCAAAGAGACGGGCCTTTTCCGCCATCATGTACTGCTCGGCGCAGGTATATTCCACCCCCTCCACCGTAAAGCGGCAGGGCCACCACTGGCTCAGGCAGCCCTCCCCGATGGAGCCGTCCGCCTGGGGCTGATGTCCCCAGAAGAACAGGAACTTGTATCGCCGGCCCTGTTGGCATTCCTGCCGAAGAGCCTCCAGGTCGTAGACCATTCTGCCCGCCTCCTGATCGTTCACAGCTCCAGGGTGACACAGGTCCCCCCCGGCCGGTACTGGCGCAGGGCCACCCCCGCCATCCGGAACATCCGCTTGGAGGCGATGACGGCGTCGGTCTCGGCGTACTTGTCCGAAAGATAGATCACCTCCCGGATGCCGCTTTGGATGATGGCCTTGGCGCACTCGTTGCAGGGGAAGAGGGTGGCGTAGAGCCGGGTCCCCTTCAGGGAGCCGCCGTCGTTATTGAGGATGGCGTTGAGTTCCGCGTGGCAGACGAAGGCGTACTTGCTCTCCAGAAAGTCCCCCTCCCTGGACCAGGGCATCTCGTCATCCTGGCAGCCGGTGGGCATCCCGTTGTACCCCACCGAGAGGATGCGGTTATCGCTGCTCACGATGCAGGCCCCCACCTGGCTGCCGGGGTCCTTGCTCCGCTGGGCGGAAAGCAGGGCCACCCCCATAAAGTACTGGTCCCAGCTGAGGTAGCCCTCCCGCTTCTGTGTCGCCATAGTCTCTCCTCCTCGTTTTGTCTCTTTATAAAAAGGACTTGGGCCGTTCTTCTTTTTGCTTCTTTTTCTTCTTTCGCAAGAAGAAAAAGAAGTGGGGGCTCTGCGCCCGCAGGCGCGTTTCGAGGCCAACCGCCCCGAAGGGGCGGCTCTTAGGCCGAGATGGGTGAACCCCAGATTCAGCCCGATCGCCGCCTCTTCGCCGCCACCATCAGCACCCCCACCTGGGTCTTGGCGTCGGTGATCTCCCCGGAGAGGACCATCTCCACCGCCCGCTCCAGGGGCACCGGCACCACATCCAGGAACTCGTCCCGGTCCAGCCGCTGCTCCCCGGCCCCGGAGAGGCCCTGGGCCTCGTAGACATAGATGCGCTCGGTGCAGTAGGCGGGGGTGGGGAGCACCTCGGTGAGCTTTACAAGGGAGGCGGCGGTGCGGCCGGTCTCCTCGGTGAGCTCGCGGGCGGCGGCAGTCCTGGGGTCCTCCCCCGGCTCCAGCTTGCCGGCGGGGAGCTCCAGCAGCTCCCGCCCCACGGCAAAGCGGTACTGCCGCACCAGCAGGATGCGGCCCTCCTCGTCCACGGCGGCCACGCAGGCCCCGCCGTTATGATTCACAACGTCCCGGCGGCTCTCCCCGCCGTCCTCCAGCCCCACCCGGTGGGTGGTGACGGTAAAGACACAGCCCCGGTAAAGCTCCTGGCGGTCCAGCTCCTTCTCAAAGTGCGCCATGGGTGCCCTCCTTCCCCTCCGGGTGGTTCTTCCGCCAGGCCAGGTAGCTTTCCAGGATGATGGTGGCGGCCACCGCGTCGATGACCTTTTTGCGCTTTTTGCCCCTGGTATCGGTGGTATTGAGATACCGGGCGGCGGTGACGGTGGTGCCCCGCTCATCCCAGAGGACCACCGGCAGGCCGCTCTTCTGCTCCAGCAGGGCGGCGAATTCCCGGCAGGTCTGGGAACGCGCCCCGGCGGTGCCGTCCATATTGATGGGGTTCCCCACCACGATCTCCTGGGCCCCGGTCTCCCCGGCGGCCCGTACCACCTCTTCCGCCGTCTTCTCCGGGTCCCACTGGGCGATGGTCCCCAGGGGGCTGGCCAGCATCTCCCCAGGGTCGCAGACCGCCAGCCCGGTGCGGGCGTCGCCGTAATCCACAGCCAAGATCTTCATCTCACAGCCTCCACCAAAGGGTCTCTTCCTCCCGGTACTTCTGGAACCCCAGCCGCTCCAGGATGCGCTGGGAGGGGTAGCTCACCAGGTCGGTCTCGGCGGTGATGTGGGCCACCCCCGGCTGCTCCAGGGCCCAGCGGCAGATGGCCTCCACCGCCTCGGTCATATAGCCGCGGCGGCGGTAATCCTTGCCCATGGCGTACTGGATCTCCACCTCCCCCTTCCGGTCCGGGGGGCCCTTAAAGCCGGCGGAGCCGATGATGACCCCGTCCTCCTTCTGCACCAGCATCCAGACGGTGCGGTAGGGGGAGATGGGACCTTCCCCCGCCAGGGCCAGGATGTGGCGGGCGTTCCGCAGGGCCGCGCCCTCAATGGGCACCCCCCGGTAGGGGCAGCCCAGCTGCCGCTCCAGGGCGGGGAGGTCCTCCGCCCAGAGGCGCAGCTGCTCCAGAGGAAGGGGGAAAACACGCAGGCGGGAGGTTTCGATCTGGGTCATGAAAAGTTCCTCCTTTTCTTCAGGTATGGGACCTGCCGGAAGGCATTTACAGCATAAGTTTAGCGCCGCCGCGGCCCGGTTAGAACCGGCTCCGCCGCTACATGGGGAAGAAGGAGAGCTGCTGGCTGCCATAGCCCATCCGGCTGGCGGCGATGATCTCCTCCATCCGGAACAAAAGCCCCAGGCGGCGGCACTCCCCGCTCAGCAGCTCCCAAAGCTCCCCGCTCCTGGGGACGGGGCACCAGTACCGCTCCCCGTAGGCGCGGCGGTAGCGCTCCGCCAGGCCGGGGAAGGACTCCTCCAGCCTTTGGTAATAATAGTCCCGCTGGTTCCCCCGCAGCGTCATGCCGAGGCTGATGTACAGGAAGCGGGCCCCGGCCTCCCGGACCAGGCGCACCAGCTCCAGGAGGTCCTCCCGCCGGTCGGTGAGGAAGGGCAGCACGGGATTTAAAAGCACCCCGGTAAAGAGCCCCGCCTCCGCCAGCTCCCGCACCGCCGCCAGCCGCCGGGAGGAGAGAGGCGCGCGGGGCTCGATCTTTTGGGAGAGGCTGTCCGCCGCCGTTGTGACCGTCACCATGCACAGCACAGGGGAATGGCCCTGGATCTCCCGGAGGATGTCCTTATCCCGCAGGACAAGGGGGCTCTTGGTGGTGACGGCGGCCCCGAATCCGTAGGCATCCACCAGCTCCAGGGCGTGGCGGGTGAGGAGGAGCTTTTCCTCCCAGGGGTTGTAAGGGTCGCTCATGGCGCCGGTGCCCACCACGCCGGGCTTTGCCTTCCGGCGCAGGTCGTCCCGGATGATCCGCAGGGCGTCCTTCTTGATCCGCACCCGGTCAAAATCCGTCACCCCGTAGCAGTCGCTGCGGCTGTCGCAGTAGATGCAGCCATGGCAGCACCCGCGGTAGATGTTCATATTGTAGTTGATGCCAAACCACCGGCTTCCGGAGGAATACCGGGAGACGATGGTCTTGGCGGGGATGGGCTCCAGTTCTTCCGGGTCCATGATACCTCCCCGGCTCAGGCCGTCCGGCTTTAACGCCGCCGTTTTTTCTTCTGCTCCCCCGGCACGACCTTATCAAAGAGGCAGCAGTACTTTGGGGGGACGATGCGGTTCTGGTGGTAGGAGCCGAAGAACCAGCGGCCAAAGCGGAATTTTTGCTGGAGGCGGTCCATAAAGGCAGTGAGGGCGGTGACCTCGCACACCGTCCCGGTGATGCAGGAATCCACGTTGGTGGGGGCCTGATGGGAGGCCACATAGTCCACCCCGCCCCCGGCTTCCTCCAGGCGGCGGGTCCAGTCCGGCAGCTCCTCGTAGGCGGGCAGCTCCTGGGGCCACCAGTTTTCCCCCGCCTTGCGGAAGGCCGCGTCCCGGCTCTCCCCGCCCCCCAGGGCCAGGAGGGTCTTACCCTGGATGGAGAAGATCTGCCCCCGGATCAGGTGGCGCAGGTTGCCGGTGATGCGGTGGGTGAGACCGCCGTTCCACTCCTCCACCGGGTAGCTGTCCAGAAGGTCCAGGTTATCGTGGGTGCCCTCCACAAACAGCACCGGGTACCGGCGCTTTCCGATCCACCGGAGGGTCTCCGTCTCCTCCGGGGAACCGTTCCAGAGGAAGCCGAAATCCCCGCAGACTACCAGGGCGTCCTTTTCCCCCAGCCACCGCAGCTTCCAGGCGCCGAAGCGGCTTTTGTCTCCGTGCATATCCCCGGTAAAGTAGATCATCCTCAGGCCTCCTCTATCCATGGGCGAAATGTTCATAATTTTATGGTAGGCCAAGGCGCCCGGATATGGTATAATACCTATGTATCGCGCCGCGGGGCAGAGATATGCCGCCCGCGGCGGGACCATACCACAAAATCCACGGATCATTTTACTGATCCCTTCTATTGTATCGAAAAAAGGGGGATTTGTCCATATGGAGAAGAAAACCAGGGGGGGCAAAAAGCACCGGGCACCGGGGTCCGCGGCCGGGAAGAGGCTCTGCGCCTTTCTTCTGACAGCGGCGGTGATGCTGTCCCCCAGGGCGGCCTATGGGGCCTATATGCCCTCCTTCCAGCCGGTCTCGCGGGGGGTCTACCTGGAGAACACCGATACGGGGAAGATCATCTTTGAGCAAAACGCCGACGAGAAGATGGAGGCCGGATACCTGGCCAAGCTGATGACCGCCCTGATGACGGTGGAATACATGGAGGAAAACGGGCTGAGCCTGGATGACGAAAAGGTGGCCCTGAAGCTGTACATCCAGAACCTGGTGTACGGCAGCGCCAACCTGGGGGGCATCCTCCAGGGGGAGGAGGTCTCGGTGCGGGGGCTCCTCTACGCCATGCTGCTCCAGTCCGCCAACGAGGCCGCCATGATGCTGGGGGACTACATCGGGGACGGCAGCATCGGGCACTTTGCGGACCTGATGAACCGCCGGGCGGCGGAGCTGGGCTGCACCGGCACCGCCTTTGCCGACCCTGCCGGCTTCCACGACGACGAGCCGTCGGAAAACAACTGGACCACCCCGCGGGACATGGGGATCATCTTCCGGCAGGTGATGGAAAACGACACCCTGCGCCAGATCCTCCAGAGCCGCAGCTACGACATCGGCCCCACCAACAAGCACGGCTCCCTGAACCAATTTAACTACACCAACGCCATGATGTCCACCGGCAGCGACTACTACTACGAGCCGGTGGACGGCGGATTCATCAGCGCGGTATCCGGCCAGAACGCCGGCATTGCGGTGATGGCCTCCACAGGCGGCTACGGCTACCTGCTGGTGCTGCTGGATACCCCCAAGGGGGCGGACCTGGCGGGCACCCGCAATACCCTTTACACCGAGGCCAGGGACCTGCTCCGGTGGGCCTTTGAGAGCTTCGCGGTGCGCACCGTGATGGAGAAGGGGGAGATCATGGAGGAGGTGCCGGTGAAGTTTTCCGCCGCCACCGACCATATGCCCCTGGCCACCGCCGAGACCTTTATGGCCCTGATGCCCAACGGCCTGGACCTCACCAGCATCCAGCACCGGTACGAGCTGCCGGAGGCCCTGGCCGCCCCGGTGCAGAAGGGGCTGGAGGTGGGCCGCCTGCACCTCATCCTGGCGGACGAGGAGATCGGCTGCGTGCCCCTGATGACCACCGACTACGTGGAGGCCAGCCAGCCCCTGGTGTGGCTGGGGTGGCTGGGGGCCATCGTCCACACCTTCTGGTTCAAGTTCTGGGTGCTGTTTCTCATCACCTTTGTGCTGCTCTACTCCTCCCTGCTGGTGCAAGTGAACCGCCGCAAGCAGCGGCAGGGGCGGTACTCCCGGTACAACGCCCACCGGGGACAGGACCGGTATCTGTAAGAGGTGCCAGCCCTGCACGGAAAGAGGGGCTTCCCGCCCCTCTTTCACATTTTATCCCGTTTCTGCGCAAGCCGCTGCTTCGTCCGAATTGCGCGGTTTTTTGTGGTCTCAAAAACATCCCACCGGGATGTTTTTGATGGGCAGCCCGTTCGGGCGCAGAAACCGGTCGGTTGGGCTTTTCTATTCCAAACGGCTTTCGCCGTTTGTCACCAAAAGACCCAACCTTCCTCTGTTCTGCGCCCTCCCTCGGTGGAGGGCGATAGGTTTCCACCTTTCTTTTTTTCTTGCAAAAAGAAAGGTGGAGCCAAAGTAAAATGCGCCCTCCGGAAGGAGTTTCGCTCCCTGCGGGGAGCGACCAAAGGCTCTGCCTTTGGAAACCGCAAGCCTTTGAAAAGGCTTGACCGAAACTTTTGGCGGCCTTCGGCCCTGCTTTACAAAGTCTTCGGGCCCCTGTCCAGAATGGGCAGGGGCCCCGCCGTTCTTCTTTTCGCTTCCTTTTCTTCTTCCGTAAGAAGAAAAGGAAGAAAACTCCCTCACTTCACCGCCTGCACCGGGCACATCTCCTGGCAGCAGTAGCAGGAGATGCAGCCGCGGGGGGCGATCTTCGCCTTGCCGCCGGTGACGGTGATGATGCCCTGGGGGCAGCTCTCGGCGCAGCGGCCGCAGCCGATGCACTTCTCCCGGAGTATCTTGGGCCGGTGGCGGAAGATGCGGGTCATGGCCGCTTGGACCGGGCCCCGGAGGAACCCCGGCAGGTAGCCGGTGAAGTTGGTGTCCTGGGTCTTCGGCCGGGCAAAGGGGGGGATCTCCTCCAGGGCGTCCCCTGTGAGGACAGGGGCCTCGGTCCCCCAGCCCCGCTCCCCCGCCTGCCGGATCATGGGGATCCCCTCCGGGTCCAGGCCCATCACCGCCCCGGCCAGGAAGCGGTCCAGGGCAAAGAGGTCCCGTCCGGCGAAGGTATACCCCAGCTCCCGCGGCGTCCCCCCGGAGGGGCCGTCCCCCTCCATGGCCAGGACCCCGTCCACCAGGGTCACCGCCGGGGCGATGAGGTCCGCCAGGTCCAGCAGCATCCCGGCAAAGTCCTCCCAGCCGGGGTGCCGGTAGTGGAGGGCGGGCTTCCCCAGGCCGGGCACCACCCCGAAGAGGTTCTTCACCCCCAGGGAGACCACCGTCATGCCGTGGGTCTTCACCTTGGGGAGGTTGATGATATAGTCCGCCTGGCGCACCGGGCCGATGACGTCAAAGCGCCGGCAGTTTTTCCCCCTGGGCTGCTCCACCGGCGCGGCCTCCGGGTCCAGGTTTAGCTTCACCCCGGCGAGGGTATCCATGCCGCTGGCGGCGTAGACGCTCCGGAGCCGCCCCTCGGTGTAGGGGCCGCCGGGGCTGTCCGCCAGGGTGATGTCCCGGAT
Organism: Oscillospiraceae bacterium; assembly: GCA_021769525.1. Lineage (GTDB taxonomy): Bacteria > Bacillota > Clostridia > Oscillospirales > Ruminococcaceae > Angelakisella. The sequence continues at coordinate 34,274 of JAETSQ010000012.1, forward strand.
GCCCCGGTCCCGGAGCCAGTCGATCACCGCTTGGATGAGGAGCGGATGGGTGGTCACCGCCTGTTCCGGCTTCCGGGCGGCCAGGAGGTTGGGCTTTAGGAGCACCTTCATCCCAGGGGCCAGGTCCTTTTCCACCTCCAGGGCGGCAAAGTGCTCCTCCACCGCCTGGCGGAGGAGGGCCGGGTCGTAGCGTGGGGTTTTCCGGACAGAGATCAGGCTCATTCTTTCAGACCTTTCACAAATGCTTCGATGCGGCGCAGGGCCTCGATGAGGTGGTCCACGCTGTAGGAATAGGAGATGCGCACGTGGCCCTCCCCGCTCTGGCCGAAGGCGTTTCCGGGGACCACCGCCACCTTCTGCTCCTCCAGGAGGCGCTGGCAGAATTCGTCGGAGGAGAGGCCGGTGGAGCGGACGGAGGGGAAGACGTAGAAGGCCCCCAGGGGATCGGCGCAGGTGAGGCCCATGCGGTTGAGGCTCCCCACCATCAGCCCCCGGCGCATCCCGAACTGCACCGCCATCCGCTCGATCTCGTCGTCGCAGTTCTTCATGGCCTCGATGGCGGCGTACTGGCTGGTGGTGGGGGCGCACATGATGGCGAACTGGTGGAGCTTGGTCATCACCTTGATGACCTCCCTGGGGCCGGCGGCGTACCCCAGCCGCCAGCCGGTCATGGCGTAGGCTTTGGAGAAGCCGTTCACCACCACCGTCCGCTCCGCCATCCCCGGCAGGGAGGCGACGGAGACGTGCTTCCCCTCAAAGGTGAGCTCGGCGTAGATCTCGTCGGAGAGCACCAGGATATTGTGCCGCAGCAGCACCGGAGCGATGGCCTCCAGGTGCTCTTTTTTCATGATGGCTCCGGTGGGGTTATTGGGGTAGGGCAGCACCAGCACCTTGGAGCGGGGGGTGATGGCGGCCTCCAGGGCCTCCGGCGTCAAGCGAAAGCCCTCTTCCGGCTTTGTGACGATGGGCACCGGGACACCCCCGGCCAGCCGGGTGATGGGGTCGTAGCAGACGAAGCAGGGCTCCGGGATCAGCACCTCGTCCCCAGGGTCCACGCAGGCCCGGATGCACAGGTCGATGGCCTCGCTCCCCCCCACCGTCACCAGGATCTCCTCCTCCTTGTAGGGGAGAGAAAAGCGCCGGGCCAGGTAGGCGGCGATCTGCCGGCGCAGCTCCAGGAGGCCGGCGTTGGCGGTGTACCAGGTGCGGCCCTTCTCCAGGGATTCGATGCCCGCCCGGCGGATGGAATAGGGGGTCTTGAAGTCCGGCTCCCCCACCCCCAGGGAGATGACCCCCTCCATGGAGGCGGCCAGGTCGAAAAACTTGCGGATGCCGGAGGGCCGGAGGTCCTGGGCACACCGGGAAAGGAGAGCGGTATAGTCCATCAGGCGCCCTCCCTTTCGTCCTTTTCCGTGCCGTGGGTGAGGATGCCTCCCTGCTTATAGGTCTTTAGGACAAAGTGGGTGGCGGTGGATACCACCGAGTCCAGGGGGGCCAGCCGCTGGGCCACGAACATGGCGACGTCCTTGAAGGACTTGCCGGTGACGGTAAGGCCCAGGTCGTACCCGCCGCTCATCAGCTCCACCGATTCCACCTCGTCGAACTGGGCGATGGTCCCGGCGATCTCGTCAAAGCCCATGCCGCTCTTGGGGGTGACCTTCAGCTCGATGCGGGCGGTGCAGAAGTCCCGATCGGTCTTGTCCCAGTCCACCACCGCCTTGTATCCCCGGATGACCCCCGACTCCTGGAGGGCGGCGATCTTTGCCTCCACCCCCTGGGGGGTGTCCCCGGTCATGGCTGCCAGCTCCTCGCTGGTGAGCCGCGCGTTTTCCGCCAGGATCTGGATCAGTTGATTCATGAAAAAAGCCCTCCCTGTTTCTATGATGGTCCAATTTATTGTAGCATAAGCGCCGGGGAAACGCAACCGGCGGTGCAGAAGGTTAAAGCCGATCTGGGGCGTTGCCCCAGCCCCCACTTCTTTTTTCTCACCCGTGAGAAAAAAGAAGCAAAAAAGAACCACCGGGGTGCCCCCGGTGTCTCGCCCTACACGGCCTTTGGCCTTACCTTGGCAAAGGGCGCAAGTGAGTGCCTGGAGTCTTAACTTTTGCGCTTTTGTAGCGGCGGCCTTGGTCATTCTTCTTTTTGCTTCTTTTTCTTCTTTTGCAAGAAGAAAAAGAAGGCAGCTTTGTCCGGCAGCGGCTTGAAATTCCGGCAAAAATATACTAATATATAGAAAGAAGATACCCCCACAAAAAAACTGTGAAGGAGCAGCGCACATGAAAGTATTGGTAATCAATGCCGGAAGTTCTTCTCTGAAGTATCAGCTCATTGAGATGAGCGACGAAAGCGTGCTGGCAAAGGGCAACTGCGAGCGCATCGGCGTGGACGGGCACATCGGCCACAAGACCGCCGCCGGGGCAAAGGTGGAGTATGACGCCAGCTTCCCCACCCACAAGGAAGCCTTTATGGAGCTGGTGAAGGTCCTCACCACCGGGGAGGGCAAGGTCATCGACGACGTGAAGGAGATCGCCGCCATCGGCCACCGGGTCCTCCACGGCGGGGAGATCTACAAGGTCTCCAGCGTGGTGGACGAGAAGCTCATCGCCACGGTGGAAGAGCTTTCCGAGCTGGGGCCCCTCCACAATCCCCCCCAGGCCGTGGCTATGCGGGCCTGCCGGGAGGTCTTCGGCGAGCACGTCCCCATGGTGGCGGTGTTCGACACCTCCTTCCACCAGACCATGCCCCCCAAGGCTTATATGTTCGGCATCCCCTACGAGTACTACGAGAAATATTCCATCCGCCGCTACGGCTTCCACGGCACCAGCCACCGGTATGTCTCCGGCCGGTATAAGGAGCTCACCGGCGGGGTCCACAACCTCATCACCTGCCATATGGGCAACGGTTCCTCCATCTCCGCCATCCAGGACGGCAAGGTGGTGGATACCTCCATGGGCCTTACCCCCCTGGACGGCTTCATCATGGGCACCCGCTGCGGCGGCATCGATCCCTCTGTGGTCACCTACGTGATGAACAAGGAGGGCTTCACCCCGGACCAGATGTCCACCCTGATGAACAAAAAATCCGGCTTCCTGGGCATCTCCGGCGTCTCCTCCGACTGCCGGGACATCAAGGACGCCGCCGCGGCCGGCAACGCCCGCGCCCAGCTGACCCTGGATATGCTCATCTACCAGGTGAAGAAGGTCATCGGCGGGTACGCCGCGGGCATGGGCGGCATCGATGCCCTGGTCTTTACCGGCGGCATCGGCGAGAACGATGCCTCCATCCGCGCCGCCATCTGCTCCGACATGGAGTACATGGGCCTGACCATCGACGAGAAGGCCAACAACACCCGCAGCGAGGCCCGCATCTCCATCCCCGGCGCCAAGGTGGATGTCTGGGTCATCCCCACCAACGAGGAGATCCTCATCGCGCGGGATACCGTGGAGCTTTCCGGCCTGAAATAAAGGGACCCTGCGCGTTTTCCCTGGAGAGGGGGAAGTTTCCGCTTCGGAATGACGGAGCGGGGCTTCCCCCTTTTCGTTGGGGCCCTGGGGGAGGGGAGCGCCGAAAAAAGTGTTGTCAAAAAGAGAAAAGTAGTATATAATGCTTCCATATACAGGCGAAGAGGAATGCGGTTCTGCGGGAGGAAGTGGTCACGCTGGACGACACCAAAACGCGCATTATTCTCGCGGCGATCAAGGCTGTGCGGCAGTATGGCCTGGAAGGGGTGCGGATCCAGCACGTCAGCCAATTGGCGGGGATCTCCGCAGGGGCGATCTACCGTTACTTTGACGGCAAAGAGCAGCTCCTGGTGGAGTGCTTTACCTACGTGGATAGACAGGCGGCGGAGATCTTCGAGGATTTGAGCTTCGACCCGATGCGGATGCTCACGGACCCCCTGGGCGCGGTCAAGGAGCTGTGGCTGCCCTATTTTCGCTTTTGGACATCGCACCCGGACGAGACCGTCTTCTACCACCGCTTCCGGGACAGCACCTTCTTCCCCCAGTACGACAAGAGCCGGGATGTGGCCTATTTCAAGACCTTTATCGGAATGGTCCACGCCTTCAAAAAAGCCTTCCCCAGTCTGGACCGGATCAACCAGGACCTGTTGTGGCTCCATGTCCTCACCGCTACGGTGATGTACGCAAAGTATGTTGTGGAAGGGGTCCTTCCCAACGATCAGGAGACCGAGGAGACGGTGTTCCGGCTGCTGACCACGGGGCTGAGCGGTTATCTGAGGCCGGAGGGGCCAAGGAAAAAATAAGAGCCCATTCAAAATCTCCCGGCGCACCAAAAAAGATATGCCGCTGAAAAGCGGTTTATCTTTAACAAGAAACGATAATGAACGTTTACTTCAATGAGCGTTTGCTTCCGTCCCGCAGAAACCACCCCGCAGCAATTTTTACCGGGAGCAAGGGATGAACGTTCATTTCCAAAGGGCGGAATCTCCGATCCCGCAAGGGCCGTAGAAGAATCGGGAGGATTTGAGATGACGACACACCATTACCGCCGCCCCGGCGGCAGGCAGTTTCCCAAGCGGCTCGCCTTCAAAGGCGGTTTGGGGGTGAAGCTGGCCGCGATCCTGCTGTGCCTTTCCGTGCTGGCGGGCTTCCTCCCCGCGCCGGCGCCAGAAGGGGAGGCTTTTGGGCCGGTGGTGGACAGCGGCGTCCCCCGCCGCTGTATTGATTCCGGCAGCCCGCCCGAAGAGGCGGAGGGAGAGGAGGCCGGTGCCGCAAAATTTGAGGGCGCCTCCCGCCGCGGCATCGATTCCGACAGCCTGCCCAAAGAGGCGGCGGCCGGGACGGAAAAGTTTTCCGCCATAGCGAAGTTTGACAGCATCACCCTCCACCGCGTGGACGCCAACGACGAGCCGGAGGCGGAGGCGGTGGCGGATCACACGCTGCTGGAAAAGGGAGAACGGCTGGTATTGCGCTACAACTACCGGCTCACCGGGGAACAGTGCCAAAAGGTCCTGGCGGATACTCCGTACTACCTGGAGGTCTCCCCCCATTTGGCGCTGCCGCCGGACCTTAAAACACCTCTGACCACTACGGATACAGGAGAGCAGTTCGGTACGCTCCATGCGGACGGGAACGATGCCTGGGTCACTTTCCTCCCAAACGCAGGCGGTTCTGGCACGATACTTTCGGACTATGTAGGCGGCGAAGATTTTGAGGGCGCCTATTTCTACTTAACCTGTAACCGGGCAGACAATATACCGACAGGTGAAACACCCATAGACGGAAACAGCAACCTCTACGCGATGGGCTTTGAAACCACCCCCCCGTCATATCTTCGCTTCGGCTATGCGGAAAACGAGCCGGTAAACGCACAAGCGCAAATCAACAAAAACGGCGAGTACAAGGACAAAACCATCACCTGGACGATCGAGTACACTCCCTGGCAGAACCCCGCCCCAAATGACCCTGTAGCGCTTGATACCCCCTTTGAGCTGCGGGATACCGTTGATGCCTCTTGCCACAGTTATGTGCCCGGCAGTGCGGAGATCGACGGAGTCTCTATTGCAGAGTATTCTTCACGCGATCAGATCCCCCAAAACGCGGGGGCCTACCTTCTGGCAGGATCCTTGCCGGACAGCCCCGGCACCCTGATCTTCGGCGGCACCAAGTTCAATGCCGGGGAGGCCACCAGGGGGGACCAGGCGAAGGCCCTTAAAATTACCTATCGGACCTCTGTCAACACCGATCTTCTTTTGCCGGGCGGCACAGGCGGCAAGGCGGTAAGCAATGCGGCTGAACTGTTTGCCGGGCCCGGCTTTGAAAATCATCTGGGGATCAGCGGCAAGGCGGAGGTAACTGTCGATCGGCTCACATGGCTGACAAAGACGGGGAAAACGACCCGTGATCCCGGCAACGGCTCTACTACGGCTTGGGATGTCGTATTCGACCCAAACGGCTTTACCTTTGAGGAGGGAAACCGTCTGACTCTCCACGATCAGCTTCCCAAAGGGAGCGAGCCGGTAGAGGATTCCCTGAAAGTAAACGGAACGCAGAAGCACGTCGAAGTTGGGGCCGACAACAGCTTCACGGTTTTCCCCATCGTGCCGGCGGGGACGGAAGCCGTCCATATCACCTATCAGACCCATGTCCCGGAGGATATGTACAACAGCGGCACCAGCCTGGGCAGCAATATTGCGTACTTTACATTTGACTATGGCGGCAAAGGCTATACGACACCCCAAGTTAAGACACCTATCGGCAGCGGGGACGGCAGCGGCGACCCCGGCACGTCCCCGCTGGTCAAGGAAAACAAGGGATATGATGCGGCGGCCCGCACCATTAACTGGGAGGTGACCATCAATCATCACCAGGCGTATCTCAAAAGCGGTACGTTTACAGACGATTTGGGCGCCGTTGGCCCTGCCGCTTGTGGAAACCCAGACCACGGTCACGGCCTGGAGCTGGTGGACGGCGCGGCCGATGTCAAGGTCAAGGTCAATGAAACAGATCCAACAAAAGATGAGGAGAAACTGATAGATCTAAAGTATGAGGGGCAGGTACTCACGATCACTGTGGGAGACATTGGCCTGAAAGCTATTACCCTCACCTACACCACAAAGGTCAGCGACCCCTGTGTTTTTGCCAACAACATAAAAACCGCGAAGTTCAAAAACACCGTTTCAACAACTGACATGATGATCGGCACAGGTGCAGTCGAGGGCCGCAGCGCCGGCGCCGACAGCACGGCGGATGTCAGCGCCACAGTCTTGACCAAGAAAGCGCCGGTCTATAACTACGAGACCGGCCGCATGACCTGGGCGGTAGAGGTGGACGCGGCGGGGCTGTCTATGGCCGATGTGGTCCTGACGGATGATCTTCCCGCCGGGCTGACCTATGTGAAGGGATCCCTCGCCACCAACCCGGAAATTGCGGACGCGTCGGCAAGTGTGAACGGCCAAACGCTGACCATCGCCCTGGGCGCTGTCACGCAAAAAACGACCGTTACCTTTGAGACCGAGGTTGACCCGAAGGTTTTGGGTTTCGACGGCGATAAGCCGGTGGTGGTAAACAACACCATCAACATGGACGGCAGCGCGGACGGCGTCACTTTCGCAACGGTTTCCCACAGCGTACAGCAGAGCTTCTTAAACCACGGGCTGGTCAAGAAGAGCACGGTGGACAATAAAAAGGAGCTGATCCGGTACGAGGTGCTCATCAACCCGTACCGCCTTTCCCTTTCGGAAAAGCCCTCTCTTGTGGACACGCTGGATAAGCGGCTCCAACTGGACACTGACACGCTGATGTTCTATAAAGCGAACGTAAAAGGAACAACGACCGGCAGCTCGATACCCGGCTATGAAAAAGTTGGGGATGGCCAAAAGCTGGAAGTTACCGGCTTCGACCCCGCGAGCAACAGCTTTACCGTGCAGCTTCCTGTCAGCGCCGGCGACACGGACGCCTATGTGCTGACCTACACGGCGGATATTATCAAGCGGCAAGCGGGCGGATACAGCAACAGCGTCCGGTTTGAGGGGGAGGACCTTCTGCTGGGCGGTAACAAAAGCAACAGCGCCACCGTCAGCGCCGGGGGCAGCGGAGGGGGCGGAGGCGGCGTGGCTGCCCGGAAAGCCACCATTTCCGTTGCCAAGACCGCCAAGGACACGGGCAAGCCCCTCCCCGGAGCGACCTTCACGCTGTACCAGTGGAACGGCGCGGAGCGCGGCCTGGCCGTAAAGCAGGAGGTGACGGACAAGGACGGGAAGCTGTCCTTCCTGGTAAAGCCGAACAAGCAATATCTGCTGGTGGAGAGCGAGGGCGCTCCCGGCTACGGCAGCGCCATAGGCGGGGAAAATCTGCCGGCTGGCGTTACGGTGGAACCGGACAGCGGCGGCCTGCTGTTCACGGCGGGCGCGGCAAAAACGAAGCTGGAACTGAGCCTGACCAACGAACCCCTTCCCGACACGGATCTTAAGTTCCGTTTGGTCAACGAGGGCGGCATCCCCATTGCCGGCGCGGAGGTGCAGCTTTTTGAAACCAACGCCGACGGGACGCAGAGCTCCGTTCCGCACAGTAAGGCCACCGTTGCCCCCGATGGGACCGTGAGCTTTTCCGGCGTCCGCCGCGGCGCGAAGTATGTGATCCGGCTCCCCGACGGGAAGTCCATGACCGTTTACCTGCCCCCCAAGGACGGCGAAAAGCCGCAGATAATGCTCCCCGACGGCGGTACGGAAACGCTGACCGCGGATTACAAGGTGACGGGCGTCACACAGCCGGCCGACCAGTGGACCCTGACGGTCAACCAGGCGGCCGGCGCAACGGTGGGGCTGTACGCGGACGAGAACTGCACGGTCCTGATCCAACAGGCTGTAAGCGACCAGAACGGGTCCGTTACCTTTTCAAAGCTGATAAAAGGCCAGAAGTATTGGGTAAAAGAGATCAAGCCGCCTCCCGGCTATCTCCCGAACACCCAGGTCTATGAGGCCGGGGAGGGGATCCCCCCTATCACGATACCCAGCACACCGGATCCTACCGGAGGGTCCGGCGGTTCCGGCGGTTCCGGAGGGTCCGGCGGCTCCGATAACTCCGACGGCTCCGATTGGTCCGATTGGTCCGATTGGCCCGGCGGCTCCGGAGGGTCCGGCAAGCCCGGCGCCGCCGCCGGAACTCCCGCCGGGGGGAATGCCGGCGCCCCCGGCAAGGGTCCCGGCGCCCCGCAAACAGGGGACAACACATGGATCCTGGAGACGGGGACACTGCTTTCCGGGATCTTGCTGGCAGCTATGACGCTGTACCGGCTCTGGGGGTCAAGAAAGCATGAGAAAAAGTACAAGTACCAGCGCAAGTAAAGGATTCCGGCTCGTCTACTTTCTGACCACAGCGGTTTTCCTCATATTTTCCACGGCCCTGCTGGCCCGTTCCGCGGAGCTGCGCCGGGGGAATGCGTTTTACCGCCGGACGGAGAAAATATCCGAAGCCCCGGCCGGGGATACCGCCCTGACGGAAGCCCAACTGCTTTCCCGGCAGCTTGCCCGGTTTGCCGAAAAACACCCGGACACCGCCATCTGGCTCCGGCTGCCGGACACGCCGCTGGATCATCCCGTGATGCTGGGGGAGGACAATCAGTTTTATTTGGATCATCTGCCGGACGGCAGAAAAAATGCCCTGGGCAGCCTGTTCCTGGACTGCCGCACCGGCAAGGACAGCCAGCATCTTATCGTTTATGGCCATAACGGGCCGGGGGAGGCTATGTTCGGCTTCCTGAAGGAATACGGATCGCAGGACTATTTTTTGGAGCACAGGACACTGACGGTGACCACCCCGGATTCCGTATACCTCTGCCCGATTTTTTCGGTGCGGTGGGTGGAGGCGGACAGCGATGCTTACCGGCTGGAATTTGAGGACGGGGACCTGGCGGATTACATGAAGCAGGCGGCAGAGGACTCCATCTACCGGATCGACGCCGATCTGGGGCAGGCCGAAAAGGTACTGACCCTATCCACCTGCAGCGGCCGGGGAAGCCGGCGCCTTATCGTACAGGCGATGATGGTGCAGGCGTAAAATTCCCCAGCGCCTTCCGCCGCTTCTTCGGCCCATGCAGGAATATTTGCGGAAGCAAGCCCTATACTATGGGAAAAGGGGATGAAGGGGGCTTTTGCCGTGCTGGAAAAGCTGGCACTGCTGCTGGCCATTGCCGGCGGTATCAATTGGGGACTGGTGGGACTGCTCCAGGTGGATCTGGTGGACCTCTATCTGGGGGGAGCCGCCACTGCTGCCGGCAGGGCCGCCTACATTCTGGCGGCCATGGGGGGTATCGGCTGCCTGCCGCTTTTGTTCCGGAACCCCAGGAACCGTGAATAGCGGCCTCGCCGCCGGATGAAGGGCCCCAAAGCATGAATACACCCGCCGTCCGCCGAAGACAAAGCGCCGCACCAAACCGTATAAAACGGCTTGGTGCGGCGCTTTTCTGGCACCCCCGGCGAGAATCGAACTCACAACTAACCCTTAGGAGGGGTTTGTTATATCCATTTAACTACGGGGGCGTTTGCATATATATTCGGCTCCATGCAAAAAGGAAGGGCCAAAACTGCCCATGAAAAATTCGCGGCATCACCGGGGCCGGCGGCCCGGCAATACGCTGTGAAAACTATCTTATTCTATCACAGGGGAAGGTTTTTGTCAATGCGGCTGGCGGGGCGCGGACGCCCGCCGGTTGGCACCCTCTGCGCCCTTGGCCGTAAGAGGGGGCGCGCCATGCCTGTCTCCAGAAAGGGCCGCTGTAAACAAAAAGGCAGCCGGGTATCATTCCCCCGGCTGCCTTGTCCATAGCTTTGGTCGCTTTTCTTTTTGCTTCTTTTTCTTTTCCCGTGAAAAGAAAAAGAAGTGGGGGCTGGGGTGAAACCCCAGAATTGCCTTTTTCAGAACACCTCCGGTAGCTGCTCCGGTTCTTTCCGGGCGCCTTCCAGGGCCTTGGCGATCTCCTCCCGGTGGACCTTCTGGCGCTTGATGACCTTCTGGCGACTGAACTCCTCCCGGTCCTTTTCCTCCAGGGCGTCGGTGATGAACTTGCTGGAGAACTCAAAACCGGGGATGATGATGTTCTTAAGGGCGTTGGCCCGGCTCTGGGTCTTTTTGATGGCGCTGGCCAGGCGGTAGATGCTGTTTTCCACCTCCGCCAGCCGGGCGGTCATCAGCTTCACCTTGTGGAAGCACAGGTAGGCCACGTCCAACTGGGAATTGGTGCCGTAGAGGCCGTAGGTCACCTCCGGATCCTCCGGGGCGTCCAAGCGCACGGTGGGCAACTCCACCCCCATCACGCTGCGGTACTGGATGTCCAGGCCGTTTTCGATGGGGATGCCGTTTTCAATATCCTCGATGACCCCCAGGGTGATGTTGGCCCGCTGCAAGGCCACGTAGGCCCTGGCGTAGGTGGAGCTGATCTGTCCCCGCAGCTTCTTGGCGCTGTCGATCATGGTCATCAGCTCCCGGATGAGGATATTGCGCTTGCGGTCCAGCAGATCAAAGCCCATCCGGGCCAGCTGAAGGGACTTTTTGACACTCATCAGGTTCCCCTTGGTGGGGGAGATGTTTTCCGCCCTCATCCCGCGTCCTCCTTATCCCTTGAACATTTTGGCCTTTTCCGGGTCGTAGTGCTTTTCCAGCATCTCCTTATCCACCCGGTCCAGTTCCTCCATGGGCAGCATGGAAAGGAGGCTCCAGCCCAGGTCCAGGGTCTGGTCGATGGTGCGGCTCTCGTCCTCCCCCTGGCCCAGGAAGTGGGACTCGAACTTCTGGCCGAACCGCAGGTACTCCTTATCGATGGGGGAAAGCTCCTCCTCGCCGATGACCGACGCCAGGCTCCGGGCGTCCTGCACCTTGGCGTAGCAGGCAAAGAGCTGGTTCGCCACGGCGCTGTGGTCCTCCCTGGTGTACCCCTCGCCGATGCCGTCCTTCATCAGACGGGAAAGGCTGGGGAGCACCGAGACCGGGGGATAGATGCCCATGAGGTCCAGGCTGCGGTCCAGGACGATCTGCCCTTCGGTGATATATCCGGTGAGATCCGGCACCGGGTGGGTGATGTCGTCGTTGGGCATGGTGAGGATGGGGATCTGGGTCACCGAACCGCTGTGTCCGTTGATGATCCCGGCCCGCTCGTAGAGGGAAGCCAGGTCGGAATAGAGGTAGCCGGGGTAGCCCTTACGGCCGGGGATCTCCCCCTTGGAGGAAGAGAACTCCCGGAGGGCCTCGGCGTAGGAGGTCATGTCGGTGAGGATCACCAGAACGTGCATATCCTGCTCGAAGGCCAGGTACTCCGCCACGGTGAGGGCGCACCGGGGGGTGAGTATCCTTTCGATGATGGGGTCGTTACTGAGGTTCAGGAACATGACCACGTTCTTCATGACCCCGTTCTTTTCGAAGGAGGCGCGGAAGTGGTCCGCCACATCGTTTTTGACGCCCATGGCGGCGAAGACCACGCAGAACTTGGAATCCGGGTCCTCCTTGCCGTCCTTGGTGATCTGGGCCTGGCTGACGATCTGGATGGCCAGCTTGTTGTGGTCCATGCCGGAGCCGGAGAAGATGGGCAGCTTCTGGCCCCGGATGAGGGTCATCAGGGCATCGATGGAGGAGATGCCGGTGTGGATGTAGTTGCGGGGGTAGGTGCGGGAAACGGGGTTGATGGGCTGGCCGTTGATGTCCCGGTGGACCTCGGCGAAGACCTCCCCCAGCCCGTCGATGGGCTTGCCGCTGCCGCTGAAGACCCGGCCCAGCACCTCCGGGGAGAGGGCCATCTCCATGGGGTGGCCCAGGAGGCGGGTGCGGGTGTTGGTGAGGGAGAGGCCGGTGGTGCCCTCAAAGACCTGGATCACCGCTTTGTCCCCCTCCAGGCTGACAATGCGCCCGTCCCGGATGGTGCCGTCCTCCAGCTCCAGGTGGACCATCTCCTCAAAGCTGGCGTCCTGGACATGGTCCAGCACCACCAGAGGGCCGTTGATCTCCTTCAGTCCTACAAACTGTACACTCATTTTACCTGGCCCTCCTTTCCTATATTTCCGGCTGGGCAGCGCCCTGGCCCTCCGGGATATACACCTTGGCCAGGTTCAGCTCGATCTCCCGCCGGTACTCATCGAACATCTCCGGCTTGTCGTTGGGGATGTCGTACTTCATCTTGATGAGCAGGTCAAAGAGCCCCGTCTCCAGGATGCTGCTGATGGGGGCGCCCCTGGATACCAGCTCCTTGGCTTTGTCGTAGAGGTAGAGGATGACGTCCATCATCCGCAGCTGCTTTTCCATGGGGACGTAGGTATCGTCCTTGTGGTAGGCGTTCTGCTGGAGGAATCCCACCCGGATCACCCGGCAGGTCTCGATGACCAGCTTCTGGTCATCCGGCAGCACATCGGAGCCGATGAGCTTTACGATCTCCATGAGCTTTTCTTCCTCGTGGAGGAGGCTCACCAGCCGCTGGCGCTTGCGGGTGAAGGTGGGGTCCACATTCTCCTTGTACCACAGGCGCAGCTCGTCCATGTACTCGCTGTAGCTGTTGATCCAGTTGATGGCAGGGTAGTGCCGGGCGTAGGCCAGGGATTTATCCAGGGCCCAGAAGCAGCGGACGAACCGCTTGGTGTTCTGGGTCACCGGCTCGGAGAAGTCGGAGCCCTGGGGGCTGACGGCGCCGATGATGGTCACCGAACCCTCCGCCCCGCAGAGGGTGTCCATATATCCCGCCCGCTCGTAGAAGCCGGAAAGGCGGCTGGGCAGGTAGGCGGGGAAGCCCTCCTCGGCGGGCATCTCCTCCAGGCGGCCGGAGATCTCCCGCAGGGCCTCCGCCCAGCGGCTGGTGGAATCCGCCATGATGGCCACGTGGTAGCCCATATCCCGGTAGTACTCCGCCAGGGTGATGCCGGTGTAGATGGAGGCTTCGCGGGCCGCCACGGGCATATTGGAGGTGTTGGCGATGAGCACCGTCCGGTCGGTGAGGGCCTTGCCGGACTTGGGGTCCACCAGGCTGCTGAACTCCTCCAGCACCTGGGTCATCTCGTTGCCCCGCTCGCCGCAGCCGATGTAGACGATGATGTCCGCGTCGCACCACTTGGCCAGCTGGTGCTGGGTCATAGTCTTGCCGGTGCCGAAGCCGCCGGGCACCGCGGCGGTGCCGCCCTTGGCGATGGGGAAGAGGGTATCGATGACCCGCTGCCCGGTGACCAGGGGCCGGGTAATGGGCATCCGGTCCGCCACCGGCCGGGGGGTGCGGATGGGCCACTTCTGGGTGAGGGTGAGGGTGTGCTCCTTCCCCTCCCCGTCGGTGAGCTTCACCAGGGGGGCATCGATGTTGTAGGAGCCGTCCGGGGCGCACCAGGTGACGGTGCCGGAAAGCTCCGGATGGACCAGGGCCTTATGGGTGATGAGGCTGGTCTCCGGGCAGGAGGCAAAGACCTGGCCGCCCTTTACGGTATCCCCCGGCTTCACCGCCAGGGTCACCTCCCATTTCTTTTCCCGGTCCAGGGCGGAGATGTCCCCGCCCTCGGAGATAAAGGCGCCGGAGAGGGCTTCCATCTCCTGCAGGGGGCGCTGGATGCCGTCGAAGATATTGGAGAGGATGCCGGGGGCCAGGGTGGCGCAGATGGGGGAGCCGGTGGGCTCCACCGGTTCTCCGGGGCGCAGCCCGGTGGTGCTCTCGTACACCTGGATGGTGGTGATGCTGTCGCTGATGGAGATGACCTCTCCCACCAGGCGCTTTTTGCCCACCAGGACCATCTCCTGCATGGAGAAATCCTTGGAGTCCCGCACCGTCACCACCGGTCCGTTGATGGAATAGATAATGTTGTGATTCATCTTTTCACCGCCATTTCCCCGCGCCAGCCGCTTTCTTCCGGCTGGGCGGTGTGGTAAGGTCCCTGCGCCTTTAGGTAATGGTCAGGCCGGAGTGGGAATAGAACCAGGGCTTCTGGTCCTCCAGGCGGCTGTCCAGGGTCTCGTCCATAAAGACGCCGGAGGACTGGTTCATCACCTTGATGCCGCCGATGTGGATGGCCTCATCCGCCAGGATGCGCACATTCTTGCCGAAGTGCTCCCCCAGCTTGGCCGCCAGGTGGTAGTCCTCCCGCCGGAGCATGACGATGGTGCCCTCCATGGGGCAGCGGACCCCCAGTTCTTTGGCGATCTCGGTCATCAGGTCGTTATAGGCCGGGGTCTTGGTGAAGTCCAGCAGGCGGCGCTTCACCTGCTCGAACACCGAGCGGGTGATCTCCTCCCGGCGCAGCAGCAGGTCCTGGCGCTCCTTGCTCTCCTTCTGGGAGACGCTGCGGGTAGCCGAGGTGTGGATCTCCGCCACCTCGTCCTGGATGCGGCTGTACAGCTCCTGGAGGACTTCGGCCTCCGCCTTCTTCATGGCGGATTCCTTATATTCCTTGGCTTGGTCCAGGAGCTTTTGGGCCTCTGCCCCCGCCTGGTCCATCACCGATCTCTGGATCATCGCAAAGCGTTCTTCAATGCTTGCCACTCTTGCTTACACCCTCTTTCTCTGTGGGAGTGGGTCAGATGGAGATGCCCACCGCGTCCTTGACGTACCGGGTGATGGCATCGGAGAGCTGCCCCGCCCCGTGGCGGTCGGTGACCTCCACGATGAGGGGGCGCTTGCGGTTCAGCTTCAGGTCGTAGACAAGGTCCGGGCAGAGCCCGATGAGCCGGTTGGTCATGAGGACGACGCCCACCTCCGGGTCGTCCATCACCCGCAGCAGCTCCCGCTCCACTTCCTCCGCCTCGTGGACCACCACGCCGTCGATGCCTGCCAGGCGCATTCCCATCTTGGTATCGATATTGTCGCTGAGGAGATAGAATTTCATCAGGTCGTCCTCCTCCCGCTTCGCCGCTTTTTACAGCTTGTTGATGATAAGGATGGAGATAAGCAGGCCGTAGAGGGCCACGCCTTCGCCCAGGGCCACGAAGATCAGGGCCTTACCGAAGGCCTTGGGATCCTCGGAGAAGGCGCCGATGGCGGCGGGGGCGGCGGCGGCCACGGCGATACCGGCGCCGATGCAGGAGAAGCTGGTGACCAGGGCGGCGGCCAGATAGGCAAGGCCTGCGCCAACGGTCATGCCGGCCTCGGCGGCGGCAGCCACAGCGGCGGGCTCCGCCTCGGCCAGGGTGACAAAGCCGCCCATGGGCAGGATGATCATCAGGGCCGCCACGCCGAAGAAGGCGCAGAGGTTGAAGATCACGGCGTGCTTGGCCTTCCGGCCGGTGGTGACCCCCTTATAGATGGGGACCAGGGGCATCATCAGCATCAGCACAGCGGCCAGGGGGAGCAGAAAGAATGTCGCGTTCATATTCGGATACCTCCAAATTTATAGATTGGGTTTTATGACTATGGCCCGCGGCCACTTTTTACACAGTCTCCTGAACGGAATAGTCCACCTCGGCAGGGAGGAAGGGACGTCCCTCGCCGTCAAAGAAGCGGCTGAAGATCTCGTAGAACTCCAGGCGCAGCACCTGGATGCCCACGATGAGGCCCTCCATGGCGGCCACGAAGATATTGCCCACCACAACGATCACGATACCTCCCACGCTGCCGACGCCGCCCACCATTCCGGCCAGGGTGAAGACCACCACCATCATGCCGGCGTGGACCAGCACAAAGGCCCCCACACGGAGGAAGGACATGGTATTGGTGACAAAGCTCAGGAGCACCTCGAACATCTCAAAGAAGCTCTCCACCGCGAAGCCTCCCACCCCTTCGGGGAACAGTTCCTTTTCCCCGCGGATGAGGCGCCCCAGGGGCTCCTTGGCAAACATGAGGATGAGGGGCACCACAAAGAGGGGAACGATGTACAGGGGGGTGAAGACGTTGATCCCCAGCACCATGGTAGCCACCGCGGCAAAGAGCACCGCCAGGTAGAAGACCAGGCCGGCCAGGCCGTTGTTGGAGAAGAAGACCCGCTCCCAGTCCCTGCGGCGCAGCCCCAGGAGGATATTGAAGCCGATGGAAACGATGATGATGACGGCGCCCACACCCACCGCCGCCAGCAGCAGGAAGTTGGTGTAGTGCCCCTCCATCACCTGGATGAGGTGGGGGCGGCCGAAGATGGCCTGATGCACCGGGACCAGCAGCTCCTCAAAGCCAAAGACCGAACCGTAGAGGAAGCCGAAGACCATGGAGGAAAGGCCGACGCGGGACATGATGCCGCCGATGGCCATGCCCTTCTTTTTGTAGAGGAACAGCCCCAGGAGGGAGACCATCAGCCCCTGGCCCAGGTCCCCGAACATGATGCCGAACAGCAGGATATAGGTGAAGGCCACGTAGGGGGTGGGATCCAGGTCCTCGTAGGAGGGGAGGCCGTACATATCCACGAACATCTCAAAGGGCTTTACAAAGGCCAGGTTCTTGAGGCGCACCGGCACCGAAAGGCGGGGTTCCTCGTTGGGGTCCTTCAGGGAGACGGTCACCTTGTCCAGGTCCCGAAAATCGGCGGAGAAGCGTTCCTCCTCCTTGCGGGGGATGTGCCCCAGCACCACAAAGTCGCTCTTTACAAAAGCGGCCTTGTCCCGCAGCTCAAAGGCCTTGCCCAGCAGGCAGAGCTTGGCGTAGAGCTTTTGGGCGCGCTCCCGCTCCCCGGCGGCAACCCCGGCGATCTGCTCCTTGATCCTCTCCAGGACGCCCTCCTCCCGCCGGAGGTCCTTCTCGATGAATTCAATGGCCTGCTGGGGGGTCCCGTGGGCGTAGTCCGGCACCCGGATGCGCTCAAAGTAAAGGGACTGGAAGAGCCCGTCGATCTCCTGCATATCCGCCATGGCGCAGATGTAGAGGCACCAGGCGTAGCTGCCGTCGTTATCCGAGGAAAAGAGGATGAAGGGACGGTCGCTGTAGCTGCGGAGCTTCTGGTAGCTGTCCAGGGGCAGGCGGCCAAAGCGGAGCTTGATGTACTTGCAGGAGAAGAGGCTGTCAAAGTTCACCTCCAGCTTGGTGAGATGGCGCAGGCGCGCCAGGGCCTTCTTGTGGGAATCGATGAGCTGCTCGGAGCCTCTCTTCTTGGCCAGCAGCTTTTTCAGCTTGGCATCCAGCTCATCGATGTAGCCGGAGAACTCCTTGTTCTGGAGGTCCAGCCCCTCAAAGCTGGTATTGCCGAGATCTATGTCCGCTTCCTGGGCGATGGCACTGAGCTTCTTCCCCAGGCCGGCGTAGGGGTTTTCCTCCTTGAGGACCCCCAGCCCGGAGGCGTATTCGCTGAGGCTCCCGGCATTCTCCGGGTGGAACACCCCGGAATCCAGACAGCGCAGCAGCACCTCGTCCAGCTGTCCCCGCTCCCCGCGAATGGTCACCAGGGACATCTTTTCAATGGACACAGACTTCACCACCTTTCTTTCGGATATGAATAGTTATGCTAACGGATGATTCTTGCTAGGACAAAATCAACATACTCCGGATCTCCTCCGGAGGCAGGCCGTAGCGCACCGATTCGATGATGTTGATAAGGTCCTCCAGCTCGATCTCCAGGTGGGTCATGTAGGCCTGGAGCACCACCGCCGGGTAGGGGGAGTTCCGGAGATCCTTCCGGCTCTGCTTCTCCCGCTGGACGAAGACCACGCTTTCGATGAAGCCGTCCCCCGGATCCTGGCCCTCCGGGATCAAACCGGCCCGGTTCAGGATGGCGTGGAGCTCCTGGACGCCGTCGGCTCCGATGATCTGGTCGATGAGCTTCTGGGAGGGGGTGCGGAAGGGGAGCAGGCTGCGGCGGATAAAGTCCTCGTCGCTGTGGAAGAACCGCTTGAGACGGTAGGCCTGGGTGAGGTTCTCCCAGTCGATGCGCTGGTAGGTCACTTCCCGCAGGGCTGTCCGGGCTCCGCCGGAAAATTCCCGGTCGATGGCGGTGAGGATCCCCTTATAATAATAGGTAGAGAGCGCCTGCTCGCACCCCATCAGGTCCACCTGGCCGGAGGGGTCCGGGGGGAAGCGCCGGAGGATCTTGCCGTAAGGCGTGTCCCCGAAGAACTCCAAAAGCTCCCGCCAGCTCTGGACGGCCACCAGCTTCTCCAGGTCGTAGGTAGTTTGGCCCACCAGGTGCTGGTCGTAGTGGAAATCGTACTGGCCGCTGGCCTGGCCCTGCCCTTTGCCGCTGAGGTACCGCAGGAGGTTCACCACCTGCTGGATCTCGTCCCGGAAGTAGCGGTAGCGGTAAAAGCTCTGCTGGCCAAAATCGAAGGCGATGAGCCGCTGGTACTGGATGTAGGAGAGGCTGCGCAGGAAGTTTTCCAGCTGCCCCCGGTGGATGGCGGAGGGCTCCACCTGGGCCAGCACCTCCCGGTAATGGGTGTTGTCCCGCAGGTAGGCCGCCACCTCCCCCACCGTGCGCTTCTTTATCAGCTCCTCGCAGTCGGCGGAGGTGACCCTGGCCCCGTACATGGCCCTGGCCTTGGTGGCGATGGCCTTGTTGGAAAAGGATTTGAGCATCCGTCTGGGCTCCTTTCCGATTAAGATAGCTGGCGGGCTACTTCTGGATACACCGCTGGAAGATCTCCTCCTCCCACTGGGCATGGTGTTCCTCATAGGTCTTTTCCAGTCCCTCCATCAGGGCGTGATACCGCTGGGAGATGTTCTCCAGCTCTGCCTGGGAGGCCCTGCCTTCCTCATCCCGGACCACGCCGATGCGCTGGATGGCCTTCTCGGTGTACTCTGCCCGGAACCGCTCCATATCCCGCTCCGTGTTGGCGAGGGTATCCTCCAGCGTCTCCTGGGCGTCCTCCACCATGGCGCAGGCCTTGTGGTCCAGTTCCACCAGCTGGTCAAGGATGCTGCCGCTTTGGCTCATGAGTCATACCTCCTTTGTAAAGGGGGGGACCCCCTTTTTTTCGCCGATTCGCAATACAGCTTTATGATACACCGGAACAGTTTTTTTTTCAAGGAATACCATGGACAAAAAAGCCCTTCTTTTCCCCGCAAAAGGAGCAAATATGACGAAAATTCGCGGGGATTCCGGGGCCTCCCGGCGCCCTTCTTCATCCCACGGCGGGGAAGGGGCCTTGGAGCGGCATTTTTGCAGTATTGCGCAAAGAAATCCTGCAAATACCCGTCGTGAATTTTTTGTAAAATTCCCAAAGCATCTGTACAACGGCTTGCTTTTATGCTATAATGGCTTTGTTGCACCGGCGGCGGGCAGTGCCCAGTATGACGGATTTCTTCTTGCAATCCGTCACGCCAGCCCCCGAAGGGTGCATCTTCCTATGGGAGGGATACAGATGAAGCTGAACCTGTTCGACAGCCACGTACATACCAGCCATTCCCACGATGGCCAGTCCACCATGGAGGAGGTCTGCGCCCAGGCGGTCAGCCGGGGAGTGATGGGGGTGGCTTTTACCGATCATTATGAGTGTGACATCCCGGAGCAGCGCCTGGGGGTCCGGGACGCCCTGGCGGAGCTGCCCCGGTTCCGGCAGCAGTACCAGGGGCGCCTCCGCCTTGGGCGGGGGATCGAGCTGGGCCAGGGCCACCTCTACCCGGAGATGGCGGAAGAAATACTGGGGAGCGAAGAATTCGACCTGGTGCTGGGCTCGGTCCACACCTACTCCCCCGGCGTGGACATCGGGGCCATCAACTTCAATAAGCCGGAGGTGAAGGTCTCCGACATCCTGGAAAAATACTTCCGGGACTGCTACGATATGGCGGTGTGGGGCCGCTTTGACGTAATGGCCCACCTGGGCTACCCGGAGCGGTACATCTGGGGGAAGTACCGCATCCCGGTCTCCTTTGCCCCCTACGAGGACATCATCCAGGCCACCCTGAAGCTCCTGGTGGAGACCGGCAAGGGCCTGGAGGTGAACACCTCCGGCTACCGCCAGGGCCTGGGCAAGACCATCCCCATCCTGGCCATCCTCAAGCGGTACTACCAGCTTGGGGGACGCATCGTCACCCTGGGGAGCGATGCCCACCGGGCGGAGGACCTGGCCGCCGACTTTGAGGTGGCTATGGACATCCTCACCGGTATCGGCTTTGAATACTTCGCCTTCTACCGGGAGCGCCAGCCGGTGATGTTGAAGCTCATCTAACCTGCTGATCTGGGCTGCCGCCCATCTCGGCCTAAGAGCCGCCCCTTCGGGGCGGTTGGCCTCGAAACGCGCCTGCGGGCGCAGAGCCCTGCCTTCTTTTTCTTTTCACGGGAAAAGAAAAAGAAGCAAAAAGAAAAGCGGCCAAAGTCCCCGATAGAAAAATACAAAATCAAAGGCTCCCTCACAAAGGGAGCCTTTTCTGCACTTTTCCCTATTCAAATCCGGCGGCATGGGGCAAACAACTTGTCAAGGAATGGGGAATATGGTAAGATATAAGCGGCATCGTCAAAACGGCAGGCGGTTGGCCCCCTTTTTCAGCGCCGGCGCGCTTTTCCTGGCAAATTCGGGGGCGAGAATGCTTTTTGCAGTACCTACGCCCCCGGAAAGGGGGAACAGTAAATATGATGACATATGAGGCTCTTGCAGCTTTTGCCCAGGTTGGAATGTTGATCGTAAATATTGTTACGCTAGTCGTAGTTTTCTATAGCAAAAAGAAATAACCGCCTATCCTCCTCAAAGGGTGCGGTTATTTCTTAACCAAAATCCCTGGGGGCCAGCCGTCTGCTGACGGTACCCACCGGGGGCCAGCCTAGCCCGCTGGCCCTCTGTGCTTTTATTGTAACATATCTCATTTCGGATTTCAAGCCCCCCCAAAAAGAAATAACCGCCCTGCCAGCCAAGCGTGCGGTTATTTCATAACTGTACACTAGGGGACTGACCGTCTATCGGGCAGTGCCTTGCGCACCCACGGGGGAAAAAGTGTGAAAAGGGGGGCGATGAGCCCCTCTTTTCGCGTAGAGCGAACGAAGCGAGCGGATAACTCCGCCGCAGCGGCGGCCCTCATCTTGTCGAAAAAGTTTTTTCGACAAGATGAGGGGCCCCGCCTTTTGGCGGGGCCCCTTTCTCTGCCCCCTGCGGGGGCTTTTTGTAAGAACTTGGGACAAACTACGCCGCATACTGCGTAGGGCTCCACGCACCCTCCAAAGCCTCCCTCTTTGAGGGAGGTGGCACGGTTTTGCCGTGCCGGAGGGAGTTTCCGCTTACTGCAGGAGCTGCAGAACGCTCTGGGGCTGCTGGTTCGCCTGGGCCAGCATGGCCTGGGCGGACTGCACCAGCACGTTCATCTTGGTGTAGTTCATCATTTCCTTGGCCATATCGGTATCCCGGATACGGCTGTTGG
>JAETSQ010000013.1 GCA_021769525.1 Oscillospiraceae bacterium
ACAGAAGTTGCGCGAGCAATTTTACGATACACTTGTCCAAATATGTGGCCCGTTGGTCAAGCGGTTAAGACACCGGCCTCTCACGCCGGTAACGCGGGTTCGATTCCCGCACGGGTCACCAATCCATTGGTATACAGCCCCCAAAGGGCTGCATATATATCCCAGGGCGGCAAAAAAAGGCTGCCCCAGGGAAACAGAGCCGGTGTTTATTACGGTGAGGTCCCACCCGTTCCCATCCCGAACACGGAAGTTAAGCTCACCAGTGCCGAAGATACTTGGCGGGAAGCTGCCCGGTAAAATAGGTCTTCGCCGGCACCCGATAGCGGTTCCCTCACCGGAGCCGCTATCCCATATTCCTCCTTAGCTCAGTCGGTAGAGCATGCGGCTGTTAACCGCAGGGTCGTCTGTTCGAGCCAGACAGGGGGAGCCAAAAAGCCCGGAGCAGCCGTTCCGGGCTTTTTCTCTATCATTTTTCAAAAGAAGGTGGAGCGTATGCCGCGGCGGTATTGGAACGGCAACCAGCTAAAGATAATCGCGATGGCTGCCATGACTTTGGACCACCTGGTATCGGTGATGTTCCCCCATTACCCCAGGGAGCCTTGGATCCTCCTGGCCCATAGCATCGGTCGGATAGCGGCGCCGATCTTCTGGTTCCTTGTGGCGGAGGGCTACTACCACACCCGCGACCGGAGACGCTACGCAGGGCGGCTCTTCGCCTTTTCTGTCCCTTCCCACTTTGCCTATAATTTCGCCTTTGGCATCCCCTTTTTGCCCTTCCAAACCGGCATCTTCAACCAAACCAGCGTGATATGGGCCTTGGCCTGGGGCCTGGTGGCTCTGTGCATCCGGCAAAGCAACCGGTTCCGGGAGTGGCAGAAAACGCTGCTGATCGCCGCCATAACGGCGGCCGCCTTTTGCGCCGATTGGAGCAGCATCGCGGTGCTGGCCATTGTGGAGATCGGCAGCAACCGGGGAAATTTCAAAAAGCAGATGAGCAGGATGATGTTGTGGGTGTCGGTGTATGCCTTGGTGTACGGGCTTTTTATCGACCCGGTTTATGGAGTTCTACAGCTTTTTACCGCCTTGACCATCCCGCTTCTGAAAGGATATAATTGCGAAAGAGGCAAATGGAAGGGGATGAAGTGGTTTTTCTACCTGTACTATCCCCTGCATCTGTTCCTCTGCGGCCTGATACGCCTTGCCCTCCATGGGAATGTTGGCGTGATGATCGGCGGATAAGCAGATATTAGCAAAAGGAAGGGCCGGACGATAACTCCGGCCCTTCCCTTTTTATGCAGTTTTCATCGGGTGCCCGCCCCGCCGTAAAGGACAGGACGTCCGAACCATAGCAGCGGTCAGTCGTTCCGGGAGTTGTCCCCGCCGCCGTGGCAGAGCCCCGCGCTGGGGCAGCCGGAACAGCCGCAGCCACAGCCGCCTTTCCCGCGCTTTTGGATCCCTCTGGCGACGATGGCAATAAAAACTGCCAGCACGATCAGAGCGATGATGATTGTAGAAAGATTCATAGAAGCAAATCCTCCTTAGTCAAGTTTGGGCGGCATTTACCGAGAGGACGGAGCCCTGGTTGTGGTTCGCGTCGTAGTGGTTCTTCCGCACCAGCAGCCAAAGGACACAGGCCACTACCGCCAGGGCCAGCACGGTGCCGATGCCAAAGCCCACTTCCCCGGTGATGAGGCCGCCCAGCTGGTAGGTGACCAGGGAGGCCCCGTAGGCGAAGGCGCACATGTACCCGATGGCCGCCGCTGTCCATTTGCCGTTGTTCATCTCCCGCTTGATGGCCCCCATAGCCGCGAAGCAGGGCGCGCAGAGGAGGTTGAAGATCATGAAGGAGTAGGCGGCCAGCCCGCTGTAGGTCATGGCGATCTCGGCGGAGAGGTTTCCGGGATAAAGCACGCCGAAGGTGCTGACCACTTCCTCCTTGGCGATAAGGCCGGTGATGGTGGCCACCGCCGCCTGCCAGGTGCCGAAGCCCAGGGGAGCGAAGAGGAAGGCGATGGCGCTGCCCAGAGCGGCCAGCAGGGAAGCGTTGTTGTCCTCCACCATGCCGAAGACGCCGTCCACAAAGCCGAAGCCCTGCAAGAACCACAGGATGATGGAGGAGGCCAGGATCACCGTGCCGGCCCGCTTAATGAAGCTCCAGCCACGCTCCCAGGTGGCCCGCAGGACGCCCCCGGCGGCGGGCATATGGTAGGCGGGCAGCTCCATTACAAAGGGGGCAGGCTCCCCGGCGAAGGCTTTCGTCTTTTTCAGCATGATGCCGGAGAGGACGATGGCCGCAATGCCGATGAAGTAGGCGGAGGTGGCCACCCAGGTGGAGCCGCCGAAGAGAGCCCCGGCAAAAAGGGCGATGATGGGCATCTTTGCCCCGCAGGGGATGAAGCAGGTGGTCATGATGGTCATCTTCCGGTCCCGGTCGTTTTCGATGGTCCGGGAAGCCATGACGCCGGGGACGCCGCAGCCGGTGCCCACCAGCATGGGGATGAAGGACTTGCCGGAGAGACCGAACTTGCGGAATACCCGGTCCATGATGAAGGCGATGCGGGCCATATACCCCACATCCTCCAGAATGGAGAGGAGCAGGAAGAGCACCAGCATCTGGGGCACGAAGCCCAGCACGGCCCCCACGCCGCCGATGATGCCGTCTACAATGAGACTGGTGAGCCAGTCGGCGCACCGGATGGATTCCAGCCAGCCACTCACCACCACCGGGATGCTGTTCACCCATCTGCCGTACCGGGCGGGGTCCGGTTCCTCCACGGTGAGGGCCTCGGTGTACTCCGCCCCGCCGATGGTCTCCGCGGTGGTCTTGCCGCTTTCGTCGTCGTAGAAGTAAACTTCCGCGGTGAGACCGGCGGAAACGGCTTCGTCGGTAGTCATGCCGGCTTCCTCCGCCGCCTCTTCAAAGCCTTCGATGATGGCGGAGGCCTCCTCAAAGGCGCCGGAGGCGTCCTCGTAGCCGTCCCCTCCGGCGATGAACCAACCGTCCCCAAAGAGGCCGTTGTTGGCCCAGTCGGTGGCGGCGGTTCCGATGGAGATGCCCCATCCCCCCATGGCGATGGCATAGACCAGGAACATCACCGCCACAAAGATGGGCAGAGCCAGCACCCGGTGGGTGACCACCTGGTCGATGCGGTCGGAGGTGGAAAGGCTGTGGCTGGGGGCCTTTTTCTTGACGCACCGGTCCACCACCCGGCTGATGTAGGCGTAGCGCTGGTTGGTGACGATGCTCTCCGCGTCGTCGTCCAGCTCGGTCTCGCAGTCCTTGATGTGTTCTTCCAGGTGGGCCAGCAGCTCCTCCCCCAGCCCCAGCTCCTCCCGGACCTTTTCATCCCGCTCAAAGAGCTTGATGGCGTACCACCGCAGATTCTGCTTTTCCACCAGGGAGGAGATGGACTCCTCGATGTGGGCCAGGGCGTGCTCCACGCTGCCGGTAAAGACGTGGGGATGCTCCCCGCTCTTTTTCCCCTGGGCCAGCTCCAGGGCCTTTTCCGCCGCCGCCATGCTCCCCTCGCCCTTCAGGGCGCTGGTCTCCAGCACGGCGCAGCCCAGCTCCTGCCCCAGCTTTTCCAGGTCGATGCTGTCCCCGTTTTTCCGCACCAGGTCGATCATGTTCACGGCGATGACCACCGGGATGCCCAGCTCGATGAGCTGGGTGGTGAGGTAAAGGTTCCGCTCGATGTTGGTGCCGTCCACGATGTTGATGATGGCGTTGGGCTTCTCCTTCACCAGGTATCCGCGGGCCACCACCTCCTCCAGGGTGTAGGGGGAGAGGGAATAGATGCCGGGGAGGTCCTGGATGACCACATCCTTGTGCCCCCGGAGCTTTCCTTCCTTCTTTTCCACGGTGACGCCGGGCCAGTTGCCCACGTACTGGCTGGAGCCGGTGAGGTCGTTGAACATGGTGGTCTTGCCGCAGTTGGGGTTGCCCGCCAGGGCGATGGTGATATTCATAATGCTGCTCACTCCTTGTCGTTTCGGTCCGGCGCCCAGGCTGTTAGCTTCGACTAACCCCTGGGCGCAGCGGGAGGCGGCCCGCTTTCTTTATTCCACCTCGATCATCTCGGCGTCCGCCTTCCGGACACTGAGCTCGTACCCCCGCAGGTTCAGCTCCATGGGGTCCCCCAGGGGAGCCACCTTGCGGACGTGGATCTCCACCCCCTTGGTGATGCCCATATCCATGATGCGCCGCTTCACCGGCCCCTCGCCGTGGAGCCGCTTTACGGTGACGGTCTCCCCCACCTTTGTGTCCTTTAATGTTTTCATGTGTTTCCTCACTTTCCCATACATAAAGATCTGCTTAGATGAGCACGCGGTTCGCCAGAGTTTTATCCAGGGCGATGCGGCTGTCCTTCACCTGCAGGATCAGGCTGCCGCCCAGCTGGCTGACAACGGTGATGGCGCTGTCCACCACGAAGCCCAGCTCCGCCAGGTGCTGGCGCACCTCGTCTTTACCTGTGATCTTCCGGATGGTCACGGTCTCCCCCGGTTTTGCCATGGTCAGAGGCATCAATCCGCCTCCCTCCTTTTTCGGATATATGGTTAGTAATTACTAACCATCCTTTGTGGTTAGTTTAACATAACTAACCGTCCGTGTCAATACCCAGGCGATAAAATTATTTGGGACCGGCCAAACTTGTCAAAGGGGAAAGAATGTGATACCATAAAAGAAAACGTCCCGCGCGCTGCCGGCGGGGGGAAGAGAAGGAGGGGGCAGGATGCGGATACACGAATCGGCGGAGGATTACCTGGAGGCCATCCTGATGCTCCGGGAACGCACCGGCGCGGTGCGGGCGGTGGACATAGCGGAGGAGCTCTCCTTTTCCAAGGCCAGCGTCAGCATCGCCATGAAAAAGCTGCGGGAGAACGGCTATGTCCGCCTGGACGAGGACGGGTTCCTGGTCCTCACCCCCTCCGGGGAGGCCATCGCCTCCCGGATCTACAGCCGCCACAAGGCCCTGACGGACTTCTTTGTGAGCCTGGGGGTGGGCGAGGAGACCGCGGCCAGGGACGCCTGCAAGGTGGAGCACGACCTGAGCCAGGAGACCTTTGAAAAGCTGCTGACCCACGCCCGCAGTTTCCGAAGGCCCCCGGAGAAGGAATAAGGCTCTCCGCCGAATAAAGAAGACCAGGAACCCTCTTTAACGATATGTCTGTGTAAAAATCTTAGATACTTTGCAGTTTTCAATCGTGGCACCCGCTTTCCGTTAAGAGGGGGGGGGTAAAAGTGTGAAAGAGGGGGGATGAAATCCCCCTTCTTTCGCGTAGAGCGACCGAAGGGAGCGGATAGCCCCGCCGATCGCGGCGGTTCTCCGCCAAATAAAAAAGACCGGAAACCGGTCTTTTTTATTTGGCGGAGAGAAAGGGATTCGAACCCTTGAACGGGTATTAGCCGTTACACGATTTCCAGTCGTGCGCCTTAGACCAACTCAGCCATCTCTCCAGGGCTGCTGTGTCCAACAAAAGGGATGTCCGGCTCTTCTGCCTGACAGAGATATATTATATCCCATTCCGGGGGAAAATGCAAGCCCTTCCGGAAAAATTTCCAAGGGATCTCCGGCGGGGGAGAGGAAAGGGACGTCCGGCTTTTTGCACAAAATCGATGCCCCGATTTTGGCAGGGGCGGGGGAGGGATATGGAAAAGAAGTGGTTGCTATTCCCTCCCGGATTATGTATAATTGTACTAAGGCACTTCTGGCAGAAGAGCCATTTTGTGTCGAAATCGCTTAGATAGGGAAAGATAGATACCCGCTTTCCACCCTGCGGTTTAAGAATCACCCCTCTGATTGGGGAAAAGAAAGGGGCAAGCCATACTATGAAACAGTATACGGCGGATAAGATCCGAAACGTTGCCATCGCCGGCCACGGGGGGAGCGGAAAGACCTCCCTGGCGGAGGCGATGCTGTACCGGGCCGGGGCCACCGACCGCCTGGGGAAGACCGCGGACGGGAACACCGTCTGCGACTGTGACCAGGAGGAGATCCGCAGGAAGGTCTCGGTGTCCTCCGCCGTGGCCCCCCTGGAGTGGAAGGACAACAAGGTGAACCTCATCGACTGCCCTGGGCTCTTCGACTTCGCCGTGGGGATGAGCGAGGGCATCCGCGCCGCGGAAAGCGTCCTCATCGTCGTTTCCGCCAAGTCCGGCGTCAATGTGGGCACCGAGAAGGCCTATAAGCTGGCCACCCAGATGGGCAAGGCCAAGCTCTTCTACATCAACAAGATGGACACCGAGCACGCCGACTTCCACAAGGTGATGGAAGGGCTCCACGCCGCCTTCGGCACCAGCGCCTGCCCCATGGTGGTCCCCTATGTGGAGGACCACAAGGTGGTCTGCTACATCGATCTGCTGGATGACCGGGCCTTTTCCTACGCCGCCGACGGCAGCAAGACCAACGTGGAGATCCCCGCCGGGGCCTCCGGGATGGTGAACGCCCTGAAGGACGACATCAAGGAAGCGGTGGCGGAGACCTCCGAGGA
The DNA here is from genome assembly GCA_021769525.1 of Oscillospiraceae bacterium. Taxonomy (GTDB): domain Bacteria; phylum Bacillota; class Clostridia; order Oscillospirales; family Ruminococcaceae; genus Angelakisella. The sequence goes on from JAETSQ010000013.1 coordinate 6,493, forward strand.
GCTGATGGATAAGTTCTTCTCCGGGGAGGAGTTCACCCAGGAGGAGATCCGCAAGGGCCTTTTGCAGGGGGTGCGCTCCGGTTCCATCGCCCCGGTGTTCTGCGGCTCCGCCCTCACCACCGAGGCCATCAACCCCCTCCTCAACGCCATCGTCACCATCCTGCCCTCCGCCGCCGATAACGCCGGCGAGCAGGTGAAGACCCCCGGCGGCGAGGAGATGTACCTGGACTGCAACGCCGACGATCCGCTGGCCGCCTTCGTCTTCAAGACGGTCACCGACCCCTTTGTGGGCAAGATGTCCTACGTCAAGGTGGTGGCCGGCAAGCTGGCCGCCTCCTCCAGCCCCACCAATGTCCGGGCCGGCGTGCCGGAGCGGATGGGCAAGCTCGTGACCATCCGGGGCAAGAAGCAGGAGGATACCGACTACATCGGCGCCGGGGACATCGGCGTCATCTGCAAGCTGGCGGAGGCCGTCACCGGGGATTCCATCTGCGACCCCAAGCGGCTGGTGCTCTTTGAGAAGGCCCCCTTCCCCAAGCCCAGCCTCACCATGGCCATCCAGCTCAAGGGCAAGGGGGACGAGGGCAAGATCGCCCAGGCCCTGCTGCGGCTGATGGAGGAGGACCCCGCCATCGCCTTTGAGAACAATACCGAGACCCGCCAGCAGCTCCTCTCCGGCCTGGGTGAGCAGCACCTGGATGTCATCGTCAGCAAGCTGAAAAATAAATTCGGCATCGAGATCACCCTCACCAAGCAGAGGGTCGCCTACCGGGAGACCATCCGCAAGAAGGTGAAGGTCCAGGGCCGCCACAAGAAGCAGTCCGGCGGACACGGCCAGTTCGGCGACGTCTGGATCGAGTTCGAGCCCTGCGACAGCGAGGGCCTGGTCTTTGAGGAGAACGTCTTCGGCGGCGCGGTGCCCAAGAACTTCTTCCCTGCGGTGGAAAAGGGCCTCCAGGAGTGCGTCAAGCAGGGGACCATCGCCGGCTACCCGGTGGTGGGCCTCAAGGCCACCCTGGTGGACGGCTCCTACCACCCGGTGGATTCCTCCGAAATGGCCTTTAAGACCGCCGCCTCCCTGGCCTACAAGGCGGGCCTGCCCCAGGCCGGCCCCGTCCTGCTGGAGCCCATCGGGAGCCTGAAGGTCACCGTCCCGGACGCCAACACCGGGGACATCATCAGCGAGCTGAATAAGCGCCGGGGCCGCGTCCTGGGGATGAACCCCCTCACCGGGGGCTACCAGGAGATCGTGGCCGAGGTGCCCATGAGCGAGATGCTGGATTTCTCCATCGTCCTGCGCTCCATCAGCCAGGGGAGAGGGGACTTTGAGCTGAACTTTGAGCGGTACGAGCAGCTTCCCCAGATGCTGGAGGCCGCCGTCATTGAGGAAGCCAAGGCCATGCGGGCCGATGCAGAATAACGAACCGTTGGATCACTGCGCCGGAGGAGGACATTCGGCCCTCCTCCCGGCGTATGCGATAGATGAGACATAAAAGGAGAACGTGAATATGTCTAAGATCATGGATGCGATCCGCAGAAACTTTGATGACGCCCAGTGGAACTACTCCTACGAGGAGAGCGACCAGGACGGGGACGAAGTCATCCGTATGGGAATGCGCACCAAGCAGCTGGAAAACTGCCGCACCATCGTGGTGGGCCGCGGCAATGAGGGCTTTACCGTCTACTCCATCAGCCCCGTAAAGGTCCCGGAGGAGGCCCGTATGCGGGTGGCCGAGTACCTCACCCGCGCCAACTACGGCCTGACCATCGGCAACTTTGAGCTGGACTTCTCCGACGGCGAGGTCCGCTACAAGGTCACCAACTTCTGCGGCGACATCGACCTGGACCAGGAGGTCATCGACCGCCAGGTGGGCTGCGGCTACAGCATGATGGATCGCTACTTCCCCGGCATCATGAAGGTGATGTACAGCGGCGTCTCCCCGGAGGAGGCCATCGAGGAAGCGGAGAGGTAATTTACCTGTATAGGAAGCGCCCCCGGCCGTTTGGCCGGGGGCGCTTTTGCGTCAGTCCAGGGTGTTCATTCTTCTTTTCGCTTCTTTTTCTTCTTTTGCAAAAAGAAAAGGAAGCGGGGGTGCAGGGGGCGGAGCCCCCGCTATTTCTTCTCCTGGGGGTCCTCCGGCTTGGGGGCCGGGGGCTGCTGGGCGGGAGGAGGCTGGGGGTAGCGCTGGAAGGCGGGGGCCTGGGGATTGGTGGTCCCCTGGTAGGTGGGTCTGGGGGGCAGGCCCTGGGCTTCCCGGCGCTTGGCGGAGGCTTTGGAACCGGCCCGGACCAGGATGACGATCAGCACTACGATAAGGATCAGCACCACCAGGCTGGGACCCACGCGGGCGATGAAGAGGACGAAGCTCTGGAGGCCGTCCACCATGTCACCAATACCATCGCCAAAGGCGTCCCGGAGCTTTTCTCCAAAGGTCTGGGGCTTCTCCTGGATCTCCTGGTACTCCACCACTTCCCGCAGGGAGATGTTCAGGTAGGAGTAGGCCACCTGGCTGTCCATCCGGCGCAGGGAGGCGGTGAGGCTCTCGATCTCGTAACGAACTTCGCTGAGGGCGTTTTCCAGAGTGATGACGTCCTCCAGCTTATCCGCCTTCTCCAGGATGGCCAGCAGCCGCTCCTCCTGGATCTTCAGGGAGGTGAGGCGGGCCTGGGAGTCAAAGTAGCTCTCGGTGATGTCGTCCATCTTCTCGCTTTGGGAAAGGACGTTGCAGAACCCTCCCACCGAGCGCACCGCCTCATCCAGCCGGGCGGAGGGGATGCGGGCCTGGATGCTGGCGTACCGCTCCTGGTAGCGGCTGCGGCTCCCCAGGCTGTAGCCGTCCTGATTCTGACTCTCTATGTAGCCGCCGGCATCGGCCACCGTCTGCTGGATGCTCTGGAGGGCATTGGCAAACTCCCTGGTCTCCAGGTCCATAGAGACATGGCGGATGATCTTGCGGGTATCCGGCATCACGAACTGGGGCAGGCTGCTGTCGGAGCCTTCCTCCGGCTCCGGGGCCGGGGCCTCCGCATCGCTCTCGCCAAAGGAATAGTAGCTGTTGAAGCCGTCGCTGCCGCCGCCGTAGTCTTCCGCCGCCGCCGGGGCCGAGGAGGGAGCCGCGGCCTGGGGGGCGTTGGCGGAGCCGTTCTTGCTGCCGCTGCTGCCGCCGCAGCCCAGCAGGAAGAGGGACATAGCCAGGGCGATGGCGGTGACCATCCCCAGCATCCGCAGGTACCTTCGTTTATTCGTCATGGAAAAAACCTCCTTCACGTTCGGGAGTTGGGGGAGCGGGGCCTTTCTGCCCCTTCCTCTTTCTCATTAAGTGTAAACTTTTTCCCCGGTTATTGCAAGGGGACGGGAAATTTCCCCGGCAAATTTTGTTTTCCGCCTTTTCTGTTCACATCTTGTATATGGACAACCGGGCCGAGAGCGGGTATAATAAGAACTTGTATCCGCATCATACGATTTATGGAGGAAAAAGCGAAATGAAGATGATAAAGAAGGCCCTGGCCGCGGTTTTGGCGCTGGCGCTGGCCCTCACCGCCGGATGTTCCGGCAAGGACAGATCCTGGGCGGCCCGCAGCGGGGAGGACACCATCCCCTCCGGGGTGTACCTGGTGGAGCTGATGATGGGCTACAACGAGGCCGCCGGACAGCTCTACGGGACGGAGGACATCCTGAAAGCCACCATCGGGGAGACGCCGGCCCCCCAGTATATCACCGACTACGCCAAGCGGGAGTGCGCGAATCTCCTGGCCATCCGCAAGGAGTTCCAGAGCCGGGGGCTTTCCGTCGGTGAGGAAGGGGAGCAGCAGGCCTCCGATTACACCGACTACCTCTACTCCATCGGGGAGAGCTTCTACCAGGCCAACGGGGTGGAGAAGGAATCGGTGAAGTTCATCAACGACACCACCATGATGAGCCTCGCCGTTTTCAGCAGCATCTACGGCGAGGGCGGGGAGAAGGAGGTCTCCAAGGCGGAGCTGGAAAAAGAGTTCGCCTCCCGCTACACCCGCAGCCGCTATCTCATCTTCCCCAAGGTGGACATCACCACCGGCTCCCCCCTCACCCAGGAGGAGCTGGAGGAGAACCGGGAGCGGGCGGATCGGTACTACCAGCGGGCCAAGGACGGGGAGAGCTTCCCGGCCCTCATCCACCAGTACACCCAGGAGCAGAACCCGGAGGGCGCCGGGGAGCAGCAGGCGGACAACGCCTACGACGTCTACCTGGAGAACAATACCGGCTACTTCCCGCCGGTCTTTGAGCAGGGCATCGTGGCCGCCGCCGACGGCGAGGTGGGCCAACTGGAGGATGAATACTATATCTACCTTTACCAGAAGCTCCCCCTCCTGGAGGGCGAAGCGGCCCGCGTGGAGAGCTACCTGAGCAATATCCTCCAGACCATGAAGTACGATGAGTACATGGAGCTCATCAACGGCTGGGGCTCCGCTCTGGACGTCACCTACAACAACGCCGCCCTGGCGGTCCACACCCCCTCCAGCCTCAAGATGACGGCGGATCAGCTGGGGACCGGCAGCGAGGCGGAGAGCGGCTCTTCGGAGAGCAGCGCCCCGGAGAGCTCCGAAAGCAGCAGCTCTTCCCAGGGGTAGGGAGTGTCCAAATCACGCAGATGTTGAGCCGATCCGCTGCTTTATAAATACTTTGGCCGCTTTTCTTTTTGCTTCTTTTTCTTTTCCCGTGAAAAGAAAAAGAAGGCGGGGCTGGGCGGCAGCCCAGATTGGCTTTAACTTCTCGTTCGGACGCTTCCCCAGGGATAAGCAGGACCACAACAAGGCCCCCCGGTAAAACCGGGGGGCCTTTCTCACTTTCCCATATTGCGCGTGTTACGCGGTGATGACGCTGAGTTTTTCCAGCACCTCTTCCCTGGTGGAGCAGGCCAGGAGGGAATCCCGGAAGTCCTGGTGCATCAGCTTCCTGGAGAGGGCGGCCAGGATCTTCAGGTGGAGGTTGTTTTCCGCCGGGGAGATGGCGATCATAAACACCAGGTTGGCAAGGGTGCCGTCCGGGGCGGCGAAGTCCAGCCCGTCCCTGGAAAAGCCCACCGCCACGCGGGGACCGGTGACCACCTCGCTGCGGCCGTGGGGGATGGCAAAGCCCATGCCCATGCCGGTGGAGGAAAGGGCCTCCCGGTCGTAGATCACCTGGGTGAACACCGCCTTGTCGGTGACCACTCCGGCGTCGTACAGCAGGTCCACCATCTCCTTGATGGCCTCGTCCTTGGTCTTGGCCCGCAGGTCGGTGCAGATGGTATCCGCCGCGAACAGACTGGTGTTGTTTGCTACTTCAGCCATGATTTTCCCTCCGCTTTGCATATTCTGATCTTTTCCATGGCCACCTCTTTCATGGCGGCCATCATGGGCCGGTTCATCTTGCGCAGGTCGTAGGCGTCGGGGTTCTCCGCCAGGAAGGCCCGGATGGCCTTCATGCCGGCCATCTTCAGCTCGCTGTCGAAGTTCACCTTGTTGATGCCGCAGTCGATGGCCTCCCGCACCATCTGCGAGGGAACGAAGGAGGTACCGTGGAGCACCAGGGGCCGCCCCCCCACCGCCTGCTTGATGTCCCGGATGCGCCGGTAGTCGATCTTCACCTCGCCGTGGTAGAGGCCGTGCTGGGTCCCCACGGCGATGGCCAGGGAGTCGCAGCCGCTTTCGTCAAAGAAGCGCTTTGCCTCTTCCGGCAGGGTGTAGGGGTCGTTTGCGGCGTCCCCCTCCTTGCCGCCGATGAAGCCCAGTTCCGCCTCCACGGCGATGTCCAGGCAGTGGGCCGCCCGCGTCACCTCCCGCACCGCCGCCACATTCTCCGGGAAGGGGCGCAGGGAGGCGTCCATCATGATGGAGGTCCAGCCGTACCGCAGGCAGCGCATATTCAGCGCCAGGTCCTTGCCGTGGTCCAGGTGGAGCACCACCGGCACCTTGGCCCGCTCTGCCGCCCCCACACCGATGTCCCGCAGGTACTCAAAGCCGGCGTAGTCGATGGCGTTCTGGCTGGTCTGGATGACGATGGGAGCCCGGAGCTCCTCCGCGGCGGCCAGGATGGCCTGGAGGTGCTCCATGTTGATGTAGTTGATGGCGGGGAGGGCGTAGTTCCCCTCCGCGGCGATGCGAAGGGCTTCGATACCGGAAACCAGCATTCTTTTACTTCTCCTCTTTCTTGGTGATGCCGTAGATGACGGCGCCCACGGCGGAGCCGATGAGAATATCCACCACCCACATGACGGGGTTACTGACCAGGGGCAGGATGAGGAAGCCGCCGTGGGGGGCGGGGACATGGATGCCCATCATATAGGTGAGGACGGCGGAGATGGAGGAGGCCAGCATCAGGATGGGCAGCACCACGATGGGGTTCTTGGCGGCGAAGGGGATGGCACCCTCGGTGATGTGGGTGCAGCCCAGGACGTAGTTGGCGAGGCCGGCGGCCCGCTCGTCATCGGTGAACTTCTTGGGGAAGATGGTGGTGGCCAGGGCGATGACCAGGGGCGGGGTGATGCAGGCGGCGGAGACGCCGGCCATAAAGGTATCGTTGCCCAGGCCCAGGAGCATGGTGCCGGTGACGTAGGCCGCCTTGTTCACGGGGCCGCCCATATCAAAGGCGCTCATGCAGCCGATGACGATGCCCAGCACCAGGGGGTTGGAATCCTGGAGGCCGGCCAGGAAGTTCATCATGGCCTCGTTGATGGCCGCCACAGGGCCGGCGGTGAGGGACATGAAGATACCGATGAAGGTGACGCTCACCAGGGGCACCAGGAAGATGGACTTGAGGCCCTCATACTGCTTGGGCAGGCCGGAGAGGAGCCCCAGCAGCCAGTGGGTGAAGTAACCGGCCACAAAGCCCGCCAGGATGCCGCCGATGAAGCCGGAGCCGGTGCTGGAGGCCAGCATACCGCCCACGAAGCCGGCGATCATGCCGGGGCGGCTGGCGATGGACTGGCCGATGAAGGCGGAAAAGACGGGGACCATCAGGCCCATGGAGATGCCGCCGATGTTCTTGAGCATGGCGGCGAAGGCGTTGTACTGCTCGCTGGTGGGGTCAAAGGAGTAGATGCCCCAGAGGAAGGACACCGCGGTGAGGACGCCGCCGGCTACCACGAAGGGGAGCATATGGCTGACGCCGTTCATCAGGTGCTTGTAGATCTGCCGGCCCAGGGACTCCTGCCCGGCGGGGGCGGCGGCTGTCTCCGCCTTGACGGCTTTGCCGGGGTTCAGGACCGGCACCTTGCCGTCCAGGATCTGCTGGATCAGCTCCTTCGGCTTGTTGATGCCGTCCCCCACCGAGGTGATGATGGTGGGCAGGCCGCTGAAGCGGTCGGTGTCCTCGTTTTTATCCGAGGCGACGATAACGCCGATGGCGTCCCGGATGTCCTCCGGGGTGAGGACGTTCTCCGCCCCGGCGGCGCCGTTGGTCTCCACCTTGATCTCCACCCCCAGCTCCTGGGCGGCGGTCTTGAGGGCCTCCTCCGCCATGAAGGTGTGGGCGATCCCGGTGGGACAGCCTGTGACTGCCAAGATCTTCTTTGCCATACTACACTACCTCACCTTTCTTACAGTTAAATACTGCATATATTCCGAGACCCGCAGGAGGTCCCCGATCCCGTTGCTTCCGGCCACGTCGGCGCCGGTGGCGCTGCCCTTCCGCATGGCCCGTTCCAGTCCGCCCTCCCCCAGCCACTCGCTGAGGAAGGCCGCCAGGCAGGAATCCCCGGCGCAGGCGGAGCTGACCAGCTTTACCTTGGGGGCATCGCAGTACCAGATCCCCGCCCCGTCGCTGAAGAGCATCCCCTTGTCCCCCAGGGTGAGGAGGACGTTCTGAGCCCCCTGCCCGTGGAGGAGAGCCATGGTGTCCGCCACATCCTCCAGGCCGGTGAGCTGCCGCCCCCAGATCTCCCGGACCTCTTCATCGTTGGGCTTGATGAGGAGGGGCTTAAAGCGCAGCAGCTCCGGCATCCGCCGGGAGCTGATGTCCAGGATCACCTGGGCCCCCCGGAGCCGGCACACCTCCAGGATCTCGTCGTAGAAGGTCTCGTCGATGCCCGGCGGCAGGCTGCCGTTGATGGTGAAATAGTCAAAGTCCGGCAGGGACTCCAGCAGCTCCAGCAGCTCCCGCTGGGCCTCCGGGGAGACATGGGCCCCCTCCCCCACGAACTTGTACTCCTGGCTGCCGTCGTTGAGGAAGATGTTGATGCGGGTGGTCTCCTCCACCTGGATGGGGTAGACCGGGACCCTCTCCTCCCGGAGGCTGTCCACGATGTACCGGCCGGAAAATCCTCCGAAGAAGCCCAGCGCGGCGGAATCCATCCCGAAGTGCCGCAGCACGCGGGTGAGGTTGATGCCCTTGCCGTTGTGGCTGTAGAAGCTGTCCCGCGTGCGGTTCACCACCTTAGGATGGATCCCCTGGGAAGTGATATTCATATCCACAGCGGGGTTCATGGTCAATGTGTAGATAATTTTGATCCCCTCCTTGATTCTTTTATATTATATTCAGTATAAACAGTATAAACGAAAAAAAGCTGAAAATCTTTCCAAATTCTGAAAAAGAGCGCCGGAGGAAAAGGAAAAGCGCCCCCGGCTTTCGCCGGAGGCGCCTTTTGATCTTTGTTGGGGTGCCGGGATCTTACTGCTCTTCCTTCATGCGGGCGAAGCACTCGCTGCAGTAAACGGGGCGATCCTCACGGGGACGGAAGGGGACCTTGGCTTCCTTGCCGCAGCTGGCGCAGACGGCGGTGAACATCTCGCGGTCGGAACGCTGGCTGGCCTTGCGGGCATCGCGGCAAGCCTTGCAGCGCTGGGGCTCGTTGGCGAAGCCGCGCTCCGCGTAGAACTCCTGCTCGCCGGCAGTGAAGATGAACTCCTGGCCGCACTCTTTGCACACTAACTTCTTGTCTTCGTACATAGCATTTTACCTCGCTTATGGATTTTTACCCGCAGGCTCCAAAGCGAGTTCACGCATTTGGAAGTTCCGGGGGCAATATTACTCAACCTGGCGGATCCAGGCTGACGACTGGGTTTGGAACCTGCCTTCCTGGGCAGGCCCGCTTCGCTTTTGCCGGTTCCTACACCGACCGCAGCTTCCGCCGGACTCTTTGCAGGGCGTTGTCCACAGCTTTGGGGGAAGTACGAAGAAGTTGTGAAATTTCCGAATAAGAGTGGCCGCTGAGGTAGAGGGTCAGGGCTTGCTGTTCAAAACTGGACAAAAGAGCGTGGATCTTTCCGTAGAGCTCTTCCATCTGCTCCGCGATGATGATCTCATCCTCCGGACTCACCAGGCGCTCGGTGGAGCTCCCGGCCAGCTCGTCCAGGGAGGAATAGTCGCGGAGAGGGAGGCTCTTCTGGGAAAGGGCGGCCTTGGCGGCCGTCGCCATGGTGGAGCCGACGCAGACCGAAGCAAAGACAGGGAAGGCGCTTTGACGTCCGTCGTAAAGGCGGATGGCCTTTAGGAGACCGATGAGGCCTTCCTGCACCACATCCTCGGCGTCCATCCCCGGCAGATAGTACCGGGAGGCCCGGCGGCGGATCATAGGCAGATACCGGGTCACCAGCTCGGTGACGGCGGGATCGTCCCCGCTGCGGGCGGAAAGGATCAGCGCTTCATCCGTGAGGTTTTGTAGTGCCCTTGTCATCTTCTGCTCCTGTAACAGACAGGCTTTGCCACATGGCCTTTTTATTGTAGCCTTAAACGGTGCGGTTGTCAAGCGGTTTTTGTAGATTTTTTACAAAAAATGTTTATAGTGCAGGGGAAAGTTTGGGAAACGGAGGGGGAAAATCCCTCCCAAATACGGCTATGTGGTGGAGAAATAAAGTCCCCGGCACCATATCTTGTGCTTTTCCGGGAAATTTCCAGTTATTTGGCAGTTTGCACAGGGACTTACCGGGTGACGTCCCGCACCCACTTCCCGCCCCAGATGCGGGGGAGGGCGACGCAGATCTTGATGATCTCATCGCTGCGCAGGATGAGATAGACCAGGGGCGGAGCCCATCCCAGCCAGAGGCCGGCGGCAAAGCCGGCGGGGATGGCGATGCCCCAGAGGAAGAAGGCCTCGCAGAACAGGACGAAGCGGTTATCCCCGCCGCCCCGGAGGATGCCCATGAGGCCGACAAAGGAGAGGGCCTGGAAGAAGGTGACCAAAGCGGCGGAGGCCATCACCTGGCGGGTGAGGACCTTGGTGGCCTCCGGGATGTTGTACATCCCGATCACCGGCCCCCGCAGAAGGAGGATCGCCCCGGCCACAAGGACGCCAAAGACGCCCCCCACCACCAGGATGGCGCGGGCCAGCTCCCTGGTGCGCCGGAGCTCCCCGGCGCCGATGCCGTTGCCCACCACCACCGCGGTGGCGTTGGAAAGGCCGACGATAAAGACCGAGGCCACCTGGACGGTGATGTTGGTGATGGAGTTGGCGGTGACGAAATCCCGGCCCATCCGGCCCATCACCACCAGCACCATGGAGTTGCCCAGGCTCCAGGCCAGCTCGTTGAGCATCACCGGGGTGACGTTCTGGAAGAAATCCCGGCGGAAGCTGTGGTCATAGCGGAGGAAAGACCCCAGGCTGAAACAGATCTTCTTTTCAAACCGCAGGAGATAGGCCCCGGCGATGGCAAACTCCACCCCGCGGGCGATGACGGTGGCCAGGGCCGCGCCGGCCATCCCCAGGGCCGGGAAGCCCAGCTTGCCGAAGATCAGCACCCAGTTGAGGCCGGTGTTCACAAAGAAGGAGGTGATGTACACCAGCACCGAGATGCCCACCGTCCCCACCGAGCGCAGGGACATGAGCATCACGTTGGTCATACCGTTCAGGGTGTAGCTGAAGCAGACGATGGACAGGTACCCCGCCCCGGCGGCGATGACCTCCGGGTCCGGGGTGAAGCAGGCCAGGATCGCCTGGGGGAAAAAGAAGGCGGCGGCGGTGAAGAGGACGGAAAGGGCCAGGGCCACCCGGTAAGCCACCGCCAGGATGCTGCGGATGGAAGCGGTATCCCCCTTGCCCCAGTACTGGGAGAGGAGGACGTTGGCTCCGCTGGCCACCCCGAAGGTGAGCACCATGTAGACGGTGCCGAACTGGTTGGCCAGGCTGGCGCCGGAAAGCTCCACCTCCCCCAGCTGCCCCAGCATGATGGTATCCATCATACCGGTCATGTAGGTGAGCAGGTTTTGGAGAGCGATGGGGATGGCGATGCCCAGCAGGGAATTCCGCAGGGCCCGGTCCCCCAAAACGGCCAGGCAGTTCACAAGCCTGCCCCCTTTCTTTGGAGAGAGTCCCCGCCATTATACTACAAAGCGGCGGGAAAGGCAACCGGACTTCGTCCGGTTTTCGCCCTACGCTGCCTGGGCAAGGGGCGCAGGTGTGTGCCTGGAGTCTTAGCCAGCGTAGCCAACCCCGCGAAGAATGAAGAGAAGCCGATACAAAATCCCCGTGTTTGGGTGTTGATTCTTTCCCGGAAAACCACTATAATAAACGTATATATGCGCCCTCTCCAGATCTTCGGAAATACAGAAAGGGGAATTTTCAGGATATGAATCGGATTCGGGACATCGTCAACGAGGACATCATCGAACAGTCTATTGTGGAGACCCTCCACAGCGAAATGTCTGTGGACCCGGAAAACGCCTCCAACGAGCAGTATTACAAGGCCAGCGCCATGGTGCTGCGGGAACTGCTGGGCTCCAAGCGCAAGGGGAACTCGGCAGAAAACTATACCAGGGGCAAAAAGCAGGTCTATTATCTCTCCATGGAGTTCCTGATGGGCCGCAGCCTGAAAAACAACCTCTACAACCTGGGGCTGGTGGAGGTGTTCCAGAAGGCCCTCCAGCGCCACGAGGTGAAGCTGGAGAGCCTCTACGAATGCGAACCGGACCCCGGCCTGGGCAACGGCGGCCTGGGCCGCCTGGCCGCCTGCTACCTGGACGGCCTGGCTACCGACGGCTACACCGCCACCGGCTACAGCATCCTCTTTGAGTACGGCATCTTTAAGCAGAAGCTCTCCGACGGCTGGCAGAGCGAGCTGCCGGATTACTGGCTCCCCGGCGGGGAGGTCTGGCTGGAGCCGGTGCCGGAGCACACCATCGAGGTGCGCTTTGGCGGCGAGGTGAAGGAGAACTGGGACGGCGCCTACCATATGGTGCGCCACACCGGCTACAGCACCGTTATGGCGGTCCCCTACAATATGTACGTCACCGGCTATGACACCGACGCGGTGAGCCTCCTGCGTCTCTGGAAGGCCCAGAGCCCCGGCATCGATATGGACCTCTTCAACAAGGGGGACTACCTGGGAGCCTTTGGACAGAAGAGCTACGCCGAGGTCATCAGCAAGGTGCTCTACCCCAACGACGACCACACCGAAGGAAAGCTCCTGCGGCTGCGCCAGCAGTACTTCCTGGCCGCCGCCGCGGTGGGGGACATCTTCCGGAGGCATATGTCCACCTACGGGACGGTGGATAACTTCTCGGAAAAGAACGCCATCCACATCAACGACACCCATCCCACCCTGGCCATCCCGGAGCTGATGCGGGTGCTGCTGGACGAGTGCGGCTACAGCTGGGAGCGCGCCTGGGACATCGTCACCCATTCCTTTGCCTACACCAACCACACCGTTATGAGCGAGGCCCTGGAGAAGTGGGACACCGGCCTGATGAAGACCCTGCTGCCCCGCATCTACCAGATCATCGAGGAGATCAACCGCCGCTTCTGCCAGGAGCTGCGGGACAGGGGCGTTTCCGAGGAGCAGATCGGCCGTATGTCCATCCTCTACCAGGGGAAGGTGCGGATGGCCCACCTCTGCATCGCCGGCAGCCACAGCGTCAACGGCGTGTCCGCCCTCCATTCCCAGATCATCCGGGACGACGTCTTCCACCCCTTCTACCTGGTCACCCCGGAGAAGTTCAAAAACGTCACCAACGGCATCGCCAGCCGCCGGTGGCTGATGCAGTCCAACCCCCGCCTCAACCGGATGATCTGCGACCTCATCGGGGACGGGTTCCTCCACGATTTCTCCCAGCTCGCCCGCCTGCGGGAGTTCGGCCAGGACGAAAAGGTGCTGCGGCGGATGGCGGAGATCAAAAAGGCCAACAAGGAGGACTTTGCCCGGTTCCTCCAGGAGGAGCGGGGGATCACCGTGGATCCCGGCACCCTCTTCGATGTCCAGGTGAAGCGCCTCCATGAGTACAAGCGCCAGCACCTGAACGCCCTGCACATCCTCCACCAGTACCTCTGGATCAAGGAGAATCCGAATGCCCCCTTCCAGCCCAAGACCTATTTCTTCGGCGCCAAGGCGGCCCCTGGGTACTACCTGGCCAAGCAGATTCTCAAGTTCATCTGCGACCTGGCGGTGATGATCGACAACGACCCCCAGGTGCAGGGCAAGCTGAAGGTGGTCTTTCTGGAGGAGTACAACGTCACCCTCAGCGAGCAGCTGATGCCCGCCGCCGAGATCTCGGAGCAGATCTCCCTGGCCGGCACCGAGGCCAGCGGCACCGGCAACATGAAGCTGATGCTCAACGGCGCCATCACCCTGGGCACCCTGGACGGGGCCAATGTGGAGATCCTCCAGCAGGTGGGGGACGAGAACATCCTCATCTTCGGCATGAAGACCCCGGAGGTGGAGTCCCTGAAAGCCAAGGGCTACAGCCCCCGCCACTTCATCCAGCAGAGCGGTGCCCTCCAGCAGGTGCTCTCCTTCCTGGAGCAGCACCGGCATATGCCCTCCTTTGCCAGCATGGCGGAGTACCTGAAGAACGGGGATCCCTACATGGCCGCCGCCGATTTTGAGAGCTACTGCCGCATCCAGAGCCGCTCCAGCGAGCTGTACCGGCAGGAGGCCGCCTGGCAGCGGATGTCCCTGATGAACGTGGCCGGCTCCGGCTTCTTCTGCGCCGACCGGGCCATCCAGGACTACGCGCGGGACATTTGGTATTTGTAAGGGAGGCGCTTCCTTTGTACAACAGCCGTCTGAGCTTTTACAAGACCCCCTTTGGCGCGGTGCCGGTGGGGGAACGGGTGATCTTCCGGGTGATCCCCCCGGAGGAGCTCCCGGACCCCCGCCCCGTGCTGGAGATCTTCCCCATCGGCAGGGGGGATGACCCTGCCGCCGTCACCCAGGTGGAGATGCGGGGCCAGCCCCTCCCTGGGGAGAAGACCAGCTACAGCTGCGCCTATCTCCCGGAGGAGGCGGGAGTATACCAGTACCGTTTCCGCATCCGGGGCAGCCTGGGGGAGTTTCTCCTGCTGCGCCAGCCGGATTCCTCCGCCGGGGTGAACCAGGGGGGGCTCTGGCAGCTCACCGTCTACGACCCCTTCACCGTCCCCCAGGGGCTGGAGGGGGCCATCTTCTACCAGATCTTCCCGGACCGCTTCTGCAATTCCGGCACCCCCAAAGGGGAGCTTCCCGCCGGGCGGGTCCTCCACCAGGACTGGGACGAGGACCCGGTGGACCGGCCCGACGCGGAGGGGAAATTCCTCTGCAACGACTACTTCGGCGGGGACCTTCAGGGCATCCGCCAGAAGCTCCCCTACCTGGCCGGCCTGGGGGTGGAGGTCCTCTACCTGAACCCCATCTTTGAGGCCCACTCCAACCACCGGTACAACACCGCCGATTATAAAAAGATCGACCCCCTGCTGGGCAATGAGGAGGATTTCCGGGCCCTCTGCGCCGCCGCAAAGTCCCTGGGGATACGGGTGGTGCTGGACGGCGTCTTCAACCACACCGGCAGCGACAGCATCTACTTCAACCGGGAGAAGCGGTACGGGGAGCACACCGGGGCCTGCAACGACCCCCAGAGCCCCTACCGGGACTGGTACTCCTGGAGGCACTGGCCGGACAGCTACGAGAGCTGGTGGGGCTTTTTGACCCTGCCCAACGTCAACGAGGGGTGCGAGGCCTACCAGGAGTTCATCTGCGGGGAGGACGGCGTCCTCCGGAAGTGGCTGGACGCCGGGGCCTCCGGCTTCCGCCTGGACGTGGCCGACGAGCTGCCGGACTTCTTCCTGGAGAAGATCCGGGAGGCCATTAAAAGCGCCGGGGAGGATAAGCTGGTGCTGGGGGAGGTCTGGGAGGACGCCTCCAACAAGAACAGCTACGGCAGCTACCGCAAGTACCTCCTGGGCCACCAGCTGGACAGCGTGATGAATTACCCCTGGCGCACCGCCATCCTCCGCTTCCTGCGCCTGGGGGAGGGGCAGGAGCTCCAGAACGCCATCATGGACATCCTGGAGAACTACCCGCCCCAGGTATCGGGCATCCTGATGAACTGCCTTTCCACCCACGACGTGCCCCGGTGCATCACCGCCCTGGCCGCCCCGGATATGGAGGGGCGGGGCCGGGACTGGCAGCGGGAGCACAACACCTTTACCGCGGACCAGTATTACTTCGGCCGCCACATGGCGAAGCTGGCCGCCCTCATCCAGTACACACTCCCCGGCTGCCCCAGCCTCTACTACGGGGACGAAGCGGGCCTGGTGGGCTACGCCGACCCCTTCAACCGGGGGACCTACCCCTGGGGACACGAGGACCAGGACCTGCTGGATTTCTTCCGGGAGATCGGCACCCTTCGGAAGAACAGCCCGGTGCTTCGCAAAGGGAAGTTCATCCCCCTCTGCTTTGGGGACAGCTTCTGCGTTTACCAGCGCACCCTGGGGGCGGAGACCATCGCCGTGGCGGTGAACCGCAGCGGCGATTATCAGGAGGTGCCCTGGAGCCGCCCCCTGCCGGAGGACGCGGAGCTGCTCCTCACCGTGGGCGGCGCGGAGAGCCTCCACGGCCTCCATCCCCGCTCCGCCGTCATCGTGCGGATCCGGGAGTGACCAAAAGGCATAACAAAACCACAAAGCAGCCGGGGGATCTGTCTCCCGGCTGCTTTTATGTGAGGCGGCGCCTTTTTTGGTCCGACAGTGGTCAACCCGCGCAGGCTTTAGAGGAGGTTTGCTGCATTGCGCAAAATTGGCCGCTTTTCTTTTTGCTTCTTTTTCTTTTCTCGTGAAAAGAAAAAGAAGTGGGGTCTGGGGCAACGCCCCAGATTGGCGTAAACAATGGCATTCCCGTCCCATTTTTCCATATATATAGGGTATACGGAAAAGGGAAAAGGAGCGGGGAGCATGGGGAGGAAAAGATATGCGGGGCTGGCCCTCCTGGGGGCGGCGATGGCGGCGCTGCTGGGGGTGACCCCCGCCTGGGGGGAATGCCTGGTGACCGGGAGCGACTACGGGGTGGGGGCGCGGGCGGCGGTGGTGATGGAGGCCCAAAGCGGGACCCTGCTCTTCGCCCAGGAGCCCCACAAGCGCCTGCCCATGGCCAGCACCACCAAGATCATGACCGCCCTCCTGACCCTGGAGCAGGAGGACCTGGATGAGGAATTTATCGTGGACCCGAAGGCCATCCGGGTGGAGGGGTCCTCCATGGGCCTCCGGGAGGGGGACACCGTGACCCTGCGGGCGCTGGCGGGGGGGATGCTCACCGCCTCCGGCAACGACGCCGCCGGGGCCGCCGCGGTGCGCATCGACGGCAGCAAGGAGGCCTTTGCCCGGCGGATGAACCGCCGGGCAAAGGAGCTGGGGATGCTGGAGACCAGCTTTGTCACCCCCTCCGGCCTGGATGCGGAGGACCACTACTCCACCGCCTACGATATGGCCCTCCTGGGCCGGGCGGCCCTCCGGAACCCCGTCTTTGCGGAGATGGTGGGACAGAAGCGCCTCTCCCTCACCTACGGCAACCCGCCCTACCAGCGCAGCCTTCTGAACCACAACCGCCTTCTCTCCCTCTACCCGGATGCCATCGGCATCAAGACCGGCTTTACCAAGACGGCCGGGCGGTGCCTGGTCTCCGCCGCCCGGAGGGACGGGGTGACCCTCATCGTGGTGACGCTGAACTGCGGCGACGACTGGAACACCCACATGGCCCTTTACGAGCGGTACTTCCCCATGGTGACGGCCCAGGAGCTGCGCCCCAAGGGGGAGCTTTCCCTGCCGGTGACCGGCGGGGAGGCCCCGGAGGTAGCCCTTTGGGCCACCGAAAGCCCGGTCCTGGCCCAGGTCCGGGGGCAGGAGGCAATGATCGAAGAAAAAATTTTTGCCCCGAATTTTTGGTACGCCCCTATTTTAGAGGGTGACATTGTCGGCAAAATCGTATATTATAAGGAGGGACAGCCGGTAGGGGAAAGTCCCCTGGCCGCCGCCGGCACCGTCCGGGCCGTTGCCCCGCCGGAGCCGCCCCCAAAGAAAGGGCTGTTCTCCTGGCTAAAAGAGCGGTAGGCGAAAAACTCCCTCAGTCAGCCTGCGGCTGACAGCTCCCTCCCGGAGGGAGCCTTGGGGGCGCCAGCTTTAAAGCATAACCAAGAAACAAAGCCCCGCGCCACAGGAAATATCAGCATTCGTCAAACAAAACAGCCCCACAAAAGAAAGGAACCGAACCATGCCAAAGCCCATCCGAATCCAGAAGCTCCTCAGCGACAGCGGCATCCTCTCCCGCCGCAAGACGGAGGAATACATCCGCGCCGGGCGGATCACCGTCAACGGCCGGCCGGCGGAGCCGGGGCATCCCACTCTGCCCACCGATGTCATCGCCATCGACGGCCAGCGGGTGCGGCTGGAGAAGAAAAAGGAAAACCTCTACATCATGCTCAATAAGCCCCGCGGGTACGTCACCACCACCAGCGACGAGCTGGGCCGCCGGTGCGTCACCCAGCTGGTGGAGGAGCTGGAGACCAGGGTCTACCCCGTGGGCCGCCTGGACCGGGACAGCGAGGGGCTGCTGCTCCTCACCAACGACGGGCAGTTTGCCAATCTCATCATGCACCCCAGCCACCACATCGGCAAGACCTACCGGGTCACCGTCCGCCCCGGCATCACCGAGGAGCAGTGCATCGCCCTTTCCGCCGGGGTGGACATCGGGGAGCCGGGGACGCCGGAGGTCACCGCCCCCGCCACCGTCCTGGTGCTGGAAAAGTACCCCGACCGGGCGGTGGTGCAGATCACCATCACCCAGGGGAAGAACCGCCAGGTGCGCCGGATGTGCGAGGCCCTGGGGCTTGAGGTGGCCCGCCTCAAGCGCACCGCCATCGGTCCCCTGCGCCTGGGGATGCTCCCCCCCGGCCAGTGGAGGGAACTGAAGAAGAGCGAGCTCATCGCCCTGCGGGGGGCCGGCGGAGGCGTTGCCGAGGCCGCCCCCGCCCGGCCGGAAAAAACCACCCAGTCGAAAAGGACCGCCCACTCGGAAAAGCCTGCCGGCGGCAGCGGCAAGGGGAGCCGCCCCGGCCCAAAAAAGGCCGGCGCCCCCCGGAAGGACAAGCCCGCCCAGGGCTCCGGGAAGGGCCCCGGCAAGCAGCGGTCCGGAAGGGAGCCGGGGGACGGCATGAGCCGGGATCGCTCCGGCGGCCTGCGCTTTAAGTCCCCGGACAAGCATCCCCGGAAGGGAGGGCCCCGGAGATGATCCAGATCCTGCCGGTCCCGCCCCACCGGCTCCCCGGCTTCTGCCGGGAGAAGGGGATAGCCGCCCCCGATGCCCCCCTGCGGGGATACACCGCCTGCCAGGGGGATGTCTCCCTGGGCTGGTGCCTGGTCTCGGAGGGGGAGCCCTGCCTGGTGCTGGGGGTGGAGGCGGAGGACGGCCTGCTGGCCGACGGCCTCCTGCGGGCGGCCCTCTTCCCCCTGTACGAGGGCGGGGCGGAGAGCTACGCCTTCCGGGAGGAGCCGGTGGTCCCGCTGCCGGAGCGGTATGTTACGACGGGGACGGGGAAGCTCTCGGAGCTGTTCGCCCCCTGCCATCAATGAGGAGGAAAAGGGATGAGAGATGAGTTCGCGATTCTGTTTTCGGTGCTGTGCGGGTATCTGCTGGGGAGTGTGAGTTTCTCCATCATCCTCAGCCGGCTGCGCTACCAGGACGACATCCGGCGCCACGGCAGCGGCAACGCGGGGATGACCAACACCCTGCGGACCTATGGGAAACTCTCCGCCGTCCTGGTGCTGCTGGGGGACGCCGCCAAGGGGGCCCTGGCCGCCTGGATCGGCAGTGAGCTGGGCGGGCCCATGACCATGTACATGGCGGGGCTCTTTGCCGTCATCGGGCATATGTTCCCGGTTTTCTTCGGCTTCCGGGGGGGCAAGGGGGTGGCCACCGCCGCCGGGTTCATCCTGGGGAGCCAGCCCTTCCTCTGCCTTATCCTGGCGGTGGTGTTCGTGCTGGTGGTGTTCTTCAGCCGGTATGTCTCCCTGGGCTCCGTCACCGTGGCGGTGCTCTATCCCCCGCTGGTGGTCTGGATGAACTGGGGGCACTACTGGGAGGCTGGGATGCTCCTGGGCGATTGGCTGTCCTTGGCTTGCCCCTTCCTCATGGCCGCCCTGGTCATCTGGGCCCACCGCAGCAACATCCGCCGCCTGCTGGCGGGGACGGAAAACAAGCTGGGCCAGAAGGCGAGATAACTTCTTTTTCTTTTCACGGGACCAGGAAATTTGCTTGCAAATTTCCAGTGAGACGGGGCGATGCGAAGCAGCGCCAGCACGCGAAGCGGGCGTATTTTCGATGTATTTTACATCGAAAATCAGGATTAAAGAAAAAGAAGCAAAAAGAAAAGCGGCGCCCGCCTGTCCGGCGGGGGGAAAACTCCCTCAGTCTCGCTCCGCTCGACAGCTCCCTCTGGGAGGGAGCCTTCGCCTTCCTCGACTGGAAGCCTCCCTCGCCGAGGGAGGTGGCATTTCCCTTCGGGAAATGCCACCTCCCCTGAAAGGGGAGCCCTTGGCAGAACCGATGGCTTTGCGCTCCGCCAGGGCCTCCCCTGAAAGGGGAGGTTGGGCGTAGCCCACGTGCCCGAAGGGACGCGAAGCGGCCCCTTAGGGCTGGCCGTAGGCGACAGGAGGGGTTCTCCCGCAGGGCTTCGCTTCTTGGCTATGCTTTGCGGCGGCGCTGCCGTCCTGCGCCTGGGGGCACCCCGCAAAAGATTTTGGAACATCTGCCCGAAAACCTTGAAAACGGGGCCGCAATCGTGTAGAATAAATACAAACAAAAAACCGCCGGGGGTTTTTCTTCCACCGCGGCGGAGGAAAGGAGTCAGCAGATCATGGCCATGAAACTGACGGAGAAATATTTGGCTCCCTTTGTCGCCCCCTGGGAGCTTACGGGGATGGCTCCCATGGTTGCCGCCGCCGCCAAGCAGGTGGAGGAAGGCTGCGGCCTGGGAAACGACTTTTTGGGATGGGTACACCTGCCCACACGCCACGACAGGGAGGAGGTCGCCCGCATCAAGGCGGCGGCCCAGCGGATCAAAAAGGACAGCCAGGTGCTGGTGGTCATCGGCATCGGCGGCTCCTACCTGGGGGCCCGCTCCGCCATCGAGCTGATGAAGGGACCCTTCCACAACAGCCTGGGGAAGGACAGCCCCCAGATCCTCTTTGCCGGGTGCAACATCTCCAGCTCCTACATGAGCCAGCTCCTGGCCCTGGTGGAGGGGAAGAATTTCTCGGTAAACATCATCTCCAAGTCCGGCACCACCACCGAGCCCGCCCTGGCCTTCCGGGTCTTCCGCAAGCTCCTCATCGAAAAATACGGCGAGAAGGAAGCCGCCAGGCGCATCTACTGCACCACCGATAAGGCCAGGGGCACTCTCAAGGGCCTGGCCGACCGGGAGGGGTACGAGACCTTTGTCATCCCGGACGATGTGGGGGGCCGGTATTCGGTCCTCACCGCCGTGGGCCTGCTGCCCATCGCCGTGGCGGGGTGCGACATCGATAAGATCCTGGAGGGGGCCGCCGCCGCCGAAAAGGAGCTGGCGGAGCCGGACCTGATGAAAAACGACTGCTACCGCTACGCCGCCCTTCGGAACATCCTGTACCGCAAGGGCAAGACCACCGAGATCTTCGTCACCTACGAGCCGGCCTTCACCATGATGAACGAGTGGCTCAAGCAGCTCTACGGCGAGAGCGAGGGCAAGGACCAGAAGGGGATCTTCCCCGCCTCGGTGACCTTCTCCACCGACCTGCACTCCATGGGCCAGTTCATCCAGGACGGCAACCGCACCCTCTTTGAGACGGTGGTGGACATCCGGAAGCCGGCGGAGGATTTCTTCATCGAGGACGACCCGGAGAACCTGGACGGCCTCAACTTCCTTTCGAACCAGGAGATGTCCAAGGTGAACCGCCGGGCCCTGGAGGGGACCATCCTGGCCCACACCGAGGGCGGCGTCCCCAACATGGTACTGGAGCTGCCGGACACCGGCGAATACGAGTACGGCTACATGGTCTATTTCTTCGAGAAGGCCTGTGCCATCTCCGGCTACCTCTCCGGGGTGAACCCCTTTGACCAGCCCGGCGTGGAAGCCTACAAGAAGAATATGTTTGCCCTGCTTGGAAAACCCGGCTACGAGGACCTGCGGGCCGGCCTGCTGGAAAAACTGAAGTAATACGCGTAACATAAGGAGGACAAGAAAATGATTCGTTTGATCGTGGGCAACAAGGGCGCCGGCAAGACCAAGACCCTGATCCGTATGACCAATGAGGCGGTGGCCTCCTCCAGCGGCAACGTCGTCTGCCTGGAGAAGGGCCTGAAGCTCACCTATGATATTTCCCACAAGGCCCGCCTGGTGGATACCGACGAGTACGAGGTGGACAGCTTTGACATCCTGTTCGGCTTCCTCTCCGGTCTGATGGCCGGCAACTACGACATCACCCACATCTTTGTGGACGCCACCCTGAAGATCGGCGGCCGGGACTACGAGGCCTTTGCCGGCCTGGTGGACCGTCTCTTAAAGCTCCCCGCTGCCTCCCACGTGGAGATCGTCTTCACCGTTTCCTGCGATGCCGCGGAGCTGCCGGAGCGCCTGGCGGAGTATATCATCAAATAAGGACCTGTCAAGGGGGGGTCGGACAGCTGTGCCGGCCCCTCTTTTTCTCTCTGGGAAAGGATGCCCCGGCCAAGGGAAGGCAACCCCCCGGCGGCGGTTTTCGGGGGCGCTTATCCCTCGCGCCATCAAACCAAACAGGAGGGAAGGAAATGAAGGAATACAACTGGGTCTCCCTGGGCTGCGGGGTCATCGCCAACGAGCTGGCCCAGGCCATGGCGGCCCAGGGGCGGCACCTCTACGGGGTGGCCAACCGCACCCACCAGAAGGCGGTGGAGTTTGCCCAGAAATACGGCGTGGAACGGGTGTACGAGAGGATCGAGGACGCCTTTGCGGACCCCAAGGCGGACATCATCTATATCTCCACCCCCCACAATACCCACATCGAATACCTGCGGGCCGCCCTGAAAAGCGGCAAGCACGTCCTCTGCGAAAAGTCCATCACCCTGAACACCGGGGAGCTGGAGGAGGCCGCCGCCCTGGCGGAGAAAAACGGCCTGGTGCTGGCGGAGGCCATGACCATTTACCATATGCCCCTGTACCGGCGGCTGCGGGAGCTGGTCCAAGGCGGGGCGCTGGGCCCCCTGCGGATGATCCAGATGAATTTCGGCAGCTACAAGGAATACGATATGGAGAACCGCTTCTTTAACCCCAGGCTGGCGGGCGGGGCCCTGCTGGACATCGGGGTGTACGCCCTCTCCTTTGTCCGGTGGTTCTTGTCCCAGGCCCCGGATCGGGTCCTCTCCCAAATGAAGCCGGCCCCCAGCGGGGTGGACGAGCAGGCGGGCATCCTGCTGATGGATCCCGCCGGGGAGATGGCCACCGTGGCCCTCACCCTCCACGCCAAGCAGCCAAAGCGGGGCACCATCGCCTGCGACAAGGGGTACATCGAGGTCTACGAGTACCCCAGGGCGGAGGAGGCAGTGATCACCTACACCCAGGACGGGCGGCGGGAGGTCCTCCGGGAGGGCCGCACCGGGGACGCCCTGTGGTACGAGATACGGGACATGGAGCGGACGGTGGCCGGGGAGGCTGACGAGATGCACCTGGACCTCACCAGGGACGTTACGGAGCTGATGACCCGCCTGCGGGGGGAATGGGGCCTGCGCTACCCGGAGGAGGAGCCGGGATACGCCGGAAAGGAGCCGCTTCTATGAAAGACCGTCCTGTGCTGATCCTGGCCTCCCAGTCCCCCCGGCGCCGGGAGCTGCTGACCAATATCACCCCGGAATTTACCGTGCGGGTCTCCCAGGCGGAGGAGGACCTGACCCCAGGCACCCCGCCGGAAGAGGCGGTGGAACAGCTGGCCCTGCGCAAAGCCCAGGCGGTGCTCCGCCTCCGGCCGGAGCCGGAGGACTGGGTGGTGATCGGCTCCGACACGGTGGTAGCCATCGACGGGAAGATCCTGGGCAAGCCCCGCGACCGGGAGGACTGCCTCATCATGTTGGAGACCCTCTCCGGGCGGGAGCACACCGTCCACACCGGCGTGGCCCTGCTGCGGGGAGGGCGGGAGCGGGTCTTCCGGGAGACCGCCCAGGTGGAATTCTGGCCCCTCTCCCAGGAGGAGCGGGCCTGGTACGCCGGTACCCCGGAGCCCTACGACAAGGCCGGGGGCTACGGGGTCCAGGGGCTGGGCTCCCTGCTGGTGAAGGGGATCCGGGGGGACTACTTCACCGTGATGGGGCTGCCGGTCTCCCGCCTTTGGCGGGAGCTGCGGGACTTTGCCCCGGAGCTTTTTGCCCGCTGATCTTTGGGATTTTTTCCTTTTTTGGTGCCTCTCTTGTAAAATTCAAGAAATCGAAACAAATTCCGGGCTTTCTTTCCTTGTGAATTGCGCCCCGCTGTGATACAATACTATTGATTATCTGTATATTTAAGATCCGGGCCGGCCGGGACCGGCCGGATCATGACCGATATGCGTGCCGCGGAAAGGAGCACAGGAGGAATGTTCGCTTCAAAGAGCATTGGGATCGACCTGGGTACTGCCAATACCCTGATCTATATGAAGGGCAAGGGGATCATCATGCGGGAGCCGTCGGTGGTGGCGGTGGATGTGCGCACCGATGTGGTGAAATATGTGGGACAGGCCGCCAAGGATGTCATCGGCCGCACCCCCGGCTCCATCGAGGCCATCCGGCCTTTAAAGGACGGCGTCATCGCCGATTTTGACGTCACTGCCAGTATGCTCCAGTGGTTTTTCCAGAAGAGCATCGGCCGTTCCCGCTTCGGGAAGCCCAGGGTGGTCATCTGCATCCCCTCCGGCGTCACCGCCGTGGAGCGCAGGGCCGTCCGGGAGGCGGCGGAGAAGGCCGGGGCCAAATACGTGCGCATCGTGGAGGAGCCCATGGCGGCGGCCATCGGGGCGGGCCTCCCGGTGGAGGAGGCCATCGGCAGCATGGTGGTGGACATCGGCGGCGGCACCACCGAGGTGGCGGTGATCTCCATGGGGGGGATCGTGGTCTCCAAATCGGTGCGGGTGGCCGGGGACGAGTTCGACCAAGCCATCATCGCCTATGTGAAGAAGAAGTATAACCTTCTCATCGGGGAGCGGACGGCGGAAAACATCAAGATCTGCATCGGCTCCGCCTACCCCTACGAAAACGAGGAGACGGTGGAGATCAAGGGCCGCAACCTGGCGGACGGCTTCCCCAAGAACATCATCCTCACCCCCCAGGAGATCCGGGAGGCCCTGGTGGATTCCATCGTGGCCATCCTGGACGCCATCCGCAGCACCCTGGAAAAGACCCCGCCGGAGCTCTCGGCGGACATCATCGATAAGGGGATCACCCTCACCGGGGGCGGGGCCATGCTCAAGGGGCTGGACCACCTTATCACCATCGAGACGGGGATGCCGGTGCACATCGCGGAAAATCCCCTGGACTGCGTTGCCCTGGGGGCCGGCAAGATCCTGGAGGTCAACTATACCCACAACGAGGCGGTCACCGAGCCGGTGTAAAAGGACCGGCCGCCCCGCAGGCGAAACTTTTTTGACAAACAAAGCGAGGTTGGGGATTTCTCTCCAACCTCATCTTGACCTCTCGCAAGGGAAGGAGGGTGCTATGAAGGAGTTCTTTAAGACCGGGCGCTTCCGGGTGCTGCTGGTCATCGGCTGCCTTCTCTTCTCCTTCCTGCTGCGCTCCATCTACACCGGCGGACTGATGCCCCTCCTTTCCAGCGCCGGGGGGATGCTGATGGTGCCCCTGAGCAGAATGAGCGCCGCCGCCGGCACCGCCATCCAGAACCGTTTCGGCCCCTTTCTTTCCGCCGGGGAGGTCCACGAGGAGAACCAGGCCCTCCGGGCGGAGATCCAGCGGCTGGAGGAGCAGCTCATCGACTACGAGACGGTGAAGATGGAAAATGAGCAGTTCCGGGAGCTCTTGGAGATCAAGGAGCGCAACGACCACCTGATCTTTGAGCCGGCCACCGTGGTGGGACGCACCCCGGACGACTGGTTCGGCTCCTTCACCATCGATGTGGGGACCTACCACGGGGTCTCCCTGCGGTGCCCGGTCATCACCAGCGACGGGCTGGTGGGCATCGTCAGCGAGGTGGGCCGGGGCTATTCCAAGGTGCAGACCATTCTGGACGCCTCGGTAAACGTCGGCGGGGTGGACATCCACACCCTGGATACCGGCATCATCACAGGCACCATCCCCCTGGCCCAGGAGGGGAACTGCAAGCTGGGCTTTTTGCCCAGGGAAAGCGGGGCCACCCCAGGGGATACCATCGTCACCTCCGGCACCGGGGGGCTGCTGCCCCGCGGGCTCATCATCGGGGAGATCCAGTCGGTGGAGATGGAGACCTCCGGCCTTTCCCTTTACGCCGTGGTGACCCCCGCCGCGGACATCCGGGGGGCGCGCCAGGTCTTCGTCATCACCGACTTTGGCAGCAAGGACGATGAGAACACCCCGGCGGCTGCCGGCGAGGAGGGATGAGATGCCAAAGACCCGTTTCGTCGTGCTGAAATTCCTGCTTTACGCCTCCGTCGCCGTCCTGCTGGCCATCGTCCAGAACACCCCGGACCTGCTGACCATCGGCACCGCCAAGCCGATGCTGGCCGCCGCCTTCGCGGTGGCGGTGGCGATGTTTGAGGGGGAGTTCGCCGGGGCGCTCCTGGGGGGCTTCTGCGGGGTGCTCTGCGACTTCTTCTCCTACTACCGCTTTGGCTACTACGCCCTGATGCTCTTCTGCTGCTGCCTGGCGGTGGGCCTGCTGGTGCAGGGCTATATGCGCCCGGTGGTGATGAACTGCTGCCTTTTCATCCTGGTCACCATGCTCTTTTCCCAGGGGGTGGCGTTCTTTTTTGTCTTCCTCATCCGGGGATACGAGGGGACCGGGATGCTTTTTGCCCTGGGGATCCTCCCCCTCTGCCTTTACACCGTGGCGGCGGGGATCCCCGCCTTCTTTGGGGTGAAGGCCATCCACGACTGGTTCAAAAAGCGCATTGAGCCGGCAGAAAACTAAGAAGTTGTACCATTAGCCGAAGTGCACAGATTGGCGAGGAAATTTTTTGGCTGACGAAGTCCCAAAAACGCAGGAATCCTTTATGGCTTTCAAGTTTTTGGGACAAAGTCAGACGAAAAATTTGCCGGCAAGATGGGTGCGGTGGCTATTGGTACGGCTTCTAAAATCAGGAGGGAGGGCTGCCTATGGGACCCAGAGAAGAACGGCTCCGCTTTATCATCACCGGGGCGGTGGTGGGCCTGGTGATGGCGGCCTTCCTGTATCAGCTGGTGTTCATCCAGATCACCCAGGGGGAGGCTTACAAGCGGAAGGTGACCCAGGGCTACACCCGCACCCAGACGGTGGATGCCGCCAGGGGGGAGATCGTGGACCGCTACGGCCGCCCCTTTGCCAGCAACCGGGTCAGCATGGACATCATCCTGGACCAGGCGTACCTCCCCGCCGGGGAGGAAAACCGGGTGATCTACGACCTTATCCAGCTGCTGGAGAGCCTGGGCCAGGGCTGGAGCGACAGCCTGCCCATCGGGGCGCCGGAGGTGGACAGCTATGGCAATGCCCACTACCGGTTCCTGCCGGACCGGGAGGCCCAGGTGGCCCGGCTGAAGGAGGAGCTGAACCTGGCCCCCTACGCCGACGCCGACAACTGTATGTGGAACCTCTGCTCCGCCGCCTTCTACGACCTGGGGCACAGCGACGATCCGGAGGAGGAGGCCGAGAGCCCCCGCCCCTGGGCCGACGACCCCGCCGCCCAGCGGAAGCTGGCCGGCATCCGGTACGAGATGGCCCAGCAGAACTTTGGGTACAAGAACAACTTCGTCTTTGTAAAGGACGTCAGCAACACGGTAGCCACCAATGTCCAGGAGCACGGCTATGCCCTGCCGGGGGTGGATGTGATACAGAGCACCGTCCGGGAGTTTTCCGACGGGACGCTGGCCCCCCACATCATCGGCATCACCGGCCCCCTGTACAAGGAGGACATGGACCAGCTGAAGGCCCAGGGCCTCTGGTGGAGCGAGGACAACCAGCAGGGCTACCGGGGCACCGACATCATCGGGCGCAGCGGCATCGAGGCCGCCTACGAAAATGTCCTCCGGGGCAGCAACGGGGAGCGGCAGATCACCCTCAACGCCCAGCACCAGGTGGTGGATGTCACCGAGACGGTGCCCCCCACCCCCGGCGGCACCGTCGTCCTCACCCTGGACCGGGACCTCCAGCGGGTGACCCAGGAGGCCCTGGCGGGCCAGATCGCCCTCCTGCGCCAGAACACCACCATCGATACCGGCATGAAGGCCAGCGCCGGGGCGGCGGTCTGCGTGGATGTGAAGACGGGGGAGATCCTCGCCATGGCCACCTACCCCAGCTACGATAACAGCACCTACTACGAGGATTACGACGAGCTCTCCAAACAGAAGCCGGAGCCCTACCTGAACCGGGCCACGCGGGGGATCTATCGCCCCGGCTCCACCTACAAGCCCTGCGTTGCCACGGCGGGGCTCACCGAAGGGGTCATCACCCCGGAGGAGGACGTGATGTGCGGCGGCGTCTACACCCGCCTGGACCCCTTCAATCCCCGGTGTATGTACGTCCACAGCAACATCGATGTCCGGCGGGCCCTCCAGGTCTCCTGCAATATCTTCTTCTATGAGACAGGGTGGCGCCTGGGCATCGACCTGCAAAATGAGTACGCCGCCCACTTCGGCCTGGGGGAGTACACCGGCATCGAGATCCCGGAGGCCAAGGGCCAGCGCTCCAGCCGCGCCACGCGGGAGGCGGTGGGGGACACCTGGAACAACGGCGACATCATCCAGTCCGCCATCGGCCAGCTGGACCACGGCTTCACCCCGGTGCAGATGGCGGGGTACACCGCCACCCTGGCCAGCGACGGGACCCGCAGGCAGCTGCACCTGGTAAAGGCGGTGACCAGCTACGGCTTCGGGGAGGTGATCGAGGAGACCCAGCCCAAGGTCATCGACCAGGTCCCCGCCTCCCCGGAGACCTTCCAGGTGGTCCGGGACGGGATGGTGGCCGCCAGCGGGCCGGGGGGCACCTCCTACCAGAGTTGGCTGGACTTCCCCTATACGGTGGCCTCCAAGACCGGTACCCCGGAGACACTGGACTACCTCACCTCCAACTATATCTGCTATATGCCCGCCGAGGATCCCCAGATCGCCATCGCGGTGATCATCGAGGACGGCGGCCACGGCTACACCGGCGCCCCGGTGGCCCGGAAGATCGCCGACTATTACTTCTTCGGCGGCACCAACCGGGAGGAGATCATCGTCCCCGGCACCCTGCTGCCCTAAACGAGGAGTTTTAGGCCGATCTGGGGCTTCGCCCATTTCCGCGCTAAGAGCCTCGCTTCGCTCGGTTGCGCTCCGAAACGCCGCTGCGGCGGCAGAGCCCTGCAAAAAGAAAAGCGCCGGGGTGCCCCCGGTGTCTCGCCCTACACGGCCTTCGGCCTTACCTTAGCAAAAGGCGCAAGTGAGTGCCTGGAGTCTTAGGTGGACTGAGGGAGTTTCCCCCCGGAGAGGGAAAAACTGTAAAAAAATTGGTAAAAACCCATTTCATTTTCGGTATTCCTGTGGTAAACTATGGGAGGGGAACGTTATGAGCCAGACCATCCTCTTTGCCTCCGGGAAGGGCGGAGTGGGGAAGTCCACCCTCTGCCTCCACCTGGCGGGCGGCCTGGCCCGCCGGGGCCGCCGGGTGCTGGTGGTGGAGACCGCCTGCGGCTTCCGCGGCCTGGACACCATGCTGGGCCTGCCGGGGGACACGGTCTATGACCTTTCCGACGCCCTGGAGGGCCGGTGCAGCCTGGGGGAGGCCATCCGCGCCCACGAGGAAAGCGAGCTCCGCCTGATGCCGGCCCCCAGCGACCCGGACTACCTGCCGGGGGAAGAAAAGCTGGATGCCTTCTTCCACTGGGGCCGGGAGGCGTGGGATTTCTTCCTGGTGGACTGCGCCCCAGGATTTTCCCCCTTTACCCGCCGGATGGCCCGCCGCTGCGGCAGGGCCGTGCTGGTCACCGCCCCGGAGGAGGTCTCCGCCCGGTGCACGGGCCGCCTTTCCGCCCTCCTGGCCCAGGAAGGGCTCCTGGACCAGCGGCTGGTGATCGACCGGCTCCCCAGGGAATTTGTGCCCACCCCGTCCCTGCGGGACCTGGATGACGTCATCGACCTGGCGGGGGCGCGGCTGCTGGGGGTGGTGCCGGAACAGCCGGGACTGCCTCCGCCGGGGGACTGCCCGCCGGAAGGGGCCGCCGGGCAGGCGCTGGAGGCCATCACCCGCCGCCTCCTGGGGGAGCGGGTGGAGCTGACCCTGTAACAAGAAAAAACCCGGAGAAGGCGAGGGGCCGGACCGGGAAGCCTATACCGATAAAGAAGAAAGAAGGGACATCGAATGAACATCGCCCTCATTGCCCACGACGCAAAAAAAGAACTGATGGTCCAGTTCTGCATCGCCTACTGCGGCATCCTCAGCCGCCACAACCTCTGCGCCACCGGCACCACCGGCAAGCTGGTATCGGAGGCCACCGGTCTGCGGGTAGTCCGGTTTATGGCCGGGTCACAGGGGGGCGACCAGCAGATCGGCTCCCGCATCTCCTGCAACGAGATCGACCTGCTGATGTTCTTCCGGGACCCCAACGCGCACCTGGGCGAGCCGGATGAAGCCAGCCTCCTGCGCCTCTGCGACGTTTACAACATCCCCTTTGCCACTAATATCGCCACCGCGGAGGCCCTGGTCCATGCCTTGGAGCACGGGGACCTGGATTGGCGGGATATTGTAAACCCGAATCCCACTTCGTCCTACTGACCGGAATACTGACTAAAGTCAGCATTCCGTATCAGTAGGACGAAGTGGGACCGCTGCGGCGGGGTTATCCGGTCGCTTCGCTCCCTCTACGCGAACAGAGGGGCCTCACGGCCCCCCTTTTCACACTTTTTCCCCGTGCGTGCGCGAAGCTCTGCGCATTTATAACTATTAACAGAGCTTTTCGATGAACTCGGACGGCGCGCATCACCAGCTTTTCACCGGTGACTAGTATGATACAAAAGCGAGGAATCCAACCGATGGCTTATCTTACCACCGCCCCCAGGGGCACAAAAGACATCCTGCCGGGGGAGACCCCCAAGTGGCAGTACCTGGAAAAGACCCTCCTGGAGACCGCGGAGCTCTTCGGCTTCCGGGAGATCCGCATCCCCACCTTTGAACACACCGAGCTCTTCAGCCGCTCGGTGGGGGACACCACCGACGTGGTGCAGAAGGAGATGTACACCTTCACCGATAAAGGGGACCGCAGCGTCACCCTGCGGCCGGAGGGCACGGCGGGGGTGGCCCGCGCCGCCCTGGAAAACGGCCTGCTGGGGGATGCCCTCCCCCTGAAGGTGAGCTACGACATCACCTGCTTCCGGTACGAAAAGCCGGGCAGCGGCCGCTACCGGGAGTTCCACCAGTTCGGGGTGGAGCTGTACGGGGCCGCCTCCCCCGCCGCCGACAGCGAGGTGCTGGCCCTGGCCTACGAGTGCTTCCAGGTGCTGGGCCTCCAGAACGTGGTGCTGGAGATAAACTCCCTGGGCTGCCCGGAGTGCCGCAAAAAATATACCCAGGCCCTGCTGGCGTACTTTAACGGCCACCGGGACCGCCTCTGCTCCACCTGCCTGGAGCGGCTGGAGAAGAACCCCCTGCGGGTGCTGGACTGCAAGAGCCCGGAGGACAAGAAGATCGCTGCCGGCGCCCCCAGCATCCTGGACTACCTCTGCGAGGACTGCCAAAAGCACTTCCGGGAGGTCCAGGCCCGCCTCACCGCGGCGGAGATCCCCTTCCGGGTGGAGCCCACCATCGTCCGGGGGCTGGATTACTACACCCGCACCGTCTTCGAGATGGTCCACACCGCCCCCAACGGGGAGCGGCTGGTCTGCGGCGGCGGCGGCCGGTATGGCGGCCTCATCGAGGAGCTGGGGGGGAACCCCACCGAGGGCATCGGCTTCGCCATGGGCCTGGAGCGCCTTCTTTCCACCATGGTGGCGGAGGGGTGCGACTTCCCGCCCCAGAACACCTGCGATGTCTACATCGCCTCCATGGGGGAGGCCGCCGGGGTGAAGGCCTTCCAGCTGGCGAACCTCCTGCGCAGCGAGGGCTTCTTTGCCCAGAGCGACCTGATGGGCCGCTCGGTAAAGGCCCAGATGAAGTACGCCAACAAGATCGGCGCCAAGTACGTCATCGTCCTGGGGGACGACGAGCTCCGGAAAGGGGAGGCCCTCCTAAAATCCATGCACAGCGGCAAGACCGCCCCCATCCGCCTGGACGAGAGCTTCTCCGATACGGTGTACGAGGAGATCATGTCCAGCGCCTACGCCGACCTGGAGGAGGCCGCCGACAGCCTCGGCCTGGACATCCACGAGGGGCACGGGCACTAAAGGCCGGCCTGGGAACCCCATCACACAAAAAATATATAAGGGGAGGGGCTTGCCCCTCCCTTTGGTTTGTGCTATTCTATGAGGGTACAGCCAAATATCAGCAAAAAAGGGAGTAAGAAGCATGGCAGATGTTATGACAGGACTGAAGCGCACCAACTACTGCGGCGAGACCACCGCCGCCCTCATCGGGCAGGAGGTGGTGGTCTGCGGCTGGGTCCAAAAACTCCGGGATAAGGGGATGCTGGTCTTCATCGACCTGCGGGACCGCACCGGTATCGTTCAGCTGGCCTTTGATGACCGGACCGCGGAGGCCCTCCGCCAGAAGGCCCAGACCGTCCGGGCGGAGTATGTCCTGATGGCGAAGGGCACCGTCCGGGCCAGGGAATCGGTGAATAAGGACCTGGAAACCGGCGATGTGGAGGTCTATGTCTCCGACCTGCGCATCCTGGCAAAGGCCCAGACCCCGCCCTTCGAGATCACCGAGACCACGAGCGTCAAGGAGGAGCTGCGGTTAAAATACCGCTACCTGGACCTGCGCCGGGGGGAGATGCAGCGGAACCTGATGATGCGCCACCGCATCGTCAAGGCGGCGCGGGACTACTACGACCAGAATGGCTTTCTGGAGATCGAGACCCCCTGCCTCATCAAATCCACCCCGGAGGGGGCGCGGGACTACCTGGTGCCCAGCCGGGTGCAGCCGGGGAAGTTCTACGCCCTGCCCCAGTCCCCCCAGCAGTATAAGCAGCTGCTGATGCTCTCCGGGTACGACCGGTATATGCAGATCGCCCGGTGCTTCCGGGACGAGGACCTGCGGGCCGACCGCCAGCCGGAATTTACCCAGATCGACCTGGAGATGTCCTTTGTGGACGAAGAGGACGTGATGACCGTCAACGAGGGCTTCATCAAACACGTCTTCCGGGAGGTGCTGGGAAAGGAGATCGAGACCCCCTTCCGCCGCATCAAGTATGCGGAGGCCATGGAGCGCTTCGGCAGCGATAAGCCGGATACCCGCTTCGGCCTGGAGCTCCGGGACCTCACCGACCTTTTGAAGGGTACGGAGTTCAAGGTCTTCCGGGGGGCCATCGACGGCGGCGGCTCGGTGCGGGCCATCAACGCCAAGGGGGCCGCCGGCAAGCTCAGCCGCAAGGAAGTGGACAAGCTGGCGGACTTCGTCAAGACCTACCGGGCGGGGGGCCTGGCCTTCACCCGCCTCACCCCGGAGGGGGAGAGCTCCTCCTACGAAAAGTTCCTCACCCCCGATGAGGCAAAGGCCATCCGGGAGCGGCTGGGAGCCGAGACCGGGGACGTCCTGCTCATCGTGGCGGACGCCAAAAACGGGGTGGTCTACGACAGCCTGGGGGCCCTGCGGGTGCACCTGGCCAAGCACCTGGGCCTCATCCCGGAGGGGAGCTTCGACTTCCTGTGGATCACCGAATTCCCCCTCTTTGAGTACGACGAGGAGGAGGGGCGGTACGCCGCCAAGCACCACCCCTTCACCAGCCCCATGCTGGAGGACCTGCCCATGATGGAGAGCGACAAGGAGCACTGCCGGGCCAGGGCCTACGATATGGTCCTCAACGGCTGCGAGATCGGCGGCGGCTCTATCCGCATCACCGACCCGGAGGTCCAGGAGACCATGTTCCGGGCCCTGGGCTTCACCCCGGAGCGGGCCAGGGCGCAGTTCGGCTTTTTGATCGATGCCTTCGGCTACGGCGCGCCCCCCCACGGCGGCATGGCCTTCGGCCTGGACCGCCTGGTGATGCTGATGCTGGGCCGGGAGTCCATCAAGGAGGTCATCGCCTTCCCCAAGGTGCAGAACGCCAGCGAGCTGATGACCGGCTGCCCCGACGCGGTGGAGGATAAGAGCCTGCGGGAGCTTTCCATCAAGGTGGACCTGCCGGAAGCGTAACCGGACTTCGGCCGGTTTTCGCCCTACAAGGAGCGGGGTTTACCCCCGCTCCTTACTTTTGTACAGGGCGTAAATAAGTGCCTGGAGTCTTGATCCTGTGCCTTCGTATCGGTGGCATTGGCCGCAGGGGGGCCTTTTGTTTTGCTACCGTCCCGGTATCTCCAGGATATAAATATCCACGAACCGGGCGCCGTTGAGGACGCTTTCGGTGTAGGTCTCGTAGAAGAGGTCCACCGTCACCCCGTTGCCGGCAAATTCCCCGGTGTCGTTCACCACCGAGTAGCCGTAGATGAATTTATTGTCCGGGGTCTTGATGTACAGCTTGGTGCCGTAGGGCATCTCGTTCAGGCGCACCACCGCCACCGTCCCCGCCTGGCAGTAGGTCACGCCGTACTGGCCCTTGGTGGTCCAGTAGCCGGAGCCCCAGGCCTTGCCGGAGCGGTGGTAGCCGGTGGCCTTCTGGTTGCGGAGCACCGAGATATAGTTCACCGGGTTGCCGTTGGCGTCCAGGGGGTACTGGTCGCTGAAATCGAAGTTGGAAATGGGGCTGCCGTCCCCGACGAGGACGTGGGCGGTGGTTGGGTATTTCAGGATGTCCTCCCGGACCTTGTAGCGGTCCACCACCTCGCCGTCCTCCAGCACCTCCTCCCAGGTCTCCTTCTTGAGGCCCTCGGCCCCGTACTGGAGGTAGCGGGTGCTTCCGTTTTTGATGACGCTGGTGTGCTTTTCCACCGTCTCGTAGGGGAGGACCACCTCGTTTTCCACCCGGCGGGAATCCACCCGGATGATGGTGATCTCGTCCCCAGGCATCAGGACGGTGGCCCGCGGATGGGTGATCTTATCGGCGTTGCGCAGCTCCACCCCGTTGGCTGCCAGCAGCTCCGCCACCGTGTCCCCCTCCATACAGTAGAGGTCCTGAGCCTCCCCGTCCACCGAAAGGCTCACCGAAAAGGGGTGCTGGATGGAAATTTGCCGGAAGCGGCCGGAAGCGGGGGCGGTGTGCTCCACCAGGTCCCTGGGGCCGATTTGGACCTCCTCGCTCTCCAATATCTTCCGATAGTCCTGCTCCCTGGTGACGGTGACGGTGGCGCTGTCCCCGTCCACGATGTACACCACATGGTCCAGGTAGACCGCCGCAAAGCGCACGGCGAAAAAGGCCGCGGCAGCGATGGCCACCGCGGTGGCGGAGCTGAACACGCAGCGCAGAAGGACCTCCAGGCAGCGCAGGAGGACCCGCAGGCTTCGGTTTTGCAGAACTTTGATCATAGATGCTCCCTTCAGTGGGATTTTTGGGGATGCAGAAGGGCTTCTTTTTGGGTTTTGTTTTGCGGCGAAGCCGCCGCAAGCCCGCCGCCGTAGGCGGCGGCCCCGCAGGCCGCAGGCCGGAGGGGGTACTATCCCCGAAGGGGATCATCAATAGCCCCGCAGGGATAAGAAGGTGTGGGGCGTTTGCCCCACCCTTTGGGAGGGTCCAGGCTGCGCCCGCAGGCGCGTTTCGAGGCCAACCGCCGCGAAGCGGCGGCTCTTGGACCGAGATGGGAACCCCCCGGTGGGATTATCAAGGGCTGGCCGGTCGCGGAGCGAAGCGGAGGCGGCGAAGGCCCCGGTGGGGCCTTCGAGGCCACGTTCCCGACCGCAGGGAGGGATGCCCTTGAGCCGTTCTTTCCCCCCTTTCTGTCGGTACAGAAAGGGGGTCCCCGCCGGATAGGCGCAGGCTGATTCAGCGGGTGCCGCCCACTTCGGCAAAATCAAAACCCGGCAATCGGGCCGTCTTCCGTGGAAGAACTCCCTCCGCCAGCCTACGGCTGCCACCTCCCTCGGCGAGGGAGGCTTGGCTCTGCGGGCGAACCCCTCCTGTCGCCTACGGCCAGCCCTGACGGGCCGCTACGCGTCCCTTCGGGCACGTGGGCTTCGCCCAATCCTCCCCTTTCAGGGGAGGCTCTGGCGCGGGCGGAAAGTTTGGCCGCTTTTCTTTTTGCTTCTTTTTTCTCACGGGTGAGAAAAAAGAAGGCGGGTCCGGGCGGCAGCCCGGATCAGCGCCGGCGCTGGAAAAACTCCCGCAGGAGGGCGGCGCAGTCCTCCTCCAGGACGCCTCCCAGGACGCGAGGGGGAGCGGCTCCCTCCAGGTCCATCCGGAAAAGGTCGATCCGGGAGCCCAGGCAGCCGGCCAGGCGGTCCGGCGCCCCGTAAACCACCCGGTCCAGCCGGGCGTTCAGGCAGGCCCCGGCGCACATACAGCAGGGCTCCAGGGTGACGTAGAGGGTGCAGCCGGAGAGGCGCCAGTCCCCCACCGCCCGGCAGGCGGCGGCGATGGCCATAAGCTCCCCGTGGCCCAGGGGGGTCTTCTCCGTCTCCCGGAGGTTGTGCCCCCGGCCCAAGATCTCCCCGTCCCGGACCACCACCGCCCCCACCGGCACCTCCCCCAGGAGGGCGGCAAGGCGAGCCTCCTCCAGGGCGGCGGCCATCCATTTTTCGTGCTCCCCCAGGCGGGGGGATTCCCGTGTGATCACCGGCCCAGCACCTCCTCCAGCAGCGGACGCCAGGTGGTCCAGCAGAGGGCGGCAATGGCGGCGAGCAGGGGGATGCTGCACCCCACCGCCCGGAACCGCCGGGCCGGGGTGAGAGCCCCGCGGTAAGGCTCCAGGAGCCTCTCCCCCCGGAGGCGGACCGAGAGGACAAGGCATCCCCCCAGGCAGTAAAGGAGGGACAGGGCCGTGATGGAAGCGGAGACGGTCAGCTGCGTGTGGGGCCCGCCCAGGGTCCCTGCCAGCTCCACCGCGGAGGCCAGGAGGTTGTAGCAGCAGTGGATGGCGATGGTGACCCAGAGGGAGCCGGAAAGCACCGTGAAGAAGCCGAAGAGCAGCCCGGCCAGAAGGGCGGGGATCAGCTGGGGCACCGTGGTGTGGCAGAGGGCAAAGGTGAGGGCGGAAAGGAGGATGGCAAAGCCGTCCCCAAAGGGGCGGGCCCCCTGGAGGATGGCCCCCCGGAACAGCAGCTCTTCCAGGATGGCGGGGAGGACCGCGGCGGAGATCAGCCCCAGGACCAGGGGGAGCCCCTCGGAGGGCAGTGTGGCCTGATGGGACGGCAGCGTGTCCGGGAAGCGCTCCTGGATGAGGACCGAGACCCAGGTGGAAAGGTAATTGGAGAGGGAGCAGACCCCCAAACAGATCCCCAGGGCGGGGAAAAGGATCCCCCGGCGGGGCCGCCCCAGGGGGAAAAGGGGACGGCCTGTCCGCCCCGGCCCCCGGAACAGCGCCAGAAACAGCAGAGGCAGCAGGAGGGAGTAGCAGTAGCTGGCCATGTTCACCAACTGGGTCATGGTCTGGGTCACCGGAATGCCGCGGCCCTGCAAGTACCTCCGCAGGAGGTCCACCGGCAGGCTGGTGGAAAGGGCCGCCAAAAGAAAGAGCAGCATGGTAAAGCCCACCGCGGCCAGATACCGCCCCAGGGCGTGGCGCTCCAGGCGCCGGTCCCGCTCCGGGTCGATGCCCCAGAGGATGTCCCCTTCCATGGCGCCGCCTCCTTCCTTGCGTGTTAAAGCCTGTTCAAAATCTCCGGGCACACCGCTCGGAGGGCCGCTTTTTGCCCGGACTGCATCGCCGGGCCTTAAAGATCATGCCCGCAAAGCATCACGGAAAC
Source organism: Oscillospiraceae bacterium (assembly GCA_021769525.1). Classification (GTDB taxonomy): domain Bacteria; phylum Bacillota; class Clostridia; order Oscillospirales; family Ruminococcaceae; genus Angelakisella. The sequence goes on from JAETSQ010000013.1 coordinate 43,745, forward strand.
TCCGCCGGAGCGGGGGCCGCGGCGATGAGGGCCAGCTTCTCCCGGCGGGTGAGGCGCTTCACCGCCGCCTCCCGGCGCAGGGCAGCGGAGCTGTCCGGCTGGGCCTCCGCCCACACCAGTCGCACCGGCAGCCGGGAGCGGGTGTACTTTGCCCCCCGGCCGCTGTTGTGGGCCGCGATCCGCTTGGAAAGGCGGTTGGTCCAGCCGGTGTAAAGGCTCCCGTCGGCGCACTCCACCATATAGACAAAGCAGCCCTGGTCCATCCGGTTTTCCCCCCGCGGCAGATTTTTATACAGGATAAGTATACACGCTTTTCCGGAAAAAGGCAATCCGAAGAGCGCTCAACGCATCTTAAGGCCGATCTGGGGTTTCACCCCGCCCGCCCAAAAGAAATCTTGCCATGCTGCTCCGGGGATGCTATACTCTTATCAGAAAGCTGCGTCCACGTGACAGAAAGGAAAAACGCCATGAAGCTGATGTTCGCCTCCGACATCCACGGTTCCCTCTACTGGGCCAGAGCCATGAAAGCCGCCTGGGAGCGGGAGGCCCCCAAGAAGCTGATCCTCCTGGGGGACCTGCTGTACCACGGGCCCCGCAATCCCCTCCCCAAGGAGTACGACCCCCAGGGGGTGGTAAACCTCCTGGCGGGGATGAAGAAGGAGCTCCTCTGCGTCCGGGGGAACTGCGAGGCGGAGGTGGACCAGATGGTCCTCCCCTTCCCGGTGATGGCGGATTATATGGCCCTTTGGCTGGGGGAGCGAATGGCCTTTGTCACCCATGGGCATCTTTATAACGAGGGGGATCTCCCCATGCTGAAAAAGGGGGACCTCCTCATCCACGGGCACACCCACGTCCCGGTGATCCGGGTCCACGAGGAGGAGGGCTACACCTACCTGAACCCCGGCTCGGTCTCCCTCCCCAAGGAGGACAGCCCCAACAGCTACATGGTCTGGGAGGGCGGCCGCTTCTCCATCCGGGAGCTGGAAAGCGGGGAGGAATTCATCGGACGAAGAGTATGAAGGAGGTTTATTATGTATAAGAACATCGAAAAGCAGGCAACCCTGCGGCTGGCCGACCTGGTGGATTACCAGCCGGGACAGGTGGTGAGCCGGACTCTGGTCCAGAACCAGGGGATGGGGATGACCCTCTTCGCTTTTGATAAGGGGGAGGAGATCTCCACCCACGCCTCCGGCGGGGATGCCATGGTCACCGTCCTGGAGGGGGTGGGCCGCTTTACCGTCGGCGGGGAGGTCTTCACCCTCCAGACGGGGGATACCCTGGTGATGCCCAAGGACATCCCCCACGCCGTCTACGGCGTGGAGCGGATGAAGTTCCAACTGGTGGTCTCCTTCTGACCGTCCCCATCATCCCTTCTGCAAGAGAACAGCCCCCAGCCTGCCTTCCGGCGGGCTGAGGGCCGCTTTTTTTATGGTATTATACGTAGTGCACCAGGCCGGTATAGGTGGGGATGGGCCAGACATCCTCCGGGGCGATGACCTCCGCCTGGTCGCAGGAGCCCCGCAGCTGGGCCATATCCCGCAGCACCACATCCCGCATATACACCGCCCGCTCCACCGGGTCCTCCGGCTGGCTGTCCAGGTCCCACTCCAGGCTCCCCACCTGGTTGGAGATGGCGTTCACCAGGTCCGCCAGCTGTTCCAGGTGCTCCTCCAGGTAGCCCTGGCTCCGGCCCATGGCGGCAGAAAAGTCCCGGACATCGCGGGCCACCCCGCCGGTGTACCGGGCCACCGCCGGCAGGATCTGGCGGCGGACCATCTGCACCAGCACCGAGGCCTGGATGTTCACCACCTTGGTGTAGTTTTCGGTCATGATCTCCCGGCGGGAGGCGCATTCCTCCGGGGTGAGAACGCCGAACCGCCCCAGGAGCTTCCAGTTTTTGGGGTCCTCCAGCGCCTCCAGAGCCTGCACGGTGTCCCCGATGGCCGGAAGCCCCCGGCTCTCGGCCTCCTGGGCCCACTGCTGGCTGTAGTTATCCCCGTTAAAGACGATGCGGCCGTGGCTCCGGAGGGTCTCCCCGATGACCCTCCGGACGGTGGCGGGGGTAAAGCCCTCCTCCTCAAAATAGATGGCGAAGGCGTTGAAGCTGTCCGCCAGGATGGTGTTGAGGACGGTGTTGGCCAGGGCGATGGACTGGGAGGAGCCCACCATCCGGAATTCAAACTTGTTGCCGGTGAAGGCGAAGGGGCTGGTGCGGTTGCGGTCGCTGTCATCCGCCATCAGCTCCGGGCTGGTGGAAACGCCGATGTTCAGGCTGTGGCTCTGGTGGTCCTCCCCGATCTCCTCCCCGGCGGCCTGGCGCAGGGCATCCAGAAGGGAATCCCCCAGGAAGACCGAGATGATGGAGGGCGGGGCCTCGCTCCCCCCCAGGCGGCAGTCGTTGCCGGCGGTGGCGGTGGAAAGGCGCAGCAGCTCCGGGTAGGAATCCACCCCCCGCAGGAAGGCGCAGATGGTCAGCAGAAAGCGGATATTCCCCGCCGGGTCCTTTCCGGGCGCCAGGAGGTTCACCCCTGTATCGGTGGTGAGGGAGTAGTTATCGTGCTTGCCGCTGCCGTTCACCCTGGCAAAGGGCTTTTCGTGGAGGAGGCAGGCCAGCCCCTGCTCCTTGGCCACCTCCCGCAGCGTCTCCATCACCATCTGGTTGTGGTCGCAGGCCACGTTGCAGCTTTCGTACACCAGGGCCAGCTCATGCTGGGCGGGGGCCACCTCGTTGTGCTTGGTCTTTACCGGGATGCCCAGCTCCCAGAGGCGGCGGTCCACCTCCTCCATGTACCTTGCGATGCGCAGGCGGATGCGCCCCAGGTAGTGGTCCTCCAGCTCCTGGCCCTTGGGCATGGGGGCCCCCAGGAGGGTGGTCCCGCAGAGCTTCAGGTCCAGCCGGTCCTCGTAGGCGGCCCGGTCCACGATGAAGTACTCCTGCTCCGCCCCCACGCTGGGCTCCACCCGCTTCACGCCCTCCATGCCAATGGCCCGGCAGAAGCGCACCGCCTCCCGGCTCACCGCCTCCATGGAGCGGAGAAGGGGGGTCTTGGCGTCCAGGGCCTGTCCGGTATAGGCGCAGAAGGCGGTGGGGATGTAGAGGGTGTCGTTCTTTACAAAGGCGGGGCTGGTGGGGTCCCAGGCGGTGTAGCCCCTGGCCTCAAAAGTGGCCCGCAGCCCCCCGGAGGGGAAGGAGGAGGCGTCCGGCTCCCCCACAAAGAGGGATTTCCCGGAAAATTCGGTGATGGCGCCCCCCTCCCCGTCGGGGGAGAGGAAGGCGTCAAACTTGCCGGCGGTGATGCCGGTCATAGGCTGGAACCAGTGGGTGAAGTGGGTGGCCCCCTTCTCGATGGCCCAGTCCTTCATGGCGTCGGCCACCGCCTGGGCGATGTCCGGGTCCAGGCATCCCCCCAGATGGGTGGCCTTCTCCAGCCGTTCCCACACCTCGCGGGGGAGCCGCTTTTTCATCACCTGCGGGCTGAACACCCGGCTGCCAAAGCTCTCCTGTGGATTCATAGGCTTTCTCCTTCTGCTATCCTTCAAAACTGCGCCCGTGGCGGCGCGGGCGGCGAGACAGCGGGGGCACCCCGCTACAAGAGATGCACCCCGTGGGCGGCGCAGAGTTCCACCTGCTCCGGGGGCCAGATGGAGGCCTGCACCTCCCCGATGTGGGCCTTCTCCAGCAGCACCATACAGATACGGGACTGGCCGATGCCGCCCCCCATGGTGAGGGGGAGCTTCCCCTCCAGCAGGGCCTTGTGGAAGGGCAGCTCCCTGCGCTCCGGGCAGCCGCGCACCGCCAGCTGCCGCTCCAGGGTGTTGGCATCCACCCGGATGCCCATGGAGGAAAGCTCCACCGCCCGCCCCAGCACCGGGTACCAGATGAGGATGTCCCCGTTGAGGGCCCAGTCATCGTAGTCCGGGGCCCGGCCATCGTGGGGGGCGCCGCCCCGGAGGTCCCCGCCGATGCCCATAAGGAACACCGCCCCGTGCTCCCTGGCGATGGCGTCCTCCCGCTCCTTGGGGGTCTTTTCCGGCCAGCGGTCCTCCAGCTCCTGGGTGGAGACAAAGGTGATGGTCTCCGGGAAGTAGCGGGAGAGGCAGGGGAACCGGCTGCAGAGGAGCTCCTGGCTCTTTGTAAAGACCTGCCAGAGGCGGGCCACCTTTTCCCGCAGGAATTGGCGGCTGCGCTGCTCCTTTGTGATGACCAGTTCCCAATCCCACTGGTCTACGTAGACCGAGTGGAGGTTGTCCAGCATCTCGTCCCGGCGGATGGCGTTCATATCGGTGTAGAGGCCGGTGCCGGGGGCGAAGCCGTAAGCGGCCAGGGCCATCCGCTTCCACTTGGCCAGGGACTGGACGATCTGCACCTGGGCCCCGTCCACATCCAGGATGTCAAACTGGACCGGCCGCTCCACCCCGTTGAGGTCATCGTTGAGGCCGCTCTCCGGCCGGACGAAGAGGGGGGCGGAGACACGGGTGAGCCCCAGGGCGGCAGAAAGCTGGGTCTCAAAGATGTCCTTGGCGGCCTTGATGGCCACCTCCGTCTCCAGAAGATCCAGTTTGGAAAGATAGTGCCGGGGAATGATGACGCTGCCGGACATAATGATCCCTCCCGAACAAATTCCCCATCATTGTATCACCGCAAAAAACGCTTTTCAATCCGGGAGAAGGTATATTTTTTCCCATAGAGCAAAATACTAGGACTGTTGCCAAAAATTCACAGACATGGAGGAAAAAAATATGCGTTTATCTTCGTCAAAGATCCGCGGAGTCACCGCCCTGGAGATCCTGGATAGCCGTGGAAACCCCACCCTCCGGGCGGGGGTGGAGCTGGAGGACGGCAGCGCCGGCTGGGCCAACGTCCCCTCCGGAGCCTCCACCGGAGCCCACGAGGCCCACGAGCTGCGGGACAACGATCCCGCCCGCTACCGGGGGAAGGGGGTCCGGCAGGCGGCGGAGAATGTCCGCGGCCCCTTGGCGGCGGCGGTGAAGGGGCTCCCGGCCGGGGACTGCCGCCGGGTGGACGAGGCCCTGCGGGAGGCGGACGGCACCAAAAATAAAAGCCGCCTGGGGGCAAACGCCCTGCTGGCGGTCTCCCTGGCGGCGGCCAGGGCTGCGGCAGCCTCCGCCGGGCAGCCCCTGTGGCGGTGCCTCTGCCCGGAAGAGAAAAAGATCCTCCCTGTCCCCATGATGAACATCCTAAACGGCGGGGCCCACGCCGCCAACAATGTGGACATCCAGGAGTTTATGATCATCCCCCGCGGGGTCCCCTCCTTCGGGGAGGGGCTGCGGCGGTGCGCCGAGGTGTACCACGCCCTGGGGGCCATCCTCCGGGAGCGGGGCCTGGGCTCCGGGGTGGGGGATGAGGGAGGTTTTGCCCCCGATCTTTCCTCCGACGAGGAGGCCCTGGAGCTGATCCTCCGGGCCATCGGCCGGGCGGGCTACCGCCCTGGGGACGAGGTGGGCCTGGCCCTGGACGCCGCCGCCAGCGAATGGATGCAGGAGGGCGGGGTCTACCACACCCCCAAGGGGGGGAAGGTGCGCACCCCGGAGGAGCTGGCGGAATACTGGGCGGGCCTGGCGGCGCAGTATCCCATCCTCTCCCTGGAGGACGGGATGGCGGAGGATGACTGGCAGGGCTGGCAGCTCCTCACCCGGCGGCTGGGGACCCGGATGCAGCTGGTGGGGGACGACCTCTTTGTCACCAACATCCGCCGGCTGAAGCGGGGGCTGGAGGAGGGCGCCGGCAACGCCATCCTCATCAAGCCCAACCAGATCGGCACCCTTACCGAGACGCTGGAGGCGGTATCCATGGCCCAGGAAAAGGGCTGGGGGGTGGTGATGAGCCACCGCAGCGGGGAGACGGAGGACCCCATCATCGCGGACCTGGCGGTGGCCACCGGCTGCGGGCAGATCAAATCCGGTGCCCCCTGCCGCAGCGAACGCACCGCCAAGTACAACCGCCTGCTGGAGATCGAGGCGGAGATGGCGGGGATGGGGTGATCTCTTTTACCCCATGGAGATGAGGCTGCTCCCCAGCATCCCCAGGGCGCGGCCGAAGCTCATCCGCTCCACCCCGGCGGCGGCGACGATGGGGTACTCCGCCACCCGCTCCCCGTCCACACAGACGGCCACCGAGCCCAGCTCCTGGCCCTCTCCGATGGGGGCGGCGGCGGTCTCCGGCAGGATCACGTCCTGGGTGATGGCCTCCAGCTTGCCCTTTTCCACCAGGATGCCCTCCTGGGGCGGGCGGCAGACCACCTCCACCTGGGTCTCCACCCCGCCGGTGACCGGCACCGGCAGGATGTTTTCCGGCGGCTCCAGCCGGGCCTGCATGAAGTTTGCAAATCCCCAGTCCAAGAGGGCGCGGGCGGCGGCAAAGCGGTGGTCGGAGGTGTCCGCCCCCATCACCACCGCGATGAGCCCCAGGCCGTCCCTGGTGGCGGTGGCGGAAAGGCAGCTCCCCGCCCCGTTGGTGGTGCCGGTCTTGAGGCCGGTGGCCCCCTGGTAGAAGCGGACCATCCGGTTGGTGTTCACCAGCTGGGTCTCCCCGCCCCGGAGGGTGTCCATCCAGACGGTGGAGTAGTTGAGGATCAGGGGGTGCTCCAGAAGGGCCCTGGACATGATGGCGATGTCCCGCGCGGTGGAGAGGTGCCCCGCCTCATCCAGGCCGGTGGAGCCCACAAAGGTGGTGCCCGTCATCCCCAGCTCCTGGGCCTTCTGGTTCATCTGGTGGACGAAGGCCTCCTCGCTCCCGGCTACATATTCCGCCAGACAGACGGTGGCATCGTTGGCGCTGGAGATGGCGGCGGCTTTTAGAAGCTCATCCACCGTCATCTCCTCCCCCGGCTTCAGCCAGATCTGGCTCCCCCCGTAGCCGGAGGCGGTATCGGAGCAGGTGACCTTGTCGGTGAGGGCGATCTTCCCGCTGTCGATGGCCTCCATCACCAGCAGCAGGGACATCACCTTGGTGATGGAGGCGGGGGGGAGTTGAACATTCTCGTTTTCGGCGTAGAGGACGGTGCCGGAGGCCTGGTCCATGAGGATGGCGGACTTCACCGGCAGGTCGATGCCGGGGGTGATGGCGGCGGCCATGGTGATCTCGTCCTCGATGATCTCGTCGCTGAGGGCGGCGATGGCGGCCTCCTCCGGCTGGAGGGGCTCCGGGACGGCGGCCCAGGCGAAAAAAGGGAACAGCAGGGCGGCGGCCAGCAGCAGGGCCAGCGGCTTCTTCGGGTCAGGAAACTGTTTCATCGGCCAAAACTTCCTTTCGTTGGATGATGACAGTTCCATTTATATGCCAGGCCATGGATGTCCAAACACCGGACGGGGAGAGGAGCCTCCCACTTCTTTTTTCTCACTGGTGAGAAAAAAGAAGCAAAAAAGAACCACCGGGGTGCCCCCGGTGTCTCGCCCTACCCGGAGCGGGGACAGGCCCCGCTCCTTACCTTTGCGCAGGGCGCAGGTGACTGCCTGGAGTCTTAGGTGGACTTCCTCCACCCATAGAAAAAACGCCTTCCCTGGGAGCCAGGGGAGGCGGTCAGGCGGCCAGACGCGAATACAAAAGCCATCCCAGCAGCAGCTGGGCGGCCAGGATGGCCGGGATGCCCAAAACAAAGTACCAGTGCCTGGTCTTGTGGCGGAAGGCGTACATCCCCAGCCAGACCCCCGCCGAACCGCCCAGGGCGGCGATGAGGAAGAGGGTGCGCTCCGGGGTCCGCCGCAGGGCAGGCTTCCCCTGGGCCGTCCGCCTCCCGTTGCGGCGGGCGGTCCTCTTATCCAGGAGCATAGCGAAAAATCCTGCCGCGGTCATGACCCCCAGGTACAGGGGGACCGCGGTCCGAAGGGGCTCCCCCAGGGACATCCTACACCACGCCCCATTCCCGCAGCATCCGGTACCAGCCGTCGGAGAGGGTCTCCGGCAGCTCCAGAAGGGTGTTCCAAAGGGCCTGGGGCCCGTGGCGGAAGCAGAGATAGGAGACGGCAAAGACCAGCAGCGCCAGGATCGACAGCCACACCCAGAAGCCCACCCGGCGCCGGACCACCTTCAGGTATCCCTCTCCGGCGGGGAGGTACCCCTGGGTCTTCCAGGCCAGGGGGGAAAGACCCTGCCGGTCGTAGACCGGGACACACAGAAGATGAGGCCCCAGCTGCCGCCGGACATATCCCTTTACCGTTTTCCCCTTTTGGGCCAGCGCCCCGATGCAGGGGCCGCAGCCCTCCTCCCGCTTTGCCAGCTCCGCCATCACCCGGCGGCTGTAGAGGGGGGCGGAAAAATCCTTTTGGTAGGAGCCCGCTCCGGGGATGGTCACCGGCTTTTGGATCCGCAGCTCCCGCGCCGGCGCCCCTTTGATGCCCCGCAGCTCCCCCAGGCACTCCAGCCCTTGTTCCTCCCCGTCCCGCAGCGCTTTCACAGAGGCCATAGAGCAGCCCCTCCTTTTCTCTTTCTCCCGTTCATACCGGGTTGCGGAAGGTCCCGTCTACATTCAGGACCCCCTTGATCCCGCCGCCCCGCGCCAGGATGTCAAAGAGCCGCTCCCAGTCATCCAGCGGCGCGATGTGGGTCACCAGGGGGGAGAGATCCCGCGGGTATGTAGCAAAGATCTCGATGGCCCGGTCCATCTCCTTGTAGTCGCTCATCATATGGAAGCGCAGGGTGAGCATCTTGCGCACGGCGGTGTCCCACCGGGCGGCGACGCTTTCCCGCCGGGTCAGGCCCAGGCAGGTCATCTGCCCCCCCACCCGCAGGGAGTCGATGCAAAGGTTGATGGCGGCCTCGGAACCGCTGGCCTCCACAGCCAGATCCGCCCCCCGTCCGCCGGTCTCCTCCATCACCACGCCGGCCAGGTCCTCGGTGAGGCTGTCCACCACCAGGTCCGCCCCCAGGGCCAGGGCCGCCGGGAAGCGCACGCTGCGGTCATGGGTGACCCCGGAGAGGATCACCTTCCCCGCCCCGGCGGCCTTCGCCGCCACCACCGCCAGCTGGGCCACCTGCCCCGCCCCGGAGATGACCACCGTGTCCCCCGGCTTCAGGCCGGAATAGACGGCCACATCGCTTACCAGGATGGTCATGGGCTCCAGCAGGCAGGCGATGGGGTTGGGGATGCTGTCGGGGATCTTATGCAGATACCGGTCGGGAAGGACCACGTACTCCGCCATGGCTCCATCCCGGTTGATGCCCAGGGAGCGCTTCTCCCCGCAGTACTGGGGGAAGCCGTCCCGGCAGGTCTGGCACTGGCCGCAGGCGTAGAGATGGGGCTGGGCCACCACCCGGTCTCCGGGGGATACCGAGGTGACACCGGGGAATACCGATTCCACCACCCCCACAAACTCGTGGCCCATCACAAAGGGAGGATCGCAGGCAAATTTGCCGCTGTAGATATGCAGATCCATACCGCAGACCGCGCAGTCATTCACTCGGACCCGGACATTGTCCAGGGGGGTCAGCTCCGGCACCGGACGCTCCGTCAGCCGGGAGGTCCTGGCTCCGGGGGCGTATTTATAGAGGGTCTTCATAGCGTTTCCTCCGTTTCGGCAGGTAATCAAGTTAATGATACCATTTTTTTGCCGCCGGTGCAACAGAAAACAAAAGAGAGGAGTGTCCGAATCGCGCAGATTTTGAGCCGATCCCACTGTGTTGCAAATCCTTTGGTCGCTTTTCTTTTTGCTTCTTTTTCTTTTCCCGTGAAAAGAAAAAGAAGGCGGGGCTCTGCGCCCGCA
>JAETSQ010000014.1 GCA_021769525.1 Oscillospiraceae bacterium
ATCCGCTCGATGGGATAGACAGCCTTCCCCTGGCCGTAAAAATCTTCTTCGATGATAAAAATGGTGTAGGTATCCGGCAGCTCCGAAAAATCCTGCCCGGCGTCCAGGTTCTCCACGTCCATCACGCTGGAGTGATACCGGGCCCGGTGGGGCTCCGCCCCCTTGTCCGCCCGCTGGATCTCCAGGTCATACCGCTTCCCCTGGGAATCGACGCCGTAGGCATCCAGGCAGATAGACCGGGCGCCGGCCAGCCGCTTCATGTCCTTCTGGGTCTGGCAGCTGATGATGACCAGGTCCTCCTTACCGGTGATGATGCGCAGCACCATCTGGGCCAAGGGGATATTATCCTTGAAGAGACAGCGCATAAAGTCATCGTCGATGGGCCGCAGGCCCTGGAGCCGCCGCAGATTTTCCTCCCGCCGCCGTTTCAGCTGTTCCGCCGTGGTCAATGCCATCACCCCCCACTTCTTTTCAGGATAGACCTTCCTTTATACTTATCTTATCATAGCTCCGCCGGTTTTTCAACTCCCCCGGCCGGGGAGTCTCCGGCGGAGGCCGAAAGCCGGTGTATCTCCTCCAGGCGCTTTTCCAGCGCCGCTTTTTCCTCCTCCAGGGCCTCTTTTTCACGGCGGAGGGCGGCGCAGTCCTCCTCGCCATCGGGGCGCGCTCCGTAACCGTTGAGACTCGCCCCCCGGATGATGGCGGGGTAATCCTTGTAGGCCCGGTCCAGGTCCACCGGCCCGGTGACGCCGGAAAGGGTGCCGGAACCGGTGTACTGCCACATACCGTACTTCCCCGGCCAGCCCACCTTGCCGCTGTAGTCGGCGATCCAAAGGTCATAGGGGGTCAGGGCCCCCATATCCAGAAACCCCAGGGCAAAGTTGGTGTAGGTGTAGAGCATGGCGTAATAGCCCCGCTTTTGGAGCCGCTCCAAAAAGGCGGCGCAGATGGCGGCATTGGCCCCCTTGCTCATGGAGAGGTACTGCTCATCCTCAAAGTCGTAGGCGATGGGATAGGGGATCCGGAAACCGTCCAGCAGGTCCGCCAGGCGGTCCGCCGATCTCACCGCGGCGGCGGGGCTCCTGTCGTAGGCGTAGAGGTAGGCCCCCCAGGGAATGCCGGCGGCCTGGGCACCGGTGATGTTCTCCCGGAAGCGCTGATCGATGTTCATGCCACCCTCGTACCAGCTCCATCCTGCCCGGAGCATGGCGAAGTCCGCCTCCACCCGCCGCCATTGGATGGCCCCCTGGTGGCTGGAAAGGTCAAAGCCTGTTTTCATAACGCTGTCTCCTTTCGTCCCTTATAATCATACACAATACTGCCGGAAAAGAAAAGGATAGAAGGGATCTTCCCTCCTATCCTTATGCCGCGGAGCCGGGGGCGGGTTCCTATTCCCCCTCCCCCCGCTCCTGGAGCTGCCGCAGCACTCCGGCCAGGAAGTCGGGCAGCGGCAGGCCCAGTTTTCCATAGTTTTCCAGCACGGAAAGGCCCTCCCGCCCGATGTAGAACCAGATCACCGCCAGGCGGCAGTAGGCCTCCGGGAGACCTAAGAGGCGGTCCAGCACCGCTCCGGCGGCCACCAGGGCCAGGATCATCACCTTGCCCACCCCGCCCCAGAGCATCACCTGGCTGTCCGCCTGGCGCTCCCGGCAGGCGGCGGCAAAGCCGGAGAGAAAATCAAAGGCCATAAAGAAGAGGAGGGCCTTCACCGGTCCGTCCCAGCCCCCCAGCAGGCCGGAAAGCCCGGTGCCCACCAGGGCCAGGCTCCCGGAAAACCGGGCCGCCCACTTCCCATAGGAGCCGGGATTCACCCGCCCCGCTGTCTCTCCCAATTTCTGCATCGCTTCTGTCATCACAAAGCACCCCTTTCTAAATCGGCAAAAATACCCTTCACTATAGGGGCAAAAGAAAGGCGATCGTGCCATCAAATAGCACGATCACACTTTTGTTTACAGAATGTTCAGATTTTGGGGGAGCTACCCGATGATGATCCGGGCCTCCGGCAGCACCTCTTTGGTGCCGCCGCTCTTCATGGCCAGGGCCAGGGCCAGGGAGAGGAGCCCCACGCGCCCCAGGAACATATTGAGGATCAGCACCAGCCGGCTCAGGGGGCCGGCCGCGGTGGAGATGCCCACCGAGAGCCCCACGGTGGCAAAGGCGGAGGTCTCCTCAAAGAGGACATCCATGGCGCCGTATGTATTCCCCATGGCAAAGGTGATGACCAGGGTGGAGGCCGCCACGATGAGGATCCCCATGGAAAGGAGGGTCAGGGCCCGGTACACCGCCTGCTTTTCCACCTTCCGCCGCCGGATGATGGTGTCCTCCTCCCCCCGCAGGACGGAGCGGACGGTCATCACCAGCACCGCCACGGTGGTGATCTTGATGCCGCCGCCAGTGCCCGCCGGGGCCGCCCCCAGGAACATCAGCACCACCGAAAGGAGCTTGGAGGGGGCGGTGAGGGCTGCCAGGTCGATGGTATTAAAGCCCGCCGTCCGGCAGCTCACCGAGTGGAAGAGGGCGGCGTTTATCTTATCCAGGATGGAAAGGGGGCCCAGGGTGCCGGGGTTCCCCCATTCCAGGACCAGGAAGCCGAAGAAGCCCAGCAGCAGCAGGGCGGCGGTGAGGCGCAGGACGATCCAGGTGTGGAGGGTGACGGTGCGGGTCCGCCGCCACCGCAGCAGGTCATCCCAAACCACAAAGCCCAGCCCCCCCAGGATGATGAGGAGCATCACCGGCAGGGTGAGGGCCCAGTTCCCGGCAAAGGCGGTGAGGGAGGCGAAGGGGGTCCCCTCCCGGCCCATGAGGTCGAAGCCGGCGTTGCAGAAGGCGGAAATAGAAGTGAAGACCGAGACGGCCAGCCCCTCCCGCAGCCCCAGCCGGGGCACAAAGGTGAAGGCCAGGAGCACCGCCCCTAAGAGCTCCACCAAAAAGGTGCCCAGGATGACGGTGCGCACCAGGTGGCGCACCCCGGCAAAGGAATCGCTGTTCACCGATTCCTTTGCCAGGTCGGCGGCCCGCAGGCCCATCCGCCGCCCCACCAGGACATTAAAAAAAGCCCCCATGGTCACAAGGCCCAGGCCCCCGACCTGGATCAGGGCCAAGATGATCCCCTGCCCCAGGCCGGACCAGTGGCTCCAGGTATCGTAGACCACCAGGCCGGTGACGCAGGTGGCGGAGGTGGCGGTGAAAAGGGCATCCGGCAGGGGGGTAAAGCTCCCGTCCCTGGCGGAAAAGGGCAGCGCCAGCAGGAGGGTGCCCACCCCGATGATCAGCAGAAAGCTCAGGCAGATGGTGCGGGCCGGGTTCTGGGCCAGGTTCCCCTTGCCCATCCCGGCCACCGGGCGGTTAAACATTTCTCCTTCCCTCCTACTTTGGGCGGCGGCTGCCCTTGGGCCCCCGCCGGGGGCGGCGGGCCGGCCGCCGGGCGGCCTGGGCATCGCTGAGGATGCCCAGGCGCTTTTTGGCAAGGCGGATGAGGCGCTTATCGTTGGCGAAGGTCACCAGTTCCCCCGCCTCCAGCAGGGGGGCCCACCGCAGCTCGCTGATCTCCTCCTCCTGGCGCACCAGTTCATCCCCCAGGGCCTCACCCAGGAAGTAGACCACCTGCTTCTTCACCCCGGCCTGGGGGAAGTATTCCACGCTCTCCCGGAACCCGTCGTAAAGGCGGATGGTGAGGCCGGTCTCCTCCTTCACCTCCCGCAGGGCGGTCTGCCGCTCCGTTTCCCCGGCCTCCACGTGGCCCTTGGGGAAGGACCAGTGCCCCCCAAAGCGGTGGCGCAGCAGCACCAGGTCGTAGGCCTCTCCGTTTTTGCGGATCACCAGGGCTCCGCAGGATTTCTCCCGTTTCATATCGCTCCCATCCTTTACCCTTTTCTCTGCCGCCTCCCGGATCCACCGGAAAACCTCCGGCCGGCCCCCGGCGGGGGCCTCTTCCGCGGCCAAAGCCGGCGTTTTTATCCCACCCCTTTTCCGCGGGGCGGGCCCGGCTTTCTCAGAAGCCCTGTCCACGGCCCATGACGCGCCCCACAGGCAGAGGCAGTCCGGCGACCATAAACAGACTTTTGCACAATACATTATTAATATACCATTTTTGGCGGCGGAATAAAAGACCTTTGGCGTACTTTTTCGGGAACGGCAACCATTAAGATTTGGCGGCAGTCTCTTTGCCGTCTTCCGGTGGCTTCGCCGCCGCTCTGCCAGCTAAGGCTCCAGGCACTCATCCACGTCTAGCGCAAAGGTAAGGACCGGGGTGGGGGCCCCGCCTCCGGGTAGGGAGTGGGTCCGGGCTCCTGCCCGGTCGTTCTTTTTGCTTCTTTTTCTCACGAGTGAGAAAAAGAAGTGGGGGCTGGGGCAACGCCCCAGATCGGTCTTCTCCAGTGGACGGCAAGCGGGAGATGTGCTATACTGGTTTGGAAAAAGGGCTCCGGGCCGCTGCCCGGCAAAACGCCCTGGGGGAGGGGGGATCGCGCTGCCGGACTTCACCTTTGAGGAGATCGGCCCTCTGCGCCTCTGCGTCAGCAGGGAGCACCGCTTTGGCACCGATGCCTTCCTGCTGGCGGATTTTTCCCGCCCGCGCCGGGGGGAGCGGGCCTGCGACCTCTGCTCCGGCTGCGGCATCATCCCCATCCTCTGGCTGCGGGAGGAGGAGAGGCGGCCCGCCGTGGTGTACGGGGTGGAGCTTCTGGAGCAGGCGGCGGAGCAGATGGAGCGCACCTGCCGGGAAAACCACCTGGAGGGGGTCTTTCTCCCCCTCTGCCGGGACCTGCGGGCGCTGGGCAAGGAGGACATCCCCCCCGCTTCCCTGGATGTGGTGGCCTGCAATCCCCCGTACACTTCCCCCGGCAGGGGCATCCCCGCCCGGTCCCCCCACCGGCTGGCGGCCCGGCACCAGGTGGCCTGCGGACTGCCGGACATCGCCGAGACGGCGGCCCGACTGCTGAACTTCGGGGGGAGGCTCTGCCTCTGCGGACGGCCCCAGGCCCTCCCCGACGCCATGGAGGCCCTCCGGAAGGCGGGGCTGGAGCCGAAGCGCCTGCGCTTTGTGCAAAAGCTGGCGGAAACGCCCCCCTGGCTTTTTCTGCTGGAGGGGCGCAAGGGGGGAAAGCCCTTCCTCCAGGTGGAGGCTCCCCTGCTGATGGAGCGTCCGGAGGGCGGCTTTTCTCAGGAGGTCCTGGAAATCTACGGAAAGTAGGAAAAAGGAGAAACCGGAATGACCACCATCCGCTTAGCGGTCCCTGAGGATGCGGAAAGACTGCTGGAGATCTACGCCCCCTATGTCCGGGAGACCGCCGTCACCTTTGAATACGAGGTCCCCACTCCGGAAGAATTTTCCCGCAGGGTAAACTCTACCCTTGCCCGCTACCCCTGGCTGGTGCTGGAGCGGGAAGGAAAAACGCTGGGCTACGCCTACGCCAGCCGGTACCAAAGCCGGGCCGCCTACCAGTGGGGGGCCCAGGGTTCCGTCTACCTGGAGCGGGGCGCCCAGGGGAAGGGTCTGGGGACCGCCCTTTACCGCTGCCTGATGGAGCTGCTGCGGGAGCAGGGGGTCCGGACCTTCTACGGCTGCGTCACCCATCCCAACCCCGCCAGCGAGGCCTTCCACCGGAAGCTGGGTTTCACCCAGGCGGGATATTTCTCCAAAGCCGGGTACAAGCTGGGGCAGTGGTGGGACATCCTCTGGTTGGAGCTGCCCCTGGGGGACCGGACGGCGCCTCCGGAGCCCTTCCGCCCCTTCCCTTCCCTGGAAGCGGCGGCGGTAAAGAGGATACTGGAGCAGGCGGCGGCGCGGCTTAATTGATTCCAAATCGTATATTTCTAATATATCATTACAAAACGGAGGGTTATTCGTGTCGGTCTTATACATTGTGGGCACCCCCATCGGCAATCTGGGGGATATGAGCCCCCGCGGGCTGGAGGTCCTGGAGTCGGTGGACTTCATCGCCGCCGAAGATACCCGCGTGACGCTGAAGCTCCTGAACCACTTCGGCATCAAAAAGCCGATGGTGAGCTACTACCAGCACAACCTCCGGGAGCGGGGGGAGGAGATCCTGCGGCGCATCCAAGCCGGGGAGAGCTGCGCCGTCGTCACTGACGCGGGGATGCCCTGTATCAGCGATCCGGGGGAGGACCTGGCGGCCCTCTGCCACGGGGCGGGCATCCCGGTGCGGGTGGTCCCCGGACCCACCGCGGCCCTCTCCGCCCTGGCGGCCTCCGGCCTCCCCACCGGGCGGTTCGCCTTTGAGGGATTCCTCTCTGTAAAGGCCGGGAGCCGTCGGGAGCGGCTGCTGGAGGTGAAGGACGACCCCCGCACCCTCATCTTTTACGAGGCTCCCCACAAGCTCCGGGATACCCTCCGGGACATGGCGGAGGTCTTTGGCGGAGAGCGGCGGCTCGCCCTCTGTCGAGAGCTGACCAAGCTCCATGAGGAAATTACACGGACTACGCTCTGTGAAGCGATGGAGCTTTACAGAGATAAGGAGCCCAAGGGGGAGTTTGTGCTGGTCATCGAAGGAGCGCCCCCGAAGAAGGAGCCCGGCCTCACCTTCCCGGAGGCGGTAGAGCTGGTGGTCCAGATGAGCGCCTGCGGCGTCTCCCTCTCCGAGGCCGCCAAAAGCGTCGCCGCCGATTCCGGCTACAAAAAGGGAGAGCTTTACCGCGCCGCCTTGGAGAAGCGGTAGGAGGTGGGGCCGGCTCCCCCTTCTTTTTTCTCACCCGTGAGAAAAAAGAAGCAAAAAAGAACGTCCGGACTTCGTCCGGTTTTCGCCCTACACGGAGCGGGGATAAACCCCGCTCCTTGCCTTTGTACAAAGCGTAGGCAAGTGCCTGGAGACTTAGGTGGCAGGAGCAAAGGCTGAAAAAAATTCTGGCCCGCAGGGCCGCCAAAAGTTTCGGTCAAGCCTTTTCAAAGGCTTGCGGGGGAGCCGAGGGGGCAGAGCCCCCCGGCCGCCTTCCGCAGAAGGCGGAATACTTTTCCGAAGGGCGCATTTTACTTTGGCTCCACCTTTCTTTTTGCAAGAAAAAAAGAAAGGTGGAAGCCTTTCGTCCCGCACCGAGGGAGGGCGCAGAACAAAGGAAGGTTGGGTCTTTTGGTGACAAACGGCGAAAGCCGTTTGGAACTGAAAAGCCCAACCGACCGGTTTCTGCGCCCGAACGGACTGCCCATCAAAAACATGCCGGTGGCATGTTTTTGAGAAGGGGCTTAAATCCCCCCACGGCCTGGCCCCTCACTTCTCCCGCAGGGCCTCGGCCCGCCGGAAGTCCACCTCCACCAGGGCGGTCCGGTAGGGGTCATAGACCACCATGCCGGGCCCCGCGCCGCCCGGCTTTTTTACGTTCCGCACGTGGGTATAGTCCACCGGCACCTTGGCCCCCACGGGACCGGCGGCCCCGGCCCCGGCGGCGGAGTTCACCGCGGCGATGACCGCCGCCTCCTCGATGGTGCGGTCGGGGATCTCCCGCGCGCCGTCGGCCACGACGATGACATGGGCGCCGTGGATCTTCTGGGTGTGGAGCCACAGGTCGTAGTTCTGGGCCTCCCGGAGGGTGAGCTGGTCGTTCTGGAGGTTGTTGCGTCCGCAGAGGATGAGGAAACCGTCGGAGGAGCGGTAACGGAGAGGCGGGAGCTTCACCGGGCGCTGCTTCTGCTTCTGCTCCCGGCGGAGATACCCCTGGCTCATCAGCTCCTCCCGGATGCCCTGGAGCTCTTCCTGGGAGGAAGCCCGCTCCAGCTCCGCGATGGCGGATCCCAGATAGATCAGCTCCTGCTCCCCCTTGGCGATGAGTTCCTGCAATTTCACCTCGGCAGTGGCGGCCTTCCGATACTCTGCGTAATATTTCTGTGCGTTTTTAGATGGCGTATAGGTCGGCTCCAGGGGGATCTCGATCTCCTCCCCCGTCTCGGAGAAGAAATTCTGGGCCCGCAGGACCCGATCCCCCCGCTCCATCCGGTAGAGGTTGGCGGAGATGATGTCCCCCCACTCCCGGTACTTCTGCCGGTCTCCGGTATCCAGCAGCTCCTGGCGCTGGTGGGTGAGCTTTCGGGCCAGGCGGTCCCGGAGGGTACAGAGGCTCTTGTGGAGCTGGGCGGTCTTCTGGCGCATCCGCTCCCGGCTGTCCCTCCCCTCGTAGAAGCGGTCCAGCAGGGCGCTGAAGCTCTCCGGGTGCTGGAGCTCATAATCCTCCGGATACTGCCGCAGGTCCAGGTAGGAAAATTCCACATATCTCCCCGCCGGGTCCTGCACCAGGGTGGGGGTCCCGCAGCCCTCCCCCAGGGCGGTGGCCACCGTCCCCAAAAAGAAGACCAGCCGCTCCGTCTGCTGGGGGGTGAGCTGGGAGGGGGTCAGATCGGCGGAGCCGCAGACAAAGGCGCTCACCTCCCGGCAGACCAGGGGGGAAAGCCCTTCCGCCTGCTCCAGCACCGCCTTCCAGAGGGGGATGTCCCGTCCGGCCCGGATGGCAGCGGCCATCTCCTGGGGGGAAATCTCCAGGAGGCTCTTCTTGGACTGGGCGGGAGGCGGGGTGTAGGTCATGCCGGGGAGGACCTGCCGCACCTCGCTGGTGACGAAGTCCACCCGCTTGGCGGCGTCGATGATCTTCCCCCCCTGGTCCACCAGGATGATGTTGCTGTGGCGGCCCATGATCTCGCAGATGAGGGAGGTCTCCACCTTATCCCCCAGCTCGTTCACCGTCTCGAAGACCAGGCGGAGGATCCGGTCCAGCCCCTGCTGCCGGGCCCGCAGCAGCTTGCCGCTGCCCAGGTGTTTTCGAAGCAGCATACAGAACATGGGGGCGGCCTTTGGGTTTTCCAGGCTCTGGGTGGTGAAGTGGACCTTGGGGGCGGTGGCATCGGCGGAAAGCAAGAGTTTCCGATTGGCACCATTCCCCCGGAGGGTGAGCACCACCAGCTCCCGCCCCGGCTGGCTGATCTTATCGATCCGCGCCCCGGCCAGGGCGTTTATCTCCTGGGTGATCTTGTGGAGAAATCCTCCGTCAAAGGGCATAGCGGCAGTTCCTTTCTTTCATCACATTATTACACTGACAAGGCGTATCCTTTTACAGCGCATCGATCCGCTTTTCGTGCGGGTTTACGCTTATTTTTCCTGCAAATTTTGCCTGGAATTTGGAAGAGCGCAGCCGGAATTCCAATCCGGCGGGGGATATTTTGGGCAAGATTTTATGGTAAAATTAACCGTTGAAAAAGGCAAAAATAGGGCTTTTTTCTGAAAAGGAAGATCCCTTTACAGGATTTCCTCAGGCACCTTTACACTTTTCCTTCTCCCCTTCTTCCCTTCCCCGTCGCCTTTCGCCTTCCCCCTCATTTATAATTCCATTGGCCGTTCTTCTTTTTGCTTCTTTTTCTTAATACTCGTTCAAAATGAAATATTTTCATTTTGAACACGCCCGCTTCGCGTGCTGGCATCGCTTCGCGCTGCCCCGTCTCATTGAAAATTCGCGAGCGAATTTCCTAATCTTTCGCAAGAAGAAAAAGAAGGCGGGGCCGGGCGGCAGCCCGGATTCAGCAGGAGGCCAGCAGCACCTCCACGCCGGGGAGGGCTTCGGCCAGCCGGTCCCGGAGGGGGGGCATGGCGATGTTCTCGGTGGCGAAGTGCCCGGCGTCCATGAGGAGCAACCCCAGGCGGGCCGCCTCCAGGTACTCGTGGTGGCGGACGTCCCCGGTGATGTAGGCTTCGCACCCCAGGGCGCGGGCTTCCTCTATGCTGTCGGCGCCGGCCCCGCCGCAGACCGCCACCCGGCGGATGACCTCCGGCCCGGCCTCCGGCAGATGCCGCACAAAGCCGGGGCGTTGGCCCAGGGCCTCCTCCACCCAGCCGGAAAGCTCCTCCCGGCTCATGGCGCAGGGGAGGTCCCCGGCCAGGCCGAAGCGCCGCCCTTCCTCCTGGCCGGGGTGCTCCTCCCAAAGGGGAACGCAGTCCCGCAGCCCCAGGGCAGCGGCCAGGACATCGTTCACCCCGCCCGCCGCCATATCGTAGCAGGTGTGGGCGGAATAGACGGCGATCCCGCAGGAAGCGGCCTCGTAGGGGGGCTCCCCCGCCAGGAAGCGCTTCACCGGGTGGAAGATGATGGGGTGGTGGGTGACGATGAGCTCCGCCCCCAGGGCCTCCGCCTCCCGGATCACCGGGATGGTGGCGTCCAGGGCCACCAATATCTTTGTGACTGCCTGGCCGGGGTCCCCCACCAGCAGGCCGGAGTTGTCCCAATCCATCTGGGTCTCCAGCGGAGCGATCTGGTCCATGGCCTTAGCCGCGTCGGCAACGGTGTACATCGTGTTTCCTCCCTCCGGATCATGCTAATCTGGGGTTTCACCCATCTTCGCGCTAAGAGCCTCGCTACGCTCGGTTGCGCTCCGAAACGCGCCTGCGGGCGCAGAGCCCCCACTTCTTTTTCTTTTCACGAGAAAAGAAAAAGAAGCAAAAAGAAAAGCGGCCAAATTTTGCAATACAGCAGCTTTCCCCTCAAACTTGCTGCGGTTCGACCACTCCAACTACTTGTAAAATTCCACCGGCTTGTACCGCTCCAGCCCATCCACGGCGGCAGTATCGTAGAATTTCCGGAAGACCGAGCGGCACTCCTCCCAGGAGCAGACACGCTCCACCAGCCGGGAGCCGCTCCCCTCCCGGACGGAGACCTGGAGGACAAAGCCGTCCCCCCGGTTGGAGGGGGTGGTCTGGACAAAGAAAACATCCTGCCGGGGCTCCCCCGCCGAGAGGACCACGAACTGGTCCCCATCGGTGAGCATCTCCCGCAAGGCGCTTTCTACCGGCTCCCAGGTGTCGATGCTCCGCTCTCCGTTCTGGGTGGAGAGCATCCGGGGTGCCGGACAGACAGGCTGCCGGAACCGCACCTGGGTGGTGGTCTCTGCCCGCGCCTGGGCGTAACTCTTATCGGCTTCGGTCCGCTCCCGCTTTTTCCGGTTAAAAAACATCGCTGTTATCCCCTCCGTTTATTTTTCCGCTGATGATGGCTGCCCTCTCCCGCAGCTCCCCGGCTCTGGCCCGGTCTCCGGCCTCCCCGGTCCGTTCCAGCCCGGCGGCGATCTTTTTAAGTTCCCGCACAAGATCTTCGGCGTAGCGGCGGCTGTCCGCGTCCTTTCCGGGGTCCACCTTTCCCAGGCAGCATTCCCAGGCCGGGTGGCTCGTCACCTCCCCGGTATAGATTACTTCCAGCACCGTATAGACCCGGCCGGCGGCGGTGCAGCATTCCTCCCGGCGGATGGCAAAGCCGTTGTCCCACAGCCACTGCCGCAGCCGCTCCGCTTTGGTCATGGGCTGGAGCAGGTAGACGATGCCGGGCGTTTCCCGGTAGGCCCAGCTTTCCAGAATATGGAGGATGGTCTCTCCGCCCATCCCGGCGATGACCACCGTCCCCAGCTCCGCCGGTCCGATGCCCTCCAGGCCGTCGGTGAGGCAGAATTTTATCTTATCCCCCAGGCCCCGGCCCTCTGCCTCCCGGCGGGCCTTTTCCAGGGGCCGTATATGGATCTCGGTGGCGATGCCCCGCTCCGCCTTTCCCCCCTCTACCAGGGCGCAGATCAAAAAGCCGTGGTCGGCGCCCACATCGACGGCCAGCTTGCAGGGGGGAGCCATTTCATACAGGAGGGCAAGGCGGGGGTCCAGCTCTTTCTTTTTCAAACCGGCTCCCCCATCTCCCCCACCACCTCCAGCAGCTTCCGGTAGCTTTCCTCGGTCACCGCTCCGTAGAGGGCCTGGGGCTCCCCCTCCCCCCGGAAGGACATCAGGGCCAGGAGGTTATCCGGGGCGTTTTGGTAGAGGGTGATCTCCATCTCGCTGCACCAGTTCTTCAGGGCAAAGGGGAGCTTTGTCAGCCCGGAAGAGAGCACCGCCTTTTCCTCCTGGGTGTACCAGTAGAACTCCTGGGGTTCCCAGGGGAAGGTGAAGGCCGCCTCGTAGGCCAGGGCGGCGGCAAAGAACTCGGTGGTGCTGCCGGCGCAGAGGTCCCAGTCGCCGGCGTCCTTGGCCCAAAGCTGCCAGCTCCCCTGATCCCGTCGCCCGTAGGAGACATAGACCGGCGGGTCGGGCCTTTCCAGGTCCTCCCGCAGAATCCCGGCAAAACAGACCCCTTGGTTTTCCACCAGCAAGATGAGGGCGTCGGTCTTCCCCAGCCAGGTCCATTTTTCATACTGCTCCGGCAGCACCCAGTTATCCTGGACGTGATGGAAGGCCTCGGTTTTGGCGGCGGTGCGGTAAAACTCCTCCACCGCCTGGGGCAGGACTCCGAACCGGCCTCGCATGGCCTCAATCTCCGGCTCCCCGCACCCCCGGAGGGTGTCGATGCCGTACAGGGGCTTTATTCGCGATAGATAGTCCATGGTCTTTCCCCCTTCCCCAGGCAATTTCTATTGTTCCACGTGAAACAAGGAGTTCAAGCCGTGCAGCTTCTGGGTTCGCCTGCTGCGTTGAAAATACTTTGGTCGTTCTTCTTTTTGCTTCTTTTTCTTCTTTCGCAAGAAGAAAAAGAAGTGGGGGCTGGGGTGAAACCCCAGATTAGCCTATTTCTCCGGCGGCACCAGCGCCTCCTGGCCGCCCATGTAGGGCCGCAGAGCCTCCGGGATGCGAACGGAGCCGTCCGCCTGGAGGTTGTTTTCCAGGAAGGCGATGAGCATACGGGGCGGGGCCACCACGGTGTTATTGAGGGTGTGGGCGAAGTACAGCTCCTTACTCCCCTCCTTGCGGACCCGGATGCCCAAGCGGCGGGCCTGGGCGTCCCCCAGGTTGGAGCAGGACCCCACCTCAAAGTACTTCTGCTGCCGGGGGCTCCAGGCCTCCACGTCGCAGGACTTCACCTTCAGGTCGGCCAGGTCGCCGGAGCAGCACTCCAGGGTGCGCACCGGGATGTCCAGGGTGCGGAAGAAATCCACCGTGTTCTGCCACAGCCTGTCGTACCAGGCCATGCTGTCCTCCGGCTTGCAGACCACGATCATCTCCTGCTTTTCAAACTGATGGATGCGGTACACCCCCCGCTCCTCGATGCCGTGGGCCCCCACCTCCTTGCGGAAACAGGGGGAATAGCTGGTGAGGGTCTGGGGCAGGGAGGCCTCGTCGTTGATGGTGTCGATGAATTTGCCGATCATAGAGTGCTCCGAGGTGCCGATGAGGTAGAGGTCCTCCCCCTCGATCTTATACATCATGTTTTCCATCTCGGCAAAGCTCATCACGCCCTTCACCACGTCGCTGCGGATCATGAAGGGGGGGATGTAGTAGGTGAAGCCCCGGCCGATCATAAAGTCCCTGGCATAGGAGAGGATGGAGGAGTGCAGGCGGGCGATGTCCCCCTTCAGGTAGTAGAAACCGTTGCCGGAGGTGCGCCGGGCGCTGTCCAGGTCGATGCCGTCCAGGCTCTCCATGATCTCCACGTGGTAGGGCACCGGGAAATCCGGCGTCACCGGCTCCCCGAACCGCTCTATCTCCACGTTTTCGCTGTCGTCCCGGCCGATGGGCACCGAGGGGTCGATGATGTTGGGGATCACCATCATCCGCTTCTTCACTTCCTCGGCGTAAACCTTTTCGTCCTCCTCCAGCTTCGCCATCTCGTCGGCCATGGCCTTCACCTGGGCCTTGGCGGCCTCCGCCTCCTCCTTCTTGCCCTGGGCCATCAGGCCGCCGATCTGCTTGGAGATGACGTTGCGCTGGTTGCGCAGCTCGTCGCACCGGGTCTTGGCCGCCCGGTACTTTTTGTCCAGCTCGATGACCTCGTCCACCAGGGGGAGCTTGTCCTCCTGGAACTTCTTGCGGATATTCTCCTTTACGACCTCCGGGTTGTTGCGCACAAATTTCATATCCAGCATAGTGATACTGCTCCTTTATCGAAGTTTCTTTTTTTCCTTTTTTTCTTGCAAAAGAAAAAAAGGAAACGAAAAAAAGAATGACCAAATCTATTTATACAGAAATTGCAGACGAAAGGCCGTCGAATCGACCAAATGCCAATATAGATGAGCAGGCAGCTTCGCTGTGTTTCTTTCCTCGACAGGGGAGGCCTAGGGGAAACCCCTCCGTCAGCTTTCAGCTGACACCTCCCCTTTCAGGGGAGGCTCTGGCGGGAGCGCAAAGCCATCCGTTCTGCCAAAGGCTCCCCTGAAAGGGGAAGCTGGCATTTCCCGAAGGGAAATGCCTGAGGGGTTTTCCCCTGCTGTCAGGCGAACGGTCCCCCTGTCAGCTTTTCCGCCAGCCGGGAGAGGTCCCCTGGGGAGAAGAACTCGATCTCCAGCATTCCGCCGGTGCCCGTGCCCGTCTTGCGGATGCGGACCTTTCTCCCCATGGCCTCCCCCAGGCTGATCTCCATCTCCCGGCAGCCGCTGTCCCCCCAGGCGCTCTCTTCCCTGGGGGCTTTTTCCGGGGCGGCGGGCTTTTCCTTAGGCGCCTTCTGCTGGGCGGCCAGCTTTTCCAACTGCCGCACCGTCAGGCCGGACTTTACCGCTTCCTCCGCCAGGCTGTCCATCAGCTCCGGGCCTTCCAGCCCCGCCAGCACCCTGGCATGGCCGGGGCTCAATTCCCCCTTTTCCAACAGCTTCTTTGCTCCGGGGGAAAGGTTCAGGATACGCAGGGCGTTGGCGATCACCGGGCGGGATTTTCCCATCCGCCGGGCTACCTGCTCCTGGGTCAGGCCGTAGGTGTCCATCAGGGCGCGGTAGCCCATAGCCTCCTCCAGGATGGTCAGATCCTCCCGCTGGAGGTTTTCGATGAGGGCCAGTTCCATCACCTTGTCGTCCCCGGCCTCCACCACTACGGCAGGGATCTCCGAAAGGCCCGCCATCCGGGAGGCCCTCCACCGCCGCTCTCCGGCGATGATCTGGTAACTGCCCCCCGGCAGGGAGCGCACTACGATAGGCTGCAGCACCCCGTGCTCCCGTATGGAATCCGCCAGCTCGCTGAGGGCCGTCTGGTCAAAGCGGTCCCGCGGCTGGTCCTTGTTGGGCTCGATGGCAGCGATGCGCAGACTCATCAGCCCCTCCCCTACCTGGGCGTCGTTATCCAGGAACAGGGCGTCCAACCCCTTGCCCAGTCCTCCTTTTTTTGCCATACCGGGTATTCTCCTCTCTCTTTTCTTTTGTTGTTCCTCTTTCTTTTGTTATTCCTCCGCCAAGAATTTCTCTCCGTCGGCCACCGTCAAATAGATAAAATTTTCGGAACCCTCCGCCTGAAAGGTGAGGGTGTTTTTCTCCGCCCGGAAGTAATTTTTCCAGCTCTTTCCCGCTCCCTCGTCGGTGATGCAGAGGGTATCCCCCTCCAGGGCCCAAGTCCCCATTCCAATGTAGCTGCTCAGGGAGCCTTCATAATAGGTGAAGGTGCCGTCCTCTTCCAGCCGGATGGTAAAGTCCCCGCCAAAACCTTCCTTCTTGTACCGGAAGGCCTTACCGGCGATGTCCTCCGGCCGGACCTGTCGGGAGCACCCTGCCAGCAGCAGAACTGCCGCCAGGAGGGCGATACACAGCCGCTTGCGCTTTTTCATCGCTGCCTCCTTTTATTGTTTCACGTGGAACATCGGGCTATCCTCTCTTCCGGCTGTTCTTGATCAATTCCTTGGCCAGCGTAATATAGGCCTCGGCTCCCTTAGAGGAGCGATCGTAATACATAATGGGCTGCCCGAAGCTGGGCGCCTCCGAAAGGCGCACCGCGCGGGGGATCACTGTGTTGAAGATCTTCCCGGCGAAGTACTTCTTTACCTCATCCACCACCTGCACCGTCAGGTTCAGGCGGCTGTCATACATGGTGAGCAGCACCCCCTCAATGTCCAGCTGGTCATTGTACATCCGCTTGACGGTGCGTACGGTGGAGATGAGCTGGCTGACACCCTCCAGTGCGTAGTATTCGCACTGAAGGGGGATGAGGATGGAATCCGACGCCGCCAGGGCGTTGACGGTGAGCAGTCCCAGGGATGGGGGGCAGTCGATAAGGATAAAGTCGTACTTCTCCTTCTCCCGCAGGAGGGCCGCCCGGAGAGCCATGGTGCGGTTTTCCAGCTCCACCAGCTCCAGCTCGGCCCCCGCCAAAGAGATATGGCTGGGAAGCACCCACACATTCTTGAAAGCGGTTTTGACCACAGCCTTCTGGACCTCCGCCCGATTGATGAGCACATCGTAGCAGGAAAGCTCCACCTCCCGCTTATTGATCCCAAGGCCGCTGGTGGCGTTCCCCTGGGGGTCCAGGTCGCAGAGCAGCACCTTTTTTCCCAGCTCTCCCAGCCCTCCGGCCAGGTTCACCGCGGTGGTGGTCTTTCCCACACCCCCCTTCTGGTTGGCAATGGACAGGATCTTCCCCATAATCTTCCTCCTTCTTACACATCAAATTTCTGCTTCTAAGTATAGCACAGCCTCCCCCGCTTCGCAACAAAAATTACCGGGGGCGGGTGTGGCCAAACGTGTTATTTTGGCCAATCTGGGCTGCCGCCTATCTCCGCGCTAAGAGCCTCGCTTCGCTCGGTTGCGCTCCGAAACGCCGCTGCGGCGGCAGAGCCCTGCCTTCTTTTTTCTCACCCGTGAGATCCGGAACGATGAGACGGGGCGATGCGAAGCATCGCCAGCACGCGAAGCGGGCGTATTTTCGATGTAGAATACATCGAAAATGAGTATTAAAAAGAAGCAAAAAAGAACGTCCGGACTTCGCCCGGTTTTCGCCCTACACGGCCTTCGGCCTTACCTTAGCAAAGGGCACAAGTGAGTGCCTGGAGACTTAGGTGGCAGAAGCAAAGGCAAAAAATCCTGGCCCGCAGGCCGCTAAAGTTTAGGGCCGCCCTTTTCAAAGGGTTGGGCGAAGCCCACGTGCCCGAAGGGATGCGAAGCGGCCCGTTAAGGGCTGTGGGAGCCGAGGGGGCTGGCCGGTCGCGGAGCGAAGCGGAGGTGGCGAAGGCCCCGGTGGGGCCTTCGAGGCCACGTTCCCGACCAAAGGGAGGCATCCGAAACCGGCCACCGAGGCGGCGGGCGCGGGCGGTTGGCTCCAGCCTGGGTGGGAAGTTTTGCCTTTCCCTCTCCACCCCCCGCCGGGTAGGCGAAAGAGCCTAGCGCAGCCGAAAAGCAAATCCCAGGAACGGGGCCCTGCGCCAAGAACTCCCTCCCAGAGGGAGCTGTCAGCCGCAGGCTGACTGAGGGAGTTCTAACAAAAGCCCTGCGCCAAGAACTCCCTCCGGCATTTCCCTGGCGGGAAATGCCACCTCCCTCGCCGAGGGAGGCTTGGCCCCTGCGGAGAGAGCCCCTTCTTCTGGCTTGTCAGGAACGTAGCCGCACCGGCCCCGACAAGGTATCTTTGCAGCCCCAATGTTCCACGTGAAACATCCCCAAAGTATTCTATGCGAAAGCTGTCCCTTGCAGTACAAAAAAGCGCCGCGACCCTCTTTTAGAATCGCGGCAAGCAATGGATTCGTTTCTTTCTCTTTAAATCAGTGGTGGTATCTGCTGGAGCAATGGCCCGAACGCCAAGAATAGCTGCTTCTGCTGGAAGTACAGCAAGAAGAGGAATCATAGCTGCGGCTGCAATGGTTCGTCTGCTGCCCGCTGCTGTGACAGCCGCCGGAGATCCTTTCCTGGCTGACTGTGTTACAGGGGCTGTGGAGACAATGCTCATGGTCCAGCGTACAGTTCACATTCTGGCAGTGGGTATGGTTCCGGTCGCAGCCGGTATGGGCACAGTGCTGGTGGTCCAAGGTGCAGTCCGCTTCCAGACAATGGCTGTGGTCCAGAGTGCAGCCGGTATGGACACAATGCTGATGATCCAGAGTACAGTTGGCCAGGCAGTGGTCATGATCTAAAGTACAGCCGGTATAAAGGCAGTGCTGATGGTCCAAGGTACAATTTGCCTCACAGTGGACATGATCCAGGGTGCAGGGGGTGAAGGCAGTTTGAACCTCTGTCTCCGCCGCCATCGCGGTCACCGAAAGAAGCCCGGCCACCGCCATCAAGAACAAGGCTCCTGCCATCTTCCGAAAAAGCCTCACAAAAATAACCTCCCGTAATCTTATCAAAAAAATTTACTCCATCCTGCTCCTATTATATACCCGCCTGCTTCCTTTGTAAAGGGTGAAAAAGACAAAGAGGGCGGAGCAAACCGCATAGTTTTTTGCGGTCTCAAAAACACCCCACCGGGATGTTGGCGCAGGGACCTTCTGCGGAAGGTCCGGGGAGCCCTGGCGGGCTCCGCTGCGCCTCACGGGGGGACCA
The DNA here is from genome assembly GCA_021769525.1 of Oscillospiraceae bacterium. Taxonomy (GTDB): domain Bacteria; phylum Bacillota; class Clostridia; order Oscillospirales; family Ruminococcaceae; genus Angelakisella. The sequence goes on from JAETSQ010000014.1 coordinate 18,185, forward strand.
GTCCCCCCCGTGTGCCCCCCTGCTCTCCGAGGGGGATAAAAGGGCCAGTGTTAGTCTCTAAAAAAACGCCGCTTCATTATTTAGAAATTTATCCGCTGTAGTGGGGCGCAAGCCTTCCTTCTTTCTTTTTGTTCGCAAAAAGGAAGGAAGCAAAATCTCTCCGCGCTAAGAGCCGCCCCTGCGGGACCAGGATCTTTCTTCAGCCTTTTACTTCTGCCACCTAAGTCTCCAGGCACTCACTTGCGTTTTGGGCAAAGGTAAGGAGCGGGGTTTATCCCCGCTCCGTGTAGGGCGAAAACCGGACGAAGTCCGGTCGTTCTTTTTGCTTCTTTTTCTCACGAGTGAGAAAAAGAAGGTAAGTCCCCCCCTCACAGGATGCGGGACACGCCGGAAAAGAGGATGCGGTCCCCCTGCCATTGCAGGCCGGTCACGCCCGCCGCCACCGCATAGTACCCCTGCTGGGTAAAGAGGGGCACCGCTACCCCCTGGCTCAGGAGCATCTCCTCACACTGGGCGCAGAGCTCCGCCGCGGTCCGGGTGTCCGGGGCGGTCTGGGAGCGGGCCAGCAGAAGGTCAAACTCCGGGTCGTGATACCCCGCCAGATTCCGGCTGCTCCCACCGGCAAAGGCACTGAGCGCCCCCATAGGGGTGCTGTTCTCGCTGGCAAGGTCGGTGACCGCCATCTGGAATTCCCCGGCCTCTATTCGCCGCTGAAATTCATCATCGGGCAAGATCTCCAGGTTGATGAACTGCCGCAGCTCCTGCTGCCACAGCTTCTGGAAATATCCCCCCAGGGCCCCCAATTCCGCCGATTTCGGCAGGATGAGGGTGGTCTTGGGCAGGGAGGTGATCTCCAGCCGCTCCAGTCCTGCCTCCAGGGCCGCCCTGGCCTCCTCCGGCCGGTAGCGGATGGGCTGGGCGGAGGCCAGCGACCGGTACTCCTGGCCCATAAGGGCAGCGGAATGGGGCACAAGGGAATCGGTCCTCTGGAAATGCTCCGGCACCCGGTCCCCAAAGGAAGAAGCGTCGATGGAAAGGGCCAGAGCCCGGCGAATATCCGCATCCGCCAAGGGGCTCCCCTCCTCCTCCCGGAAGACCAGGGCCCATACCGTATCCTGGGCAGGCAGCAGGGTAAAATCCCCTTCCCCCTGTCCTGCCGCGGTGCAGAAATCCGATTTGCCCTCCAGGAAGAGCTGCCAGTCGGTGGTCTCCTGCCTCTTGGCCCTGCCGGTATAGAGCACCACCGAAGGACAAAGGACCTCCTGCGGCCCCACATACTGGGAGCTGGGCACCATCACCACCGCTTCGCTGTCCCAATCTGAAAGGGAAAAGGGGCCGTTCCCTAAAATCAGCCCCTTGGTCTGGCCGTAGCGGGCCCTGGTGGAACGGAAGAAATTCTCGTTGCAGGGCAGGGCCCCCGCCCCCGCCAGCTGTTCCAGCAGGATGGGACTGGGCTCGGAAAGCTGGATCATAAGGGTGTACTCCCCGATGGCCCAGACCCCCAGCTGGGTCTTGGGCAGCTCCCCGGCCAGCACCTCCCTGGAATTCCGAATGGCCTGGAAATCCCCCGCCCAAGGGCTGGGCACCTCCGGGTCAAAGATCCGCCAGAAGGAGAATACAAAGTCCTGGGCGGTCACCGGGGTGGAAGGGATCCCCGCCTCCGGGTCGCCGTCGTTCCAAAGGGCGTCCCGGCGCAGGTGGAAGGTGTAGGTCAGCCCATCGCCGGAGACGGTGTAATCCGAGGCGGCTCCGGGGGAAAGCTCCCCATCTCCGCCCCGGATGAGAAGCCCCTCAAAGAGGTTCAGCATCACCACCTGGCTCTCCCAGGAGGTGGAAAACTGCGGATCCAGACTGGTCACTTCCTTCTGGAGGTCCATGCGGATGCTCAGGTTCTTTTCCCGCTTGCCGCACCCCGGCAGAAGGCAGAGGCAAAGGACCAAAGCCACAGCCGTGATTTTTTTGAGGCTTTTTTTTACCAAAGACCTTCCCCCTTCCCCAGGGCTCTTCTATTTCCGGGCAGTAAAGCCGGTGGCGGTCACCTGGGCCACCTGGGTCCCCAGCTCATCGGTCACATCAATGATGTAATAGCAGGTGCTTCTTCCCGCCTTCACACAGGAGGCCAAGGCAAAAAGCCGCCCCCATCTCCGCGGCGAAGCGGTCCGCCCGGAAGGTCTCCCGTATCTTCTCTAACTCCATAGATATGCTCCGTCGTCCAGAAATTTCACCGTTCGGTCACGGATCTTCCCCCGGCGCAGGTTCCTCTCCCCCGGCATCCTCCTGGGGCTGGGCTTCCTCCTCCGCCCTGGGGGCCGAGGCCACCGAGACCACCCGGCCTCCCTCCGCGATGCGCATCACCCGGACGCCTCCGGCATACCGGGACTGGATATTGATCTGCTCCGCAGGGATGCGGATGATGACCCCGTCGTCGGAAATGAGGATGATGTCCTCCCCGTCCTCCGCCTGGCGCACCGCAGCGATGCGGGTGTCCTTCCCCTCCGCGTGGTAGTTACGGACGCCCTTGCCGCCCCGGCTTTGGAGGCGGTAGTCCTTCATGGGGGTGCGGCGGCCCAGGCCGGATTCGGTAATGGTAAGGAGCAGACCGTCCTCCTGGGCCTTTGCCATCCCCACCACCTGGTCGTCTTCGCCCAGGCGCACCGCACGAACCCCCATGGTATTGCGTCCCATGGGGCGCAGGTCGCTCTCCGGGAAGCGGATCACCATGCCGGCGGCAGTGGCCACCATCAGCTCATCGCTGCCGGTGGTGTCCTGCACCCAGGCCAGCTCGTCCCCCTCCTCCAGGTTGATGGCGATAAGGCCCGCCTTGCGGATATTCTTGTAGGCGGAAAGCGGGGTGCGCTTGATGGTGCCCTTGCGGGTGACCATCACCAGGAAGCTGTCCTCGTCAAACTCCCCGGTGCGGATGGCGGCGGTGATCTTCTCCTCCTTTTCGATGGGGAGCAGGTTCACAATATGGGTCCCCCGCCCCGCCCGGCTGCTCTCGGCGATCTCGTACCCCTTCAGACGGTACATCCGGCCCCGATCAGTGAAGAAGAGGATATAGTCGTGGGTGGAGCAGACAAAGAGGTGCTCCACAAAATCCTCGTCCCGGCGGCTCATGCCGGAGATGCCCCGGCCCCCCCGGCGCTGGGTGTGGTAGCTGTCCAGGGTCTGGCGCTTCACATACCCGCAGTGGGTGAGGGTGATGACGCAGTCCTCCTCCGGGATCAGGTCCTCAATGTCCATCTCCCCGGAGACCGCCTGGATGTCGGTGCGGCGCTCGTCCCCGTATTTGTCCCGGATGACCTGCATCTCCTGCTTTACGATGGCATAGACCTTTTTCTCGTCCGCTAGGATGTCGGTAAGTTCCTTCACCTTCTCCAAGATCGCCGCCAGTTCCTCCTCGATCTTGATGCGCTCCATGCCGGAAAGCTGTCCCAGCTGCATCGCCACGATGGCGGAAGCCTGCACATCGGTGATGGAAAAGCGGTTTATAAGGTTCTGTTTGGAGTCGCTGCGGTCCTTGGAATGGCGGATGATGTAAATCACTTCATCGGTGTTGTCACACACCATTTTGAGACCCTCCAGGATGTGCTCCCGGTCCTTGGCCTTTTTCAGGTCGAACCGGGTGCGGCGAGTCACCACCTGGAACTGGAACTTCAGGTACTCCTCCAGCATCTCCTTTAGGGTCAGGACGCGGGGGATACCGTCCACCAGGCAGAGCATGATGACCCCCACCGTGTCCTGGAGCTGGGTATAGCTGTAGAGCTGGTTCAGCACCACCTGGGCGTTGGCGTCCTTTTTCAGCTCGATGACGATGCGCATCCCGTCCCGGTCGGACTCATCCCGCAGGTCGGAGATCTGCTCCACCCGTTTTTCCTTCACCAGGTCGGCGATGCTGGAGATGAGCCGGGCCTTATTGACCATGTAGGGGATCTCGTGGACGATGATCCGCTCCCGGCCGTTCTTCCAGTCCTCAATCTCGCACCGGGAACGGAGGATCACCTTCCCCCGGCCGGTGGCGTAGGCCGCCCGGATGCCGCTCCGGCCCATGACGATGCCCCCGGTGGGAAAATCCGGGCCCTTGATGTACTCCATCAGCTCATCCAGGGTAGCCTCCGGGTTGTCGATGAGGTAGGCCGCCGCATCGATGACCTCCCGCAGGTTGTGGGGAGGGATGTTGGTGGCCATCCCCACGGCGATGCCGGTGGAGCCGTTGACCAGCAGGCAGGGGAAGCGGCTGGGGAGCACCACCGGCTCCTTTTTGGAGTCGTCAAAGTTCCCCCGCCAGTCCACCGTGTCTTTATCGATGTCCTGGAGCATATACAGGGACATTTTACTTAGCCGGGCCTCGGTGTACCGGTAGGCGGCCGGAGGGTCCCCGTCCACCGAGCCGAAGTTGCCGTGGCCGTCGATGAGGGGGTAGCGCAAAGAGAAGCTCTGGGCCATCCGCACCATGGCGTCGTAGACGCTGGCGTCGCCGTGGGGATGGTAGGAGCCCAGCACGTCGCCCACGATGGTGGCGGACTTCCGGTAGGGCTTATCCGGGGTGAGGCCCGCCTCCCCGGCGGCGTACAAAATGCGCCGGTGCACCGGCTTGAGGCCGTCCCGCACATCCGGCAGGGCCCGGTCCACGATCACCGACATGGAGTAATCCAGAAAGCTGGACCGCATCTCCCGGTCAATATCCACCTGGATCAGCCGGCCGCCGCCGGACTGCCCCGTCGTCTCCTGGTTTTCCTTCATCTCTTCACTCATGCTTAAAACTCCCTCCTGGGCAAGTTATTTTGCCAAATCCGGGCTGCCGCCCGGTCCCGCCTTCTTTTTCTTTTCACGGGAAAAGAAAAAGAAGCAAAAAGAAAAGCGAACAAAGTTACTGATAGATAATGCGGAATAAAAGGCAACAGGGTCCAGGGGACAGCGCCTAGATGGTCTGTCAAATATCCAGATTCTTCACATACTGGGCGTTCTGCTCGATGAACTCCTTTCGGGGCTGGACCTTCTCCCCCATGAGGATGGAGAAGGTCTCGTCCGCCTTCACCGCGTCCTCCATGGTCACCTGGAGCATCACCCGGTTTTCCGGGTCCAGAGTGGTCTCCCAAAGCTGGTGGGGGTCCATCTCGCCCAGGCCCTTGTACCGCTGGATCTCCACCTTGCCGGTGCCCTCCGGGTTCAGCTCCGCGATGTACTTATCCCGCTCCGGGTCGGAGTAAGCGTACCGCACCTGTTTTCCCCTGGTGAGTTTGAAGAGGGGGGGCTGGGCGATGTAGATGTGTCCCCGCTCGATGAGGGGCCGCATATACCGGAAGAAGAAGGTGAGGAGCAGGGTACGGATGTGGCTGCCGTCCACATCGGCATCCGCCATGATGACGATCTTGTTGTACCGGATCTTATCCGGATCCAGGTCCGGCCCCACGCCGCAGCCCACCGCCGTTATTACAGGCAGTAATTTTTCGTTGCCATATACCTTATCCAGCCGGGCCTTTTCCACGTTGAGCATCTTGCCCCACAGGGGGAGGATGGCCTGGAAGCGCCGGTCCCGGCCGTCCTTGGCGGAACCGCCGGCGGAATCTCCCTCAACGATATACAGCTCGGTGCGGATGTTGTCCCGCTCGGAGCAGTCGGCCAGCTTTCCCGGCAGGGAGGCGCTTTCCAGGGCGGATTTTCTCCGGGTCAGTTCACGGGCCTTCCGGGCGGCCTCCCTGGCCCGGCTGGCGGTCATGGATTTATCGATGATGGTCCGGGCCACGCTGGGGTTCTCTTCAAAGAAGATGGCCAGCTTTTCGGTGACCATCCCCGCCACCAGGGAGCGTATCTCGCTGTTATTGAGCTTCGCCTTGGTCTGGCTCTCAAACTGGGCATCGGTGAGCTTGACGCTGATGACGGCGGTGAGGCCTTCCCGAACATCATCCCCGGAGAGCTTTTCCCCCTCCTTGAGGATATTCATCCGGCGGCCGTAGTCGTTGATGACCTTGGTAAGGGCCATCTTAAAGCCCTCTTCGTGGGTGCCCCCGTCCCCGGTGTTTACGTTGTTGGCGAAAGAGAGGATCAGCTCGCTGTAGCCGTCGTTGTACTGCATGGCTACCTCGGCGGTGTTGTCCTCCCCCTGGGCGGAGATGTAGATGATCTCCGGGTGCAGCAGCTCCGCCCCCTTCCGGGCGTGGATCCACTCCACAAAGGAGGAGATGCCCCCCTCGTAACACATGGAGTCCCGCACCGGCTCCTCCCCCCGCAGGTCGGTGAGGGTGATGCGGGTGCCGCCATTGAGGAAGGCTTCCTCCCGCAGGCGGGTGTGGAGGGTCTCGAAATCATAGTGGAGGTCCTCGAACATCTCCGGGTCCGGCTTAAAAGTGACCATGGTACCGGTCTCCTTGGTATCCCCCACCTGCTCCAAGTCGGTAACGGCATTGCCCCGCTCAAACCGCTGGCGGTAAAGGTGGCCGCTGTTCTTTACCTCTACCTCCAGCCACTCGGAAAGGGCGTTCACCACGCTGGCCCCCACGCCGTGGAGGCCGCCGGAGACCTTGTAGCCGCCGCCGCCGAACTTGCCGCCGGCGTGGAGGATGGTAAAGACCACTGTCACCGCCGGCAGCCCCGTCTGCTGCTGGATGCCCACCGGGATACCGCGGCCGTTGTCGGTGACCCGAATGATGTCCCCAGGGAGGATGTCCACCTCGATGTGGGTGCAGTACCCCGCCAGGGATTCGTCGATGGAGTTGTCCACGATCTCATAGACCAGGTGATGGAGGCCCTTGGAACTGGTGGAGCCGATGTACATACCCGGCCGTTTCCGAACTGCCTCCAGTCCCTCCAGCACCTGGATCTCACTTTCATCGTACTGTTCCATGATCTTATCGGTTTGCAAAATAAATACCTCCATGCGGGACGTCCCGCTGTTCATTCGTATACTCTTGCTGGGGTGCGCCCGGTGTCTCGTTCTACACGGACCGAGGCCCCTGCTCCAGTCCTTACCCTTGCGTAGAACATAAGCTGATGTCTGGAGTCTTGGGTTCTGCGCTTTTCTGTCAAAGATATTGGTCGCTTTTCTTTTTTCTTCTTTTTCTTTTCCCGTGAAAAGAAAAAGAAGTGGGGGCTGGGGCAACGCCCCAGATTCAGCCTTTTTACAGGTTAGAGATGTTCTCAATATACCCCGTTCGCTTCCGGAGGGTGGAGGAAGAGATCTGGCTGAGGTAGACGGTAAAATCTCCCCTGCCTCTTCCGCAGACCACAAAGGTCTTAGGCAGGTCAGCGGTGACGCTTACCACCCGGCCATTCTTTTCCGCCCTGGCCAGGAAATCCCTGGTGTGCCGGGAGATGGTGGTATTGTCCACATCAAAGATGCCGATGACCTGGCTGGTCTTCACCAGCGTATCCTGTCCCAGATGAAGATACATCCCCTCACCCCTCTTCCTTCCGCTTTTTCTTCCGGGGGAGGATGCGGCGGCGGGCCGCCAGCTCCCCTCCCTGTATCCGCCAGGTGACGCCGCTTTGGATGGCGGAAAATCCCGTCCGGTCGCAGCAGGTGATAAAGAGCTGCCCCGGCGCCAGCCCGGAAAGGAAATAGTCCCGCCGGGTTTTATCCAGCTCGCTGAGGACGTCATCCAAAAGGATGATGGGCTGCTCCCCCGCCACCTCCCGGATCACCCGGCATTCCGCCAGCTTGAGGGTGAGGGCGCAGCTCCGCTGCTGTCCCTGGCTCCCGTAGGCCCTGGCAGAAATGCCGTTCACCCGCAGGTCGATGTCATCCCGATGGGGGCCCAAGGTGGTGTACCCGTTTTTCAGGTCCTCCCGCCGGGCTCCCTCCAGGGAACGGAGGATCAGCTCCTCCCCTTCCCGCTCCCCCAGCTGCCCCCAGTCCCCTGGGATCGAGCACTGGTAAGCCATGGTGAAGGTCTCTTTGCCCCCGGAGATGTTCCGGTAGATCTCCTCCCCAAAAGGGGCCAGGCGGCAGAGGTACCGGCAGCGGGCGTTGATGATGGAATAGGAGAGCCTGGAAAGGCTCCGGTCCCAAACCTCCAGGAGACCCTCATCCATCCCCGGATGGCGGGACATATCGTACAGAAGGCTGTTGCGCTGAAACAGCACCCTGGAAAGGTCGCTCATGGTCTTTTGGTACCGGGGCATCACCTGGGTGATGGCCCCGTCCAAAAAGGCCCGCCGCTGGCTGGGTCCGTCCTGGACCAGGGAGAGCTCCGAGGGGGAAAACACCACCGCGAAAAACCGGCCGGTCAGTTCCCCCACGTTGATGGGCAGGTCGTTCAGGAGCGCGGAACGCTTTCCCCCCTCCAGAAGGAGCCGCGCTTCCTGCTCCCGCCCGCCTCCGAAGAAGCAGGCGGTGATCTCTCCCCGCTTCTGTCCGAAGCGTACAAAGTCGCTTTCCTTGGTCTGCCGGAAGCTCTTCTGTCCCGTCAAGAGATACAGCGCCTCCACCAGGTTGGTCTTCCCCTGGGCGTTGTCCCCGTAGATGACGTTCACCCCGTCCCCCGGTTCCAGCTCCAGCCTCTCGATGTTCCGAAAGTCCCGGACGGACAGCTTCTTTATGAACAAATCCCATCCGTCCTTTCCGGAGGATTTCTCTTCTTTTTCTTCTTGCAAAAGAAGAAAAAGAAGCAAAAAGAAGAATGACCAATGTCCTTGATAGGGAAGTACGAAATCTAAGGTGTAAAGGCCTAGCTTACGCCTAGTGTAAAGGCAGAGAACCTTTCACTTGCAAGGTACAAAATATCTAAGGCACCAAGCTGATTTACGCATGGTATAAAGGCAAGAGTGTCCAAATTACGTAGATTTTGAGGCGATCCGCTGCGCTGCAAATACTTTGGCCGCTTTTCTTTTTGCTTCTTTTTCTTTTCCCGTGAAAAGAAAAAGAAGGCAGGGCTGGGCGGCAGCCCAGATTGGTTTTAACTCCTCGCTTGGCCACTCCCTATAAAGGCAAATAGCTTGTCATTTACTCGGTCACCAAATACTCTGTCCCGCCGGAGATCACCCGGTCCCCCGGCCGCAGTTTCTTCCCCCGCATGGCGCAGGGCTCGCCGTTCACCAGCACCTTTCCCTCCTGCACCAGCTCCTTGGCTTGGCCGCCGGTCTCGGCGGCGCCGGCAAATTTCAAAAAGCTGTCCAGCTTGATAAAGGGGGTGGTGATACGCACTTTCTCGGTTTTCATCTCGGAGATAACCTCCCCTTACTCGGTCTTCAGCTTCATGGGCAGCACCAGGAACAGAAAGCTGTCCCCCTCCAAGGGCAGCACCTTCATGGGGGAGAGGGGCCCGCTGATCTCCAGCTTCACCATATCCGCCTCGCTGTTCTTCAGGGCGTCCATCAGGTAGCGGTTGTTGAAGCCCATCTCCACCTGGGGGCCCTGGGACTGGCACTCGCACTCGTCATAAGCCTTGCCGATGGTGGTGGAGCAGGACATCCGCACCAGCCCGTCATCAAAGACCACCCGCAGAGGGCTCTTGAGGCGGTCGGAGATGAGCAGGGAGGTCCTCTCGATGGAGGAGATCAGTCCCCTTGTGGAGACCTTCACGGTGGTGGAGCATTCCTTGGGGATGGCGGCGTTGTAATCCAGGAATTCCCCTTCCAGCAGCCGGGAGATGATGCTGGTCTCCCCGATGGTAAAGAGGATGTGCTTTTTGGAGACCTGCAGCTCCACCTGAGTGTCGTCGTCCCCCAGGAGCTTTAAAAGCTCGCTGAGGCTCTTCCCCGGCACCACAAAGCGCATGGTCTGGGAGACCTGCGCAGGCTCCCGCCGCAAGGCGAGGCGGAAGCCGTCCACCGCCACAACGGTGGCCTGGCTCTCCTCCAGGAGGAAGAGACACCCGGTGTGCACCGGCTTGGCGTCGCTCTGGGCCACCGCGAAGAGGGTCTGATTCACCATGGACCGGAGTTTATTCTGGGGCAAGAGCACCGATTCTCCCTCCCCCAGGGAGGGCAGCTCCGGGAACTCCAAAGCGGCCATCCCCAGGATGGTGAACTGGGAGACGCCCCCCTGGATCTCCACCAGGAACCGCTGGTCACAGCTCAATTGTATTTCCTCGCTGGCGGTCTTGCGGACGATCTCGGAAAAGAGCTTGGCGGGGATGACCACCTCCCCCTCTTCGGTGACCTTGGCCGGGAGGGTGGAGGTGATGCCCAGCTCCAGGTTGTACCCCACCAGGGTGAGGGTGTCCTTCCTGGCGGTGACCAGGATGCCCTCCAGGGCGGGCAGGGTGGACTTGGGAGAAACAGCCAGGGATACGTTGGCAATGGCCTGGCTCAGCTGAGTGGTGGAACAGGTAAATTTCATATCGGTTCAGTCCTTTCCGGGGCAGTGTTTCGATATTTAAACCAATCTGGGGCGTTGCCCCAGCCCCCACTTCTTTTTCTTCTTGCAAAAGAAGAAAAAGAAGCAAAAAGAAGAATGACCAAAGTTTTTACAAGGCGGTGGGTCGGTTTGGAGTTTGCGCGGTATGGCGGGATGAGGATTTCGCAGCTATCGGTTCTCTTTACAGAGAGAAAGAAGAATAAAGGTAGTCGTAGCCGTAGGGGCTGTGGGAACGGTGGAAAAGTCCGGGGACGAGGTGCCGGTGGGGAAAAATGAGGACAAGCACCGGTTGGCGGGACAAAGGAGAAGTTGTGAAAAGAATGGAATGTGGCCGGCGCTTTAAACGGCGCCGTGGAAAGCGGGCAGTTCAATGTTGAAAACTCGGTGGAAAATGTGGAGAAGGAACAAATGAGCTATTTTTTGGATGTCCTTGATGTTTTACCCTATCTGTTCTCTTTTGGATTTGATGGTTGCACCGAGGGTAAAGGAGTGCCCGGAATTTTGGATTCCGTATTTTCTTGTCAAAGACTTTGGCCGCTTTTCTTTTTGCTTCTTTTTCTTTTCCCGTGAAAAGAAAAAGAAGGCGGGTATGGGCGGCAGCCCATATTGGCATTTATCCAGATTAGCTTTTACGAGGTAGCGCGGATGTTTTTGATGATGTCGTCCACCGTTTCCTTGAAGTGGGTGTCCTTGGCCATTTTGTTTTCGATGTGGCGGATGGCGTAAACGACGGTGGAGTGGTCCCGGTTGCCGAATTCCTCCCCGATAGCGGCCATGGACATCTGGGTGACCTCCCGGACGATATACATAGCCACCTGCCGGGCGGTGGAGACCGCGCTGCTGCGCTTCACCGAGCGGATGTCGTCCCCGGAGACGCTGTAGGTGCGGGCCACCTCGTTGATGATGCGCTCCACCGTCATGGGGATGGGCTGGTGGTCGCTGAGGACCTCCTTGATGGAGGACTGGGCGGTGAGGATGGAAGGGGGGGTCCCCATCATCTGGTGGAGGGCCTTGAGGCGCTTCACCACCCCCTCCAGCTGGCGGATATTGTTCTTCAGGCGGTTGGCGATGTACTCCACCACATCGTCGGGAATTTGAATTTGCAGGAGCTCCGCCTTCCGGCGGATGATGGCGATGCGGGTCTCATAATCCGGGGGCTGGATGTCCGCCAGGAGGCCCCATTCAAACCGGGTGCGCAGGCGGTCCTCCAGGGTCTTGATCTCCTTGGGGGGGCGGTCCGAGGTGAGGAGGATCTGCTTGCCCCCTTCGTACAGCTCGTTGAAGGTGTGGAAAAATTCCTCCTGGGTGGATTCCTTGCCGCCGATGAACTGGACATCATCCACCGCCAGCAGGTCCACCAGGCGGTATTTTTCCCGGAATTCCTGGGTGGCGTGGGTCTGGATGGCGTTGATGAGTTCGTTTGCGAAGACCTCGCCTTTTGTATAGATGATATGAAATTCCGGGTGGTTCTTCTGGATCTCCTCACAGATGGCCCGGATGAGGTGGGTCTTCCCCAGGCCGGAGCCGCCGTAGATGAACAGGGGGTTGTAGCTGTTGGCGGGGTTGGTGGCCACCGCCCAACTGGCGGCGTGGGCGAACTTGTTGTTGGCCCCCACGATGAAGGTATCAAAGGTGTAGGCGTACTCTCCGGCCTCCTCCTCCTGGGAGCCGGGCTGGGGGGCGGCGGGAACGCCGTCTCCGGGGCAGAGGAGCTTTACTTCCACCTCAAAGCCCACCACGGTGGCGAAGGCCTCTTTCAAGAGGGGGAGGTACTTCTCCTCCAGGATATTTTTCTTAAACTCGGAGCTGACGTAAAGAGAGGCCACCGAACCGTCGAAGGCCCGCGGCTCAATATCCCGTATCCAAAGGTTGTAGGCGACCTCGGAGAGGTTCTGCTGGCAGTATTGGCAGGCGAGCTGAAACAGGTCCTGAAAGGAATCCATGAGATGACACACGCTCCTCTGGGATGATGATGGATATGGAAATAGTATACCACAAAGGTCCTCCCGTTTCAAGTTTTAAACGGTCATTTCTCCGCCCTATATATTAAGGAAGAAAACGGGGGAAAGATCCGGGTTTTCAACCTCCCCAAAAGGGGGACTGTTGAAAAAAGTGCCGGAGAAAAGGAAAAACCAGCCTTGACAGGCCTTCCTCCCCTAGGTTATAATATTACATTGCAGAATAGCGAAGGTATCTTCCCTGTTTTTCCTTTGGCCAAAAAGGACGGGGAGGTGAGATCACCCCAAAGAAGGAGGGAAAGAAGAAATGCTGAGAACCTACCAGCCCAAGAAGCGCCAGCGGAGCAAGGTCCACGGCTTCCGCAAGAGAATGTCCACCAGCAACGGCCGCAAGGTCCTGGCCCGCCGCCGGCTCAAGGGCCGCAAGTCCCTGTCCCTGTAATGATCCGTGCCCAGGTCCCTTATGCCCGTGACCTGGGGGAAGAAACCTGCCCACCTGCCTACAGCGTGGGCAATCTTTTTATTGCAGTGGGGAGAGTCTCCATGAAGATGAAAAACGCCCAGATCCTCAACGACAACCGGGACTTTGTGCGGCTCTACCGCCGGGGGCAGTCCGCGGTCTCCCCCCTTCTGGTCACCTACGCCCGGCGGGGCGGGGACCGGAACCGGCGGCGGGTGGGCATCACCGCCACCAAAAAAGTGGGGGGAGCGGTCCAGCGCAACCGGGCCAAGCGCCTCATCCGCGCCGCCTGGCGGGAGGCGGAGGGGGAGGCCCCCTACGGCTGGGATTTTATCTTTGTGGCCAGGGGCAGGACCACCGGGGCAAAGATGCAACAGGTCCGGGCCGCCATGGCCGCCCACCTGAAGAAGCTCACCGCCCCTCCGCCCAAAAAAGAAAGGCCCCCGCAAAATTTATGACCGCTCATCCAAACTCCCCCAACGAGAAGGACCGGCAGGGCCCCGCCGGCCTTCGGGAGCGGCTGCTCCTTGCCCCCGTCCGCTTCTACCAGAAGCGCCTCTCCCCCCTCAAGCCCTCCCCCACCTGCAGGTTTATCCCCTGCTGCTCCACCTACGCGGCGACCGCCCTGCGGCGGTTTGGCCTGTTCCGGGGAGGTCTTATGTCCGTCTGCCGCATCCTGCGCTGCAACCCCCTGTGCAGGGGCGGGGTGGACCCGGTGCCCCATCACTTTACCCTCCGCCCCTTTGCCGGGCTGGAGGATTCGGAGGAACCAGAACAATGAAGCTGATCATGGAAATCTTCGGTTACCCCCTTGGCTACATCATGTGGGCGATCTACCAGGTCGTCCACAACTACGGGTGGGCCATCATCCTTTTCACCATCATCACCAAGGTGCTGCTGATCCCCATCGCCATCAAGCAGCAGAAATCCACCGTCAAAATGCAGATCATCCAGCCCAAGATGCAGGAGATCCAGCAGAAGTACAAAAACAACCCCCAGAAGATGAACGAGGAGATACAGGCCCTCTACGAGCGGGAGAACTACTCCATGACCGCCGGGTGCCTGCCCATGCTCATCCAGTTCCCCATCATCTTCGGCCTCTTGGACGTCATCTACCGTCCCCTCACCCACCTGCTCCATATCTCCGGGGACACCATGAAGACCCTCACCGAGACCGCTGTCGGCATCATCGGCGATGCCGCCACCAAGGGCTACGCCCCGGAGATCGCCGTCTTCAACTCGGTCAAGGCGGACCCCAATGCCTATGCCGCCCTGGGAGGCGGTGTGGTGGAAAAGATCCTCAGCTTTGATATGCACTTTTTGGGATTGGATCTTTCCATCGTCCCCAACGAGGTCATCAAGTTCGGATTTTCCGCGGAGGCGATGAAGACCCTCCTCACCCCGGTGATCCTGATCCCCATCCTTTCCGGCGTCACCGCCCTGATCATGTCTCTGGTGACCATGCGCAACACCCCCAGCGCCGGCAGCGCGGGCGGCAGCATGACGGCCATGATGATGACCATGCCCCTGATGTCCCTCTTCTTCACCTTTATGGTGCCCTGCGGCGTCGGCCTCTACTGGACTATGTCCAATGTGATGGCGGTGGGCCAGTCCATGGTGATGAATCACTTCTGGAACCCCAAGGAGATCGCCGAGAAGATGAAGGCGGAGGACGAGGCCCGGCGGGAGCGGGAGCGTCAGGAAAAGATCGAAGCCAAAAAGCGGGCCAAGGAGGAGGGCAAGGTGGAGGACGAAGCTGCCCTCTCCAAGAAGGAGCAGGACCGCCGCCGTCTGGCGGAGGCCCGGCGCCGCAACGCGGAAAAATACGGTGACGTCTACGTGGAGGTCACCGATGACGATTTGAAATGACCCAGGAGGTGTACTTGCTTTGATCCAGGAGACCATCGCCACCGGCCGGGACGTAAACGCGGCCATCGATAACGGATGCCGGGAGCTTGGCATCAACCGGGAAGAAGATATTTTTGATTTTGAGATCATCGCGCGGGAAAAGAAAGGCTTCCTGGGGCTGAAGACCTACCCTGCCAAGGTGCGGGTATTCCGGGAGCTCCCCGACCCCAAGCCCGTCCGGGAGGAAAAGCCCAAGCCCGCCCCCCAGAGGGAGCAGAAGCCCCGGCCCCCGCGGGAGGAGGCCCCTGCCCCGGTGCAGCCCAAGGAACCGCCCAGGGAGCCCAAAGAAAAGGAGCCCCGGCGGGAGAGCCGCCCGCCGCGGGAAAAGAAGCCCAGAGAACCCCGTCCTCCCAAGGAACAGAACCCAGCCCCGGAAAAGCCGGAGCGGGAGCCCCAGGAGCCCCGCCCCCCCAAGGTGGAGGTGGAGCCCACCGATAACGTCCGCGCCCGTGTGGAACGCAGCGCCGCCTACGTGGAGCGCATCCTGCGGATCATGGGCATCGAAGACGTGAAGGTGACCCCCAAATACTACGAGGACAACGTCTGCCTCCAGCTCACCGGCACCGGCCTGGGCGTCATCATCGGCCGCCGGGGGGAGACCCTGGATTCCATCCAGTACCTCAGCAGCCTGGTGGCTAACCGGGGCGAGGGGGACTATATCCGTATCAACATCGACAGCGGCAACTACCGGGAAAAGCGGGAAAGGACCCTGGAGGCCCTGGCCCGCAAGCTGGCCAATACCGCTGTGCGCACCGGCAAATCCACCACTTTGGAGCCCATGAATCCCTATGAGCGCCGGGTGATCCACGGGGCGGTCTCCCGCGTGAAGGGAGCCACTTCTTCCTCCATCGGGGTGGACCCCAACCGCCGGGTGGTGATCTCCGCGGTGGACGCCCCGCCGCCCCGGCGTCAAAATGAAGGCGGCAGAAGCGGCGGCGGCCGCGGTCCCCGGAAAGAGGGCGGCAGAGGTCCCCGCAGGGAGGATCGCCGGGACGGCGGCCGCGGCCCCCGTCCCCCCAGAGCGTCCGGCTCCGAGGCCCCCAGGGCCCCCCGCCCCAAGCTGGACGACGGCCCCGCCCCGGAGCGGGTCTACACCCCCAAGCCGGAGGCCCCCGCCCCCGCTCCCAAGCTGGTGGAGTTCACCCAGGAGGAGCGCGAGGTCACCGAGAAAACCTCCCTCTACGGTAAGATCGAGTTCTAAATTGTTTTCTCTTCTTTTTCTTCTTGCGAAAGAAGAAAAAGAAGCAAAAAGAAGAACGGCCAAAGTCACCGCAAAATAGCGATAAAGAAAAGGCAGCCGGGGAAATAAAACCCCGGCTGTCTTTGTCTTAGATTGTCAAAACTGCACCCCAGGAAAAAAGATTTGCCGGCCGGAAAAGAACAGATAGAGAAAAGTATTTGCCGATTTGAATTAGCACTCTATTGTTTAGAGTGCTAATTTTTACAATTTCTTAACAAAAAAGGGCAAAAATATGCGATATTGCAAACTATACTATAGACAGTTTCAAGAAAGGAATGATTCCAATGGGTCCCACATCCCGTCCCGATAAACGCTCCGGCTTTACCGGATCCCATAAGTAAAAGTTGCCGCAAGAAAAAATATTTGGAGGTATCTATTATGTTGGAACTCAGTACCAGAAATAATAACCACTATCTGAACAGCTACAATCCTTTCCGTGCGATGGAGGAATTGGACAAAGATTTTTTTGGCAACCCCTTCGGGGCCTTTTTCGGCAAGAGCGACCTGGCCGAATTTAAGACAGATATTACCGATGAAGGTGACCATTATCTTTTGGAGGCGGACCTGCCGGGATTTGATAAAAAGGATATACAGCTGGATATTTCGGGGGATACTCTTACCATTCAGGCAGAACGCCATTCCAAGTTTGAAGAACGGGATAAAAAGGATAAGATTGTCCGGGTGGAGCGCTCTTACGGAAGCTACAGCCGCCAGTTTGACATTTCCGGCGTCCATGCGGACGGGATCAAGGCCAAGTACGAAAATGGCGTTTTGCAGTTGACACTGCCGAAAAGAGAAACCGTAAAGCCGGAGACCAAGCGTCTTGAAATCGAGTAAATCATCCAGAAGATGTCGCCCAGACAGGCGGCATCTTTTCTATTTCGATTCTTTATTTGTGAAGGGAGCCCAGCCGTTTGGGGTAGGTGAAGAGGCCGGCGTTGATGTTGTCGGCGTACCGGGCGGCCCTATCCTTAAACTGGGGCATGCGGCTCAGTTCTCCGAACTGGGTGGAGCAGTTAAGGGCCCAACCCTCCCTCGCCGAGGGAGGTGTCTGGCCGGTAGGCCAGACGGAGGGAGTTCACCTCAGTCTCCAGGCAGTCACTTGCGTTTCGTACAAAGGTAAGGAGCGGGGCCTTTCCCCGCTCCGGGCAGGGCGAAAACCGGACGAAGTCCGGTCGTTCTTTTTGCTTCTTTTTCTTTTCCCGCGAAAAGAAAAAGAAGTGGGGTTCGGGGCAACGCCCCGGAATCGCAGAAAAATATCGCAAGATCCCCCAGGAACCCGCAGCCTTTTCCCCCCTTCCCCAGGAACCCCCACGCCCCCTTGGGGAAGGCCGCCGAAGGCTGCGGAAAACTGCGACCGAAAAGACTGGAATAATTTTCCGGCAGGTGGTAGTATACTGGTAGGTGGACAAGACCCCCGCCCAAAAGGGGAGGACAGGACGCCAATCAGGGTACAGGGAGGAAGACGGATGAAGCTGCCGGGACGGCCAAAAACCTTAAATCAGGTGGTTTCTCTGCCGGTGGGGAGCATCCTCCCCAGCCCCCACCAGCCCCGCCGGGACTTCAACCTGGAGGAGCTGGACATCCTGGCAAAGAGCATCGCCCAGAACGGACTCCTCTCCCCCATCACCGTCCGCAAGGACCCGGAGGGCGGGAACCGGTATTTCCTCATCGCCGGGGAGCGCAGGCTGCTGGCCTGCCGCCGCCTGGGGTACGAGGAAGTTCCCGCCATCGTCACCACCGCCCCGGAGGCCAACGCCGCCGTCCTCACCCTCATCGAGAACCTCCACCGCCAGGACCTCAACTGCTTCGAGGAGGCGGAGGGCATCTACGCCCTGATGAAGGAGAGCGGCCTGAGCCAGCAGAAGATCTGCGCCATGCTGGCCAAGCCCCAGCCCACCGTAGCCAACAAGCTCCGCCTGCTGCGGCTAGACCCCCAGGTGCGGCAGTTCCTCATCGACCACGGCATGGGGGAGCGGATCGCCCGGTCCCTGCTCTCCCTGGAGGGGACCGACCGCCAGCTCCGGGCCGCCCGGCACATCCTCCAAAACCAGATGAGCGCCCGCCAGGCGGAAGCCTACATAGCCACCCTCACCGGCCCCAAAAAAGGGAACCGCCGGGCCATGGGCTACCTGCGGGACCTGCGGATCCTCTTCACCCCGGTGGATAAGGCGGTGGAGGAGATCAAGCGCTGCGGCATCTCGGTGCAGGCCCAGACCACCGAGGAGAAGGATTTTGTCTGCTACACCATCCGGGTGCCCAAAAACGCCGATCCCCGGCGAGCCCAAACCGCGGAACAAGGGGCCGTCTCCGCCTGAATCTTTGCATACCCTGCCCGTTTCCGGGGAGGGGGGCCGCCTCTTTCTCCCCTCCCCTTCTTTCCCGGCTGATGCGGTACGCCGACCCCCGGCGAGCCGTCAGCATAGATGCGCTTCCCATAGCTGACCCGAAGGGCCCTGCCGGTCTCCGGCGGGGCTCTTTGGGTTTTCCACAGGGCCGGGGATAAGGAGCAGGCGGCTCCGCCGAGGCGTTTTTCCAGCTTTATGGAAAAAGACTTTTCATTCCGCCAAAAAGTTGCTATAATAATATAGAAACGGGGATCTGCCGGAGGGATTCCGTCGGGATCCCCTGGAATATAGAACTACAGTGTGAAGCAGGTGTTATTATGGAGCTGAAAATCTCGGACAGGATGGCAGCGATGCAGCCCTCCGCCATTCGGGAGATCTTTAAAAACATGGCCGACCCCACGGTGATCCCCTTCGCCGGCGGGAACCCCTCCCCCGACGCCTTCCCCGTCAAGGAGCTGGAGAACATCGGCCGGATCATCTTTGAGAACAAGCCCATCGCGGCGCTGCAATATTCCGTCACCGAGGGCTATCCCCCCCTCCAGGAGGCCGCCCGGCAGTTCGCCAATAGGCGGGAGCCGGGGCTTTCCCATCCGGGGGACGGCATCATCATCACCTCCGGGGCCCAGCAGGCCATCGAGCTGGCCGCCAAGTCCCTGGTGAACGAGGGAGACGTGATCCTCTGCGAGAACCCCTCCTTCATCGGCGCCCTCAACGCCTTCCGCACCTGCCGGGCTAATCTGGTGGGGGTGGATGTGGAGGAGGACGGTATCTCGGTGGAGAAGCTGGAGGAGGCCATCCGGAAAAACCCGCGGGCCCGGATGCTGTACCTCATCCCCAATTTCCAGAACCCCACCGGCGTCACCCTCTCTTTGGAGAAACGCCAAGCGGTGTATGACCTTTGCAAGCGGGCCGGGATCGTCATCCTGGAGGACAACCCCTACGGGGACCTGCGCTTCTCCGGCAGCCACGTCCCCGCCATCAAGACCATGGATACCGAGGGCATCGTCTGCTACTGCGGCACCTTCTCCAAGATCATCGCCCCCGCCCTGCGGGTGGGCTACGCCATCGGTCCCCAGCAGCTCCTCACCAAGATGGTGGTGGCCAAACAGTGCGGGGATGTCCACACCGCCATGCTCAGTCAGCTGCTCTGCTGCGATTTCCTCCAGTCCTGCAACGTGGCCGGCCACCTGAAGACCCTGCAGAAGCTCTACCGCACCAAATGCGGCCTGATGGTCCAGGCCCTGCGGCAGCACATGGAGCGGGCCGCTTTCGTCCAGCCGGAGGGGGGCTTCTTCCTCTGGTGCACCCTGCCGGAGCAGGTGGACCTGATGACCTTTGTCCGGGCCGCCGGGGAGGCCAAGGTGGCCGTGGTCCCCGGTACCACCTTCCTGCCGGATCCCGGCGCCCCCTGTTCGGCGGTGCGCCTCAACTTCTCCGCCCCCACGAGTGAACAGATCGTCACCGGCGTCGAGCGCCTGGGCAGAGTCCTGGACCGCCTCTGCCGCTGACCCGAAAAAGATAAGGAGGTATCCTCTCATGGCAGAAACACCGGCGGCTCCCCAGGGGGAGCGCAAAAAGATCATCTTCTCCGGCATCCAGCCCACCGGGGTCTTCACCCTGGGCAATTACATCGGGGCTATCCGCCACTGGGGGCCCCTCCAGGAGGAGTACCGCTGCATCTACTGCGTGGTGGACCTCCACGCCATCACCGTCCGCCAGGACCCCGCCGCCCTGCGGCGGCGCACCCTGGAGGCCTATGCCCTGCTGATGGCCTGCGGCCTGGACCCGGAAAAGAGCATCCTCTTCATCCAGAGCCATAACCCTCACCACAACCAGTGCGCCTGGGCCCTCAGCTGCTCTACCCAGTTTGGGGAGCTGAGCCGCATGACCCAGTTTAAGGATAAGGCCGCCCGGTACGCCGATAACATCAACGCCGGGCTCTTTACCTACCCCGTCCTGATGGCCGCGGACATCCTCCTGTACCAGACCGATCTGGTGCCGGTGGGGGAGGACCAGCGGCAGCACGTGGAGCTGACGCGGGACATCGCCGGGCGGTTCAACGGCGCCTTCGGAACCACCTTCACCATGCCGGAGGCCCTCATCTCCCGGAGCGAGGAAGGAGCCCGGATCATGTCCCTCCAGGACCCCACCCGCAAGATGTCCAAATCCGACCCCAACCCCAAGGGCTTCGTCTCCATCCTGGACGAGCCCTCGGTAATTATGAAGAAGTTCCGGGGCGCCGTCACCGACAGCGAGGCACAGGTGGCCTACGCCCCCGGCAAGGACGGCATCAATAACCTCATGCGCATCTACTCCGTCTTTACCGGCAGGGACCTCCCTGCTATCCAGGAGGAATTTGCCGGGAAGGGCTACGGGGACTTTAAGAGCGCGGTGGGAGAGGCGGTCGTCCAGGGCCTGGCCCCCATCCAGAACCGCTATAAGGAGCTGATGGAGGACAAGGCCTACCTGGAACGCTGCTACCAGGAAGGGGCGCAGAAGGCCATGTCCGTCAGCGGCCGCACCCTGGAGAAGGTTTATAAACGGCTGGGCTTTCTCCACAAATAAAGAACCAAGAGCGGAAAAGATCCCCCCGGACCTTGTAAAAGTCCAGGGGGATCGCTTTCGTTTTTGCCAATTTGGGGCGTTACCCCAAACCCCACTTCTTTTTCTTCTTGTAAAAGAAGAAAAAGAAGAATTACATTTCGCCTATCCGGCGGGAGGAAACCCCTCAGACATTTCCCTTCGGGAAATGTCAGCTCCCCTTTCAGGGGAGCCTTTGGCAAAGGGGATAACGTTGCGCTCTGCCAAGGCCTCCCCTGAAAGGGGAGGATGTCGCCGCAGGCGACAGGAGGGGTTCTCCTAAGTCGCGCCGAGGAAGGTGGCATTTCCTGCTAGGGAATAAGGGTTAAAAACGAGACCCAGTGCCCCCAAAGCAGAGCGAGACAGCGGAGGCCTCCGTTCAGCGCAGGTTTTTTCCGGGAACCGTATGGGACTCCTCCTCCCTCCGGGAAGGCTCCTGGGATTCCCAGAAGGTGATAAAGTCCCGGAAAAGCCGCTGGGAGGAGGGGGACATGGTTCGGGGAAGGTAGAGGACCCCCTCCTCCCGGTCGTAGGGGAGGGGCTGGTCGATGAGACCCATGAGATAATCGGCAGAGACGTTAAAATACCGGGCGATGCGCACCTTGATCTCGTCGTTGGGCTCGCTGCGGTCCTTCTCGTAGGAGGAGATGGTGTAGTGGGAAAGGTTCAGCCTGCTGCCAAGCTCCTTTTGGGAGATGCCCTCCCGGCGGCGCAGATAGGTCAGTCGTTCGCCAAGCATAGGGATCCGCTCCTTTCCTTTGGGTGTGTGTCGCCGGTCGGTGTATCACATCAGGGTATAGGGGACGATGTTCAGGCGGTTGGCGGCCAGGATCCACACCATGTACAGCAGTCCGAAGAAGAGGATAAAGCCGATGGAAGCGTAGTACATGGCCCGCTTGTCCTTTAGCTGCGCCCGCAGCTCCCCGTACCGCTTTTTGCTCCCGGTGCCGGCCTGGACCGCCTTCCGCAGGCTGTTCAGCTCCTGCTGCTGCTGGGGGGAGATGGCAAGGCAGCGGTTGATCTCCGGCAGCAGCAGCATCGAAACCGGCAGCAGCACCAGGGCGAACCGCTGGAAGATGAAGTGCTTCAGCGTCATCAGGAAAAGACAGCCGCAGTAGAGGGCCAGGTTGATGAGGGGCAGATTCTTGGAGTCCCGCTCCAGCAGGGGCTTCTGCATCAGCACCGATACCAGGGCGAAGACCGTGGGGATGACGGCGGTGGGAATATCCCGCCCCAGCATATAGTAGCTTCCCACCTGGTACTGCTGGTATACATACCGGGTGATGAAGGAGAGGACCGGCTCCGAGAAGAGGAAATAGAGGACCAGGCAGACCCCGTAGAAGGTGTAGGTGCGCCAGTCCAGAGCCAGCTGGGCCAGGAAGTAGACCGGTATCCAGATGAGCATACTCTTGTGGAAGGTGGCGCTGAGGAGGACGATGAGCAGATAGGGGACGAACCGCTTGTTCTGGAGGTGCGGCAGGGCGAACATAAAGATGGCGATGGCGATCTGGTGCCGGATGGTGCAGAGGGTGTAGCCGAAGAAGCCGAAGGAGATAAAAATATAGATGCTGAGCCACACCGAAGGGGAGTATCGGTAAAGGAAAACGGCGTTGAGCACGAGGCACACCAGGGCGACCGCGACGGCGTACACCACCTGGGAGGACCCGAAAAGGGAGATGACATATTCCAGGAGACTGTAGCCGATCTCGGTGCGGTAGCCGTTTGCCGGACTGAAGACAAAGGGCAGGCCGCCCTCGCAGACCTGGTGGAAATGGTCCAGGTACATCTGGTAGTCCACCCCCACCGTAGCCGCCCGCGGTACGGAAAGGGCAAACATAGCGATGCCGGTGATGACCAAAAAGATGAGGTCATTGCGGCGGGAAGGATGCAGCTCACAAAGGAAAAAGCCCAGCGCCGCTGTAGCCAGCGCCAGGATCAGATAAGGGGCCATATGCTCCAACGCCTTTCTGTTTGGAATGGGGCGGCCGCCTCCGGAAAAACCGCCAGCCGCCCATGAATATCCTTATTATAGGCGATTCGCGGACAGGATGCAAGGAATTTTTTAAGAAGGGAGTGTTAAGGGGTTTAAGCCAATCTGGGCTGCCGCCCAGCCCTGCCTTCTTTTTCTTTTCACGAGAAAAGAAAAAGAAGCAAAAAGAAAAGCGGCCAAAGTTTTGCGACAAGCAGGTTTTTTCACAAAAGGTGGCCGAAGGCCCGCAAAATATACGGTGGCATATTTTGTGCGTACCGACCTAGGGAAAACCCCCTTCGCCATCCCCTTTAAGCTCCTAAAACCTCCACCCCCAGGGGAAGGGAAGGAAGCTCCCCTCCCAGGGGGGACAGGCGAGGGCGGCAAGGAGGAGCAGAATGCCGGCGAGGAAGAGCTTTGCCGCCTCCGGTTCCTTTTTCAACGCATCCACCTCCTTTGGGGTTTAGTTTTATCCATTATATACCGAGGTGCGGAATATGTCAATAAAACTATACAAATATTGATAATGAATGAACAGCCTGTGTAGGGTATCCTTATTAGTAAGGAAGTGATGCACCATGACGGCGGCGGATAAGATCAAGGAACTGCGGCAGAGCTTTGGCATTTCTCAGGCCCAGCTGGCCAAGCGGCTGGGGGTCACCCGCTCCAGCGTCAACGCCTGGGAGATGGGGATCTCCACCCCCACCACCCAGTACATCGTGGATATGGCCCACCTCTTCCACATCTCCACCGACTGCCTGCTGGGGGTGGAGGAGGGGCCCGCCCTCTCCCTGCGGGGCCTCACCGAGGAGGAGAAGCGGCTGCTGTACGGGATGCTGGACTATATGCACAAGGGAAAGGCGCGGGAGTAGATGAAAAAAGCCCCCCTCCGGAAAATCCGGAAGGGGGCCGCCGCTTTTATCGCTTATTTGTGGTCCACGGTGCTCATGTGCTTGATGAGGTCCAGGAGCTTATTGCTGTAACCCCACTCGTTGTCGTACCAGGAGACCAGCTTCACAAACTGCTCGTTGAGCATGATGCCGGCCTTGGCGTCAAAGATGGAGGTGCGGGGATCGGTGTAGAAGTCGCTGGAGACCACATCCTCGTCGGTGTAGCCCAGGATGCCCTTCATCGGGCCCTCGCTGGCCTCCTTGACGGCGGCGCAGATGGCGTCATAGGTGGTGGGGGTAGCCAGACGGCAGGTGAGGTCCACCACGGAGACATCCAGGGTGGGAACGCGGAAGGACATACCGGTGAGCTTGCCCTTCAGGCTGGGGATGACCAGGGCGCAGGCCTTGGCGGCGCCGGTGGAAGAGGGGATGATGTTGCCGGCGGCGGCGCGTCCGCCTCTCCAGTCCTTCTTGGAGGGGGAGTCAACGGTCTTCTGGGTGCCGGTGGTGGCGTGGACGGTGGTCATCAGGCCCTCGATGATGCCGAACTTGTCGTTGATGACCTTGGTGAGGGGGGCCAGGCAGTTGGTGGTGCAGGAGGCGTTGGAGACGACGTTCATATCGGCGGTGTAAGTGTCGTTGTTGACGCCCATTACGAAGGTGGGGGTCTCCTTATCCTTGGCGGGAGCGGAGATGACCACCTTCTTGGCGCCGGCCTTCAGGTGGGCCTGGCACTTCTCGGTGGTGGTGAAGACGCCGGTGGACTCCACGACGTACTCCACGCCCAGCTCGCCCCAGGGGATCTCCTCCGGGCTCATCTTATCAAAGGTCTTGACCTCCTTGCCGTTGACGAAGAACTTGCCGTCCTTGGTCTCGGCAACACCGTCAAAGCGGCCATGGATGGTGTCATACTTGGTCATGTAGGCCATGTAATCGGTGCCGATGAAGGGATCGTTCACAGCCACGACCTCGAAGGTCTCAGGCTGCGCCACGGCGATGCGGAACACCAGCCTGCCGATGCGGCCAAAACCGTTGATGCCAATTTTGATTGCCATGATAATGCACTCCTTTTTATTTTTTTGTGGGGAAACAAGTGGAAAAATCCTACAGCATATATTGTACTCTATTTTTTTAAAAATCACAAGCCCCCTTGTCAAAACCTTCACAAGATTTTCGGAAGATTGTCAGCCTGATGATTCCCGGCGGCCCGCGGGCGGAATTATTTGTAAAAAAAGCCGGAGACGGGCCCGGAGGCAAAATGCCACCGCTGGGAAAATCCGGGAACGGGCCCTTTGGAGGGCTGAAAAACGGCCGCCGGAACATATTAAAGGAAGTGTCCCCCGGACGAAAGGGAGGAAACCGAGAGGATCAGAGGCAGAGCGGCGCAAAGCGCCAAAATTCGTGACAATTCTACAGTCTCATGTTATAATTAAGATATATGACCGACCCCCCCCTCCGCCGTCCTGCCTGAAGGACGGAAAAGGGAGACCCCGCACCCCGAATTTTGGGCCTTTGGGGGGGAGAAAGGAGACGCGATGGAAAAGAAACGCGGGAGACCGCGCAAGGTATCCCCGGCGGACCGGGAAACGCTCATCGGGCAGTTTCAGGAAGCCTGTCTTCCGGTGTTCCTGGTGGACCGCAAGCTGGAGGTGCTTTACGCAAACCGCTACGCCCAGGAGAGCTTCCGCTCCATGGGGCTGCCGGACGGCCTGCTGGCCGTGCTGCCGGCGGATTCGGTGGAGGAGTGCATCCGCCGCACCGGGGAGGGGGAAAGTTTCCGGATGGACCTGCCCCTGGTCCGGGCGACCCGGATCTCCCTGGCCTTTTCCCCCATCCGGGAGCGGGACGGGGAGATCACCGGGGCGCTGGTGATGGGGACCTTCACCGAGGACCGGGAGCTGACCGGGCTGGAGATCGCCGCCGCCGGAGGGGCCGCGGCCCTTTCCAGGGCGCTGCGCCAGCCCTTGTATGAGATATTCGGCACCCTCTCCACCATCGGCCGCAGGATGCTGGCCAACGGGGACCTGGCCGATGAGGACAAGGAGTACACAAAGTACATCGAGACCATCAACGAGGCCGCCTACCAGATCCTGCGCAACAACGATAATCTCACCGCCTACCTGGGGGCCTGCTCCGATTACCACCCGGAAAAAGAGGTGGTGAACTTCTGGGCCCGGATGGCGGAGCTTTTGGACGCCTGCGCCATCGCCCTCCACAACAACGTCACCCCCTTCTCCTTCCGGCTCCCGGAAAGCGACGTCCGGGTGCGCTGCCGCTTCCGGGAGATCGAAGAGGCGCTGATGAACCTCATCAGCAACGCCTATGGCAGCGCCCGCTCCCAGAACCAGGTGACGGTCATCGGCCGGGACACCCCGGAAGGGGTGGTGGTGGAGGTGACGGACCACGGCCGGGGCATCCCCCCGGAGGAGCAGGAGCGGGTCTTTTCCCCCTTCTATTCGCGGGGAGAAAAGGGGGAGTCCTTTGCCGGGATGGGGCTGGGGATGACGGTGGCCCGGCAGAAGATCTGCGGCAATGGCGGGACCCTGGTGATGAACAGCGTCCCCGGCGAGGGGACCACGGTGGCCTTCACCCTGCCGGTGTGCGACGAGCCTCTCACCCCCCGCCTGGCGATGGAGAGCGGCTCCGCCCCCTACCTCCAGAGCCGCTATTCCTCTGTTTATGTGGGGCTCTGCGGCCAGGTGACCCTCCCCCCCCAGTATTGAGGTTTTTCTCTATCTTCTTTTTCTCACTCGTGAGAAAAAGAAGCAAAAAGAACGACCGGACTTCGTCCGGTTTTCGCCCTACACGGCCTTCGGCCTTACCTTGGCAGAAGGCGCAAGTGAGTGCCTGGAGACTTAGGTGGTAGGGTGGCGGCGAAGCCGCCGCATTTGCCGCGAAGCGGCTAAGCCGACCGTAAGGGAGGCATCCGAAAACCGGCCACCGAGCCGGCGGGCGCGGCCAAATTGCCACCGCTTTGGCGGGAAGCAGTTTCTTTCCCTTCCCGCACGCCAGCCGCAAGCTAACATTCGGGATACCAACGTCGGCTTTCGTTGATACCGCCTTTTCCTGGTGCCGCTGCTTTGCGCCAGTGAAGGCGGCGGCTCGTGGGTCCAAAGCGCAGCGCCCGACGCCTGTGTGCCGGGGGGATTCTCAAGGGGGGACCCCTTGAGCTGTTCTTTGCCTACTTTCTGCCAGTGCAGAAAGTAGGTCCCCGCCGGATAGGCGAAGGTTGTTAGCGCAGTCAAAAAGCAAAACTTAGGAGCGAGGCCCCGCGGGGAGAACCCCTCTGTCTCGCTTCGCTCGACACCTCCCCTTTCAGGGGAGGCCCTGGCGGGGGCGACAGGCTGGAGGCTCCCTCCCAGAGGGAGCTGTCAGTCGCAGGCTGATTGAGGGAGTTTCGACAAAGGCCTAGCACCTAAAACTCCCTCCGTCTCGCTTTGCTCGACACCTCCCTCGGCGAGGGAGGCTTGGCCCTGCGGGGGGGACCCCTCCGCCCCCAAATTTTTCTGGAAATTTTCTTCCTAGTATGTTATGATAAATAAAGCACAAAAAGGGGGTGGACCGTATGGGCAGAGCGGGCAGAAGCGGCGGAGGCGGCGGACGCTCCGGAGGGTTTTCCGGGGGCGGCCGCAGCTCCGGGGGATTCTCCGGTGGGGGCCGCAGTTCCGGGGGATTCTCCGGGGGCGGACGTTCGGGAAGGTCCGGCGGCTTCGGAGGTTCCGGCGGTTCCGGAAGGCCCGGCGGCTTTGGCGGCGGCTACAGTCCCCGCCCGCCGCGTCCGGCTCCCCCGCCCCGTCCCATGATGGGCGGCTGGGGCTGGGGTTGGGGAATGCCCAGAACCCGTACCGTCATCATCAACAACCAAGGCGGAGGCGGCTACGGAGGCCCCGGCCAAACTCCCCCGCCATCCCCCGGCGGCTACAGGCAGAACTCCGGCGGCTGCCTCACGGTGGTTCTGGTGGTGGTCGTTTTTCTGGTCATCCTCGGCCTCTTTGCGATGATCGCCGACGGCGGCGGGGAGTCTATGGGGGATGTCCCCTCCTCTACCATCCAGCGGGAGCCCCTCCCCGCCGGTTCGGTGACCAAGACCGGCTGGTACACCGACGAGGCGGAATATATCTATGACGAAGAAGAGCTTTTATCCGGACTGGAAGATTTTTACGAGCGAACGGGGATCCAGCCTTACCTTTATCTGGCAAAAACCGTAAACGGTTCCTCCTCCCCTTCCGAACAGGAGATCGGCGATTACGCCGGGCGGCTGTACGATCAGCTCTTTACCGATGAGGCGCATTTTCTGTTGGTTTTTTGTGAGGAAGAAAACGGCGGCGATTGGTACAAATGGGGGTATTGTGGAGGCGCCCAGACTAAGAGCGTCATGGATGACGAGGCCGTACAGATCCTCGGAGAATACCTGGATCGGTATTACTATTCCGACTGTACCAATGAAGAATTTTTCTCCAGGACATTTTCCGATACGGGGGAGCGGATCATGACCGTGACCAGATCCCCCTGGCCGGTGGTATGGGGGATCTTCGGGGTGCTGCTGCTGGCGGCCCTGGGCTTCTTCTGGTGGAAAAAGCATAAGGAGCAGAAGAACCTGGAGGCGCAGCAGATGCAAGAGATGCTGAACACCCCGCTAGAGACCTTTGGAGACACCGAGGCGGAAAATCTGGCAAAGAAGTACGAAAGCACAGAAAAAGGTCCCGGCTCTGCGGGGACCGGCGAATCATAAGGAGGAATGCGCAATGGGAATTTTGGACAGATTCAGCACCATCGTAAAAGCGAACATCAACGCCCTTCTGGACAAGGCGGAGGACCCGGCTAAGATGATCGACCAGTATCTTGCCGAGATGCGGGAGAGCCTGGCGGAGGTAAAGCGGGAGACCGCCGGAGTGATGGCGGAGGAATCCCGCACCAAGGCCAAGGTGGACGCCAACCGGGCGGAGATCGAAAAATACGCCGGTTTGGCCAAGAAGGCCCTTCAGGCCGGCAACGAGGGGGATGCCAAGGTCTTCATCGCCAAAAAGCAGCAGTTGGAGGTCTCCGGCCAGGGGCTGGCGGAAGCCTATGAGGTGGCCCGCGGCAATGCCCAGAAGATGCGCCAGATGCACGACAAGCTGGTGGGGGACATCGAGGAGCTGGAGCGCCGCCGGGAGACCATCAAGGCCAAGGTGGCGGTGGCCAAGACCCAGGGCAAGCTCAACGAGCTGGGAGCCGCCTCCGACAAGGCGGAGGACGCCATGAGCGCCTTCCAGCGGATGGAGGAGAAGGCGGACCGGATGCTGGAGCGGGAGACCGCCATGGCGGAGCTGAACGCCGCCCCCAAGGATGAGGCTGCCGCCCTGGAGGAGAAGTACAGCGGCCCCGCCCCCACCGCGGTGGATGACGAGCTGGCCAGGATGAAGGCCGAGCTGGGGCTGTAAGCGCAAGGGGACGGCCCGCGCCGGAAGATCGGGGGCGCGGGCCGTTATCTTGTCCTCTATTACAAGATAGCAAAGCGTTTCGGAGAAGGGGAGATCCGCGCAAAAGACACCCCGCGGGACCTGCAGTGGAGAAAGGAAAGGGGAATTGACAATTCCCGCAAGGGTGGTATAATAAAGGGCACGTTTTATTTCAGGATACATCGGGGCGTAGCGCAGCTGGTAGCGCGCCTGCTTTGGGAGGATGCTCGAAATTAGACCGCAAAAGTGAATCGGGGCGTAGCGCAGCTGGTAGCGCGCCTGCTTTGGGAGCAGGATGCCGGGTGTTCGAATCACCTCGCTCCGACCATTAAAATTTGCCGTAGAACCGCTTGATAGGCTGTTCTACGGCGATTTTTATATTGGGAGTCAGAAAGGTGTTTGGGATGGGATTGTGTCTGATTTGGGGTGATGGGTGGGGCAAAAAAATGGGGGCTGTTTGGTGGGAAATTGGCCGGAGGAGAAGGAAATCCCTAACCAATCCCTAACCGGAATTGACAGTTGTCAAAACCTGTCTGTTTTGCCTTATAAGATCACCTTGTGCCTTCCTCCCTTAGCACATACTGCAGCATCTTAAAAGCAGCAGATTTTTTTGCATCCTTTTTCGAAGATGACTTTGCGGAAAAATAAGTGCTGTACTCCGCAATATGGCATTCGCATTTCCAAATCGGATTACCGTCTTTATCATATCCCTGCTCAAAATTATATGTAGGGATAGAAAAGTAGCCACGCCTTGCAAGAATCTCCAACTGATTGATGGCTTCGGCTTTGTTGGGATTTTCTATCTCATCCTGAATAGTAAACAGCAACTTATGGTCTTGCAGATATTTGTACGCCAATTTACATACAGCCATCCTCGCTTCGCTTTTCGATGTGCCGAACGCACGAAAAATCGGAAGGTCATTTAGCAGCTTCAAATAGCAATGAAAATTCAACTTAGAGTAATCCGCGGTTGGAGGATGATCTGAAATACCATCAAACGGCATATACCATGTTGAGGTATAAGTTGCTTCTTTATACTGATACCATGGAATTACACCGTTTTTTTGCATTTCCCATTCTTGAATAAGTCGCACATAGTTTGTATCCTCGTCCGTTTGTAAGAACGAATCCGGTTCAATCATAATCTCCACAACAGACTGAATTTTACCAAAGTCCCATCCGGAATCAAGCGCCACAGCACCAACGATAGCTTCAAATAAATCTTCTTTGACTGACGGTTCCTCTTGTACATTATTTTGAATATCACTGTTGCCCATTACTAAACCATCAGAAAATCCCAGTTCGTCGATTCTTCTGGCTAAGGTCTTTTTCTCTACCATCCTGCTTTTGATTTTTGTAAGCTGTCCTTCGCTATGCTCGCAAATAAATTCGTTTACTTTTGGTGTTGTGCCAGCTGCCCTTTCTCGTTGTCTTTTGAACTCCAGTTCCCATGCCGAAAGTTTCGTTCCGTCAATCGGGTCGCCATTCGCTAAACGCCCATACTTTTGTACTAATAACCGGACGACTGCAAAATCGAGAGCTTTGTCCCCGATAAACTCAAGGACCTCATTGTTTTGACCGCCGTGTTCCTCTGAAAAGGAACGCCGAATAAATGCCTGGCGCAACAAATCAATGTTTTGAAAAGTATAACCAATTTGCCCTTGAACCATTTTGAAAAATAAATCTTTGTCTTTCATTAAAAAACCTCCCAGTAAAGTAATTACTAAAAGGCATAATAATAGCCTGACAAAAAACACTTTCCCCGTGAGATAGGACTGTTCTGTCAGACACAAATCAATTAAATTTAATTCTTTGTTTGCGTTTGTTTACTCGGGTTCACTTGCATAAACGGGAATAAACACCTATAAACAATGTCTCAAATTTAACTCATTATGCCTTGAAGTAGATTAATTGTATCAAAGAAATGTAGCGGTGTCAATATTTTGATAACCGGCCAGCCCAGAGATTTCCTCTCCAGGCTGGCCAATTCCATCTGTGTTATGCGCTCTTATTTTCTTTATCAATCTTTCCGGCAAACAGCGCCGCCCCGGTCATAAACCCGCCGATCTTCTCCGCCGCGCCTTGCTGCATCTGGTGGGTGATATGGGTGTAGGTATCCAGCGTGAACCCCGCCGAGTAATGCCCCAGCATACTGGCAAGGGTTTACACATCCACCCCGCTCTGCATCGCCAAAGTTGCGAAGGTGTGCCGCAAATCGTGGAACCGCACCGAGCTGTCGATCTCCGCCATGGCCAGCAGCTTTTTGTGGACCCGCCCAATGGCATCGGGACTCCAATAGCTGCCGGTTCTGGGGGACGCGAACATCAGCGGGCTGCCCGGGTGTTTCTCATGCTCTGCGATGAGCAATTCTACCGTCTGCCTGGGAATTGCAACCTTGCGGATGGAGTTCTGCGTTTTGGGGGTGGTAAGCACCAGCTCCCCGTTTATCTTGGAAAGCTGTTTGTTGACGGTGATGAGCTGGTTTTCCTGGTCCAAGTCGCTCCATTGTAACCCCAGCAGCTCCCCACGCCGCAAACCGGAGGTCAGCTCCAGGTAGAAGATGGGCAGCACCCCATACTGTTCCGCCGCCTGCAGGTATGCCCCGACTTTTTCTGGCGGGATAATAGTCATCTCCTTTTTCTCCAGCTTGGGAACACGGCAGCTTTCGCAGGGATTGTAAGAGATGATGCGCCCCTTCACCGCCTGCTGGAGGCAGCTGTTCAGCACCATGTGTATCCGCCGGATCGTGCTGTTTGCCAGGGAGAAATCGGTGGTTTTCTCCCATCGCCTGACCCGCCCTTGCTCCTTGGAATGGTTATACATCTGCTGGATGTGCAGGGCGGTAAGCTGCCGCAGCTTGATTCCGCCGATAGCGGGGATGATGTGCTTCTCTATAATGACCCTGTAACTGTCGGCGGTGCTGAATCGCAGGTTGGGTTTTGAGTAGGTCTCGTACCAGAGCCTGCACCATTCCGCAACGGTGTAGTCACCGGTGTGGTCGACGGTGAGTCCCTGGCTGTCCCGTATCGCCTGCCGGAGCCGTTCCCGGCACTCCGCCTGGGTCTTGGCGGAAACGCTTTTCTGCACCGACTTCCCGGTGGCCGGGTCGATACCGGCGGTGTACCGTCCCTCCCATCGTCCGTTGGAACGGCGGCGGATGCTGCCCTCCCCGTTCGCTCGTTTCTTTGCCATATCGAACCTCCTTTTTCGTTTTTGTAACACAAACATATACCACAGTTTTCTTGAAATAGCTATCCCTTTTCGACCGTTTTTTCCTCGATCCATTGGATAAATTTGTCCCTCGGGACAATGATGCGGCTGCCCAGGGTGATGGTCGGGAAATCCTGCCGCCGTACCACCTCGTAGGCATGAGCCAAACCGATGCCCAGTACATCCGCCACATCTGCGACGGTGAGCATCAGCGGAAGTTCATCGTAGGAATGGAATCTGCATTTTCGCATTTTTGGGGTACTCCTTTCTTTGTTGTTCTTTGTCTTGTTGGTTTACCTGCCCGCCGGCTGACGGGGGCGGGGACGGTTACATCTGCATTGTCGGCGAGTATTTCCGCCCCATGGCCTGGGCTTTCTCCCGCAGCTGCCGGATGCGCTTGCGGTCCAGCTCCATCGCCCCAGGATGGGAAGGCGGCAGGCTGTTCTCCCGGAAAATGCGTCCCAGCTGGCGGAGTAACCGTGTCCCGGCAAGCATGAGAGAAGGCGGGCCCAGGCTGTCCCATCGGTCCAGGAAATATTGTGCAAAGCTGTTCCCTTGCCGGGCAGACCGGGTGAACCAGTAGTGTGCCTGCGCCCTGTCCTCGGGGACACCTTTGCCCATCAGGCAGAGTTTCCCCAGCATATATTGAGCGTATGGGTTACCGCCATCAGCCGCCTGCCGGAAAAGATCCACAGCCTTTGGAATATCCTTCGGCACCGATTTTCCCCGAAGGTACTCCCTGCCCATGAAATAAGCGGCGCAGAGTGAGCCACCCTGCGCCGCCTGTTCCAGCCAGTACATCCCTTGTGTTGTATCTCGGACTTCCGCATCCCGGGAAAAGCACAGCTTGCCCAGGGCACACTGCGCCGCCACATGGCCCTGCTCCGCAGCTTTGGCGAACCAATCGTAGGCAACGACGCCATCCGGGATAACCAAACCACCGTCCCGGTAAAGCTGTCCCATTCGATACCGGGCGTTCGGGTCGCCGGAATC